>NZ_CP048814.1:2725714-3407142 GCF_014217785.1 Rhodococcus triatomae | reverse complement strand
GCGTCCGCACCGGCGGCCCGGGCGGCGTCGATCACGAGGTCCCCGCGCAGATAGGTCTCGGCCGGAGTGTTCCCCGTCAGCCGCACCGCGGCATCGGCCTCGGCGACGTGTGGGCTGTCGGCATCCGCGTCGGAGTACACCGCCACCGTGCCCAGACCGGCGGCGCGGCAACTGGCGAACACTCGGCGGGCGATCTCTCCGCGGTTGGCGACCAGAACAGTACTGAACATCTCGCGTTCCTCACATACGGAAGACACCGAAGTTGGCGGTGCCTTCGATCGGGGCGGTGGCAATGGCGGACAGGCACATTCCCAACACCGTGCGGGTGTCGCGGGGGTCGATGATGCCGTCGTCGTAGATGCGGCCGGACAGGAAGGCAGGAAGCGACTCGGCCTCGATCTGGTTCTCGATCATCGCGCGCATCCCGGCGTCGGCCTCCTCGTCGAAGGCCTGGCCACGCGCTTCCGCGGCGGCCCGGCCGACTATGGAGATGACGCCGGCTAGCTGCGCCCCGCCCATCACCGCGGACTTCGCGCTCGGCCACGCGAAGAGGAAGCGTGGGTCGAAGGCGCGGCCGCACATGCCGTAGTGACCGGCACCGTACGACGCCCCCATGAGGATCGACAGGTGCGGAACGGTCGAGTTGGAGACGGCGTTGATCATCATCGCACCGTGCTTGATGATGCCGCCCTCCTCGTACTCCCTGCCCACCATGTAGCCGGTGGTGTTGTGCAGGAACAGCAACGGGGTGTTCGAGCGATTCGCCAGCTGGATGAACTGGGTGGCCTTCTGGGACTCCTCGCTGAACAGGACGCCCCGCGCATTGGCGAGGATGCCGATGGGATAGCCGTGCAGCTGCGCCCATCCGGTCACCAGGGACGAGCCGTACAGCGGTTTGAACTCGTCGAAGTCCGAGCCGTCGACGATCCGGGCGATCACCTCGCGCGGATCGAACGGGATCTTCAGGTCGGTGGGGACGATGCCCAGCAGGTCCTCGGGATCGGCGAGCGGCTCGGCGATCTCCGCGCGCGGTGCCGGCCCCTTCTTCGTCCAGTTGAGCCGGCGCACGATCGACCGTCCGATACGGATCGCGTCCTGCTCGTCGACGGCGAAGTAGTCGGCGAGCCCGGACGTGCGGGCGTGCATCTCGGCTCCACCGAGCGCCTCGTCGTCGGATTCCTCACCGGTGGCCATCTTCACCAGGGGCGGCCCGGCGAGGAAGACCTTGGACCGTTCCTTGACCATGACGACGTGGTCGGACATCCCGGGGATGTATGCGCCGCCGGCCGTGGAGTTGCCGAACACCAGCGCGATGGTGGGGATTCCGGCCGCCGATGCCCGGGTCAGGTCCCGGAACATCTTACCGCCGGGGATGAAGACTTCCTTCTGCGTGGGCAGATCCGCACCACCGGACTCGACCAGCGAGATCACCGGAAGGCGGTTCTGCTGGGCGATCTCGTTGGCCCGGAACACTTTCCGCAGTGTCCAGGGGTTACTGGCTCCGCCGCGCACCGTCGGGTCGTTCGCGACGATCAGGCACTCGACGCCCTCGACGACCCCGATCCCGACGACGACACTCGCTCCGACCGGGAACTCGCTGCCCCAGGCCGCCAGCGCCGACAGCTCGAGGAAGGGCGAATCCGGGTCGAGCAGCAACTCGATCCGTTCCCGCGCGAGCAACTTGCCGCGCTTGTGATGGCGCTCGACGTACTTCTCGCCGCCACCACCGAGCGCCTTCGCGTAGTCGGTGTCGAGTTCGTCGAGCTTGGCCGCCATGGCCTTCGCGGCCTCGGCGTATTCGTCCGACCCGGTGTCCAGGGTCGAGTTGAGTGCGGTCATGCCTGGTACCCCAATCGTTTCGCTGCCAGCCCGGTGAGAATCTCGGTGGTTCCGCCGCCGATCCCGATGATGCGCATGTCCCGGTACTGTCGTTCGACCTCGCTCTCGCGCATGTACCCGAGCCCGCCGTACAACTGAACTGCCTGGTTCGCCACCCACTCACCGGCTTCGACGGCGGTGTTCTTGGCGAAGCAGACCTCGGCGATGAGGTCGCCCTCTCCGGCCAGGGACCGCTCGACGACGTTGCGGGTATAGACTCTCGCGACGTCGATCCGGCGTGCCATCTCGGTCACGGTCGTCTGTACCGACTGCCTGCTGATCAACGGCCGCCCGAAGGTCTCGCGATCGCGAACCCAGGACAGGGTCAGATCCAGACACCGCTGCGCACTGGCGTACGCCTGGGCGGCCAGTGCGATCCTCTCGGTGAGGAACGCCTGCGCGATCTGTGCGAATCCGGAGTTCTCCGCACCGACGAGATTGCCCACCGGCACCCGGGCATCGACGAAGGACAGCTCGGCGGTGTCGGACGCGAGCCAGCCCATCTTCTCCAGCTTGCGCGAGACCTCGAATCCCGGTGTGCCCTTCTCGATCACCAGCAGGGACACGCCGGACGCACCGGGACGGTCCGTCCCTCCGGTCCGGACGGCGGTCACCACGAAGTCGGCGCGGCAGGCGGAGGTGATGAACGTCTTGGCGCCGTTGACCACGTAGTGGTCGCCGTCGCGGACGGCGGTGGTCCGCAGGTGACCGACGTCCGATCCGCCGCCCGGCTCGGTGATCGCGAGCGATCCGATCTTCTCCCCGGCGAGAGTCGGCCGCACCCACCGGTCGATCTGGTCGGGATCCCCCGCTGCGACCAGGTGTGGAAGCGCGATTCCCGAGGTGAAGAGCGAGGCGAACAGTCCACCCGAGGCGCCCGCGTAATGCATCTCCTCGCACACGGTCACGGCGTCGGCGACGTCGCCGCCGGAACCTCCGACCTCCTCCGGGAAGCCCGCGCCGAGCAGGCCGAGTTCCGCGGCCGTACGGTGCAGGTCCCGGGGGATCTCCCCGGCCCGCTCCCACTCGTCGAGCTGCGGCAGCACATGTCGCTGCACGAATCCGTGAACGGTCTTGCGTAATTGCCCACGCTCTTCGGTGTTCCAGATACTCACGCGGAGTGTCCTTTCGGCAGAAGCGATTCCGGTATGTCGACGTGACGCGACCGCAGCCACTCACCGAGGCCCTTGGCTTGCGGGTCGAATCGGGCCTGCGAGGCGACTCCCCGGCCGAGGATTCCCTCGATCACGAAGTTGACCGCGCGCAGATGCGGCAGCAGAGAGCGGGTGACGGTCAGGGACGCCGCCTCGGGCAGCAGCTCCCGGACCGCATCCACGGTGAGGGTGTTCGCGAGCCAGGCCCACTGTTCGTCGGTGCGGACCCACACTCCGAGGTTGGCGTTGCCGCCCTTGTCTCCGCTGCGTGCCCCGGCGACACGACCCAGCGGCACCCGGACGGTGGGCCCGAACTCCCCGAGCGCAGGCGCCGCCGGCGCGGACGGGTCCTCGAGCGCACGGGTCACCGGCGCCGGAGCGATGACCACCCGGGTACCGTCCGGGAGCACCGCGACGTGCGGCACCTCGGCGGCATCGACGTACCCGGGCGTGAACACGCCGTACGGTTGCCCCGCGCCCGGTGGTGCGGTGAGAGTGAAGCCGGGATAGCTCGACAACGCCAGTTCCACGGGGATCGAGGAGAATTGGCGGCCGACGACGTTCGGGTCCGGATCCCGGACCACGCAACGCAGCAGTGCGCTCGCCGCTTCCTCCGTGTCGGCGTCGGCGTGATCGGTGCGGGCCAGCGTCCAGTCCAGGTCGGCGGGACGCTGCGCCAGCCCCGCCTCGACCTGACGCCTCACCAGATCCGCCTTGGCGTCGATGTCGAGACCGGTGAGCACGAACACCGCCTCGTTGCGGAATCCGGCGAGCGAGTTGAGCGAGACCTTGAGCGTCGGCGGCGGTGCCTCGCCTCGTACGCCGCTGATCCGTACCCGATCCGGGCCGTCCGCGGACAGCACGGCGGTGTCGATCCGCGCGGTGACGTCGGGGCCCGCGTAGCGGCCTCCGGTGATCTCGTAGAGCAACTGGGCGGTGACGGTGTCGACGCTGACCAGTCCGCCGGTTCCCGGGTGCTTGGTGATGACGGACGAGCCGTCGGGCTCGATCTCGGCGATCGGGAACCCGGGCCGGGACAGATCGGCGATCTCGGTGAAGAACGAGAAGTTGCCCCCGGTGGCCTGGGCACCGCACTCGATCACGTGGCCCGCGACCACGGCACCGGCGAGCTGGTCGACATCCTCGCGCTTCCAGCCGTAATGGGCCGCCGCCGGGCCGACGATGACCGACGCGTCGGTGACCCGCCCGGTGACGACGACGTCCGCGCCTGCCCCGAGGCACTCCACGATTCCCCACGCCCCGAGATACGCGTTGGCGGTCAGCGGTGCCGGCTGACCGGCGTCGACGAAGCCCAACTCGTCCGCCCGGGCGATGAGATCGTCGCCCTCGACGTGCGCGATCCGCGCATCCAGTCCGAGACGCCGGGCGACCTCGCGCAGTGCCTCCGCGAGACCGGCCGGGTTCAAGCCGCCGGCATTCGCGACGATCTTCACGCGCTTGTCCAGGGCGGTCCCCAGGCACTGTTCCGCCTGCCGCAGAAAGGTCTTGGCGTAGCCCCGTTCCGGGTTCTTCATCCGGTCGCGGCCGAGGATGAGCATGGTCAGTTCGGCGAGATAGTCGCCCGTGAGATAGTCCAGCTCGCCACCCTCGAGCATCTCGCTCATGGCGTCGAAACGATCGCCGTAGAAGCCGGAACAGTTGCCGATACGCACGGTCATCGCGAACCCGCCTCCCGGCCGCCGCCGCTGGGGCCGGCGAATGCCTGTGCGAGGGAGAGCCATTCGTTCGCATCGTCACCGCTCGCCACGAGATCCAGGTCGTCCCGGTGGGCGCGCTGGGTGACGAGCAGACAGAAGTGTTCGGCGTTGCCTCGCACGCTCTGCTCCGCGTCCTCGGGCCCCCAGGCCCACACCGAGCCGTCGGGCGCGGTCAACTCCACCCGGAACTCGTCGGCAGGAGCCTGCCGTCCGTTCATCAGATAGGCGAAGTTCCTGGTCCGGACCCCGAGGTGGGCGATGCTCCTGAGACGGGGACGTGGGCTCCGGTGTCACACCGAGGGCGTCGGCGACGTCGCGTCCGTGCGCCCACGTTTCCATCAGCCGGGCCGTCGCCATGGAGACCGCGCTCATCGGCGGGCCGAACCACGGGATCTTCGTGCCCTCGGGCTGTGCGAGGAGTGCCTGCGCCAGCTTCTCCCGTCCGACTCGCCATTCGTCGAGCAACTGCCCCGGCGGTAGGTGCGTCTTCTCCTCGGCGCCGTCGTCGACGAATCCGGTGGGGTTCGCCGCCGCGGCCTGCAGGCCGCGGGCGAACTCCTCGGCGTCGGTGGCCGCAACGAGGGCAGCCTCGTCCGTCCAGTTCAGATGCCCGATCTGATGCGCGATCGTCCAGCCCGCTGCGGGCGTGGCACGCGTCCAGTCCTCGGGCGCGAGCTCGGCGACCAGCGCGTCGAGCGCCTCGCTCTCGGCCCGCAGATCCTCCACGAAGGGTCCCAGCTCAACCATGAGGCCAGCATCACATCGGGACTCCAAAAAAGCAAGCTTGCTTGCTTGTATTTCACCGGATGTTCGTCCTCACCGGAGCCACTGGCGGCACTCACCAGCGGGAACGCCGGAACCCACCCTCGGAATCGATCACCTGACCGACAACCCACCGAGCCTCGTCGGACACCAGCCAGGCGATCAGCCGAGCCGGATCGTCCGGCTCGCCGGGCCGGCCCCCGGGGAACGCCGCCCGGACCGCTCGCACGATCTCGGGGCTCCGGTCGGCGGTGTCGACGGAAAGGTAGCCGGTGTCGACCGGTCCCGGGTTGACCGCGTTGAGCACGATGCCACTGTCCACGAGCTCGTCGGCGACGGTCGGCAACACTCCCGCGAGCGCGGCCTTGGCCGCGGCATAGGCCACTTCTCCGCGCAGAGGACCCAGATTCTGCCCCGAGGTCATCCACACGACCCGGCCGCCCTTCCGCCCGTCGTGCCGACGCGCGAACTCCTGGGTGAGCAGCAGGGTCGCACGCGCATCGACGTGCCAGTGACCGTCGAGCATCTGCGCGTCCAGATCCGCCAGCGCACCGTCTCCCCCGCTGCGCGCCTGGTTGCACACCAGGATGTCGAGATGCCCGAAGGCGGCGACCGCGGCATCGACGACGGCGCGCGGCGCGCCCGGATCGGCAAGATCGGCGCCCTCGTCGACCACCCTGGTGCCGGGAAACTCCGTGATCAGCGCAGCACGCAGTTCGGCCGGGTCGTCGGCTCCCCAGGGTTGCAGTTCGTCGTGGGGCCGGTAGTGGGTGAGGAACAGGTCGGCACCCATTCCGGCGAGGCGACGGGCCACCGCGAAGCCGATACCGCGGCGGCGACCGACACCCGTCACCAGGGCGACCCGCCCCGACAGCGGCGGCTGCGATTGCGGCACGGTTCCCATCGTGCCTCATTCCGGCCGATATCCACCCCGAACGGATTCCGAATTCGACCGTACCCATCCGTAACCTCGATCCGCTGGCTAGCTTTTCGGCTGTGACCACCGAGGTGGGAAGACCCGGGAGCACCCGGCAGCAGAACCGCGCACACGTTCGGCCACCGCGCCGGACCACCGTCGTCGCCGTCGTCGTGGCGGCCATACTGACAGTCATGGCTCCCGGAGGAATCGCGCAACCAGCCGCCCCCTCCGGGGTTCCCGTTCCGGTCGGCGATCTCCCCGGGTGGCGGCACATCTTCGCCGACGACTTCACCGCCGATGCACCCACCGGCTCCTGGGCGAACGAATGCTCACCCGACGACATCGTCTACACCGGTGCGCAGGGCCAGAAGTGGCGCGTCTACCCACGGTGCTACCCCGACACCTATCAGAAGCGGCCCTACCGTGCCGACCGGGTGCTCAGCGTGCACGACGGAGTCCTGGACTTCCACCTGCACCAGGTCGACGGGGTTCCGGCGGGCGCCAACCCGTCACCACTCATCGACGGTGTCGGCCAGTATCAGACCTACGGGCGTTACTCGGCGCGGATGCGGGTGGACACGCCGGGAATGGACGAGTACTACGCGGCCTGGCTGCTGTGGCCGCAGTCCGAGAGATGGCCCGAGGACGGGGAGTTCGACTTCCCCGAAGGCCACCTGTCCGGCACGGCCCTCGGCTACCACCACCATGCCGGGCAGGGCGCGTGCGTCGGCTGCCAGGAGATCTCCACCGACATCGGCGCCCGGTTCACCGACTGGCACACGTACACGATCGAGTGGACGCCCGGACGCATTCGCTACCTGCTCGACGACGTCGTGGTCCTCGACAGCACGGACTGGGTACCGTCCGGTCCGATGCGGTGGCAGCTGCAGACCGAGACCAACGGCTACGGCGACAGCGCGGGGCATCTCCTCGTCGACTGGGTCTCGGTGTGGGCGTACGACGGCCCGGGGCCGACGTCCCCGCCACCGCCACCGCCGTCACCGCCCGCCTGGACGGGTTCCGCTGCGGGCCGGTGAATTCGGCGTGACGGGACAGGGGTGAGGACAGCGCAGGACAGGCGGGGGACACTGTCGGGGTGAGCACACACGAGGACCGCGGGCAGGCACTCCCGACCGCTGCGGTACTCGTCTCCATCCTCTCGGTCCAGTTCGGCGCGGCCTTCGCCACCACACTGTTCGACCGGGTCGGGGCGAGCGGCGCGGTGTTCCTACGATTGACCATCGCGGCAATCGTCCTGGGTGTTCTCGTGCGACCGAACCCGCGACGCTGGTCCCGCACGCAACTCCACGGCGTCCTCGCACTGGGCCTGGCCCTGGCGGTGATGAACGCCGCGTTCTACGAGGCGCTGTCCCGGTTGCCGCTCGGCACTGCGGTCACCATCGAGTTCCTGGGGCCGCTGACTCTGGCAGCCGTCCTCACTCGCCGCCCGAGGGACGCGCTGTGGGTCCTGCTCGCCTTCGCGGGCGTCGCCCTCCTCGGCCTCCGGGACCAGCACGGCGGACTCGATGGGGTGGGTGTCGGGTTCGCCCTGGTCGCCGCGACTGCCTGGGCCGGCTACATCCTGGCCGGCTCGAACCTGGCCGCCACGCTGCCGAGCGCGGACGGACTCGCCGGCGCCAGCATCGTCGCCGCCGTCCTCGTTCTGCCCTTCGGCGTCGCCTCCGGAGGGGCGGTGCTCGTCGACCCCACCGTGCTCGCGGTGGGGGCGGCGGTGGCCCTGCTGTCGTCGGTCGTTCCGTACACCCTGGAACTGTGGTCCCTGAGAGTCCTGCACAAGAAGGTGTTCGCCGTCCTGATCGCACTCGAGCCCGCGGCGGCGGCACTCGCCGGGGCGCTCGTCCTCGGTCAGCTGCTCGGGGGCGTGACCCTGTTCGCCATAGCCCTCGTCGTCGTCGCCGGGATCGGCTCGGTCGTCACCGGACGCCGTTGACGCGCATGCACCCCTGCAGACCTATTGCACTTCAGGCCTAACGCCCTTCAGGCCTAACGCCGTCCACGTCCGGGCCGCTTCCCTCCCGTGAGCATCCAGCGCTGATCGAGCTCACTGGTGCTGGTACTGCGCCTGCGAATGGTGAACGACGTGATCGGGCACTGCTCGACGAGCCGCGGATCCTGCACGGGACTGCCCGCGATGCCCTGTTCCAGAAGGGAATACGCGGTGTGGTTGACCGAGCGCACCGCGAGTTCGAGTGCATCGAGTGCGCTGGGACGTGGGCCGAAGGTCGCCAACAGATGACCACCACGCGCGGTGGTCTCGACCACCGCATAGAACTGCCAGTCTGCATCCCACGTACTGCTGTCGACCACGACCTGCCTCGCTTCCGGCCATCGCTCTTCGACCAGGGTATCGGCGCGGTCCGACAATTCCGGGGAGACACGCTCGTCTGCCGCCCACACGATGCGGCCCGGGCAAATACGCTCGCGACGGACTCGTCCCCGAACTAGGTTCGGTGGGGCCACCACGCCACTGCCGGACACGAGGAGAACCATGTCGTCGATCGCCACCGAAGTTCTCGAGGCCCAGCCCTTCAGCCGGATGATGGGCGCGCGCATCACCCGGTTCCAGGACGGTGAGGCGGTGCTCGAGATCCCCGTCCGACCGGATCTGCTCCAGCAGAACGGGTACGTACACGGCGGTGTCCTGGCCTACGCCGCCGACAACGCGTTGACGTTCGCGGCCGGAAGCGTCCTCGGCCCACGGATTCTCACCGCGGGATTCGGTATCGATTACCTCCGGCCGGCAACCGGCACCCTGCTGCGCGCGGTCGCGAGCACCGTGAACTCGAGCCGCAAACAGGCCCTGTGCCGCTGCGAGATCTTCACCGTCGACGCCGAGGGCACCGAAACCCTCTGCGCGGCGGCACAGGGCTCGGCGCGGCTGGTGGACCGGCCGGATCCACCCGACTGACGGGGCAGCGCGCGACGATCTCCACCCGGGCGGCTCTCTATCCGTACACGAGTACCGCTTTGCCCAGAATGCGCCCGGCCTCGAGATCGATCAGCGCATCCGCTGCCCGCTCGATCGGGTAGCGCACGGTGACCACCGGCTCGAGCCCTTCCCCGACCAACTCCATCAGCGACTCGTGGACCTCGCGCAGCGCCTCCGGACGGGTGCGGACGAACTCTCCCCACGCCGCGCCCACGACGGAGATGTTGCGGAACAGCACACGGTTGACCTTGATCTCGGGGATCGAGCCACCGGCGAAGCCGATCACCACCAGCCGGCCCTCGGGCGCCAGCACCCGCACGGCCTCGTCGAAGCTCGGACCGCCGATCGGGTCCATCACGATGTCGGCACCTCCGTCGGCGAGTTCCCGGACCCGCTCCCCCCACCCGTCTTCGAGCCGGACGACCTCGTCCGCCCCGAGCTCGCGCAGATAGTCGTCGGCGCCCTCACGGCGAACCACCGCGATCACCCGGGCACCGTGCGCCTTCGCCAACTGGATCGACGCCGTCCCGACCCCACCCGCCGCACCCAGCACGACGACGGTCTCGTCCGGTTGCAGGCGCGCCCGGCGGGTGAGCGCGAACTCCACCGTCTGATAGTTGATGATCAGCGACGCCGCGCGATCGAACGGCAGATCCTCGGGAATCGGCAGCACCATCTCCGGGGGAACCGCCACCTTCTCGGCGTACCCGCCGATTCCCGGCGCCGCGACCACGTGCTGCCCCGGAGTGAACCCGCTGCCCTCCGGCGCCGAGACGACGACTCCGGCCACCTCGGTGCCGGGGACGAACGGCGGCTGCGGACGAAGCTGGTATTTGCCGTACGTGACGAGCAGATCCGGGAAGCAGACACCGCTGGCCTCGACGTCGATCACCACGAGCCCGTCGCCCGACGGCTCGGCGACGTCCGTCAATGTCATCGCACCCGGTCCCGACAAGCCCGACACCACCACTGCACGCATGCCCCGAGCCTAATCGGGGCGGGCACCCCGCCCGGCCGGTTCCGTCCCGGTGCTCCCGGTCCCCGCAGCCACTCCCGGGCTCGCAGCCGTACTACCGGCACTCATCGGGCGAACAGGCGCCGTCGCTTCTTCCGCGCCACGGCGATCATCTCGCGCGTGTCGGTGAGCTTGACCCGCGGCCGGGCGGTACCGGCGGCCCGTGCGGTCTCGGCGCGGTCGATCGATCGCCACCCCTCGAAGCCGATACGATCCGGCTGCCGTCGATCGAGCAGAGCGCGCACGTCCTTGCGGCTGCCGACCGAACGCGCGAGTCGGCCGGATTCGAAGTCCTCGAGCACGGCGGCGACCGTTTCCTTGGCGCACGCCTTGTTGGTGCCGATGACGCCGCTGGGGCCTCGCTTGATCCACCCCGTGACGTACACCCTGTCGGTCACCCTGCCGTGATCGTTGGGAACGATCCCGCGGCGCTCGTCGAACGCCACTCCGCCCACCGGTTCGCCCCGATACCCGATCGACCGCAGTACCAGGGACGTCTCGAGCGTGCCACCGTCGCCCGCGGACCGCGCCACGAGCCGTCCCGATTCGTCGACGTCGAGGGCGTTGCGGGTGACCCGGACGCCCTCTGCTCGGCCCGATCCCAGGATCTCGGCCGGCGAGGACAGGTAGCGGAAGACGATGCGCTTGTGACCGGGGCGAGGCGCACGGCCCGCGAACTCGCGGGCGAGTTCCATCTTCATCGCCGTCGCCGGGTCCGCGAGAGCTTCCGCGCTCGCGGCATCGAGGTCGAGATCGGCCTCGTCGATGATCACGTCGACCCCGTCGATGTCGCCGAGGGCCAGGAACTCCGGGTTCGAGTAGGCCGCCTGGGCCGGGCCGCGCCTGCCGAGGAGGACGACCTCCTCCACGTTGCTCGTCCGCAGTGCGGCAAGTGCGTGATCGGCGATGTCGGTGCGCGCGAGTTCGTCCACGTCCATCGTCAGGATGCGGGCGACGTCGAGGGCGACGTTCCCGTTGCCGACGATCACCACGCGACGTCCGGAGAAGGCGAACGAGCGGTCGGCGAAATCGGGGTGACCGTTGTACCAGGCGACGAACTCGGTGGCGGCGTGCACGCCGGGCAGGTCCTCGCCCGGCACCCCGAGCGCCCGGTCGCTGGACGCGCCGACGGCGTAGATCACGGCGTGATGGTGGGCGAGCAACTCGTCGTGCGTGACGTGCGTGCCGACCTCGACACCCAGGTGCATGGCGAAGTTCGGCCGGTCGAGATTCCATTCGAACATCCGGGTCACCTCCTTGGTGCCGGGATGGTCCGGGGCCACCCCGGCACGCACCAGACCCCACGGGGTGGGGAGCCGCTCGAACATCTCGACCTCGACGTCCGAACGTTCGAGGAGCTCGCACGCCGCATAGCAGGCCGCAGGCCCGGCGCCGACGACGGCGACCCGCAACGTCCCCAGACCGCGACGCGGCGGCGTCTGCGGCGTCAGCGGGATCCAGTCCTCCGGCATCGGGTGCGCCTGGTAGTACTCGGCGTTGATGTCCTTGTACCGCTCGAGCGATCCGAACAGCTTGTCCTCGGGGAAGATCGCGTCCACCGGGCAGGCATCGACGCAGGCACCGCAGTCGATGCAGGTCTGCGGGTCGATGTGGAGCATCTCCGACTGGGCGAACTCGCGCTCTTCCGGCGTCGGATGGATGCAGTTCACCGGGCAGGCCGAGACACAGCTCGCATCGTTACAACAAGCCTGGGTGATGACGTAAGCCATGAGAATTCCTCGCAGATCCGGCCGGTCGAAGCTGAGTGTTACATGCAGTAACAGTTACGAATGACTGTACTGAGCCCCGGCCTGCCTTACAAGGGAGGGGCTGTGATGCGACAATCTGTCGAGTCCGTTCCGAGGTGAGGACCACACGTGACCATCGAACAGCCGCTCGCCGCCGTCCCGGAGACTGCACACTTCTACGAGAACTCGTGGCCGATTCGCACCGGCGACATCGACGCCACCCAGCGCCTGCGCCTCGACGGCATCGCCCGCTACCTCCAGGACATGGGCGCCGACAACCTGGAGGCGATCGGCGCCCTCGAGACGCATCCCCTGTGGATCGTGCGCCGCACGGTCATCGACGTCCTCAAACCCACCGACGGCCCGGAGCGCATCCGCCTGCTGCGGTGGTGCTCCGGGTTCTCCACCCGCTGGGCGGACATGCGGGTCCAGATCACCGCCGGTTCCGGCGCGGTGATCGAGACATCCGGATTCTGGATCAACATCAGCCCGGAAACCGGAATGCCGACCCGCATGAGCGACAGGTTCATCGAACGACTCGCCGAGTCGACGGCCGAGCACCGGCTGAAGTGGAAACGGTGGATCACCGACGACCTCCCCGACGCCGCGGAGCCCGGAGTCACCGATGCCCCGTTCGTCCTCCGACACACCGACATCGACCCGTTCGACCACGTCAACAACGCCGTCTACTGGCAGGCCGTCGAGGAACAGCTCGCCCGGCGAGCTCCCCACCTGGTCGATGTCCCACACCGCGCGGTCGTCGAGTACCTGTCCCCCATCGTCTCCACCGACCAGATCGCGCTCCGTTCACGGGTCGACGACACCGCCCTGACCATCTGGTTCGTCGTCGACGGAGCGGTGCGCGCCACCGCGAGGATCTCGTCGCCCCCGAACACCGCCGGCCCGGACCCGGACCTGTCGTGACCAACTCGCGCACCCTGGTCCTCCTCCGGCACGGAAAGTCCGCCTACCCGGAAGGCACCCCGGACCACGAACGCCCGCTGGCCGAACGAGGTCTGCGGCAGGCAGGTCTCGCCGGCGACTGGATCCGCACGCATCTGCCGCCGATCGATGCCGTCCTCTGCTCCAGCGCGCGACGAACCCGTGAGACGCTGTCCGCCACCGGGCTCACCGCGCCGACGTCCTTCCGCGACGAACTGTACGGCGCCGGTCCGGAGGAGATCCTCGCGCAGATCGCGCACACCGCGCCCGAGGTGAGCACGCTCCTCGTCGTCGGCCACGAACCCGGAATGCCGGCCACCGCCCTCACCCTCGCCGGGAACATCGACTCGCCGGCGGCCGACGGAATCCGCAGCAGGTTTCCGACGTCCGCGCTCGCCGTCCTCTCCGTGCCGGGCGACTGGCGCGACATCGCGCCGTCGGGTTCGACACTGGTCACATTCCACATACCCCGCTGACGAGCCGGTGGAAGGCCGGGGCCCGGCGTGACAGAGTGGAATTCGTGAGCAGACGTCAGGAGAACACCGCCCGGTTGCGCGCGGAACTGCTCGACGCGGCCCGCACCGTGCTCTCGGTCCGCGGATACGTCGGTACCTCGGTCGCCGACATCGCCACCGAATCCGGGCACAGCCACGCCGAGTTCGACGAACAGTTCGACAGTATGGAAGCGGTGCTGCTCGCTCTGGCCGAGGAGATCGCGGCCGACTCCGACGCCATCGCCACTCGCACGCCCGCCGGAACCGACATCGGCCCGTATCTCCAGGTGCTGTGGCAGGTCCATTCCCGCCATCGCGCCGCACTGGACGCTCTCGACGAGGCAGCTCTCGTCGATCGCGACTTCGCTGCGGGCATGCGGGACTTCTGGGCCGTGCACCTGAAGCCGTGGTCCGTCACGCTCGAGCGTCTGGCCGAGTCGGGCGCCACGCTCCCCGGCTCCCCGTTGTTCACCACGCTGCTCCTCGACACCATCACCCGCGAGTTCGTCAGCTCCTGGGAAGGCACCGACCCCGACGGCCTCGCCGCCCTCACGCGATTCGTCGAGAGCGGCCTCCTCGGCGACTGACGTCGTCGCCCCTTTCGCCCACTGCCGACGCGGCCTGTTCGGCACGGTGACCCACAGTTTCGATCTGAGCGAACCGATGTGACATTGTGCCGGAACCGGGGGCGTGCGGCGGGTGACGTACAGGCGGTGACCGACGCACAGACAGACGAAGGCCCCGCCCCCGAAGAGAAAGGGGCGGGGCCTTCGGCCTTCAGCCGACTAGCGGTAGTCGGTACTGATGCCGACTACCCGACTAGCGGTAGTCGGTACTGATGCCGACTACCCGACTAGCGGTAGTCGGTCCCGAAACCGTAGTCGTCCAGCGGAACCGCGGCACCGGTGTTCTGGCCGAAGCCGTCCGGGCCGTAGTACTGGTCGTCGTAGGACGGCACCGCGTATGCGGCGGCACGGGCCTCTTCGGTCGGCTGAACCTGGATGTTGCGGTACCGGTTGATACCGGTACCCGCGGGGATCAGCTTTCCGATGATCACGTTCTCCTTCAGGCCGATGAGCTTGTCGCTGCGGCAGTTGATCGCCGCATCGGTGAGCACTCGGGTGGTTTCCTGGAAGGAGGCCGCCGACAGCCACGAATCGGTGGCCAGCGACGCCTTCGTGATGCCCATGAGCACCGGGCGACCCGAAGCCGGCTCGCCGCCCTCGGACACGACACGCCGGTTGGACGCCTCGAACTCGCTGCGCTCGACGAGCGATCCGGGCAGGAACTCCGTCGCGCCCGAGTCGATGATCGTCACACGGCGCAGCATCTGCCGCACGATCGTCTCGATGTGCTTGTCGTGGATCGACACACCCTGGCTCCGGTACACCTCCTGGACCTCGTTGACGAGGTGGATCTGCACCTGACGGGGGCCCATCACACGAAGCACCTCGTGCGGATCGGCAGCACCCTCCATGAGCTGCTGACCGACCTCGACGTGGTCGCCGTCCGACAGCAGACGCTCGCTGCCGTCGTCGTGCTTGAAGACACGCAGACGCTGACGCTTGGACAGCTTGTCGTAGACGACTTCCTCGCCACCGTCGTCCGGGACGATGGTGATCTTGTAGAAGCGGTCACCGTCCTCGAGCTGCACCCGTCCGGTGACATCGGCGATCGGGGCCTTGCCCTTGGGGACACGGGCCTCGAACAGCTCCTGGACGCGCGGCAGACCACCGGTGATGTCGTCTCCGGCGACACCACCCTGGTGGAAGGTACGCATCGTCAGCTGGGTGCCGGGCTCACCGATCGACTGTGCGGCGACGATACCGACAGCCTCACCGATATCGACCAGCTTGCCGGTGGCCATCGAGCGGCCGTAGCAGGTGGCGCAGACGCCGGTGCCGGTGGTGCAGGTGAGCACCGAACGAACCTTGACCTGCGTGATGCCCGCTGCGAGCAGCGCGTCGATCGCCGGGTCGCCCAGATCGTGACCACGTTCGACGACGACGTTGCCGTTCTCGTCGACCGCGTCCGCGGCCAGGGTGCGGGCGTACGTCGAGGTCTCGACGTGCGCGTCGCGGATGAGCGAACCGTCCGGCTGCTTCTCGGCGATGGTGGTGACGATGCCACGCTCGGTGCCACAGTCGGTCTCACGGACGATGACGTCCTGCGAGACGTCCACCAGACGACGGGTCAGGTAACCCGAGTCGGCGGTACGCAGCGCGGTGTCGGCCAGACCCTTACGAGCACCGTGAGTGTTGATGAAGTACTCGAGAACGGTCAGGCCCTCCTTGAAGGAGGACTTGATCGGACGCGGGATGAACTCACCCTTCGGGTTCGTCACCAGACCCTTCATGCCGGCGAGCGAGCGAACCTGAGTCATGTTTCCGGCCGCGCCGGACTTCACGATCATCGGGATCGGGTTGTCGTCGGGGAAGTGCGCCTCCATGGCCTTACCGACCTCGTCGGTGGCCTCGGACCAGATCTTGACCAGAGCACTGTTGCGCTCGGCGTGGTTGAGCGCACCACGCTGGTACTTCTTCTCGATCTGATCGGCCTGCGCCTCGAACGCCTCCATGATCTGAGCCTTCTCCGGCGGCACGAGGACGTCGGAGATCGAGACGGTCACACCCGAACGCGTGGCCCAGTAGAAGCCGGCGTCCTTGAGCTTGTCGACCGTCTGCGCGACCACGATCATCGGGTAACGCTCGGCGAGATCGTTGATGATCGTCGCCTGACGCTTCTTCGGCATGATCTCGTTGACGAACGGGTAGTCCGCCGGGAGCAGCTCGTTGAAGACGACCCGGCCGAGCGTGGTCTCGGTGATCCAGCTCTGACCCGCGGTCCAGCCCTCGGGGAAGAGCTCCTCCTCGACCTCGCGCGGCGGACGCTGCTGCGTCAGCCGCACCTTGATGTTCGCCTGCACCGACAGCGCGCCGAGGTCGACGGCCATCTGAGCCTCGGCCGGCGAGCTGTAGACGCCCTGCTCCGCCTCGTCCTCGGTCGCGGGCTGGTACTCGCCCTCGGCACCTTCGACGAGCCGGGTCAGGTGGTACAGACCCGTCACCATGTCCAGTCGCGGCATGGCGAGCGGACGGCCCGACGCCGGCGACAGGATGTTGTTCGACGACAGCATCAGGATGCGTGCCTCGGCCTGTGCCTCCGCGGACAGCGGCAGGTGCACGGCCATCTGGTCACCGTCGAAGTCGGCGTTGAACGCCTCACACACGAGCGGGTGCAGCTGGATGGCCTTGCCCTCGACGAGCTGCGGCTCGAAGGCCTGGATGCCCAGGCGGTGCAGGGTGGGTGCACGGTTGAGCAGCACCGGATGCTCGGCGATGACCTCTTCGAGCACGTCCCACACCTGCGGACGCTGACGCTCGACCATGCGCTTCGCGGACTTGATGTTCTGCGCGTGGTTGAGGTCGACCAGCCGCTTCATGACGAACGGCTTGAACAGCTCGAGCGCCATCAGCTTCGGCAGACCGCACTGGTGCAGCTTGAGCTGCGGGCCGACGACGATGACCGAACGGCCGGAGTAGTCGACGCGCTTGCCGAGCAGGTTCTGACGGAACCGGCCCTGCTTGCCCTTGAGCAGGTCGCTCAGGGACTTCAGTGGGCGGTTGCCCGGTCCCGTGACGGGACGGCCACGACGACCGTTGTCGAACAGGGCGTCGACCGACTCCTGCAGCATCCGCTTCTCGTTGTTGACGATGATCTCGGGGGCACCGAGATCGATCAGACGCTTGAGGCGGTTGTTGCGGTTGATGACGCGGCGGTACAGGTCGTTGAGATCGGAGGTCGCGAACCGGCCACCGTCGAGCTGCACCATCGGACGCAGCTCCGGCGGGATCACCGGAACGGCGTTGAGGACCATGCCCATGGGCGAGTTGCCGCTGGCCTGGAAGCCCGCGACCACCTTGAGCCGCTTGAGCGCACGGAGCTTCTTCTGCCCCTTGCCGCTACGGATGGTCTCGCGCAGCGACTCGGCCTCGGCGTCGATGTCGAAGTTCTGCATGAGGATCTGGATGGACTCCGCGCCCATCGCACCCGTGAAGTACTCGCCGTAACGATCGACGAGCTCGCGGTAGAGCACCTCGTCCACGATGAGCTGCTTGACCGACAGCTTCGTGAACGTCGTCCAGATCTCGTCGAGCCGGTCCAGCTCGCGCTGGGCGCGGTCACGGAGCTGACGCATCTCGCGCTCGCCGCCGTCCTTGACCTTGCGGCGGACGTCGGCCTTGGCGCCCTCGGCCTCGAGCTCGGCGATGTCGGCTTCGAGCTTCTGTGCCCGGGCCTCGAGGTCGGCGTCACGCTGATCGGCGACCGACTTCTTCTCGACCTCCATCTCGGCTTCGAGAGTGGAGAGCTCGTTGTGGCGCAGTTCCTCGTCGACACCGACGATGACGTAGGCGGCGAAGTAGATGATCTTCTCGAGATCCTTCGGCGCCAGGTCCAGCAGGTAACCGAGCCGGCTGGGCACACCCTTGAAGTACCAGATGTGCGTGACCGGAGCGGCCAGTTCGATGTGGCCCATGCGCTCACGACGCACCTTGGCGCGAGTCACCTCGACGCCGCAGCGCTCACAGATGATGCCCTTGAAGCGGACCCGCTTGTATTTGCCGCAGTAGCACTCCCAGTCCCGGGTGGGGCCGAAGATCTTCTCGCAGAAGAGGCCGTCCTTCTCGGGCTTGAGCGTGCGGTAGTTGATGGTCTCCGGCTTCTTGACCTCGCCGTAGGACCAGTTACGGATGTCGTCTGCACTGGCAAGGCCGATGCGGAGTTCATCGAAGAAGTTGACGTCGAGCACGTAACTTCCTTTCCCCTGTTCGGGTTGTTGCTACTAGTTGTCGCTATCACTGCCGTGGAACGGCTCGTGCACTCTGCCGGGGCCCGGCGGGGTGCAGTGCACCCCGCCGGGTCGGCTCCTAGTTCGCGAGGTCGTCGACCGTCGCCGCCTCGTTCCTGGACAGGTTGATGCCCAGGTTCGCAGCCGCGCGCTCGAGATCCTCGTCGTCTCCGTCCGCCATCGCGATGGCGGCACCGTCGCTGGACAGCACCTCCACGTTGAGGCAGAGCGACTGGAGCTCCTTGAGGAGCACCTTGAACGATTCGGGGATACCGGGCTCCGGGATGTTCTCGCCCTTGACGATGGCCTCGTACACCTTCACGCGGCCCACCACGTCGTCCGACTTGATGGTCAGCAGTTCCTGCAGCGTGTACGCCGCGCCGTAGGCCTGCATCGCCCAGCACTCCATCTCACCGAAGCGCTGGCCACCGAACTGGGCCTTACCACCGAGCGGCTGCTGCGTGATCATCGAGTACGGACCGGTCGAACGCGCGTGGATCTTGTCGTCGACCAGGTGGTGCAGCTTGATGATGTACATGTAGCCGACCGAGACCGGGTACGGGAACGGCTCGCCGGAGCGACCGTCGAACAACGTGGCCTTGCCGTCGGGCGTGACCATGAGGTCGCCGTCGCGGTTGGGCAGCGTGGACGCGAGCAGACCGGTGAGCTCGTCCTCCTTGGCACCGTCGAACACCGGGGTGGCGATGTTCGAGTCGGCCGGGGCGGACAGCATCTCCTCCGGCAGGCTCTCGGCCCAGTCCGGGCGGGAGCCGTCGGAGGCGATCTGCACGTTCCATCCGGTCTTGCCGATCCAGCCCAGGTGCGTCTCGAGCACCTGGCCGATGTTCATACGACGCGGCACACCGTGGGTGTTCAGGATGATGTCGACCGGGGTGCCGTCGGGCAGGAACGGCATGTCCTCCTGAGGAAGGATCTTGCCGATGACGCCCTTGTTGCCGTGCCGGCCGGCCAGCTTGTCGCCGTCCTGGATCTTGCGCTTCTGGGCCACGTAGACGCGGACCAGCTCGTTGACACCGGGAGGCAGGTCGTCGTCGTCCTCGCGTGAGAACACGCGAATACCGATGACCTTGCCGTTCTCGCCGTGCGGCACCTTGAGCGACGTGTCGCGGACCTCACGGGCCTTCTCACCGAAGATGGCACGCAGCAGGCGCTCCTCCGGCGTCAGCTCGGTCTCGCCCTTCGGCGTGACCTTGCCGACGAGGATGTCGCCGTCCCGGACCTCGGCACCGATGCGGATGATGCCCCGCTCGTCGAGATCGGCCAGGACCTCGTCGGAGACGTTCGGGATGTCCCGGGTGATCTCCTCGGCACCGAGCTTGGTGTCGCGGGCATCGATCTCGTGCTCCTCGATGTGGATCGAGGTGAGCACGTCCTCCTCCACGAGCCGCTGGCTCAGGATGATCGCGTCCTCGTAGTTGTGGCCTTCCCACGGCATGATCGCCACGAGCAGGTTCTTGCCGAGCGCCATCTCACCGTTCTCGGTGCAGGGGCCGTCGGCGAGGACCTGGCCGGACTCGACCCGCTGACCCTCGTCCACGATCGGACGCTGGTTGCTGCAGGTGCCCTGGTTCGACCGGGCGAACTTGCGCAGCCGGTAGGTCTTGCGGCTGCCGTCGTCGGCCATGACCGTGACGTAGTCCGCGGAGACCTCCTCCACGACGCCCGACTTCTCGTTGACGATGACGTCACCGGCGTCGACGGCGGCACGCAGCTCCATGCCGGTACCGACCAGCGGGGACTCGCTGCGGATCAGCGGCACCGCCTGACGCTGCATGTTCGCGCCCATGAGGGCACGGTTCGCGTCGTCGTGCTCGAGGAACGGAATCATCGCGGTCGCGACGGAGACCATCTGCCGCGGCGAGACGTCCATGTAGTCGACGTCGGCCGAGGAGACGAACTCGACCTCGCCGCCCTTACGGCGGACCAGGACGCGCTCCTCCGTGAAGTGCCCGTTCGTGTCGACAGCCGAGTTGGCCTGCGCGACGACGTGACGGTCCTCCTCGTCTGCGGTCAGGTAGTCGACCTGGTCGGTGACCTTGCCGTCGACGACCTTGCGGTACGGCGTCTCGATGAAGCCGAACGGGTTGACCCGCGCGTACACCGACAACGAACCGATGAGACCGATGTTCGGACCCTCGGGGGTCTCGATCGGACACATGCGGCCGTAGTGCGACGGGTGCACGTCGCGAACCTCGAGGCCGGCACGCTCACGGGACAGACCACCCGGGCCGAGAGCCGACAGGCGACGCTTGTGCGTCAGACCCGACAGCGGGTTGTTCTGGTCCATGAACTGCGACAGCTGGGACGTTCCGAAGAACTCCTTGATCGCTGCCACGACGGGACGGATGTTGATCAGCGTCTGCGGCGTGATCGCCTCCACGTCCTGCGTGGTCATGCGCTCGCGGACCACCCGCTCCATGCGGGACAGGCCCACCCGGATCTGGTTCTGGATGAGCTCGCCGACCGTACGCAGACGACGGTTGCCGAAGTGGTCGATGTCGTCGACCTCGACGGGTACCGGGGCGCCGCCGGGAGCGGTCATCGTGGTGTCACCGGCGTGCAGGCGCACCAGGTACTCGATGGTGGCGACGATGTCTTCCTCGGTGAGGGTGGACGCCTCGATCGGCTGGCCGATGTTCAGGCCCAGCTTCTTGTTGATCTTGTAGCGGCCGACCCGCGCGAGGTCGTAGCGCTTGTCCTTGAAGAACAGGTTCTCCAGCAGGGTCTGCGCGGACTCCTTGGTGGGCGGCTCACCCGGACGCAGCTTGCGGTAGATGTCGAGCAGCGCCTCGTCGGTGCCCGCGGTGTTGTCCTTCTCCAGCGTCGCCATGAGGATCTCGGAGAAGCCGAACCGCTCCGTGATCTGCTCGGTGGTCCAGCCGAGAGCCTTGAGCAGCACCGTGACGGGCTGACGGCGCTTGCGGTCGATGCGGACACCGACCGTGTCGCGCTTGTCGACGTCGAACTCGAGCCACGCACCGCGGCCGGGGATGACCTTGACGCTGTGCAGCGTCTTCTCGGTGCTCTTGTCGATCGACTCGTCGAAGTACACGCCCGGGCTGCGGACGAGCTGCGAGACGACGACACGCTCGGTGCCGTTGATGATGAACGTGCCCTTGTCGGTCATCATCGGGAAGTCACCCATGAAGACCGTCTGGCTCTTGATCTCACCGGTGTTGTTGTTGATGAACTCCGCGGTGACGAACAACGGCGCCGCGTAGGTCATGTCCTTGTCTTTGCACTCGTCGACCGAGGCCTTGACTTCCTCGAAGCGAGGGTCGGAGAAGGACAGGGACATCGAACCCGAGAAGTCCTCGATCGGAGAGAGCTCCGCGAGAACGTCCTCGAGACCGCCGGTGACCGCGGTGTCTCCGCGCGCGGCTGTACGCTCGCGCCAATTCTGACTGCCGATCAACCACTCGAACGAATCTGTTTGGAGATCGAGGAGCCCGGGGACTTCGAGGGGCTCGCGAATTTTCGCGAAGGAAACCCTCTTCGGGGCTCCGGGGATTCCGGAAACTGCCTTGGTCTGGCTAGAGACTGCCAAGATGCGTCCTTCCAGCACCTCACGCGGGCCGCTCTTGCTGTTGCGACCGCCGCTGTATCTGCTTCGAATTTCGCTGGTCACAACCCGAACGAAACTCTTCGTCAGTACTGGAAGTGAGTCACTTCGCAGGGTGCGGACGAGAGGTGGACAGGAGGCAGCCAGCGCAACGTCCAAAAGTACACCCAAACTCGAGAGATGTCGAGTCGGGTGTCGAAGAATGCCCCTCGCTCACCGCCCGGGTCGCTCGGCGGCTCGCGAGTTCACGCATCAGAGTGACGCGTGATCATCGCCCCGTCAAGATGCGCCACGCGGAAGTTGCCCGATCGTCGCCCGCCGGAACCCTCCGGGCGACGGCCGTCGCGGCTCCCGCGCCGGATATGCCGTGCGCCACTCCGACGGGGCGTCGATGCACGAAGCGGCACCCCGGCCCGGGCGTGACGCCGGCCACCCGGATGGCCGGGCGCCACGGGCCGGATGGTCGGGCGCCACGGGCCGGATGGTCGGGCGCCACGGGCCGGATGGTCGGAGGCAGCACGGTCGACGGCCCGCCCACCACCGCCCGCCAGGTGGCCGATCCCGACCGTCGCGATGCAACGAATTTCCGCATCGGCGAGCCGGGCAGCTCCCTCAGTTCACCACTTCGGTTGCCCTGCAGTCGAACTCGACGGGCTCACCCTGTCGGACCGTCAGACCGATCTTTTCGACATCCCGGCCGCCCCTACGACCGATGCGTCACGAGCTGGATCTATCCGGCGTTGTCCGAGATGTACGACAGCAGCCACTCGCCGTCGGTCTTCTCCAGTCGCACCAGGATCGGTCCGGCGACACTGCCCTGCGCGATGCCGTCACCGGTCGCACTGACGTTGAGATGTGCGAGCACCTCCGCCCGATCCGGCTCGAGCCACGAGACACCGATGTCGGTGACCATCGCCTCGGTCGCCGTTCGGGTCTGGATCGCCGCGCTCTTGGTGGTCTCGGCAGTCTGCTCGAACTCGGCGAGCTTCTCCTCGTTGAGAACGGACCGGATCCGGTCGAAGTCCTCGTCGATGCTCTCGTGGTTGTAGGACGACAACGTCTCGATCGCTTCGGTGGCGGCAGCCGTCACCTCAGAGGTGAGACCCTGGTCCACCCAGGCCAGGTTGTCGACGTCGGCGCCGGGCTTCCACGCAGCCACGGCCGCGAATGCACCGAGCGCGACAGCAACTGCGCCGACGATCGCCACGGTGCGCCAGGGGGCGTTCCCGGAATCCACTGCGGTACTGCCCGATTCGGGCGGGAGGCCTCCCGAGGCGGGCACCTCCGACGGGACGGACACGGCATCGGACGCCTTCGGCGGCGGAAGCTTCTGTACCTCGACCGGCGCGCCCGGCTCCTGGGCCTCGGCCGTGTCGGGTGTGCTCGACTCGGGCGCACCCGCCTCGGGTGCGCCCGACTCGGAAACAGCGGGAGCCTTGGATTCCTCCGCAGTCCCCTCTACCTGCTTCTCCTCCCCCTCGACCCCCACGGTGGGGTCCGAGGCGGGCGACTTCCGGGGCGGCTCATCCGCGCGAGGACGGGTGCCCGCCACATAGCGCTGCCGGCGTTTCGGCGTGCTTCCTGGCACGATCCTTCGACGCTGGGGAGGCATTACTTCACCACTTCCTACATTCGCCGGCGGGAGTACCCGCCGCGGGCCCGATCGAGACCGGGTGAGTCCTACTGTCCGCCTTCAGGATTCTGTCCTTCTCCGGAGTCACCCGGGAGCGGGACCGGGGCGAGTTCGGCCGGATCACCCGGCGCGGGGGCCGGCTGGCCACCTTCCGGAGCGGGGGCGGCACCCGGAACCTCACCGACCTCCAGCTGCGTCGGCACACCGACCGGTTCCACGGTGGACGCCTTCCAGACACCGTCCACTTCCTGCAGCCCGAGCCGCATCGTCACGCGCGTGCGTTCGAAATGATCCGGCCAGGTGGTGCGTACGGCCACCACGACCAGCGCCGTCGCGGTGCCGTCGTCCTCGTTGAACTCGGTGAGCGTGCTGTGCAGTGGCTCCGCCTCGGACCGCTCCGCCGAGATCTGGTCCTCGGCCGCCTGGGCGATCTGGGCCTCGTACATCTCGACGGTCTCGTCCAGATCGGTGTTCATCTGATCGCCGGTGATCGACGAACGCATGTTCTCGAAGGACTGATCGATCTGGGCCACGTCGAACGAGTTGAGATTGATCGCCGCCTGCCGCGCCCCGTTCATCGCGTCGTCACGGGTGTCAGCGGTGGAACGGTCCCCGAAGATCGCGGAGACCCACAGGAACCCGAACCATGCGGCCGCCACGGCGGCGATCACCGCCGCCACGACGACTGCGACGAGCGCCGCCTTCGCGGCACCTGTGCGATCGGACGCCGACTGGGGCGGCGGGCCGGGTGCGTCCTCGGGTTGCGGCTGCGATTCGGTAGTGCTCGGTTTCACATCAATACCCTACTGATTGTCACGGCACGTCGCCGTTGTCACTGCGTGGCGCCGTTTTTCACTGCATACCGCCAGTTCTCTCCGCGCTACCGCGGCGTGACACCGACCAGCGGTGCCAGCTGAGTGGCGATCGGGTTGAGATCCAGCTTGTCCGGATCGACCTTCGGTGTCATGTCCCACGGCTGCGATGTCGCCGGGTCCGCGTAGACGATGCGGTTGGCGCTCCGCACGCCCGTGACGCTCCCCTGAGGCACGTTGCAGTTGGCGTTCGTGTTGAAGGGGAAGTCCTGCTGGGTGTCGTCGAAGTTCGGGTCCTCGGCCTTCATCTGCTTCAGGATCTCGTAGGTGCCCTCGTATCCGATCGTGCACGTCGGAGGGTTGTTCGTCTCGAGCACCAGCCCCTGGTGCACGGTGCCGTCGCCCGGGGCGATCGTGGACGCACCCGCCGCGATACCCGGAAGGAAGGTGAGCAGCGGCTGCAGCGCGACGGCCTGCGGTGCCAGCGAGCTGGCCAGCGCAGCCAGGTTCTCCAGATCCTTGGTCAGCGCGGGGCCTCCCTCGGCCACCAGTGCACCGAGTTCGTCCGATGCGGGCGTGCCGTTGTCGATGATCGCGCGCAGATCGGGATCACTGCTGCGCAACTGTGCCGTCACCAGGTCCAGGTCATTGCTGAACTGCCGGATCGACGAAGCCTGGTCGGACTGGGTGTCCAGCACCGTGCGGGTGTCCCGGATGAGCGTCACCGTCTGTGGGAGCGCCTCGAGCCCCGCTTCGGTCAGCGTGGACAGGGAATCCGCCAGCCGGCCGATGTCCTCGCCCCTGCCGTCCAGTGCGGAACCGAGTTCCGTGACGACGATGCGCAACGGCTCCAACGGAACCGACTGGACGAGGCCGTCGACGGACATCAGGACGGTCTCGATCGGCACCGGGATCTCGGTGTCCGTGATGATCGACCCGTCCTCGAGGAACGGGGCATCCACGGTGTCCGGCTGCAGATCCACAAACTGCTCACCGATGGCCGAGCGGTTGGCGACAACGGCCCGCGAGGACGCCGCGATGTCCGGTCCGCCCGAGTCGAGGCGCAACTGCACGCGCACCCCGTCCTCGGTCAGTGACAGATCGCCGACACGGCCCACCGGGACGCCCCGATAGGTGACCTCGGCGTTGGTGAAGATGCCGCCCGAGTCGTCGAGATCGACGTACACCATGTACTCGCCGAACCCGAGAAGCTTGTCGAGCCGTACGTACTTCGCGCCGACGTAGACGATGCCCAGCAACGCCACGAGGGCGAAGACCACCAACTGGATGCGTACCAGACGTGAGCTCATCGTCCACCTCCGATTCCGAACTGTTCGAGAAGCCCCTCGAGGGGGTTGGGAGGCGGTGCCTCACCTGCCGCGGGCGCGGGCGGTGCTCCCAGTGCGGGAACCGGAGGCAGGATCGGCAAGAGCGACACCGTGGGCCACCCCGGACGCGCGCCGTTGCCGCCGTACCAGGGGTTGGACGGGTCGATCACCGGCTGCGGCTGGCCGTACCTCGGCGGCACGTACACCGGGTCACCCTGGCCGACGCCGAGACCGTCGAGAGTCTCGCCGATCTGCAGGTCGACCGAGAGGAAGAGGTTCACCGAACCGCCGAGGGCGATCTTCTCCACCCCGTCCGGGAACGGAACCGTGGGAAGGAACGGCAACGCGTCCGGCAGGTCCTGCCCGGCATCGGCGAGAGCCTGCAACGTCGGGCGCAGCGCGAGCAGGTCCTTGATCAGGTCGTCCTTCGACTGGTTGATCACGTCCGTACCGACCGTGCCGAGCCGATCGAGTTGCACGAGCATCTGGGTGAGCTGTGGACGCTGCTGTTCGAGTACCTCGGTCGCCACGGGCAACTGTTCGAGGATCTGCGCGATCTTCTCGTTCTGCTCGACGATCCGGCTGTTGAGGACGTCGAGGCCGTCGAGTGCGCGAGTGATGTCGTCGCGCTGCTCGTTGAGGCCGCCGATCAGATCGTTCGCATCGTGCAGCAGTTCCTTCACCCGTCCCTCGCGACCGTCGAAGGCGGTGCTGAGTTCGTGGATGACCGGCTGGAGTTGCCCGACACCGCCGCCGTTGAGCAGCAGCGAGAGGGCTCCGAGGACCTGCTCGATCTCCGTGGACTGCCGAGTGTTCTGCAACGGGATCACGTCGCCGTCGGACAGTCGGCGCGGCTGCGCCGCATCCGTCGGCGGCGAGAGCTGAATGAACTTCTCTCCCAGAAGATTCGTCTGGTCGATCGAGGCCAGCGCATTGGCCGGCAGATCCACCGTGGAATCGAGCAGGATCTCCACGTCGGCGGTCCAACCGTCGTCACCGACATCGATCGAGCGGACCCGTCCTACGGGGACGCCCTCGACCTTCACCGCGGTCTGCGGAACCAGATCCAGGACGTCGTCGAACTGGATGGTCAGGGTCATCGGATCGGACCCGACGTCGGCACCACCGGGTAGCGGCAGACTGTAGATGCCCTGAGACGAGCACGAGGTGACGGCGAACGCGACCGCGACCGCACCTGCTCCGAGTACGAGAGACTTTCTCATTCGCCGCCTCCGTAGATCCCTGGGGCATAGACGTTCGGGTCCAGCTGGTCGGACAGGCGCGGGGACACCACGCCGGGCACGGTGCCGGGCACCGGGTACCGCTGGATGTTCTCCGCACTGAGAATGCCGAACGGCAGGATCAGGTCCGGTGACCGCAGTTCCTCGTTCCGTTCGTGCATCGCGGCGTTGCACATGTCGACCGCGGGCTGGATCTGCCGGCCCAGGCGCTCGAACTCCGGATCGCCCGGCATGAGATTCGACAGGTCGACGAGCCGGCAGAGCAACGCGCCCGGTTCCTGCAGATCCTTGAAGATCAGGCGTGAATCGAGGGTTCCGGCCTCCGCGTTGTACGAGTTGGTCAGGTTGCTCACCGCGAGCGGCAGCAGCGTCAACGAGTTCACCAGCGAGGTGCGGTTGTCCGCCAGCACCTGAGTGGCGGGAACGAGGTCCTCGACGTTCTTCACCAGCATCTCGCGGTTGTCCCCGACGAACCGGGCCACGTCGCCGAGTGCGACGGCCAACTGGTTCAGGGCCGCCCCGAGATCCTGGCGCTCGCCGGCGAGGAACCCCGACAGGTCGGACAACTCGGCATTGAACTGCCGGACCTGCTGGTCGTTCTGGGCGAGCGCGCTGACGAACACCTGGAGGTTCTTCACGGTGTCGAACAGGTCGGTCCGCGAATCATTGAGCGTCCGAGCGGCATCGGACAGCTGGGTGATGCTCTGACCGAGCGCCTCGCCGTTGCCCTCGAGGTTCGCCGCGCCGGACTCCACGAAGTTCGAGAGCGCGCCTTCCTGGTTCGCTCCGTCCGGCCCGAGTGCCGAGGACAGCTCCTCGATACTCGAGTACAACTGATCGACCTCGACCGGGGTCGCCGTGCGCTCCCGCGGAATCACCGCTCCGCTCGCCATCGTCGCGCCGTCGGTATAGGCAGGCGCCAGCTGGATGTAGCGATCGGCAACCACCGACGGTGTGATCTGGGCAGCCTTGGCCTCGGCGGGAACGTCCACGCCTCGGTCCACCCGAAGATCGACCTTCACCACTTCGCCCTGTGGCTCGACGGATTCGACCGATCCCACCTTCACCCCGAGAACCCGCACATCCGAGCCCTCGTAGATTCCGATCGACTTGTCGAAGTACGCGGTGATCTTCGTGGTGCCCGCGCGGGTGAACACCCACCACAGCGCTCCGGCGAGGACCAGAGCCACGATGACGACACCCGCGACGAGCGCGATACGACCGCGAGAGACCCGGCCGGTGCCCTGTTCGACGTCCGACATCAGTTGACCCCCAGAGTACGAACGGGCTCACGGTAGCCGGGGATGTCCGGCAGGCCGGGTGGCAGAACGTTGACGACGACCTGGTCGAACCAGCGTCCGTTGCCGACGACGTTCGTGTACAGGCGGACGAAGGGTTCGTACAGTTTCATGGCCTTGTCGAGTTCGGCGTTGTTCTCGTTCAGGATCCCGACCACCCCGTTGAGCTGAGCGAGGGCGGGACCGATCTGCTCCTCGTTCTCCCGGACCAACGCGGTCAACTGCTGGGACAGCCGCTGGGTTCCGGTGAGCAGCTGATGGATCGCCTGCTGACGGGTGTTCAGCTCGTTCAGCAGCGTTCCCGCATCGCGGATCAGCCGGGTGAACTCCTCGTTCCGATCGGCCAGGATCTGCGACGTCTGCCCGGTCGCCCGGAACAACGCCTGCAACTGCTGATCGCGGCTGGCGATGGTCTCGGACAGCCGACTGACGCCGTCGAGCGACGCCCGGATGTCACCGGGAGTCTCGGAGAACGCCTCGGAGAGGGTCTGCATGCTGGCCGCGAGCTGCTCGGTGTCGATCTCGCTGACCGTTTCGGCGGCAGAAGAGAACGCCTCGATGACGTCGTACGGCGCCGTCGTGCGTTCGAGCGGGATCTGATCGCTCGGATCCAGCGTGTCGGATCCGCGGGGATCGAGCGCGAGGTACTTCTGGCCGAGGATCGTCTTGATCTGGATCGAGGCGCTGGTCTGGTCGCCGACCCACGCGTCACCGACGCGGAAGCCGACGACGACGCGGTCGCCCTCGAGGTCCACCGACGTCACGGTGCCGACCTTGACCCCGGCGATACGAACCTCGTTGCTGGGCTTGAGGCCCGCGGCTTCCGAGAACTGCGCCTTGTAGGTGGCTCCGGCACCGACGATCGGGAGCGAATCCAGTGAGAGTGCGGACAGTGTCGCCAGGACCACCACGAGGATGCCGAGCGCACCTGCCACTGCCGGGCTACGTCGTTTCGTCATTTCTGCTGCAACTCCTGTAGGCCCGCCTGCGTGCATCGTGTCGCCGAGTTGGTGTAGAGCGGCTGATTCACGGTGGGCAGTCCGGTCGGCAGATTGAGATATGGCGAGGACCCCGGTCCGGCGATGATGTCGATACCGCACAGGTAGAACTGGAACCAGGAACCGTAACTCGCGGCACGGCCGAGCTTTTCGAGCTTCACCGGGAACACCTTCAACGTGTCGTCGAGGGCGTCACGGTTCTCGTTCAGTGTCGTGGCCACGGTGTTCAGTGCCGTGATCGACTGGGTGATCGACGGCCGGGTCGGCTCGAGGAGGTCGGCGGTGGCGTCGGTCAGACCGGCCAGCGAGGTGACCGCCGAGCCGACGACGTCGCGGTCGGCGGAGAGCCCGGAGACCAGCGCCTGGGTGTTCACGATCAGCGAGTCGAACTCCTCGTCCCGCTCGTTGACCGTGGCCAGGACCGTGTTGAGATTGTCGATGACGGATCCGATCACGCGGTCCTTGTCCGCGATCGTGTTCGTCAGGCTCGCGGTGCTGCGCACCAGTTCCGCGACGGTTCCGGCCTCGCCCTGGAAGACCTGGATGATCTGGTACGACAACTTGTTGACGTCGTCCGCACTGAGCGTCTGGAACAGCGGACGGAAGCCGTTGAACAGCGTGGTCAGGTTGACCGCGGGACGGGTCTGCTCGATCGGGATGGTGTCGCCACCGTTGATCTTCCTGCCCTGTTCCCCCTCACCCTGTGCGAGCGAGATGTACCGCTGCCCCACCAGGTTCCGGAACCGGATCGTCGCCGTCGTACTGGCCGGGAGCCAGTCGCGGTCGTTCACCGTGAACTCGACCTTGGCCTGGCGCTCGTTCTCGATGGAGATCGACTGAACCTGTCCGACACGCACACCTGCGATACGGACCTCGTCCCCTTCGTTGAGGGACGTGACGTCCGAGAAGATCGCGTGGAACTTGGTGCCACCTCCGCCACCGAGGTTGGCGATCGTCGCGGCCAGCATTCCCGTGGCCAGAATCGTGACGACGGCGAAGACGATCAGCTTCACCATCGGTGCTGCGAGGCCCCTCACTGGAAGCTCACCTCCGCTCCCCTCAGAGTCGGCGCGCCGAGGCGCGTGGTCCAACTCGGTACGTCTTCCGGAGCGATACCGCCCGCTTCGCCGTACACCACGTCCAATGTGTCCTGCTCTGCCTGGGAGTTCACGTAGCTCGCCTGCAGTCCCGTCCAGGTGGGAACCTTGTCCGGGACCCCTTCGGGCGCGGGAAGGATGTCCAGGGGACGGTTCTCGCCCGGGTTACGCGTCGGTACCTGGTACGCACCGTCGTTGTAGGACGCCCAGCCCGGGTACTGCGGGAACTTCCTGCCCGGCTCCTTGAACGAGTCGTAGCAGGCCGGTCCGCGGTCGTCGATCATCCGCGGCTCGTCCTGGTTCGGCAGGTACCGGCCCTTCGGATTGACGAACTGGATGTTCGCCCGGACACCGGGGTACGGATCGTCGGCCGCCATGATGTCCTGCGCCGACGGGGCGGTGCGGGCGAAGCCGGCCAGCATGCAGCCGTACGACGGCGAGAACCGGCCCAGCAGCTGCAGCGCCTCCCGCGAGTCGGCGGCGAAGCTGATGATCGAGTCCCCGGTGACCTCCAGCAGGTCCGCGGTGCTCGCACCGGTCCCGGTGAAGGAGGCCGTGAGAGCGCTGAGCTGGTTCTGCCGCTCCACCACGGTGTTGCCGGTGACGCGGAGGTTGTCGAGCGCATTGATCAGGTCCGGGGCGGCATCCGAGTACGTCTGGGAGAAGTCCGCCAGACCGCGCAGGCCTTGCTGGAGCGCGGGCAGCTCGGTGTTGACCCCGCGGAAGATCTCCTGGAGCCGATCGAGCGTGAGGCCGAACTCGGCACCGCGCCCGCTGAAGCCCTGGGCCAGGGCGCCGAGCGTGCTCGCCAGATCCTCCGGCGGGATCGCCTGCAGCAACGGCAGCAGGCCGTCCAGTACCTGTCCGACCTCGATGGCGTTGCCGCTGACATCCTGGCGCAGCGTGTCGCCGGCCGTGATCGCCGAGGCCGGGTTCTCCGGAATGATCAGCGACACGTAGCGCTCACCGAACAGCGTCTTCGGCAGGAGACGGGCCGTGGCGTTGGACGGAATCAAGCCCGCCATCGCGGGTTCGATCGCGAGTTCCGCGGTGACCTGTCCGTTCTCCGTCGACGTCGAGCGCACCTCGCCCACGATCAGTCCGCGAACCTTGACGTCCGCGTTCATGGGCAGCGCGTTGCCGACCGAATCGGTGAGGAGATCGACCCGCACCACGTCCTTGAACGTCTTGTTGTAGGTACCGATCGTGAATCCGAGGAACAGTGCCAGGACGAGAAAGAACACCACGCCGAGCACACGGCGCCTGAGCACCGAAGTCGTGTCTGTCATCCGGCCACCCTCACTGTGGTCGTCGTGCCCCAGATGGCGAGGCTGAGGAAGAAGTCCAGCACTGCGATCGTCACGATCGCGGTACGCACCGCCCGGCCCACGGCGACACCGACGCCGGCGGGGCCGCCCGAGGCGTGGTAGCCGTAGTAGCAGTGGATGAGGATCAGGACGAACGCGAATATCAGCACTTTCGCGAACGAATAGAGCACGTCTTCCGGTGGTAGGAACAGATTGAAGTAGTGGTCGTAGGACCCTGGTGACTGACCGTTGACCACGGTCGTGATCATTCGCGAGGACAGGTAAGCCGCCAGCAGGCCGACGATGTAGAGCGGGATGACCGCGACGAATCCGGCGATCATGCGCGTCGTCACCAGGAACGGGACGCTGGGCACGGCCATGACCTCGAGCGCGTCGATCTCCTCGGAGATCCGCATGGCACCGAGCTGCGCCGTGAAACCACAGCCGACCGTGGCCGACAACGCGAGTGCGGCGACGATCGGGGCGATCTCACGGGTGTTGACATACGCGGAGAGGAAGCCGGTGAGTACCGAGCTGCCGAGTTGTTCGAGAGCGGCGAAACCCTGCATGCCCACCACGACGCCGGTGAACCCGGACATCATCACGATGACGCCGATGGTGCCACCGATGACGGCGAGCGCCCCGCTGCCGAAGGTGACCTCGGCGAGCAGACGCAGCACTTCCTTGCGGTAGTGCACGATCGTGTGCGGTATCCACGCGATCGAGCGCGAGTAGAACGACATCTGCTCGCCGGCGCGGTCCAGCACGTTGAGCGGTGCGCGACCGGCCTTGCGGACACGCATGAGCGTCCGGTCTGCGCGACCCTTGGCAATCGTCATCGGGTCACGATCCCTTCGCCGGAACGATCTGCAGGTACACCATCGTGAGGATGAGGTTCGCGAAGAACAGGAGGAGGAACGTGATGACCACCGACTGGTTCACCGCGTCTCCCACGCCCTTCGGTCCGCCCTTGGGATGGAGGCCCTTGTAGGCGGCCACGACACCGGCGATGACACCGAAGACCGCGGCCTTGAACTCGCCGATCCAGATGTCCGGCAACTGCGCGAAGGCGGAGAACGACGCCAGGTACGCACCCGGGTTTCCGCCCTGCAGAATCACGTTGAAGAAGTAGCCGCCGGCGATGCCGACGACCGAGACCAGCCCGTTGAGCAGGATCGCGATCAGCACCATGGCGAGCACACGCGGCACGACGAGACGCTGGATGGGGTTGATACCCAACACTTCCATCGCATCGATCTCTTCACGGATGGTGCGCGAACCGAGGTCCGCCGTCACCGCGGAACCGGCCGCGCCGGCAATCAGCAGGGCCGTCACCAGCGGGCTGCCCTGCTGGATCACCGCCAGCACACTCGCGGCGCCGGTGAACGACTCGGCACCGAGCTGCTTGATGAGCGAACCCGTCTGCAGCGACACGACAGCACCGAACGGGATGGCGACCATCGCCGTCGGCAGGATCGTCACGCTGGCGATGAACCAGGCCTGCTCGATGAACTCACGGAACTGGAACGGCCTCTTGAAGGTGTTCCTGACAACTTCGACGAACAGTTCGACGATGTTGCCGGCTTGCGTCAGCGCCCCATTGACCGGTTTGAGAACCGAGGCACGGGTGTCCCCCATCCGTTATGCCTACCCTCGCTCGTCAGTGATGTGTTCGTAAGCGTCTGCCTGCTCGAAGCCGGCGGTTCCGTAGGCAGGGATCACCTGTGTGTCCTGATCCGAACCGTAGAAGTCCTGGCTGTCATTGGACTCCTCGGCGAGGATCTCGGAGATCGCGGACTGAGCCTGCGGGGGAAGTGTATGCATGATGTGGCGCACGCGCTCCTGACGACGCGCCACGGCCTGCCGAACCGGCATTCCGGGGGTCGCCTTCATCTGCGGGACGATGCCCTCGACGTCGTCGACACCGCCGGCATGGTGACCCGCGTCGACGAGCGCCTGCTCGTACGCCATCTGGGCCTCGTCCTTCTCCTCGGACATGCCGATCGGGCCGATCATGGTGCCGTTGAGGAACTGCTTGACCACCGGCTCCTCGGAGGTGAGCAGGACCTCCCGCGGCCCGAACATGACCAGCTGACGACGGAACAGCATGCCGATGTTGTCCGGAACCGTGCGCGCGAGATTGATGTTGTGCGAGACGATGAGGATCGTCGCGTCGATCTCGGCGTTGATGTCGATCAGGGTCTGGCTGATGTACGTGGTGCGCACCGGGTCGAGACCCGAGTCCGGCTCGTCGACGAGGATGATCTGCGGATCGAGCACCAACGCACGCGCCAGCCCGGCACGCTTGCGCATACCGCCGGAGATCTCGCCGGGAAGCTTCTCCTCCGCACCGACCAGACCGGTGAGATCGAGCTTCTCCATCACGATCTTGCGGATCTCGGACTCGGACTTCTTCGTGTGCTCCCGCAACGGGAACGCCACGTTGTCGTACAGGTTCATCGAACCGAACAGCGCACCGTCCTGGAACAGCACCCCGAACAGCTTCCGGATCTCGTACAGCTCCTTGGACGAGCACTGCAGAATGTCCGTGCCGTCGATGACGATCGAACCGCGCTCCGGACGCAGCAGCCCGATGAGCGACTTCAAGAACACTGATTTACCGGTACCCGACGGCCCCAGCAGAGCGCTGACCTCACCTCGCGGCAACGTCAACGACACGTCCTGCCAGATATTCTGCGAACCGAACGACTTGGTCAGTCCCTCGACGGCAACCTCGACACCCACCATTACCTCCACCACGTCCGCTGCTGCACCCATTGTGGGTTGGGTCACTCTACAACATAGGACTGTTATCCGTGACACGTGATGCTACTCATGGGTAAGTAACGCAGTTCGAGGGGGGTCCGGGTCGGCCGCATCACAACTCACGGTCCCGTCCGCTGCCACCGGATTCGGGACATCTCACCACTCGCCACGAGCGGAGCCCGCCTGCCAGGGCGGCGCCGCCCCACCGCACGACCTACGACGCCACCCGCTCCGCCCCGCGCACACCGCACGGGCCCGCATTCGTCCCCCGAGGACGAGAGAAGGGCCGCCCCCTCATCGGGGACGGCCCTTCTCGGTGCGCTCGAACTCGATGCGCTCAGAGCACGCGTAGGTACGTGAGTCCTACTTGACGGAGACCTTGGCGCCGGCAGCCTCGAGCTTCTCCTTGGCGGCGTCGGCAGCGTCCTTGGCGACCTTCTCGAGGATCGGCTTCGGGGCACCCTCGACGAGGTCCTTGGCCTCCTTGAGGCCCAGGCCGGAGACGACCTCACGGACGACCTTGATGACCTGGATCTTCTTGTCGCCGGCACCCTCGAGGATGACGTCGAACTCGTCCTGCTCGGACTCGGCCTCGGCGGCACCGGCGGCCGGGGCACCGGCAGCGGCAACGGCGACCGGAGCGGCGGCGGTGACCTCGAAGGTCTCCTCGAATGCCTTCACGAACTCCGAGAGCTCGAGGAGGGTGAGCTCCTTGAACTGGTCGAGCAATTCTTCAGTGCTGAGCTTCGCCATGGTGGCGTCCTTCCTGTAAGTCCCATGTCGCTGATCCGCGACCGGGCGGGGTGTATAGCAGTGATGCGCGGGTGCGGATCAGCTTTCGACGGCCTCGGCGGGAGCCGCAGCTCCGCCCTCGGCAGCCTTCTTCTCCTGCAGCGCGGCGGCCAGACGGGCCACCTGCGAGGCGGGAGCGTTGAACAGGCCTGCGGCCTTTGCCAAGTTGCCCTTCATGGCACCGGCCAGCTTGGCCAACAGAACCTCGCGGGACTCGAGGTCCGCGATCTTGTTGACCTCTTCCACGGACAGCGCGGAGCCGTCCATGTAGCCGCCCTTGATGACGAGAGCCTTGTTGTCCTTCGCGAAGTTCTTGATCGCCTTCGCGGCGTCGACCGGCTCGCCCTTGATGAATGCAATGGCGGTCGGACCGACGAACAGCTCGTCGAGGCCTTCGATACCGGCCTCTGCGGCGGCACGCTTGACCAGGGTGTTCTTGGCGACGGAGTAGGTAGCACCTTCTCCGAGAGCGCGCCGCAGGGTGGTGATGCTGCCGACCGACAGACCGCGGTACTCCGTGATCACAGCGGCAGTCGAACCCTTGAACTGCTCGGTGATCTCCGCAACCGCGGAGACCTTCTCAGGCTTTGCCATACTTCGCCTCCTCTCGTGACAGTCGTTATCCCACGTCGGAACCGTGGCGCCGCCACGAGCGCCCAGGCGAGCGAAGCTCGCGTGGGAGAACTCGGACTGACACTGCCTGAACATGCAGAACGCCCCGGCGCAGGCGCACGGGGCGTACAGAGGAGACCTCGGCCGAGACGAACCCGGACGGGAAACCCCCTACCTCGTTCTCCTGCGTGGGCCGCCGGACAGGTCCGGGCTTTCAACTGACTCCGCTCGACGAGCGGACAGTCACCAACGGTCTCGGGTAGAACATGATTTCGGGGTGAAGCTCGAACGAGCCGAACTCCGCAGGCCACAGTACCGGACACCGGCACGTGCCGCCAAATCGGTCCCGGGCCGCGTGGGGACCCGGACACGGAAGCGGCCGGGACGGATATCCGTCCCGGCCGCTTCTCGCGATCGTGGGGTCGCTCTACGCGTCCGCATCCTCGAGGAGGTTGCGGGTACGGTTCGGGTCCACCGGGATGCCCGGTCCGGTGGTGGTCGAAACCGTGACCTTCTTGACGTAGCGGCCCTTCGCCGACGACGGCTTCGCACGCAGGATCTCGTCCAGCGCGGCACCGTAGTTCTCCACCAGCTTGGCATCGTCGAACGACGCCTTGCCGATCACGAAGTGCAGGTTCGCCTGCTTGTCGACGCGGAAGTTGATCTTGCCGCCCTTGATCTCGGTGACGGCCTTGGTCACGTCCGCCGTCACGGTGCCGGTCTTCGGGTTCGGCATGAGGCCACGCGGTCCGAGGACACGCGCGATGCGGCCGACCTTGGCCATCTGATCCGGGGTCGCGATCGCGGCGTCGAAGTCCGTCCAGCCGCCCTGGATCCGCTCGATGAGATCCTCGGCACCGACGGCGTCGGCGCCGGCGGCCTCGGCCTCTGCGGCCTTCTCGCCGACGGCGAAGACGACGACGCGGGCCGTCTTACCGGTGCCGTGCGGGAGGTTGACGGTGCCACGAACCATCTGGTCCGCCTTGCGGGGGTCGACGCCGAGACGGACGGCGACCTCGACGGTCGAGTCCATCTTGCTCGAGGAGGTCTCCTTCGCCAGCCGTGTCGCCTCCAGCGGGCTGTACAGCTTGTCGGCGTCGATCTTCTCGGCGGCGGCGAGGTATGCCTTGCTGCGCTTTGCCATGTTGTTCTGTCCTTACTTCTCACCCTGGGGTGAAGGATTCAGTAGTGGTGCGGGCCGGGCCGGCCCTGCCACGCGTTCTGTGGTGTCGATGTGGATCGACCGTCGAATGCCGGGAGGCGACGACAGGTCAGTCGTTGACCGTGATCCCCATCGAGCGAGCGGTGCCGGCGATGATCTTCGCGGCCTGCTCGATGTCGTTCGCGTTCAGGTCTTCCTGCTTGGTCTTCGCGATCTCGCGCACCTGGTCCATGGTCACGGAAGCAACCTTGGTCTTGTGCGGCTCGCCCGAGCCCTTCTGCACACCGGCAGCCTTGAGCAGCAGCTTGGCGGCAGGCGGGGTCTTGAGCTTGAAATCGAACGTGCGGTCCTCGTAGACGGAGATCTCGACCGGGATCACGTTGCCACGCTGCGACTCGGTCGCCGCGTTGTAGGCCTTGCAGAACTCCATGATGTTCACGCCGTGCTGACCGAGCGCGGGACCCACCGGCGGGGCGGGGTTCGCCTGACCGGCCTGGATCTGAAGCTTGATCAGCCCGGCGAGCTTCTTCTTCTTGGGGGGCATCTTCGTTTCCTAGTTTCTTGCTGGATGTGGTTCTTGCGTCGTGCAGTGCAAGTTTTCGGATCAGCTGGTCGTCGCGGTCAGATCTTCGCGACCTGGGTGAAGTTCAGTTCGACCGGAGTCTCGCGGCCGAAGATCGACACCAGAACCTTGAGCTTCTGCTGCTCGGCATTGACCTCACTGATGCTGGCCGGGAGCGTCGCGAACGGACCGTCCATGACTGTCACCGACTCGCCGACCTCGAAGTCGACCTCGATCAGCGGCTTGGCAGCGGTCTCGCCGGAGGACTCGCCCGCCGGCGTGGCCGCGGCTGCCGCCGCCTTCTTCTGCTCCTGTTCGGGAAGCAGGAACTTGATGACCTCGTCGAGCGTCAACGGCGACGGCCGCGAGGTGGCCCCGACGAAACCGGTCACGCCGGGCGTGTTCCGCACCGCGCCCCAGGACTCGTCGTTGAGGTCCATCCGGACGAGGATGTAGCCCGGCAGCACTTTGCGGTTGACCTGCTTGCGCTGACCGTTCTTGATCTCGGTGACCGCTTCGGTGGGGACCTCCACCTGGAAGATGTAGTCCCCCACGTCGAGGTTCTGCACACGAGTCTCGAGGTTCGCCTTCACCTTGTTCTCGTATCCGGCGTACGAGTGGATGACGTACCAGTTGCCGGGGGCGCGCCGCAGCGCAGCCTTCATCTCGGCGACCGGGTCCTCCGGCTCGGCAGCGACGTCGGCCTCTTCAGCTGCTTCGGCCTCTTCAGGTGCTTCGGTCTCTGCGCCCTCGGCAGTCGTATCGGCCTCGGTGCCCTCGGCAGTCGCATCGACCTCGGTGCCCTCGGCTGCCGCCTCGACGTCCACTTCGGCTGCCGCCTCGGCAGAGACACGCTCATCGACCGCGTCGTCGACCACGGCCTCGTTCGTGTCGTTCTCGGGGGTGCTCACTGGGGCACTCGCTTCCTCTCGTCTCACATACTTCGTTCCGCGGCACGGCGTCGCACCGCGGGCCCGGTCAGTCGAACAACCAGGTGACGCCTTGGATGACGGCCAGGTCCAACAGCCCGATGAACGTCACCATGAAGGCGAGGAACACCAGTACCACCGACGTGTAGGTGATCATCTGCTTCCGGTTCGGCCAGATGACCTTGCGGAGCTCTGCCATCACCTCACGCAGGAACCTGCGCAGGCGCTTGAAGATGTTCTCCTTGCGAGGCTTGGTGCCCTGCGTGGCCTTGCCCGCCTTACCGGCGTCGACATCCAGCTTGCCACTCGAGACTGCCTTACCGGCGGAACTCGCAGCATCCTCGCTGCGCCGCCGGGCCGGGCGCTTGCCGGTCGGCTTCCCCGAGGGAACTCCGCGGGTCGCGTCAGCAGCGTTGTCGTCGGCGCCTTTCGGATTCTTCGATCCCGATGCGCCGCCGTCGCGCCCTGCGCGCTCCTCGCTCACGTCGTTCCTCTCGGTTGCGGACAGTACAGGGCAGGGGCGACAGGACTTGAACCTGCAACCTGCGGTTTTGGAGACCGCTGCTCTGCCAATTGAGCTACGCCCCTTCGGCCGGTCGTTTCGATCTCCATCGGATCGATCCTACCGACCACTCTGCGATCACATGACACGCGCGCCGCCCGTCAGGGCAGCGCGCAGTGCCGGGTAACCCCAGAAATCTCAGTGTACTTCACAGCCCCGGAACTATCCCAATCCACCCGGCTGTCAGGCCAGACGAACCGTTGCCGTGGCGCGACCGAAGATCTTCTTGCCCTCGGACTTCGCCACGATCGCGACCACTGCGGTCTTGCTGTCCTCGTCCACCGACTTCACCTTGCCGGTGAACTCGACTGCCGCGGCCTTGTGGGCTTCCACGTAGACCGGGCTGGTGAATCGGACGTTGTACTCGGTCACGGCACCCGGGTCGCCCAGCCAGGCCGTCACGAAGCCGGCGCCGAGCCCCATCGTGAGCATTCCGTGCGCAACCACGTTGGGCAGGCCCGCCAGCTTGGCGACCTCGTCGCTCCAGTGGATCGGATTCGGATCGCCCGAGACACCGGCGTAGTTGACGAGGTTGCCACGCGTGAGCGTGATCACCTTCGACGGCAGCTCGTCCCCCACCTGGACCTGGGTGAACTCAAGAAGCGCCATGCATCATCACGTCCTTCACTGCGTGGGCGATGTTCTCGTCGACCTCGCCGCCCGTCCGTGCGACGAGGGTCGTCCAGGTGGTCTGCACCAGGTCCTCGTTCTGGTCGGTGACGACGTTCTTGGTCACGATGATGTCGCTGCCGCCCATCTGCCGGAACGAGTCGAGGTAGACGTCGCACACGAGGCGGTCGCCGGCCTGGATCGGCTTGTGGAAGACCAACCGCTGGTCGGTCTGCATGATCTGGCTCAGGTCGTATCCGGTGATGACCGTCTCGAACAACCTGCGCTGCGCGAGGATCCCGACGAGGGAGATGAAGGTCAGCGGCGCGAGCAGCCCGTCGTAGCCGAGGCCCTTGGCCGCGGCTTCGTCGTGATGCGCGGGATGGGTGTCCTGCACGGCACGCGCGTACTCGCGGACCTTCTCCCGGCCGACCTCGTAGAAGTCTTCCACGCGGTAGTGATGGCCGACCATCGACAGGGCATGGGCCGCGACGTCGAGCGGTGCGTCGCCCACCTGTGGAGTCACCTCGGTGCCGGTCACGCGATCCCCTTTCCTGCTGTCACGAATGTCGCCGGGTGGCGATCAGAACCGACCGGGCGTCGCCGCGGGGCAGATGCCTCGCGTGCGACGCCCGGATTCGGAACCGTCTTACTTGGACTCGCGATGAGCCCGGTGCGTGCCGCAGTTCGGGCAGAACTTCTTGAGTTCCAGCCGGTCAGGGTCGTTGCGCCGGTTCTTCTTCGTGATGTAGTTGCGGTGCTTGCATACCTCGCAGGCCAAAGTGATCTTGGGCCGAACGTCAGTCGAGGAGGCCACGGGATGCCTTCTTTCGCGTGATCCTGATCGAGTGTCGATCAGAGGTGGTTCATTCGTGATGTGTAGCGGTGACCGGACTTGAACCGGCGACGCAACGATTATGAGTCGTTTGCTCTACCAACTGAGCTACACCGCCTCGGTGTCGAGTGTCCCGCTATTCGCGCGACACCACAATCCAGCGAGCCCCCTAACGGAATCGAACCGTTGACCTTTTCCTTACCATGGAAACGCTCTGCCGACTGAGCTAAGGGGGCATGCCTCACCTGCGCATCGCTGCGCGCTGAAGCCTTGACGAGATTACACAGAGTTTCGGCCTCGCACCAAATTGGCTGGTCACGGCGATTCGACTTCCGAGTGCGCGCAACCTTCACGACCATACCCTGCGTCGTCACCGGCCCGGAGCAGAGCAGGCTCCGCCATCCGGGACCACCCGAACGACGGAGCCCCGGTGAGACGTCGCTCACCGGGGCTCCGGGGGTGGCAGGTGTAGGATTCGAACCTACGTAGGCATAAGCCGACGGATTTACAGTCCGCTCCCATTGGCCGCTCGGGCAACCTGCCGTGACAGCTCCGCGAACCTCGACGGGCCCTCGTTGCTGCGGATCGAAGAATACAACGAACGGCCCCCTGTTACGCAAACCGGGTGGATACGGGCGGTCACGACCCGATAGCGTCGAGCCCGGACCCGCGCGCCGGAACACCGAAACCGTCGAGGCGCCGGTCCGCCGATTTCAGAAGCAGGGTTCGATACAGAAGCAGTGTTCGACGACACGGGAGTAACCAGTGGCTGATTCGTCCTTCGACGTGGTGAGCAAGGTCGACCGGCAGGAGGTCGACAACGCGCTCCACCAGGCAGCCAAGGAGCTGTCGACGCGATTCGACTTCCGCGGCACCGGCGCGTCCATCGAGTGGTCCGGCGAGGAGGCGATCACGCTGACCGCCGAGACCGAGGAGCGCCTGAAGGCCGCGCTCGACGTCTTCAAGGAAAAGCTGATCCGCCGCGACATCTCGCTCAAGGCCTTCGACGCCGGCGAGCCGATCCAGTCCGGCAAGGTCTACAAGGTGTCCGGCAGCCTCGTACAGGGCATCACCACGGAGAACGCGAAGAAGATCTCCAAGAAGATCCGCGACGAAGGCCCCAAGGGCGTCAAGGCCCAGATCCAGGGTGACGAGCTGCGCGTGAGCAGCAAGAAGCGCGACGACCTGCAGACGGTCATCGCGCTGCTCAAGGGTGAGGACTTCGGGATCGCCCTGCAGTTCGTCAACTACCGCTAGACGGGCGGCTCCCGGCGTCGGGAGCACCTCCCCGCCCCACACCTCGGGACGATGACACACCGGATCGATCAGATCGATCCGGTGTGTCATCGTCCCGGTGCGTTCAGCAGTGGTCGGTGCGCTCAGCGGTGGTCGCCGTAGGCCATCCGCTCGAGACGCTCGATCCGCTCGGCCATGGGCGGATGCGTGGAGAACAGCCGTGCGGCCTTCTCCCCGGCACGGAACGGGTTGGCGATCATCGCGTGCGACTGGGCCTCGATCTTCGGGTCCGGCGGCAGTGGCGCGGCCTGGGCGCCCATCTCGATCTTGCGGAGTGCCGACGCCAGGCCGAGCGGATCGCCGGTCAGCTCGGCACCGGACTGGTCGGCCTGGTACTCCCGGGACCGCGAGACCGCGAGCTTGACCACCGTCGCGGCGATCGGGCCCAGCATCGACACGAGGAGCAGTGCGAGCGGGTTCGCGCCCTGGCCGCGACCGCCGAACAGGTTCGCGAACAACGCGAAGTTGGCGAGGCCGGAGATGACCGCGGCCATCGCGCCCGCGATGGACGAGATGAGGATGTCGCGGTTGTAGACGTGGGACAGCTCGTGGCCGAGGACGGCGCGCAACTCCCGCTCGTCGAGCAGTTGCAGGATCCCCGTCGTACAGCACACGGCCGCGTTGCGGGGATTACGACCGGTGGCGAACGCGTTCGGGGCGTTCGTCGGACTGATGTACAGGCGCGGCATCGGCTGATGCGCCGTGGTGGCGAGCTCGCGCACGATCCGGTACATCGCGGGCGCCTGCACCTCGGTGACCGGTTGCGCGTGCATCGACTTCAGCGCCAGCTTGTCACTGTTGAAGTAGACGTACCCGTTCATGCCGACGGCCATCAGCACCGACACCCAGAGGATCGTGCTGTTCTGGAAGAGCGACCCGATGAACACGATGAGGGCCGACATGCCCACCAACAGCGCGAAGGTCTTCGCCCCGTTCGTATACCTGTGCACGTCGCCTACCTCCTCGGATACCCGGTGATCTCGCGGATCCGTCGTCGTCATCGTCCGCCGCGGTGCGCGAGGACCCTTCGAAGGTTGAACGTTCGACCAGCACGGGAGGTTCCCGAGGTGCTAGCCCACGCGTTCGATCGTGTATTCCACCAGTCGCGCGAGCGCGTCGTTCGCGGGGCCGGCCGGTAGCTGGGCGAGCTGCTCCCGCGCCTGCCGCGCGTAGTCCTCGAGCGTGGCCTTCGCTGCCGCCATTCCGGGGGACCGCTCGAGCAGGACGATCGCCTCGTCGACCTTCTCGTCCTCGGTGACCGGGCCGTCGAGCAGCTCGCGTAGCCGGTCGGCATCCGGTCCCTCGTCGCAGAGGGCGTACAGCACCGGCAGGGTGTGCACACCCTCGCGCAGATCGGTGCCCGGCGTCTTCCCCGACTGGGCCGACACCGAGGAGATGTCGATGATGTCGTCGGAGATCTGGAAGGCGGTCCCCACGATGTCCCCGAGCTTCTCGAGCCGCTCGATGTGCGCGGGGTCGGCCCCGGAGAACGTGCCACCGAAGCGGCCGGCGGCGGCGATGAGCGAACCGGTCTTCTCCCAGACGACCTCGAGATAGTGCTCGACCGGATCCTGCTCGGGCTTGGCCCCGATCGTCTCGCGCATCTGCCCGGTGACGAGCTCGGCGAAGGTGTCGGCGATGATCCGCACGGCAGCCGGTCCCAGGGTCGACACGAGCCGGGAGGCGTGGGCGAAGAGATAGTCACCGGCGAGGATGGCGAAGCTGTTGCCCCAGCGGGCGTTGGCGCTCGGGGCCCCCCGCCTCATGGTCGCCTCGTCCATCACGTCGTCGTGATACAGGGTCGCCAGGTGGACGAGCTCGACGACGGTCGCGGCGGTGACGACGGACGGATCGTCCGGCGTCGGCCCGAGCTGGGCGGTGAGCACGGTGAACAGGGGGCGGAACCTCTTGCCGCCGGCTTTCGCCAGGTGCAGCGCCGCCTCGGTGAGGAAGTCCTCGCCGTCGGAGAGTTCGCTGACGAGGAGCTTCTCCACCCGCTCCAGCCCGTCGCGAATCGTGGCAGCGAGTTGCTCGTCACCGAGTTCGATTCCGGCGACAGCGGTGCTCGCTGATGCGTCGGCGGCCGGTCCGGCCGCCTCGTCGGTGCTCACGATGTCAGTACCCATTCTTGTCGTCAGTGACGGCTCGATTCCCACGGTAGTGAACCTAGCGCCTCGGTGACCTGTCGGCCGAGCCGGTGGTGCCGTGTCGGACCTGTCGCGTGTGCCGGACCCGTACCACCGCCGAACCGTCGACGGCCCGGAGTGACAGGATGGCAGCCGTGGACCGATCGGAACAGCCCCCCGCCACTCCCGCCCTGCCGACGACCACCGACGTGCTGGTGGTCGGCGCCGGCCCCGCGGGCGCGGCGGCCGCGGCGTGGGCGGCCCGGTCCGGCCGCGACGTCGTCCTCGCCGACGCCGCCGTGTTTCCCCGGGACAAGACCTGCGGCGACGGCCTGACGCCGCGCGCGATGGGTGAGCTCGACCGGCTCGGGCTCGGCGACTGGGTACGCGGTCGCACGACCAACCGCGGGCTACGACTCACCGGTTTCGGGCACGTCCACGAGCTCGAATGGCCGGAGGGTGCGTTTCCGCGCGTGGGCAGCGCCGTCCCGCGCAGTGAGTTCGACGACAGGATCCGGGAGACCGCCGTCGCCGCCGGGGCCCGCATGCTCGAAGGCGCCAAGGCGGTGGACGTCGTCCGGGACGGGAACCGGGTCGGCTCCGTCACGTTCACCCGGGGTTCCGGTACGCATTCCATCGGCTGTCGCACGCTCGTCGTCGCCGACGGGGTCCGCTCGACGCTCGGTAGACGGCTGGGCCGCGAATGGCACCGCGACACGGCCTACGGCGTCGCGGCGCGGGCCTACGTCCCGACGGAACGCAGTGACGACCCGTGGATCACCTCGCATCTCGAACTCCGCGACGACACGGGCGCACTGCAGGCGGGCTACGGGTGGGTGTTCCCGCTCGGGACCGGTGAGGTGAACATCGGCGTCGGCACGCTCGCCACCTCGCGACGACCCGCGCACGGCGCCCTGCGTCCGCTGCTCGAGCTGTACACCGACCAACGGCGCGGGGAGTGGAACTGGACGGGGCCGTTGCGCGCCGTGGCGTCCGCGCTGCTGCCGATGGGCGGGGCGGTGTCGAATGTCGCCGGCACGAACTGGGCGCTCATCGGCGACGCCGCCGCGTGCGTGAATCCACTGAACGGCGAGGGCATCGACTACGGCCTCGAAGGCGGGCGTCTCCTGGCCGAGCTGCTGGACGAGCCGGACCTGACCCACGTGTGGCCCACGGTGCTCCGGGACCACTACGGTCCGGCGTTCTCCGCCGCCCGCCGGCTCGCGGGTCTGCTCACGGTGCCCCGGTTCCTTCCCGCGTCGGGCCCGGTCGGTATGCGTTCACGCGCACTGATGACCGTCGCGGTACGGGTGATGGGCAACCTCGTCACGGATGCCGACACCGACGTCGTCGCGCGGGCCTGGCGGGCTGCCGGACTCGCATCGGACCGGTTCGACAGCCGCCCCCTCTTCGCCTGAGCGAGCAGCTCCCCCATCCCCCATCCGACGAGGTGAGGGTCAGCGGGTCGCGCGGTGCAGCGCCACGACGCCGCCCGTGAGGTTCTGCCACTGCACGCCGGACCAGCCGGCCTCGGCGATGGTCCGGGCCAGCTCCTCCTGCGTCGGCCAGGCCCGGATCGACTCCGCGAGGTAGACGTAGGCGTCGGGATTGCTGCTGACGGCCCGCGCGACCCGGGGCAGCGCCTTCATCAGGTACTCCATGTACACGGTGCGGAAAGGCGCCAGCACCGGCGTGGAGAACTCGCACACGACGAGGCGGCCGCCGGGCTTGGTCACCCGCGCGATCTCCCGGAGCCCGGCACGGAAATCGGAGACGTTCCGCAGACCGAACGAGATGGTCGCGGCATCGAAGACGGCGTCGGCGTACGGCAGGTGCATGGCATCGCCGGCCACCATCGGCACCCGCCGGGAGACCCCGGCCTTCAGCATGCCCTGCGAGAAGTCGGTGGCCACGCACCAGGCGCCGGAGCGGGACAGCTCCACCGTCGACACTCCGGTCCCGGCGGCGAGATCGAGCACCTTCTCCCCCGGCTGCAGGTCCAGCGCCTCACGCGTGGCCTTGCGCCAGCCCCGGTCCTGGCCGAACGAGAGCACGGTGTTCGTCAGGTCGTAGCGCTTCGCGACGCCGTCGAACATCGATGCGACCTCGTGCGGATCCTTCTCGAGAGTCGCCCGGGAGCCAGGTGTAGTTGCCACGGGACAGACGCTACCAACGCGCCGCGGCGGCGTTGCGGCGGCTGGTCGAGCCGGTCCGTCGACGCACGATCGCGCCCAGCGGTGGGGTCGCGGCCACCGCGACGGCGAGAGTCACCGAGATGCCGAGCACCGACCCGGCGAGCACGTCGTGGGGATAGTGCACCCCCTGCAGGACCCGTCCCGCCGCCACCACGGCGGCCAGTGGCAGCGCGGCCCACGCGAACCGTGGCACGAGGATCGTCACGGCCGTCGCGAGCCCGAAGGCGATGACGGCGTGGTTGCTCGGAAAGGACCAGTCCCCCGCTTCCGGACACACCGGAAGTGCGAGCTCCGCGCGGCAGGGCCGCTCCTCGGTGAGGAACATCTTCAGCAGCTCGCTCGCGGCGTACGCGACCAGGACCCCGCACGCCCCGGTCACCACCGCGGCCCGCCGCGCAGGGTGACCACGACGTACCCGCCACGCGGCGACGGCGAACAGCCCGATCAACGCGAGGACGCCCGCCTCGGCGAGGTAGCCGATGCCCGGCAGCTGCGCCGTGTGGGGAACGACTCCGCGATAGAGGGCACCGCTCGGATCGGCCAGTGCGAGGAACAGGCCGACGAGGACGAACGCGGCGACGACGAGGACCGCGGCCGCGGCGAAGGTACGGGAAAGCATGCCCCCGACAGTACGAACCTCGCCGGATCCGCCGACGCCCCCGTCTCCCGAGGGGCTGCGCCCTGCCGGCCGGTCCGGCGATCGCGCCTGGTCGGGCCGTCAGGCCACGCGCCGATACTCCTCCGGCGCCGAGGCCACCTCGCGGTAGTGCCCGAGCAGTTGTTCACACACCGCGGGCCAGGTCCGGTGGAGAACCGAGCGGCGCGCGGACTCGCCGAAGCGGGCCCTCGACCGTGGGTCGCGCAGTGCCCCGACGGCACTGGGGAGCAGCTCGGCGAATCGGTCCACCGGAAGCAGGTAGCCGTTGCGGCAGTGCGACACCAGGTCACGCGGGCCGCCCGCGTCGGGCCCGATCACCGGGACACCACTGGCGAGCGCCTCCTGAACGGCCTGGCAGAAGGTCTCGTGCTCACCGGGATGGACGAAGACGTCGAGCGATGCGTACGCCTCCGCCAGTTCGGTGCCACCGAGGTGTCCGGCGAACACCGCGTTCGGCATCATCCGTTCGAGCCGGGCGCGTTCGGGCCCGTCGCCGACGATCACCAACTGCACGTCGGCCCTGCCGTCGAGCGCGGCCAGTCGCTCGACGTGCTTTTCCGGTGCCAGCCGTCCGACGAATCCCACCACCAACCGATCCGGGTCGGCGGTCCATCGCTCCCGCAGGTAGGTGTCGCGCCGGGAGGGGGCGAAACGGAGCGCGTCGACTCCCCGGGCCCAGGTGTGCACCCGCGGGACGCCGTGACGTTCGAGAGCGTCGACGGCGGACGTCGACGGCGCGAGCGTGCGGGCACACCCCTTGTGGATCCGGCGGGTCCACGCCCACGCGGCCCGGCTCGTGACGCCCAGCCCGTAGCTCGCAGCGAATCCTGCGACGTCGGTCTGGTACACACCGATCGCGGGGACGTCGAGGCGGCGCGCCACCCCGAGGCCGCCCGCCCCGAGGAGGAACGGTGAAGCCAGGTGGACGACGTCGGGGTCGAAGTCACGCAGTTGTGCGGTCAACCGCGGCTGCGGCAGCCCGACCGGAAGCGAACTCACCTTGGGCACCATGACAGCGGGCACCCTCAGTACGGGAACACCGGCGTGCTCGATCGGGGCGGCCGGTCCGTCGACCGTGTCCGGCGCGACGACGAGCGCCTCGTGCCCGGTGCGTGCGAGATGGTCGAGGACCCGCAGAACAGAGTGGGTGACGCCGTTCATGTTGGGCAGGAACGATTCCGCGACGATCGCTACTCTCACGCTGTCAGCGTGACAGGGCCCGGGGTCGCCGGGTGGAGAACCACGTGACGGTCCGGCGAAGATCAGGCGAACGGGTGGTTGTCCCGGAGGTGCCCGCTCACGCCTGCTCCTGGCCCCTGCGCCGCAGATACCAGCAGGCCGGAGCGGCGATCAGCCAGGTCACGACGATGATCGAACCGGCAGGCACGACGGCGACGCTCGCATCGCGTCCGGCGACCCGCACCAGGTCGGGGTCGCTGCGTGCGTACTCGACGTCGATCCGCTGACCGACCGTCAGCCGGGTCGGGTAGAGCACTCCGAGTTCGGGGTTGTGGGTGACGCCGTCGGGGGTGACGAAGCTGACGGCCGAGCGCAGCGAGCCGGCCGAGAGGACCTCACCGGTGGCCACACCCATGTCCGACTCGATGGTCCGGTCGTTGCGCCAGGCCCCGAGTACGAGCAGCACCGCGAGCACGGACACACCGACGGCGACGACGAGGACCCCCCGCCGCACCCGTCGGGCGACGGTCGCGGTCACAGCTGGGCCCGCACGGACGCGTGCAGCTCGCGCAGACCGGATCGCTCGGTGGCGACCTCGAGAACGCGGATCCCGGCCGGTGCGCCGGGCACCAGCGCCGCGGCGAGACCTGCCGGGTCGACGAGTCGGTGCTCGATCCGGTACGCGGCGCAGAGAGCGGCGAGATCCATGCCGTGCGGGGTACCGAAGATCCTCTCGAAGACCCCGGAGTACTGCGGATCACCCTGCTCGAGGAGTTCGAAGATGCCGCCGCCGTCGTCGTTCGCGACGACGATGGTCAGGTCCCGCGGCCGCGGTTCCCCGGTGCCGATGAGTAGGCCCGAGGCGTCGTGCAGGAACGTCAGGTCGCCGAGGAGGGCGACGGTCCGCCCGTCGTGGGCGAGCGCGGCGCCCACCGCCGAGGACACGGTGCCGTCGATCCCGGCGACGCCCCGGTTCGAGAGCACCCGGACCTCGGGCCGCGGGTAGCCGACGAGTGCGGCGTCCCGGACCGGGTTGGATGCCCCGAGCAGCAGTTGGTCGCCCGGGCCGAGCGCGTCGGTGACGACGGCCGCCACGTGCAGGCCGGTCGGCCGCGAGTGACCCGCGAGCTGGTCGCGTACCGCCCGGTCGGCGCTGGCCGAGAGGGTGCGGCAGCGGTGCACCCACGCCGGGTCCGGTGTGCCCGACACCAGCGCGCGGGTACCGGTGGCGACGACGTTGCCGGACACGTCGGGCCAGCGGGGGCCGGTGGTGAGCGCGTACACCGCGACGGCGGGATCGGCGAGCAGCTTGGCCACCGACCGGTGCAGGGTGGGCCGCCCGGTGATGACCGCCTGCCTCGGCGCGAGCTGTGGCAGCGCCATCGGATGGACGGGTACGCCGTGCAGCGGGGCGGTGGGCTCGGCGACCGTCGGCAGGGCGGCGAGTTCCGGCCGCAACGCGGACCCGTGCCCCGAGATGACGATGGTGTCCGCGGCGACGTCGAGGTCCATCGGGACGTCGAGGGTCGCGTGCTCGGTGGTGGTCCACGCCGCGCCGTCCGGCCGACCCTCGGGCACCGGGCCCTGGGTGTGGACGTCGGGGACGAGGGGCTCCCGGAGCGGGATGTCGAACTGCACCGGTCCGGCGTTGCCGGATCGGGTACCGCGAGCGGCGGCGAGGACCCGGCACACCGCCGATCGCCACTGGCTGTTCTGCTCGATGTCGTCCTCGGCCAAGCCGAGGCTGATGGTCGCGCGCACCTGGGTCCCGAACAGACCGAACTGCTCGATCGTCTGGTTGGCTCCGGTACCGAGCAACTCGTACGGCCGGTTCGCACTGACGACGACGAGCGGCACGCGCGCATAGTTGGCTTCGAGTACCGCGGGGCCGAGATTGGCGACCGCTGTTCCCGAGGTCATCACGATCGGCACCGGCCGGCGACTCGCGACGGAAAGTCCGAGCGCGAGGAACCCGGCAGTGCGCTCGTCGATACGCATGTGCAGGCGCAACCGGCCCTCCGTGTCCGCCTTCTGCAGCGCGAAGGACAACGGCGCGTTGCGCGAGCCGGGGCAGAGGACGGCTTCCCGCACGCCGCCGCGGATCAGTTCGTCGACGACGGCGGTGGCCTGCGCTGTGGACGGGTTCACGCAGTCAAGATTGTCAGACCGCCGTGCACGGTGCCGCGCCGCCCCGCTACGGCGATGCCGCAGCGGCCGAAGCAGGTTAGGGTTGCCTACAACCCGTCCCCGACCTCGAGGAGCCCGTCCCTCTCATGGCCGCACGTACCAAGTTCGTCAAGCCACAGGCCAGGAGTGTCACCCGCGCGCGGGTGGTGGCATCGGAGCGGATCAGCCCCAGCTTCTTCCGGGTCACCGTCGCCGGTCCCGAGCTGGACTCGATCGCGCCGATGGGCGCGGATCACTGGTTCCGCTTCTTCTTCCCCGCCCCGGGACAGGCCGAGTTCCGGCTGCCGGGCAGCTCGGGGAGCCTCTGGTACGCACAGTTCAAGCTCATCCCGGCGTCGCTCCGGCCGATCCTGCGCAACTACACGATCCGCGAGCTGCGCCCGGCCGGGAGCGGAATCCACGGTGACGCGGCGGAGATCGACATCGACTTCGCCTATCACGGTGACATCGGCCCCGCGTCGGCGTGGGCCGGAGCCGCCACCGAGGGAGACGAGGTGGGCCTGCTCGACGAGGGCCTGATCTACCACCCACCCGCCGACGACCGTTGGCAGCTGCTCGTCGGCGACGAGAGCGCCCTCCCGGCCATCGCGGGCATCCTCCGGTCGGCGCCGCGAGATCTCCGCGCGGAGGTGTTCGTGGAGATCCCCGACGAGCGGGACCGGCAGGAGCTCGACGCCCCCGCCGGAGCGGCGGTGCACTGGCTGGTGCGCGAGGACGAGCAGGCTCGTCCCGGAGTCCTGGCCCTCGACGCGGTGCGGGACGCTTCCCTGCCGTCCGGCCCGTCGTACACGTACGTGGCAGGCGAATCCGAACTGGCGACCGGGCTGCGCCGACACCTGGTCAACGATCGTTCGGTGCCCAAGAGCGACATCGCCTTCACCGGCTACTGGCGGTACGGCCAGGCCGCCTACTGACGAGGGCGGGGCGCCACCGGAATCCGGTGACGCCCCGCACGAGATCTCGCTCGATCAGCCCGCGTACTTCTGCACCAGATCACCCAGGCGCGGCAGTGCTTCCGCGACGTGCTTCTGGGCGGACGGGCGCAACGAGGAATAGACCTTCTTGACGGCACCGCGGTCGGTGCCCTCGATCCGCTCGTCGGTCACCCCGAGCAGGGCGTGGGAGACGGTCTCGCCACGCGCGGTGAGGAACTGCGCGAACGAGCCCTCTCCCGACGCCGCGAACTCCTGCCAGAACGGCTCGAGCTTCTCGACGAATGCCGGCAGCAATCCTTCGATCGCGTCGGGCACGATGGACGGCCCGACCTTCTTCACCGCCGCGTAGCCACCCTTGAGGGCCAGCCCCGACGCTCCCGACTTGTCCGAAACCTCTGCGTCGATCAGAGCCTGGACGTCCGCGACGACCTCGGTCGTACGCGACTCGTCGAGCAGGGTTTCTTTCAGAGCTGCAACCACTTTCAATGCCTCCGTATCGGCTGTGAGTACCGGTCCGGCAGACACTATACGAAAAGTCCGGCTTCGCGCCCGGCCAGAACTTCGCGGCACCGCCGCACTCGGTCGAGCCACCATCGGGCACGTTCCTCCGATGCCGCCAGTTCGCGCAATCGAGCCGAGTCCGGTACGACCGTACCAGTACTCGTGGACCCGTCCCGGACGCCCTCCCCGGGCGCGACGTCGTGGTGGAACAATCGCCCGGTGGCCAGCCCGCAGGCGTACGGGAGTTCCGGAAGGGCCGCTGCGGCAGCGAGTCCCGCGGACATCCCGACGGCAGTGTCGAGTGCGCTCGACACCACGACGGGAACCCCGTACCCGCTCAGTTGTTCCGCGAGGGCCACCACGTTCCGCATTCCGCCGAGCGGGGGAACCTTGACCACCGCGACGTCCGCGGCGCCGGCACGCACCACCCGCAGCGGATCCGACACCTTCCGGATGCTCTCGTCCGCGGCGATACGCACGCCGGGGAGCCGGCGTCGGACCTCGACCAGTTCCTCCACCCGGGCGCACGGCTGTTCGGCGTATTCGAGCGGACCGTCGGCGGTGAGCGCGGTGAGCGCGTGGACCGCCTCGTCCACCGACCACCCACCGTTGGCGTCGACCCGCACGTGTGGCACGAGTTCGCGCACCGCCCGCACGCGCGCGAGGTCCCGCGCGAGGTTCTCGGCCGGATCACGGCCCGGCTCGGCCACTTTCACCTTCGCGGCGAGTGCCCCGGGGAACCGGGACAGCACCTCCGCGACGTCGTGGGCGGGGACGGCGGGGACGGTGGCGTTGACGGGGACCCGCGTGCGCACGGGTGCGGGCGGGCCGAGCCAGGCCGCTTCGAGCCCGGCCTGCAACCAGTGGGCCGCCTCGTCGTCGTCGTACTCCACGAACGGCGCGAACTCACCCCATCCCGCCGGACCTCGGAGCAGCACCGCTTCACGGGTGGTGATGCCCCGGAACCGCACCCGCATCGGCAGGCTCACGACGACGGCGTCGGCGAGGATGTCATCGACCGAGGGCAGTGCCGACACTGCCGCCGGCTCAGGCCCAGGCTCCCTCGACGGCCCGGCACCCGGTTCCGGTACCCGGCTCACGCCTGGCCGGGAAGTAGCTCGAGCATCAGGGCCTCGCAGTCCGCGAGGAGCGTGTCCCCGTGCATCAGCCGTGCCGTGACATAGGTCTTGCGGCCCTCGACGCGGTCCACCGATCCCTCGACGGTGAGTTCGGTGTCGAGCGGGGTGATCGCACGGTAGTTCACATGCAGGTAGGCGGTGCGGCTGATCGGCCGGCCGTAGGCGTGCACGATCATGCCCATCATGTCGTCGAACAGCAGCGGCAGGGTGCCGCCGTGCGCCGCGCCGTTGCCCCCGAGGTGGAATCGGCGGAACACTCCGCGGCTGCGCACTCCCTCCGGGCCGAACTTCTCGATCGTCCACGGCAACATCAACAGCGACCCACGCCCGGGCAGTTCTATCGCCCGGCCCGACGGCGACTGCCCCTCGGGGACGATATAGGGGCTGAGCGTGTCGACGAGTTCCTCGACCCGGTCCGACACCTCGGCGAGGACGTCGTCGGGCACGTTCACCGACACCGCCCGGTCCTGCAGATCCCGCATCGCGGCGACGAACCGCGGCCAGTCGGGCCCCGCCGCGACGGGAGCGAACTTGGGAAATCCACCGTGGTGTTCGTACTCGTCGTCCTCGCGTACCGTCTCACCGGCCGACTCGCCGTGCTGTGTCATACCCAGCACCGTAAACCCCCGTCCGGAGAATCCGCATCCATCGGCCACCGTGCGCCCTTGACCTCGACCGCACTCGAGGTTCGACGATGGGGATCCGACCGATCGAAGGGAGCACCGTGACCGACGACAACGAGCTCGATCGCATATCCGACTCCGGGTTCTACGACTCCGGGCTCTACTCCGTCATCGACTACGCCGTCGACGGCACGCGCACACAACGCGAGCTGATCGACGAATTCGCACGTATCCAGGAGCGCTGGGTCCGGTTCCATCCCGGGTACGTGAGCGCGACGTTGTTCGCCGACCTGGCCGGCACCCGGGTCTACAACCTCGTACAGTGGCGCAGCGCGGAGGACTTCCGTCGCTTCGAGGAGAACTCGGACACCGCCGGGAGAATCGCGGCGATCGAGGCCGCGCTCGCCGCGGTGTCCGGTACCGCCGAGCCCCGGATGACGGCGGCACCACGCTTCACCGTCGCCAGGAAGGTCGCACCGGGACCGCGGCGCACGGACTGAGACACGAGCCGAGCCGACACACGAGCCGAGACGCCGACGCACGGACCGCCGGACGGCACGCTCGAACCCCGGGGTGGGACGCCTATCCTCGGGGCGTGACCTTCAACCCTCAGCACTGGCGCCCCGTCCCGGGGTTCGAGAACCTCACCGACATCACCTATCACCGGCACGTGAGCGACGGGATCGTGCGTGTCGCCTTCGATCGCCCCGAGGTGCGCAACGCGTTCCGCCCGCACACCGTCGACGAGCTGTACCAGGCCCTCGACCACGCCCGGACGACCTCCGACGTGGGGGCGGTACTCCTCACCGGTAACGGGCCCAGCCCCAAGGACGGCGGGTGGGCGTTCTGTTCCGGAGGTGACCAGCGAATCCGTGGACGCAGCGGCTACCAGTACACCGAGCAGGACGCCGTGACCGGCCGGGCAGGCGAGACGGCGGACACGGTGGACAAGGCTCGGGCCGGCCGGCTGCACATCCTCGAGGTCCAGCGCCTCATCCGGTTCATGCCCAAGGTCGTCATCGCCCTGGTCAACGGGTGGGCCGCGGGTGGCGGGCACAGCCTGCACGTGACCTGCGATCTGACGCTGGCGAGCCGCGAGCACGCACGGTTCAAGCAGACCGATGCCGACGTGGGCAGTTTCGACGGCGGTTACGGGAGCGCATATCTCGCGAAGATGGTCGGCCAGAAGTTCGCCAGGGAGATCTTCTTCCTCGGTGACACGTACACGGCCGAGGACATGCACCACATGGGTGCGGTCAACCGGGTCGTCGACCACGCCGAACTCGAGGACGAGGGCATCGCGTGGGGGCAGAAGATCCTCGGGAAGTCGCCCCAGGCGCAGCGAATGCTCAAGTACGCGTTCAATCTCTCCGACGACGGGCTGGTGGGTCAGCAGTTGTTCGCCGGGGAGGCGACCCGGATGGCGTACATGACCGACGAGGCGGTCGAGGGCAGGGACTCGTTCCTGGAGAAGCGAGAACCGGACTGGAAGCCCTACCCCTGGTATTTCTGAGCTGTGTCTTCGCCCGAACTACGGGTCTCCTTCCGAACTAGGGCCGATCCCGACCATGCCCGGGATCGTCGCGGTACCACCCGTCCCGGGTGCGTGCCATTCCGCTCGCACCCGACGCGTCCGGGCGGACGGCGAGGACCTGGTGCACCGAGAGCCGGTACGGGTATTCGAAGCCGAGCGCGCTCGCTGCCAGATACAGCAGCCAGGTGCGGGCGCGCTCGGCACCCACCAGATCCACCGCCCGGTCGTAGGATTCGCGCAGCGACGCCACCCAGGCCCGCAGGGTGAGTGCGTAGTGCTCGCGTAGGGATTCGGTGTCCCGGATCTCGAGCCCGCCGCGTTCGAGTGCGTCGACCACGGCGCTGACCGGCAGGATCTCGCCGTCCGGGAACACGTAGCGGTCGATGAAACTCGGGGCGCGGGACGGGGTGTCGGGCAGAGGCTTCACCGAGGCGATCGCATGGTTGAGCAGGCGACCGCCCGGGCGCAGGTGATCGTGCAGGATGCCCGCATAGTCGACGAGGCGGCTCACCCCGACGTGTTCGGACATGCCGATGCTCGAGATCGCGTCGTAGGGTGCGTCGTCGAGTTCACGGTAGTCCTGCTGACGGATCTCCACCCGGTCGCTCAGGCCGGCGTCGGCGACCCGGCGCCGGGCGAGCTCCAGTTGCTCGCCGCTGAGGGTGATGCCCACCGCGTCGACTCCGTGGTGCCGGGCCGCATGGAGGACCATCGACCCCCACCCGCAGCCGACGTCGAGAAGACGCATGCCGGGCCGCAACCCGAGCTTGCGGCAGACCACTTCGTTCTTGGCGGCCTGGGCGTCCTCGAGCGTGGCGGCCCCCGGCGACCAGTAGGCGCACGAATACACCATGGTCGGACCGAGGAACAGCCGGTAGAACTCGTTGCCGACGTCGTAGTGATGGGTGACCGATGCGGCGTCGCGAGCGCGCGTGTGGCGTAGTCCGCGACGGCCACGCATCTCCACCGTGGGTGGTTTCGGGGGCGGACCGACCGCGCCCAACCGGACGAATGTGCCCCCGGCGCGGGCCAGCGTGCGGAGCCCCGTCTCTCGACTCCGATGCGCGCCGATGCGTTCGACGAGGTCCGGCACGTCCAGCAGTGCGTAGATGTCCCCGTCCACCTCGAGGTCACCCGAGACGTAGGCGCGGGCGACTCCGAGTTCGTTCGGCGACCACAGGACACGGCGCAGCGCACGGCGGTTACGGAAGGTGACACGAGCCGGGCTGTCGGTGGGGCCCGCCTGCGAGCCGTCCCAGGCCCGGACCCGCACGGGCAGTGCGATTCCGACGACGTCCTCGAACGTCGCCAGGATCTTCCCGGCCGCCCCGCCCACGTCCGACACGCTAGCAACCGGCGGTGGCTCACGGCCTCGAAACGGCACCTGGAAGCGAATCCGGAAAGCCGGTCCGGAATCGGACACGCCTGCCACGATGTACTGTCGAAACACTCGAACGGCGAGAAGGTGGACAGACGTGGAGATCCTCAGCAGTCGAACCATACTGCGGCCCGAGGACTATTCGGCGACTCTCGGCTTCTACCGCGACGTGCTCGGCCTCGCCATCGCCCGCGAGTATCCCGGCGGGACGGTGTTCTTCGCGGGACAGGGTCTGATCGAGGTGGCCGCGCACGGCGGATCGGAGCAGCAGGCCCGGTTCGACGGCGCCCTGTGGATGCAGGTGCGCGATCTCACCGCAGCCCAGACCGAGCTGGTTCTCGCCGGTGTGAAGATCGTTCGCGAGGCGCGCCAGGAGCCGTGGGGCCTGCACGAGATGTGGATCGCGGACCCGGACGGAATCCCGATCGTCCTGGTCGAGATTCCCGCCGACCATCCGATCCGCCGCGACTCCCGCACCGCCACCGACTAGTCGAGCGCCGCACGCGCGCCCGGCACTCACTCCGGGAAATATGCGAGTACGAGACGAGTGAATGCGGAAAGAAAGTCCTCCCTGCTGATCTCCGGCCGCTCGAGCGCGTAGCGGACCGTGAGGTCGCCGACTGCCCGCACCACGATCCACACCGCCGCCTCCCGCTCGGCCGCCGACCGCGAACGGTCTCCGTGCAGCAGGAGATACGCGGTGGTCAGTTCCTCGATGCGATGCTCGAACGCGGCGAGCTTGCGTCCGTACTGCAGCCGCTCGGTCTGTTCGAACGCGACCCGGACGAACTCCGGATGGACGTCGAGCGCGTCCAGCAGCGACTCGATCGTCGTGCGGACGGCCTGCGCGGGAGGCTGATCCAGGCGGGCGGCGAGATCGCGCGCGATCTGGGCGGTCAGCGCGTCGGTGAAACGGTCGATCACCGCGACGACCACCGCGTCCTTGTTGGGGAAGTACTGGTACAGCGACCCCGGGCTGATTCCCGCCGCGTCCGCGATCCGGTTGGTCGACGTGCCCTCGTACCCGTGCTCGGCGAGACAGCGCTGTCCGGCGGCGAGGATCCGCTCCACGGTCGCGCGCGACCGTTCCTGTTTCGGGCGCTTGCGCGGCGCCGTCGACGAGTCGCCCATCACCGAGTCCGAAATGCGAATTGAATGCGAATTCCGAACGGTGACAGCATCGACACATGATGACACAGATCACAACGCCGTACCCGGAACGGTTCCGCGAGGGCGAGGCCGACAACCGCAAGCGGGGGCGGGCACTGGCGTTGATCACACGGCAGTCCACCCCGGACCCGGCCGTGATCGACACGATCGGGCGTCGTCTGTTCGCGAGGGACGAGGCCGCCGCGGCTCTCGTCCGTGCGATGCGCTCGGACGGACCCGACCGGGTCTCGATGCGGCAGTTCCACCAGGCCTTACGAGCCGGAATCGACGGCGTCCCCGACGCCCCCGCACCGCTGCGCCAGTTCTTCGCCGTCGTCGACGAGGTGCCGGACTGGGTCGACCCGGATCTCCTCGAAGCCGGTGGCCGGGCGTTGCGCCGCCTCGGCCCCGCTTCCGCCGACGTGCTGCTGCAGTTGTCGCTGATCAACGGCTATCGCTACGGCGGGCCGACCGACCTGCTGGTCGAGACGGGTGGACTCACCGGGAACACGACTCGCCGACGTCTCGGCGAAACCCAGAAGTGGACGGTTGCCATCGCTCAGCCCGGGGCGATGCGCCGCGACGGCGAGGGTTTCGCCCTCACCGTGCACGTCCGGGTCATGCACGCGCTGGTCAACCACCAGTTCGAGACCAACGGTCGGTGGGACACCCGGAGGTGGGGGCTGCCGATCAACCAGTCGGACCAGGCCGCCACCCTCGGTCTCTTCAGTGGCGTACTGCTCCTGGGTGTGCGGCTGCTCGGCGTGCGAGTCCCGGCGGCGGACTCCGCGGCGATCATGCACCTGTGGAAGTACATCGGCTGGCTGATGGGGGTCGACGAGGACTGGCTGTGTGACTCCGAGTGGGAGCAGCACCGCTTCAACTACCACCAGCTGATCACCCAGAGCCGGGTGAGCGCCGCGGGGGCCGCCGCTCGCCAATTCCGTCGTCGAGATCCAGCGCGAGCTCGAGTTCGGCCGGTTCGGCCGCCTGCGCGGTGCGTACACCCGCGCCCGGCTGCTCGGCATGTTGCGGTACTTCCTCGGCCGGGCGGGAATGCGCGATCTCGAATTGCCGCGAGCGGTGCCGTGGTCGGTGCCCGGCACCGTCGCGGCGAACGTCGTCCGCTATCAGACACTCACCCGTTTCCGCGCCGGTCGCCGATACCTCGAGCGTCGCGGCGACCGCCACGCGGCGCGGATCCTCACCCGCTACTTCGGCTCCGACACACCCGACGTCGGCCCACTCGAGGCTCGGCCCCGGTCAACCGGCTCCCGCGCCCGCGGTCAGTCCCGTGTGGACAGTGCCTCGGTGAGCTGATCGGCCCGCAGCCGGCTCTCGAGCAACTGCCGCACCAGCCACAACCGAAGCACCCGGACCACTTCGGCGGCGAGATACACCGCCGCCCCGGCGACGGCCAGCGCGAGGAACGCGGTGGCCAGCAACTGGTACGACGCCAGGTCGCGCAGATCGGTCAGGGTCAGCGACGCGAGATACAGCACGAAGGCCGCGACGACCCCGACCACCAGCAGGACCAGACCGACGACGCGTGCCACCACGTCGCCGCGGGTCCGAGTGGAACCGACCTGCAGTGCAGCGACTTCGCTGCCGAACTTGTCACGGCGCTCGTCTGCGAGTGTCGTCATCGTCATCCTCCTAGGTATCCGGTCGACAGTTCTCGGTCGATCTCGAGTGGTGCACCGATCCGCGCGACCCTGCCCTGCAGGATCAGCGCCGCGGTGTCGGCGATGGGTAGGACGGCGCGGGCGAACTGCTCGGCGACCACGATCGAGAGCCCCTCTGCCGCAAGCTGTGCCACGATCTCGTACATCTCCGCGACGACGCGAGGGGCCAGCCCCATCGACAACTCGTCGAGGAGCAGAATCGTGGGATCGGTCGCCAGGGCTCGCGACAGTGCCAGCATCTGCTGCTCGCCACCGGACATCGATCCGGCCAACTGGCCACGGCGCTGTCCCAGTATCGGGAAACGCGAGTAGGCGACCGACTCGAGTCGGTCCAGTCCGGTCCCGGTCCCGGTGGCGAGCCACAGGTTCTCGCGCACGGTGAGGTTGGGGAAGATTCCCCGGCCCTCCGGAATCGAACAGATTCCGAGCCGGGCCAGCGCCCCGGGGTCCACCCCGTTGACCACCCGCCCGGCAAGCCGCAGTTCGCCTCCGGTCAGCGGCAGCAACCCCGAACAGACCTTCAAGGTGGAGGTCTTCCCGCCGCCGTTCGGGCCGAGCAGGGCGAGCACCGTCCCCGGCGTGAGCGCCAGCTCGATCCCGTGCAACACCTGGACCGGACCGTATCCGGCACGGACACCGACGAGTTCGAGGATCGGCGTGGATTCGGCTCCCCCTGTCACCGCTGCCGCTGTCGCCGCCGTCGTCACGCCGTGCCCGGTCATACCGTCTCCTCGGTGCCGATGTAGGCGGCGATCACGGCGGGGTTCTCCCGGATCTCCCGCGGTGTGCCGGAGGCGAGCACTGCGCCGTAGTCCAGGACGTGGACCCTCGAGCAGACCTTCATCACCAGCGGAATGTCGTGCTCGACCAGGCAGATCCCGAGTCCGTTCGCCGTCAGTCGGCCGAGCAGGGCCGCGAACTCCTCGGTCTCCTGCTCGGTCTGCCCGGAGGCCGGTTCGTCGAGGAGCAGCACACGTGGCTCGGTCATGAGCGCCCGCGCCACCTCGACGACGCGAGCCCGCCCGGTGGGGATGTCCGACACGTCCCGGTCCGCGACGTCGGTGAGGCCGGTGAGCTCGAGAAGCTCGTCCGTGCGCTCCCCGACGTCGAATCCTCGCCGCCGACCGGCGCGGTGGATGTCGCCGGCGACCCTGAGGTTGTCCCGCACCGACAGGGAGAGGAACAGTTCGAGGCGCTGGAAGGTGCGGGCGAGTCCACGGCCGGCCCGCTTGTACGGTGCGAGCCGGGTGACGTCCCGGCCGGCCAGGTGTACCTGGCCGGCCGTCGGCCGCCGCAGCCCGGTGATCGTGTCGAACAGCGTCGTCTTCCCGGCCCCGTTGGGGCCGATCAGGCCCGTGACCGCACCGGCCGCCACGCCGATACTCACGTCGTCGACGGCGACGTGGCCCCCGAACCGGACGGTGACCCCGCGGGTTTCGAGCAGCAGATCCTGTTCATCCGCCATGCTTCACCAACTCCTCGTTCTCACGTCGCTCGGGGATTCCGAGTTCCCGGTCCAATTGCCCACGTACCTGCTCGGAGTACGGGACCGACAGGCCGATCTGTTCGGGTGGCACGCGTACCGTCGCGGCGGAGGACGCGACCATCTCGCCCACCACGGGCAGAGCGAAGACGGTGACGATCGCGATGGTGGCGAACCACCAGTTGTCCAGCAGTCCACCGAGAGCCAGCGCGTACGCGAACGCGACGACGGCTCCGCCGGCGACGAGCACACGGCGCTGAGATCTCACCCTCCGGTAGCCCTCGATCACGTCGTGGACGATGCCACTGGGGTTCTTGCCGACGCCGATCCCGATCAGGGCGGGGCTCACCGCGGCGATGTGCCCCAACGTCGTCCACAACCCCTCGAGCTCCGGCTGGGCCCGGGCGAGGTTGGCGAACGAGGCCATGATCACCGCGAAGCCGACCCCCGCCATGATCCCGCCGAACAGTGCCCCGCTGACATATCCGATTCCCGCGACCACCGTCAGCATGAGCAACGAGAGACTCACCGTGATCGAGAAGCTCTCCAGGGAGACCGCCCCCATCGCGATCGACATGAACACCCCGCCGAGACCCGCGATCGCCGCGGACGCCATGAACACCCCGAGCTTGAGCGTCACCAGGTTCTGTCCCAGCATCGCCGAGGCGGCCGGGCTGTCCTTCATCGCCGCGAGACGCCGACCGTATCCGCTGTTGCGCACCGCGATCAGGACGACACCCAGGATCGCGAACAACACGGTGACCGTCATGAGGAACGCGGTGGGATCGGCGAGGTCGAGCGGCCCGATCCGCAGCGCCGGCAGCGAGAGCGAGCCCTGGGTGAACAACGAGAACCGCACCCCGAACAACTCTCGCTCGGTGGTGTCCCGCAGCACCATGTTGCTGAGGAACACTCCGAACGCCATCGTCGCCAAGGCGAGATAGAGCCCCCTCAGCCGAAGCGCGGGCAGCGCGACGAGCCCGCCGACGAGAGCCGTCACGACGACCGCGACCACCACGCCCCCGACACCGATCCGCGCTGCCAGCCCACTCCCGTCGATCCCCACGTGGAACGCGACCATCGTGGCGATCGCGGCGAACGAGACCGGGGCGAGGTTCATCTCACCCGCGTAGCCGGTCAGCAGGGTGAGCGAGAGCGCGATGATCGCGAAACACATCCCGATCGTGAACGTCGTGACCGCCGAGTCGACCATGAGCAACCGGATCAGGTAGACCGCCACCACCAGGACGACACCCCAGACGACCGCCTTCCGGACCGACGGGACGTGGTACCGCTCGCGAGTCCGCACCAGGGTGCCACGCAACCGGTCCTGAGGAAGGACGATGAGAACGACGAACAGCGCGATCATCGGCAGCGACACCCGCAGGTTGCTCGCCCACGTCCACGTCGTCGGGAAGTACGCCAGCACATAGGTGCCCGCGAGACCCAGGATCACGGCCCCGACGAAGGTGCGCGGAATGCTGCGCAGCCGACCGAACATCGCGGCGGCGAACGCGTCGATCACCAACAGGGTGAGCATGTTCGCCTCGAGCGTCCCGCCGCTGATCGGAGTGATCAGGATTCCTGCGAGTACCGCGAGTGTCGAGCCGAGCATCCACGACAGTGCCGCGAGCCGGTCCGGCCGGTGACCGTTGAGCCGCAACAGGTCCGGATCGTCGACCACCGCACGCATCGCCACCCCGGCGCGGGTGCGGACGAAGAGCACGCGCAGTCCGATCGCGATGGCGACGGCGGCGAGGATGCACAGGAGTTCGTGGTACCGGAGGGTCGCGCCGAACACGGACAGATGCGAGTCCCCGAAGAACATCTGCATGCTCCGCGCCTTCTCCGGATTCCAGAACCAGTGCGACGCGGAGAGCATCCCGAGGAGCACCGCGACGGTCACCACGATCTTGGTGACCTCGGCGGTGTCCCGTAGTCCGCGCATGATCACGGTGTACAGCAGCCAGCCCATTCCCGGGCCGACGATGCCCAGGACCACCACCAGGGAGACGACGAGTGGAAGTTCCCATCCGTACCGCAACTGCCAGAACAGGAATGCGCCGAGCATGGCCTGGGCACCGTGCGCGAAGTTGAAGATGCCCGACGTGTTGTAGGTGAGGACGAGCCCGGACGCGGCGATCGCGTACACCGAGCCGAGGACCAGCCCCATGAGGGTGAAGGTCACGAAGGTATCCATACTGCGCCCCTTCCTGGATTCGGTGGGCTCAGGCCTGCGGAGTGAGGACCGACGGATTCAGGTACTTGGTCGCGATCCGGTCAGGTCCCAGCTCGGTACCCCAGGTGCTCGGGTCGGTGGCCACCAGATACCGGTCGTCACACTCGAATTCGGCAGTGGTGTCGGGGAACACCTGTGAGTACTCCGCGCCGTCCAGCGCGACCATCAGCCCGCACCGTGCCGGCATGTTGGCACCGGGATCGGTCACCGCGTGCAACCCGCCGCCGTCCCATTCGTCGATCCGGGACAGCTCGGTCACCATGCACTGGCGAGTCAGATCGGACCCGCAGGTCTGCGCCGCGGTGGCCCACAGCAGGAACGAGGAGGTCGCCTGCATCCCGAGGAGTGCGGTCTTCCCGTCCGCCGCGGAGACCAGATCGACGTAGGCGCGTACCGCAGGAACCTCGTCGGCATTCTCGAGCAACTGGAACGTCATCCCGGCATTGAGCGAGTCGAGCAGCCCGCTACCGGCGTTGAACTCCGCGATCGCCTCCCCGTACCAGGTGGCTTCGCCGAAGATGATCGGGTCGATGCCGACCTGCTGAACCGCCCGATAGAAGTTCAGTTCCGCCGGAGTCGCGGATCGGGACGTCCACAAGCCCTTCGCGCCGCACTCCTTCACCTTCTCCGCGAACGGTAGGTAGCTCGCTTCACCGTCGTAGTTGAGGGTGATGCCGCAGTCCTTCAGCCGGAACCCCGCGGCCTCGGCGATCGAGGCGGTCTTCGTCAACGAGGAGATGATGGTCGGCATCGTCGACCCGACGAGCGCGAAGTCGTTCGTGAGATCGGGATGCATCTGCGCCATCTGGAACCACTGCGACCCGTTCGCGTAGTCGACGGGGAACGGCACTCCCTGAAAGGTCATCGGGCCGTTGGCGGCATCGGGCGAGACGGTGAAGCCGGGCACCGCCGCGAGATTGCAGGCGACCCGCGTCTGCTCCGAGGTCTGGTCCATCGCGAATCCGTGGCCGACCATCATGAACTCGGACGCGCACGCCTCCTGCATCACCTGATTCGCCTGCGTCATCGCCGCGTCGTAGTCGGTGCCCACGACCTTCCGCCCGTTGATGCCGCCCTGCGCGTTGCACCAGTCGATCATCACGCGGACCGCGTCGCTCATCTCGCGGTTGAGCCCGGGGCTCTTCACGTACCCACGATCGTCGCCGTAACCGATCCGGATCTCGGTGTCCGTCACGCCCTGTTCGGTGGCCCCGCCGGCATCTCCCGGCCCGCAGGGCGAGGCGAGCGTGCCGAACGAATCCTCGGCGGAGGTCGATGCGGCGGCGCCCTCCCCCGCGCCGGCTCCGAACCCGGTGACCTCCGGTCCGTCGCCACGGTCGGTGGCGCAGGCGGAGACCAGGACTGCGGCGGTCGCGCAAGCCACCACCAGTCGGGCTGTCGTGTTGCTTCTCACGGTCGGGACTCTCCTTCGGCTGGTGCACGCGCGTCGAACCCGCGCTCCGCGGCCACTGAGCGGCCGATGCGCGAGAGGTTGCCAGCACCCCGAGGGGCGAAATCCGGACATTCCCGGTGAGTGAGATCGGGCGTGAGTTGTAACACGATCACTCACCGATATGAGCTGCCTCACTCACTTTTCGCGTCGCCCGTACTCACCGCGTCGCGACCGTCGTCCGGTTGTACTTTTGCGCTCGCGGTCGTTCAGAATCACCCGAGTGACCACAGAGCTCGTCGTCCTCTCGGTAGTCGTCGTCACTGCCCTGGCATTCGATTTCACGAACGGCTTCCACGACACGGGAAACGCGATGGCGACGTCCATCGCGACGGGCGCCCTGCCTCCGAAAGTGGCCGTCGCGTTGTCCGCGGTGCTCAACCTGGTCGGTGCGTTCCTGTCCGTCGAAGTCGCGGCCACGGTCGCCAAGGGCGTCGTCAACCTGGACAACGTCGCCGGTCAGGCACTGCTCCTCATCGTGTTCGCCGGCCTCGTCGGCGGCATCATCTGGAATCTGTTCACCTGGCTGCTCGGCCTGCCGTCCAGTTCCTCCCACGCACTCTTCGGTGGGTTGATCGGCGCCGCGATCGCCTCTCTCGGGATGAGCGGGGTCGTCTGGGGAGGCGTGCTCGGCAAGGTCATCGTCCCCGCCGTCCTGGCGCCCGTCGTCGCGGCACTGGTCGCCACCGTGGGGACCTGGCTCGTGTTCCGGATCACGGCCACGATCACCTCCGCGACGCGCAACCGGGGCTTCCGGCTCGGCCAGATCGGGTCGGCGTCCCTGGTCTCGCTCGCGCACGGCACCAACGACGCCCAGAAGACGATGGGCGTGATCTTCCTGGCGCTCGTCGCGCACGGTTCGCTCACCACCGACTCCGAGATGCCGTTCTGGGTGAAGTTCACCTGCGCCGTCGCGATCGCCCTCGGCACGTATCTCGGCGGGTGGCGGATCATCCGCACCCTGGGCAAGGGACTGGTGGAGATCTCCGCGCCGCAGGGCATGGCCGCGGAGTCGTCCTCCGCCGCGATCATCCTCACCTCGAGCCACTTCGGTCTGCCGCTCTCGACGACACACGTCGCCACCGGCTCGATCCTCGGAAGCGGCCTCGGCCGCAAGGATGCGGACGTCCGGTGGAGCGTGGCGGGTCGCATGGTGGCTGCGTGGCTGATCACGCTGCCGTCGGCCGCCGTGGTCGGGGCGATCTGCTGGGCGATCGCGCACCTCGTCGGTGGTCTCGCCGGCGTCCTGGTGGTGTTCTCACTGCTCGTTCTGCTCGCCACGCTGATGTACCTGCGCTCGCGCCGGCAGCCGATCCATGCGGGCAACGTCAATGCCGAATGGATGGACGAACGCGCCCGCCCCCACGCCGACTCGTCCGGCTCCACCGAGCCGACCACGATCTGACGGAAGGATTCTCGATGACACTCCTCACCGATACCGTCAGCTCGCTCTGGCAGGTCGTGCTCGTCGGCCTGCTGTTCGGCGCCGGACTGCCCGCGGTGTTCGCACTCGGGCTACGCGCACTGGACTCCGGCGCCTCCGACCTGTCCGACACGACGGACGGCACCGAGCGCGCCCGGGTGCCCACCGTCACCGGCCGCGTCCTCGCCTGGTCGTGTTTCGCCGTCGTGCTGATCGCGATCGCGGCAGGGATACTGATGCTCATGTCCGACTTCCTCGCGAGCACGTTCGGCCTGCACTTCTTCTAGGCCGATGAGGCTTCCGATCCGACACGTCCCTCCCCGGGGCGGTCGGTGCAGGCATGACGGATCGACGGGAAGGAGTCCGCGGGATGGCGAAGTACTCGGTGCGGTCGGTGCTCGACTGGCTGCGGGCCGGTTACCCGGACGGATCGTCGACTTCGACGACGTGCGGAGCATCGTGGCCGGGGTCATTCACGAGGAGCCGACCGACGACCTGTTGCGGGTGACGGAGACCCTCACCGCGGCGGGGTGGCCGGTCGCCGCCGAATGGGACGAGCCGACGGAGCCGTGACACGCTGATCGGGTGACGACAGTGCTCGATCTGCTTCCGGTTCCCGCGGGCGGCCAGGTACTCGGCCTCCTCCCCCGCCTCGAATCCGTCCTTGCCGGCGGTGTCCCTGCGCTGGCGCCGGTTCCCGCCGACGACGCCCGCGAGACCCGGCGGCTCGCCGACGCGCTACGCCCCGGCGAGGAGGTGGACGAGTCGGTGGCACTCGTGGTGGCGACCTCGGGCACGACGGGCGTTCCCAAGGGAGCCCTGCTCACCGCCGCTGCTCTCCGTGCCAGCGGCGAGGCGACGCACGCCCGACTGGGCGGCACGGGGTCGTGGCTCCTGGCGCTTCCGGCACACCACATCGCCGGAGTGCAGGTTCTCCTGCGCAGCGTGCTCGCCGGAACCGAGCCGGTCGTGGTCGACGTCGCGACGGGCTTCGACCCGTCCACGCTCCCGAACGCCGTGGCCGCGATGAGTGGACCGCGGCGCTACACCTCGCTCGTGCCCACCCAGCTGGTGAAAGCGCTCGAGCACCCGGAAGCGGTGGCCGCGCTGGCCGACCTCGACGCCGTTCTGCTGGGTGGGGCGGCGACCCCGGCACCGGTGCTGGCCCGCGCCACGAACGCCGGCATCACCGTGGTCCGCACCTACGGGATGAGCGAGACCTGCGGTGGTTGCGTGTACGACGGCATCCCTCTCGGCGGAGCGCGGGTCCGGATCGACGACGACGGGCGGGTACTGCTCGGTGGGGCGATGCTCGCGTCCGGCTATCGGGGGCTGCCCGACCATCCGGCGTTCGCCGAACCGGGCTGGTTCCGCACCGACGACGCGGGCACCCTGACCGACGGGGTACTCGCGATCACCGGCAGGCTGGACGAGGCCGTCTCCACCGGCGGGCTCACGGTCGTCCCCCAGGTGGTGGAGGCTGCCCTCGCGGGGCATCCGGGCATCGCGGAATGTGCGGTGTTCGGTGTTCCCGATCCACGGCTCGGGCACCGCGTCGTAGTGGCCGTCGTCCCGGCCGGTCCGCAACCACCCGATCTCGAATCGATTCGTGAATTCGCCTGCCGGACGGTGGATGCCACCGCCGCCCCCCGCGAGGTGCACATCGTCGACCGGCTACCGCTGCGGGGCCCGGGGAAGGTCGATCGCGCTGCGTTACGCGACGCTCTCGGCTGACCTCGCGAAGCGACCTGTCGCGGCGCGACACATCCCCGAAACCGGACTCGTTGCGAATCAGAACAGATCGTCGATGAAGTTGTGCAGGGCTTCCTCGATGGGGGCGGTATCGACCGTGACGGTGTCCGGGAGACCGTCACCGTTCGCGTCGTCGATGAACACGTTCGGGCTGCCCGTTCCCATCGCGTCGAAGGAGATGGTGTCCGGCACACCGTTCCCGGTGGTGTCGGCCGCAGCCAGATCGACGGTCCCGTCGCTGTTCGCATCGACATGGAGGGTGTCCGGAACTCCGGTACCCGTCGTGTCGGCGAGGACGACCTCCGAGGTCCCGTCGAGGTCGACGTCGATCAGAATCGCCGGAGCAGGTTCCACCGGGTCGGGTGTGCCGGAGTCGGGCACTGCCGCAACGGTGGCGGGGGCGACCGGATCCGGCGCGCTTTCCGTCCGGTCGTCCTCGGCCGGGTCCACGCGGGCGAGGTTCGGGGTAGCGAGGTTCGGGTCCTCTGTAACGGGAGGTACCGGGATCGTCGACGTGGTCACACCGGGTTGGGTGGACACCGCCGGGGAGGGCGTCTCCGGCTCGGCGGGCGGCACCGCAGGTGTGGTGACCCCGGGCTGGCTCACCGACGAGGGTGCGGTGACCCCGGGCTGTGACGTGGGTTCGGACATGTGCGCGCTCCCTGATCGACGACGTACTGACAGTTCGATGCAGGGCGGGGCCGAAAGGTTCCCGTCCACCGGCGGGCCACGCGAGCGAACACGCACGTACACGCGGAAGGCCTGGGCCACTGCCCGACTAGTCTGGGGAGACCGTCGAGACCCGAGGAGCCCGCATGGCACGCAAGCGCTGGTCCGAATTGAGTACCCCGCAGCGGGTGGGGGTGGCCACGTTGTCCACGGTCCAGATCGGACTCGCCGTCGCCGCATGGGCGGATCTGGCGCGCCGGGACAAGGCACAGGTCAACGGACGCAAGGCAACCTGGGCCGCGATCATCTCGATCAACTTCGTCGGCCCGCTGTCCTACTTCCGCTGGGGTCGCCGCAACTGAACGAGCCCCACCCCGCGGCAGGGTGAAGGTGGCCTTCAACCCGTCAGATCGGTCGAAGGCCACCTTCACCCAGGGGGTCAGCCGGCAGCAGGCGGAACCGGTGCGCCCTCGGGCAGCGGGTTCTCCCGCAACTCGACGTTCGCCCAGAATCCGACGTTGTCCTGGAGCGGGTCGATCAGGCTCGAGTACGTGTACCCCGAGATCGACGACGGCCAGCAGCCGAACCACCGGGTGTCGATGGTGAGTCTCTCGCCCGGCTTGAGCTCCTGGGCGAACTTGTGGGCGCCGCCGAACTCCTGCAGGACGACGTTCGGCGCCACGCCCGGACCGTCGTTGACGACGTCCATCCACCTGTGCATGGACCAGAAGTTCTGCCATGGCTGGCCCGGCTGGCCGAAGCTACAGTGCACGCCGCCCTCGACGCGGAGATTGAACGGCTCCTGGGCATTTGCCGGTGCGGCCGCCATGACGCCCGCGGCCGTGAGGCCCACGGTTGCGCCCAGTGCAGCGACAGCACGTGCCACTATCCGGTTCTTCATGTCTGCGTCCTTCCGACGTCCCTTTTCGAACCCCGACTGTGAAATACCGACTGAGTACCGACGTCAGCTTTATCGGCAGACTATCGAGATCGTTAGCACCAATTCGGACGAACGCGGACTATTGCGACGGATCGTGACCTGCCCTCAATACACTCGTCACAGCCCGCACACCCGGCATGCCTCCGGGTTACGGACGGGCGCCGGCACGTTCACGCTGGTCGTGTCCGTTTCGATGGCCTCGGCGAGTACCGGCCGGCGCTCGGACGGATCACGTCCCTCATTGCGGTTCCTGTCCTTCCGGATACACGGCATCGACCTCGACCTCGACGAGCCACCCCGGCACGGGCAGACTCGCGACCTCGAGGGCGAAACGGCTGGGCCGCGCCGAGTTCCGCTCCAACGGGGCCGCGGGCTCGGCGGTCCCCATCGGCACCAGCACCGTCTCACCGCTGTCGAGGTCGGTGTTGGCGAAGAACTGCCGGTAGGCGCGGTTCCACCCTGCATAGTCGGCGATATCGGTACCGGGTGCGTTGTCCAGGAACACCCGCATGCTCACGACGTCCTCGAGCGTGAGCCCCCGCGCCTCGAGATTCTCTCGGATCTGTCCGAGCACGTTGATGCCCTGAGCCTCGGTGATGGTGACACCCTCCGGCAACGTGCCGCCGGAGAACATCTCGGTGTCGATGTAGGACTCCGGGGTACCGGATTCGGCGGCGTCGTTCCCCGCCGCGGGACCGAGTCCACTGGACTTGTAGAAGTAGGCGTTCGGACCGATGGTGACGCCCTGGGCGATCATCGGATTCGACTCACCCGCCTCCAGGACGGACTCGGAGACGAACGCCTCGGTCGCCGAATCGGCATCGGCGTCGGACGAACACGCGGCGGCGGTCAACACCAGCGCCGAACCGGCGAGAGCGGCGGCAAAGGATCGGGTACGAACGGATTTCACGGTTACTCCTCGAAACTCTTCGAATGGGGGTCAGGCGGTCTTGGCGACACGCTGGTGAATGGAGGTGACGACATCGCGCGCCGACGTCAGAGCACCGTGCTGCCAGGCGATGGCATTGGACAGATGGTCGCCGGCGAAGTAGATCCGCTCGACCGGGTCCAGGAGCTTCTCGTACTCCGGCGTCGCCTCGGTGCCGGAATACGACGCTCCCTTCCACGACGCCCACGCCGTCTCCGAGTACCTGGTGCGCCGCCAACTTCCGGAGAACGAGGAGGAGATGTCCTGGGTGTACTTCTCGCCGTGGATCTCCGCACCCTCCGCCAGCGCCTTCGCCAGACGTTGCCTGTGCGTGAGGGATTCGAACGCCTGCTGCCGCGTGCCCGAGCTGTAGTACGCGACGACGACGCCGCGGTCGGCGCCGTAGTGGTCGTACGGGAACATGATCTGCGAGATGTCGCGGTCGGTGTTCGAGGCCCCGCCGTAGATCCGCTCGTCGGTCTCCCACCATCGCCGCGAGTACTCGACGCCGAGCTTGCCCGACGACGAGGCGCGCGCCGCCTTCAGCGCATCCAGCACGTCGGCGGGAAGATTGTTGTCGAGCCTGCCGATCAGGTTCGGTGGGATGGTGCAGACGGCGTAGTCCGCGGTGATCGACTTGCGCTCGCCACCCTGCCGGTACTCGACCGTCACGCCGTCGCCGACGTTCTTCATGGCGGTGACCTCGGCGCCGAATTCGATGTTCTCCATACCGATCGCGTCGCGGAACGCGTAGTAGATCCGGTCCATACCTCCGACCGGCGTGAACATCATCATCGCCTGGTCGTAGCCGAAATCGAACGAGAAGTTGCGGCCCAGCCCACTCCTGATGACGTCCTCCATCCCGTGCGGTGCCTTCTCCGTACCGAAGTTCAGACCAGCACCGGGCTCGGAATCGTAACCGCGACGCGAGGATCCGACGTAGCGGCCGTCCGAGGACAGATCACCGAAACTGCTGAGGAACTCCGCGAGCGCGTCCTTGTCCTCCGGCGTGAGTACGTCGTCGAGGGCACCCCGGTCGGTCGCCTTCTGGAGGAGTTCGGAGACGTAGCCGAACGTGTCGGCCTTGGCGGCGCGATACGTGGTGGACTGCCCGGCGAGCGGCCCGTCGGTGTAGTTGACGACCGCGTTGGCGTTCTGATTGCCGAATCCCTGGATCTCGACGCCCAGTTCGTGGCAGTAGTCGAGAGTGATGTGGTTCTGCGGAATCCGGGTGGCGCCGAGGTTGTAGTAGTGCCCGTCGGAGAAGGTGCACTTCTGGGTCTCACCGTTGAGATCGGTCTCCTCGGTGCCGTTGCGGATCGACCACACCCGCCCGCCCGGCCTGGTCCGTGCCTCGATCACGGTGACGTCGTATCCGGCCTTGCGCATCTCGTACGCGGCACACAGCCCGGCCGGCCCGCCGCCGAGCACCACCACGGAGTGCTCGCCGGTCACCGTCCCGATCAGGTCTCCCGCGGCGAGCGGCCGGAACGACGCCGGTCCCGCCGCGGCCGGCGCCAGACCGAGCGTCGACATCGCCCCGTACGCGAGCCCGGCTCCACCGGTCACGCCGAGCCCCTTCATGAACGATCTGCGTGTGACTGCCAATTCCCTGCTCCCATGTCCAACCCCGGCGACCGGGGATCGATTCGGGTACATCGTGGAAGCCGGGTGCTTCGGGAACTTGTCGCCGGGGAAACACTCCCGAGGCGTCGAGCGAGAACGGCCGACGCGGCGTTCTCGCTCGCGGACGATCACCGGAATCACGACCGAAACCTGCGCGCAACACGTCCGCACTAGCTTGACGACGCATGTCCGCTCTGTCCGACGCCGTCGCGCGGTCGTTCGCCGCCCGCGAGGGCACCGAGCGCGCCGTGTCACCGCTGCGGGCGCTGGGCCGCCGCAGCCTGTCCGGGTACGAGATCATGGCGCAATCGGTGGCCACCACCGCCCCTGCGGCATCGATGGTGATCCTGCCGGTCACGATGCTCGCCCACTCGATGCTGCTCGGCGGAATGCTCACCATCGTCGCCGCCACCGTGGTGATCTGGCTGATCGCACTGTGCGTGTCCCAGTTCACCCGCAGGATGGCCGCCGCGGGCGGGCTCTACAGTTTCGTGGTGCAGGGGCTCGGCGCCCGTGCCGCGCTCACCGCGGGCGTCACGATGGCCGCGAAGTACCTGTTCAGCGCCTCGATGACTCTTTATCACGGCGGCCAGGCAGTCATCGCCGTCCTCGCGCACCTCGGAATCGTCCTCGGCGGCACCGGCCCTCGCGTCGCCGTCTACCTGACGATCGCCGCGGTCCTCCTCGCCACCCTGGTCCGCGGTGTGAAGTTCGCGGCCGTGGCCATCCTGGTGATCGAAGTGTGCTCTCTGCTGTTCCTCGTCGTGCTGATGCTCGCGACGGGAACCGGCCAGGAGCCCGTGGTCGCCCCCTCCGCCGCGACGACGGCGCTACTCGCGATGGTGCTCTCCACGATCTTCGCGCTGGCCGGATTCGAGAGCGCCACCTTCTTCGGGCCCGAGACCAAACGTCCACTCGTCGCCGTCACCCGCACGGTCCTGTGGACGCCGATCCTGTGCGGATCACTCTTCGTCTTCGCCGCCTGGGCCACCTGGTCGGGACGCAGCGGCACCGTGGTCAACGCGTACCTGCACGGCACCGCCACCGGGGTGAGCCCACTCGTCGTGGTCGCGCTCAATCTCGCATTGACGTTCTCCTGGCTCGGTTCGGCGATGGCGTCCTCCGGCGCCGCGTCGCGGCTGTTCTACACGATGGGGGTCGAACGGGTGCTGCCTGCCGTGTTCGCCCGCGTGCACGGGACGTACCGCACCCCGGTCGTGGCGCTCGGCGCCATCGTCGCCGCTGTGGGGCTGGTCGCGATCGGCACCACCGTCCTCGGACCGACGACGATCCACCCGCACCTGCAGCCGATGTCGCGGGTGGCGGTGATCCTCGGCTACGTCCTGGTCGCGTTCGCGTCGCTGCGTTTCCTGCACCGCATCGGTGAGCACACGCCGTTCGTCCGTGCCGCCGGGGTGGCCGGGACATCGGTCGGCACGGCGGTTCTGGCCGCCGCACTGTGGTCGTACGTCGCGGCGGGTGACCTCGCGGTGCCTGTCGCCGCGGCAGCGCTCCTGGTGTCCGGCCTGCTCTGGTACGCGTATCTGCGGCGGCGATGTCCGGCCGCCCTCGCTGCGGTGGGCGTGTTCGACACCCCGGAGACCGACGACGTCCTCCCGGGCTCCGGGGTCTTCAGCCCGGACGCGGCCGGCAACCTCGCACTGACCGCCGGCCCGCCTGTGGACGGGCCGGAGCGGCCGGACCGGGACAGCGCGGGGACCCGGCCGTGAGATCGCGCGGCACGGCGGTCGGAGGCCACGAGCCGAGAGCGGTGCAGAAGGCCCTCGCCCTGCTCGAAGCCGTCGCCGAGCTGGGTTCCGGTGCCGCCGCCAAGGACATCGCGGCACACACCGGCATCGCACCGGCCACCGCGTACCGACTCCTGAATCTGCTGGTGGCCGACGGATATCTGGTTCGGCTCGCCGACCTGTCGGGCTTCGCACTGGGTATACGCACCCGGCAACTCGCGACGGCCGCCGAACCGGACAGCGAGGACCGGGCGCAGATACTCGGCGAACTGCGCGACCAGGTCCGGTACGGGATCTTCCTCACCGCGTACACCGAGACGGGTCTGCGCTTCACCGACCGCGACCCCGACCACGAGCTCGGAGGCGAGTCGACGATCACCACCCACCTGCATGCGTCGGCAGTCGGGAAACTGCTCCTGGCCGACCGCCGCGAGCTCGTCGTCGCACCGCTGCGCCGGCTCACCGCCCACACCGTCACCGATCCGGTGGCCCTGGCCGAGGAATTGGACGTCGTCGGCGCTCTGGGGACGGCGAGGGAGGTCGACGAGACCCGGATCGGGCGCAGCGCTGTCGCCGTCGCCGTCCGTTCCGGCGGGCCGCAGATCGCCGGTGCCCTCACCGCGATCGGCCGAACGGGACGGCTCGCCGTCGACGACCCCGGGCTCGTCGACCTCCTCCGTACCTACGCCCAGCGGCTCGGAGCCGTCCGGCTCACTTCCCCTCCTACGTCCACCCCTTCCCCCGCCCCTTCCCCCACGTCCACCCAGTCCCCGTCCCCCACTCCCGCCCCTGGGTGAAGGTGGCCTTCGGCCGGACAGACCGGTCGAAGGCCACCTTCACCCAGGGAGAGGGGGGCGCGGGCGACGGCGGGCGCAGTGCGAAGATCGGGGTATGGCAACAGCAGCGCAATGGATCGAAGGTGCCCGGCCCCGCACCCTGCCGAACGCGATCGCCCCGGTGCTCGCCGGTACCGGGGCCGCGGCGGCGCTGGGGGACGCCGTGTGGTGGAAGGCTCTGCTGGCACTCGTCGTCTCCCTCGCGCTGATCGTCGGGGTGAACTTCGCCAACGACTACTCGGACGGGATCCGCGGCACCGACGACGAACGGGTCGGGCCGCTCCGCCTGGTGGGGTCGAAACTCGCGTCGCCGACCGCGGTGAAATACGCGGCCCTGGCGTGTTTCGCCGTGGCGGCGGTCGCCGGTCTGGCCCTCGCCGCCACGACCGCATGGTGGCTCGTCGCGATCGGCGTGGTCTGCATCCTGGGGGCCTGGTTCTACACGGGCGGATCGAAACCCTACGGCTACAGCGGCTTCGGCGAGATCGCCGTGTTCGTGTTCTTCGGTCTCGTCGCGGTGCTGGGCACGCAGTTCGTGCAGGCGGAGCGCATCGACGCGGTCGGTGTTCTCACGGCCGTCGCCGTCGGGGCTTTCTCGAGTGCGGTGCTCGTGGCGAACAACCTGCGGGACATCCCCACCGACACCGAATCCGGGAAGCTGACGCTCGCCGTCCGGCTCGGCGACGCACGGACCCGAGCCCTGCACCTGGGGCTGCTGGCAGTTCCCTTCGTGGTCACGTTCGCACTCACCGCACGCACCCCGTGGGCACTGCTCGGACTCCTCGCGCTGCCCCTCGCCGTGCGCGCCAACGCCCCGGTACGTTCCGGCCGCCGGGGACTCGAGTTGATTCCGGCACTGCGCGATTCGGGGCTGGCGATGCTCGTGTGGGGTGCGGCCACCGCGGTGGCCCTGTTCCTCGCCTGAGCGGGAACAGGACCACCGACGTCACCTCCGGTCGGGGACCAGCGCGCTGAGTACGAAGTTGACGATCGAGATGATCAGGGCGCCCCAGACGGCGGTCCAGAAGCCGTCGACGGTCAGTCCGTAGTCGGTGTGGGAACTGATCCACGCCGTGAGCATCAGCATCAGCGCGTTGATGACGAGTGTGAACAGGCCGAGAGTCAGGATCAGCAGCGGCAGTGACAGCAACTGGACGAGCGGCTTCACGAACGCGTTGACGACGGTGAACACCAGTGCGATGAACAGCACGACCGCGAAGTCCCAGCCCGTACCCCGGCCCGAACTCGCGATGTCGATTCCGGTGATCCACTGGGCCGCGAGCCAGATCGCGAACGCGTTGATGACGAGACGTAGCAGGAAACTCATTCCACGACTCTGGCACACCGCCGGGACGGTGACCAGATTCGCGATCGGGACGTCAGGCCGCCCGCTCGTCCATCGCGGCGAGCAGCCGTTCCCTCAGTTCGGTGACGGAAACCCGGATTTCCAGGAGTTCCCTCGTCGCGTCGTCGGGCGCACGTAGTACACCCAGCAACAGGTGTTCGGGTCCGATGGCCCTGTCCTTCCGGGCCAGCGCCTCCCGTAGCGACAGTTCGATCGCCTTCCTGGCGCCGGGAGTGAAGCCGATGTGCCCGCTCCAGCGGGCGAGGAGGCCCTTCTCGCGCCGAGGCGGTTCGCGATCGAGCGCACCTTCCCCGAAGGTGGCCTCGAGGCTCGCCCGGACGGCGTCCAGATCGATCCCGATCGAGTCGAGTGCCGCCGCGTCCTCGACTCCCAGTGCGCTCGGACCCTGCCGCGCCGTCAGCCGGCGACGGGTGGCCTCGTACGTGACGCCCGCCGTCACGAGCACCTCGGCGGGACGCGAGTCGGCGTCGGCGAGCAAGCTCAGCACGAGGTGCGGAGTGTCGATCCGGGGAGCCCTCAGCTCGCGTGCCTGTTCCTGTGCGCCGACGACGGCGTTCCGCGCCGGTGTGGAGAATTTCTCGAACATGTTCGCCTACCTCCTCTTCCGGTTGTGCTTCTGATGGACCGCCTGCTTGCTCACTTCGAGTTCGTCGGCGATGGCCTGCCAGGACCAGCCCTGCATGCGGGCGTTGTCGACCTGGATGGCCTCGAGCCGCTCGAGTAGACGGCGCAGCGCCCGAACCGCACGCAGTCCCTCACGCGGGTCCGGGCTGCCTGCTGCTGCAGCGAGTGTGGTTGCCTCGGTCATGAAGTCAATATAAGTTGACGGCCGTCAATATGTCAACTGTCATTGACACTTGCGAGTCGACCACTCCGGAAGACTCAGTACGCCGCCACCGCCGCGTCGACGGCGGACTGCAGCCGCTCACGCGCGAACCGCGCCACCTCCATGGGCTTTCCGGGAAGCGTGAGATCCGGCACCGCGACATGCACACTCGCAGAGCGAATCCGGGTCTCCGGTCCGTAGCAGATGCCGATCGCGAGCAATGCCGGGTCCGCGCCGCGCGCGACCGCCCTGGCCACGATGTGCCCGACCCCGCTGCCGATACTCTGCACACGCGCCGGGTCACCCTCGTTGCACGTCCCCTCCGGAAAGATCGCGAGACTGTCTCCCCGAGAGATCCTTTCGGCAGAGACGTCCATCATGCGACGGCCCGCGTCCGCAACCACGCGAAGACCGTGGTCCTTCCCGCGGAAGACCGGGATACCCCCCATCACGTCGATCTTGCGCCGCTGCGCCGGGTCGACGAACAGTTCGTCCTTGGCCAGCACCCGCGTGTATCCGATCACCCGGCGCAGCGGAGTCCGCCAGGCCGTCGCGGCCAGGACGTATTGATCGCTGTGTGTGAGGTGATTGGCGACCACCACCACCGGACGTCCGGACCGCACCAGGTCACGCACCGCGCGCCGCGCACCCGAGGAGAAGCGCACCCGCGGGCGGTAGCGCAGATCGAGCAGCGCGTAGGCACCCTTCGCCGCGACGACCGGTTGCCGGTGCGTCCGGTAGTACTCGTAGACCGCATCGGCGTTGTCGAGTTCCACCTCCGGCGGATCGCCCCCGGCGGCCACGTCACCCCTGTCCACTCGTTCCACGTCCACGACTCCGATCACCCCATCCGTCTCACACGATACCCAACCTACGTACGCGTAACCTACGCTCACGTAACCTACGTCATCGTAGGTAAATCGTGGCGTAGGGAACTGCGTACCGACCCCCTGGTCGGGTACAACTGATATGTGATCCGCTCGGCCGTTTCTTCGGACCTACCTGTTCTCCAGCAGATCGAGATCGCCGCGGGAGCGCCCTTCCGCGACATCGGGATGAGTTCCATCGCCGACGACCCACCCCCGACGCTCGACGAGCTCGAGGAGTTCCTGGCGTCCGGGCGCATCTTCGTCGTGGCCGACGAGCGCGACCACCCGGTGGCCTACGCCCTCGTCGCACTGGTGGACGGCTGCGCCCACGTCGAGCAGATCTCGGTCCACCCCAGTCACGCGCACCAGGGCCTGGGTGCCCGACTGCTCGACCGCATCTCGGCATGGGCCGGCGAGCACGCCCTCCCCGCCCTCACCCTCACCACCTTCGTCGAGGTGCCGTGGAATGCGCCGTACTACCGACGTCTGGGTTTCCGTCCCGTCTCGGACTCGGAGATGACACCGGGGCTGTCCGCGATCCGCAACGCCGAGGTCCGCCTCGACGCGTGGCCGCGGGTGACGATGACCCGCCCGGTCACGCCCGCCCCGCACACCGCGAGCAAGACCGGCTGACCGGACGGCGGCGCGCGCTCAGCCGGGCCAGGAGCCGGTGCGCGCAAACGTGTCGAGTATCGCCGCCGGCCCCGCGAGATCGAGCCCCTCGGCAGCGACCCACTCGTCGTCGTAGTAGGTGTCGGCGTATCGCTCCCCGCCGTCACACAGCACCGTCACTACGCTGCCTGCCCGCCCCTGCTCGAGCATCTGCGCCACGACGGCGAACGCACCCCACAGGTTCGTTCCGGTGGATCCTCCGACACGACGACCCAGCGCCCGGCTCGCGTGCCGCATCGCGGCGATCGAGGCGGCGTCCGGGACCCGCATCATGCGGTCGATGACCTGACCGACGAACGAGGGCTCGACCCGAGGTCGGCCGATCCCCTCGATGCGGGACGGCATCCCCGTCGCGTAGTCGCACGAGCCGGTGTCGTATCCACCGAAGAACGCCGAATTCTCCGGGTCGACCACGAGCAGCCGGGTCGCGTGCCGTCGATAGCGGATGAACCGGCCGAGCGTCGCGCTGGTGCCGCCCGTGCCCGCGCTCATCACGATCCACTCCGGGACCGGATGTGTCTCCTGCTCGAGCTGCCGGAAGATCGACTCCGCGATGTTGTTGTTACCGCGCCAGTCGGTGGCTCGCTCGGCGTGGGTGAACTGGTCCATGAAATGGCCGCCGGTCTCGGCCGCGAGACGGCGTGCCTCGGAGTAGATCTCCGGGGGACGGTCGATGAAGTGGCAGCGACCGCCCTGCGCCTCGATCAGCGCGATCTTCGCGTGGCTGGTGGTGCGGGGCATCACCGCGACGAAATCGAGTCCGAGAAGCTGCGCGAAGTACGCCTCACTCACCGCAGTCGATCCCGACGACGCCTCGATCACCGTGGTGCCCTCGGTGATCCAGCCGTTGCAGATCGAGTAGAGGAACAGCGATCGGGCGAGCCGGTGCTTGAGGCTGCCGGTGATGTGCGTGGACTCGTCCTTGAGATAGAGCTGGACGTCCCACTCCGGAGGCAGCGGATAGCGCAGCAGGTGGGTGTCGGCGCTGCGTTGCGTGTCCGCGTCGATCAGCCGGACGGCATTGTCCACCCAGTCCCTCGGCCCGCTCCGGTCGACGACCGAACAGCCGTCGCCCTCGCTCACGACGAGGTTCCCTCCCCGCGAAGCCGGGCACGGAGCTCCGCCTGGTCCGCCTTGCGCTGGGCGTCGAACGCCGCGATTCCCTCGTTGACCCGGCCGCGGAGCTTCCCGAAGAGGGCCAGCGACAGCGGGAGCGCGATGAGGACCGCGAAGATGGCCGCCACGAGCAGCGGCACCTCGACGCCGACGAGGGCCGCGCCGCCGAGGATGGCCACGGCGATCACCACGACCAGGAGCATCCGGGCCAGCGAGTAGATGGCGACGTCACGGGCAAGCGTGCCCTTGGTGACGCGGGCCGGCGAAGGCGGTGTCGGACGGTTCTCGGATGACTCACTCACGACCCCGAGGTTACCTGCACGCCTCCGGAACCACCCAGCCCGAGTTATCCGATATGTCCATTACCTCCACTTTACCAACATTAGATCGTTCGAGTACCTAGGGGTTCGAGTGCCACGATGGGCTCCGAGAGTCGATCTCACGAGGACGACTCGGTTGCCAGCAGTTGGTTGCGCGAGACCTGACCCGCGAAACGCAGACACCCGGAGGACGTAGATGAGCACAGCGACCCACACCTCGATTCCGACCGGCGTCCCGGGCGGAGGCGACTCCTTGATGACGCCGGGACAGGTGGCAGCACTGTTCCACGTCGACCCGAAGACCGTCACCCGGTGGGCACACGCCGGTCGGCTCGGCTCGCTGCGGACCCCCGGTGGACACCGTCGGTTCCGCGAAGCGGAGGTCATGCAGTTGCTGCGCTCGCTGACCACGGAGGCCGCGCGCCCCTGACCGGACGGCGCCGCCCGACGGCGTCATCGCACAACCGGAGAACGTACGAGACCGAGCTCCTCGAACCGATACCGATCGGACCGAGGCGCTCGGTCTTCCGTGCGTTACCCTCGAGGTGTACCGGTTACCCTCGAGGAGCAAGGAGGTGCGCCGTGCTCTATCTGTTGGCTCTCATCGGCGTGGTGACGGTCCTGGTGCTGCTGTGGAAGGCATTCGGACCCGTCACGAAGGCGCCCGTGAACGGTCGGGTGACGGGCCCCGACGACGACCCCGAGTTCCTGTGGCGAGTGAACCGCGACGTGCATCGTAAGCACACCGACGGGGACACCCCCACCGACTCCGAGTCCTGACGGGCCGCGCTCCGGCGCGCACAGCCTGCCGGGTCCGCCCGCGCCGGACGGACCGTCGGTGCCTGCCCGCGTCGGCTGGAGCGCGCTCGTGCCCCGCTGGGGTCAGTTCCACTCCTGGACGGCGGTCGAGGTGCTCGGGAAGTCGGCCGCCACCGCTGCGGCGAGTTCGAGCAGCGCCTTGCGGGTCTTGGGCCGCAGCCGGTCCAGATCGATCTCCGCGCCCTCCTCGAGGTGCGGATCGAACGGAATCGTGCGCACCGCGCGGCACCGCTGTTCGAAGTGCTCGACCACCTTCATCAGATCGACTTTCGCCGACCGTGGCCGGACGGCGTTCACCACCGCCACCGATCGCGCGACCAGATCCCGGTAGCCGTGCGCGTCGAGCCAGTCCAGCGTCGCGGAGGCGCTGCGTGCTCCGTCGACCGAACCGGAACTGACCACGATGATCGCGTCCGCCTCCTCGAGCGTCGAGCGCATCGCCGAGTGCATCAGTCCGGTGCCGCAGTCCGTGAGCACGATGCTGTAGTACTTCTCCAGCAGCGCGACGGTGCGGCTGTAGTCCTCGCCGCTGAACGCCTCGGAGACCGCGGGATCGGAGTCCGATGCCAGGACCTCGAGGCGATGCCTGCTCTGCGAGGTGTATGCGCGTACGTCGCTGTACCGCTCGATACTGTTCGTGTCCCGCAGCAGGTTCCGCACCGTGGCGGGCGTCTCCAGGGGAATCTTCTGGCTGAGGGTGCCACGGTCGGGGTTGGCGTCGACGGCGACGACCCGGTCTCCCCGCAACGACGCGAAGGTCGAACCGAGGGTCGCGGTGGTCGTGGTCTTGCCGACGCCGCCCTTGAGGCTGAGCAACGCGATCTTGTAGCAGCCCTGCAACGGCTGGTTGATCTGCCGGGTGAGCTCGAGCCGATGCCGTTCCTTGGCGTTCGGGCCGACGTTCACCCGCCGTCCGGACATCCGGTAGAGCGCCTTGCGCCACCCCGTCGTCGGTATCGGCTTGGCCTTCTTGAGAAGCAGCGACGTGGACAGGTCGCGCGACGACACGGAGTACTGCGAGTCGGCGGCCGACTCGGGGTCCGGCCCGAAATCCGCGGGGCCGGACGGCGCCGGCGCCGAGGCCTGCTGCCGCTCCGGTTGCGGGGCGGGCGGGCGCGGCGGCTGCTGCGGAGGCCCGGGATTCCGCTCGGGGGCCGGCGCGTGCTGCGTCGGCGCCTGCGGGCGGGCCTGGCCGGGCGCAGGTCCGGGTGGCGAGAAGGGGTCGGCAGGGCGCTGGGCCGGCCCAGGTGATCGGTCCGGCGCCGGCGCCTGCGGGGGCCGGCCGGCCGGAGCCGACTGGCCCGGCGCATGCTGCGGCGGCGGCGCGAACGGGTTGGGGCCCTGCGGCTGCACGTACGGCTGGCGGGTCCTGCGGGCGCGATCTGCCTCGCCTGCCGGTCGCGCGGGCTCCCAACCGCCCACGTTGTCGTCAGCCATCAGCCTTCATCCCCCTCGAAGATTCTCGGACCCGGTGGTCCGGATCAGTTCAGTCCTGCATACGAGTGCAGGCCGGACACCACCATGTTGATGATGAACAGATTGAACAGCATCGCCGCGAAGCCTGCCACGTTGATCCACGCGGCCTTCGTGTCCCGCCATCCGGACGTCGCCCGGGCATGCAGGTAGGCCGCGTAGATCACCCAGGCGATGAACGACACCGTCTCCTTGGGGTCCCAGCCCCAGAACCGGCCCCATGCCGCCTCGGCCCAGATCGCGCCGAGGATCACACCCGCGCCGAACAGCGGGAACCCGATGATGGTGGTCTTGTAGGCGAGCCGGTCCAGTGTCAGGGCGTCCGGCAGTCGTTCGGCGAGCCGACCGAAGACGCTCGCTCCCTCCGCACCCTTCGGATAGCGGATGCGCAGGAGGAACAGGAGGCTGGCGACACCGGAGATGAGGAACACGCCCGAGCCGACGCTGACGACGGTGACGTGGATCGGCAACCAGAACGACCTCAGGGCCGGGACGACGGGCGCGGCGTCCGCGTAGAGCACGGTGCCCGCGAGGAAGATCAGGATCAGGACGGGCACCAGCATGAAGACCCAGAGCACCCGGTAGGCGGGCTTCGCCATCAACACCAGGCCACCGAGCAACGTGGCCGCGCACGCCATCGCGACGAACTCGTACATGTTGCCGAGCGGGAAGCGTTCGGTCGACAGGCCCCGCAACACGATCGAGGCGATGAGCAGCACCGTGCCGACCACGAGGACCGCGTACCCCATGCCCCCGAACCGGTCGGCCAGGGTCCGGCGCGGCTGTTCGGCCACCCGCCCGGGAGTGGCGGCGGTGCCGTCGGACCCCGAGGTGCCCCCGGCGGCCACGAGTTCCTTCTCCTCGGCACCCTCACGGACCTGGACGGCGCGGGCACGCGTGGACGCGTACTGGATCACGAGCAGGACGAACGCGAGCACCAGCACCGCGAACGCGGACTCGAAGGCCCAGTCGCTGTACTGCGCCAATGTCTCGTTGATGGTCATCGATCGCTCTTCCCTTGCTCGTCCGTCAACAGCCGGTCGCACAGCTTGTCGAACTCGTCGCCCCAACCGGCCTGATCGGTGCGGGCGAGCCCACCCAGTTCTACTACGGTACGTCGTTCATCGGAACCGCCTGCGCCCGACGGGTGGATACGCGCCCACACCCGCCGCCGCTTGATCAGCAGTGACACGAGCAGGCCGGCCATCGCCGTCAGCGAGAACACGAGCACCCACTGCTGTGCCGGGTCGTGCGAGACCTGCAGGTTCACGAAGTCGACGGCACCGTCGAACTGGACACGGGTGCCGTCGGCCAAGGTCGTCGACTCGCCGGGATACAGGTTCACCCGGTCCTGCTTGATCAGTCTGCCCTGGTTGATCAGTTCCTTGTTGAGCTCGAACAGCGACTGCGGGCTGCCGGTGTCGAGCCCCGAATCGCCCTTGTAGATGTCGATCGCGACCGCCGGGTCGTTCATCGCGGGGTAGCTGGACGACAGCAGGCTCCCGTGGAAGAAGGCGGTCGGTGCGAACAGCCCCTCGATCGCGATCTGGTTCCTGCGCCTCTCGTCCGCCTCCGGGTACATCCCGCCCGGCGGGTCGAAGCGCATCGCTCCGCTGCTGAGGAACGTCGTGGCGTCGGACGGCGCCCACTGGACGGTCTCCGTCCGGGTCTCCCCGTTCGGGAACGTCACGGTGAACGTCGGGGCGTAGCCGTGGCCCTGCAGATACACGCGGTCCGCCTCGACCCGCAGCGGGTGGTTGACCCGCAGCTCGGCATCGCGCCAGGTGTCGGACTCGAGGTCGGCACCCGCCTGGTAGCGGATGTTCGAGGTGAACATCTCGGCCTGGCCGGTGTCGAGGTAGTCGGCCCGGAAGTCGTCGACCCGGATGCACATGGGGGTCATCCCGGTGCCGTCGTTGACGTTGCCGGCGATGAACGAGTCGAAGACGGCCGGCGTGGTGGTGCAGAAACCGGGTCCCCCGTTCGCGACGACGATGACGTTGCCCTCGTAGCCGAACAGCTTGCCGACCGCGATCGCCACGAGCAGTCCGACCAGCGACAGGTGGAACACCAGGTTCCCGGCCTCGCGCAGGTAGCCCTTCTCCGCGGAGACGGTGACCTCGTCGTCGTCGCCGTGTGGGCCACCGGTGCGCGACTCCACCCGCCATCCCTTCAGGTGGCCTCGGATGCGGGCCGCCAGTGCCTCCGGCGACTCCGTGACCTCGGCGCGGCGGTGGTGCGGCAGCCGCGACAGATTCCGTGGGGCGCGGACGGGACGGGTCCGCAGCGCGCGGTAGTGCTCGACGCAGCGCGGCAGGATGCAGCCGACGAGGGAGATGAACAGCAGGACGTAGATCGCGGTGAACCAGAAGCTGCCGAACACGTCGAACAGTTCCAGCCGGTCCATCCAGGGCCCCAGCGTGGGGCGCGCCCCGATGTACTCGTCGACCTTGCCCGCGTTGAGGCTGCGCTGCGGCAACAGAGCGCCGGGGATGGCGGCGAGGGCCAGCAGGAACAGCAGCATCAATGCGGTACGCATCGACGTGAGTCCCCGCCAGGTGTTACGGATCAGTGCCAGGGCACGTCCCAGCGCTCCCTGCCGCGGCGGCGGGGCGGCCTCGGGCGCCGGGGCGGTGTCGGTCTGGGTCATATCGGCAGGGTCACCTCCGAGATAAAGGCGTCCCGGACCCAGCTGACGAACAGGTCCCACGCGCCGGTGACGAGGGCGATACCCACCGCCACCAGCATGATTCCGCCGAAGATCTGAACAGTACGTGCGTTGCGCCGCAGCCAGCCGACGCCCCGCAGCGCCCGGGCCGAACCGAACGCGAGGATGACGAACGGCAGTCCGAGGCCGAGGCAGTAGGCGACGATCAGGGTCACGCCACGCGCAGCGGTGGTGCCCTCGGTTCCCGCGGCCAGGGAGATCACCCCGGCCAGCGTCGGCCCCAGGCACGGCGTCCACCCGAGTGCGAACACCGCACCCAGCAACGGCGCCCCGGCCAGCGAGGAGATCGCGCGCGGCTCCATCCGGGTGTCCCGCTGCAGCGCAGGCACCAGGCCGACGAACACCAGGCCCATCGCGATGGTGACGACACCACCCACCCGCATGAGCACCTCGCGGTTGACGGCGAGCATCGAGATCGCGCCGAACACCGAAGCGGTCGCCAGGACGAAGACCACGGTGAATCCGGCGACGAACAATGCCGCCGCCCCCGCGACGCGATAGCGACCGCGCACCTTCGTCCGGGTCGAGGCCTCCTGGGCGGTCACCGCGGGAGCGTCCGCACCCACGACCCCCGCCAGATAGGACAGGTACCCGGGTACCAGCGGCACCACGCACGGCGACGCGAAGGACACCAGACCGGCGAGCATGCAGACGCCGAGCGCGAGCACCAGCGGTCCGGACACCGCCGTCGACTGGAACGTGTCACCGACCCCGGACTGGGCCAGCACCATCTCGGCCACGGTGAACTCCGACATCAGCGGTCCTGCGTGTCTTCCGCGGCGATGCGGTCCACGACGGGCTGCAGGTCCTCGGCGAGCAGTTCCTTGAGGAACACCGCCGCGACCCGGTGCTCACGGTCGAGGACGATCGTCGTCGGCACCACCGACGTCGGGTACCCGGCGCCGAAGGCCATCAGGGTGCGCATCGGCGGGTCGTAGATCGACGGGAAGGTGATCCCGTTGTCGACCACGAAGTCCTGTGCCTTGTCCTGGAAGTTGTCGCGCACGTTGATACCGAGAAAGGCCACCCCGCGGTCCTTGCTCGCCTGGTAGACCTCCTCGAGGTCGTCCGCCTCCGACCGGCACGGGCCGCACCACTGACCCCACACGTTGAGGACCACGACCTGGCCCTCGAAGTCCTCGAGGCCGACGGTCTCGCCCTCCTCCATGAGGTCGGGTCCGGACAGCTTCCCCACCGTGCCGCGCTCGGCCGGCGGGTCGTAGAAGATCTCCGTCTGCCCACCCGGCGAGACGAAGTCGAACGTCCCGCCCTGGACGACGGCGTCGTTGCCACTCGCACACGACGCCAGCGCCAGCATCCCGGCACAGATCGCCGCGATCACCCCGGTCGATCGAGTGCGCGGCGCCGTGATGCGCCCGCCTCTCATGCTCCGGTCACCCTCGGATCCGACGCCCCCGCGGGCTCGGAGTACACGATGTCGACGAGGGTGTCGCCGCTGTAGACGAGCGAGGTCAGCGACGCGAGTGCGCACTGGCGGTGGCGCGGATCGTGCCAGAGCCGCTCACCCTGGAGGAACCGGCGCAGGGTCCACACCGGCAGCTGGTGACTCACGACGACGGCCTCGTGGCCGCGGGCCGCCGCCCTGGCGTTGCCGACCGCCGCCAGCATCCGGTGCGCGATCTGCAGGTACGGCTCACCCCACGACGGCGTGAACGGATCGCGCAGCTTCCACCAGTGCCGGGGACGGCTCAGTGCACCGTCTCCGACGGAGACCTTCAGCCCCTCGAACTCGTTGCCCGCCTCGATGAGGTTCTCGTCGGTGACGATCGGCAGGCGGTGCGCGCGGGCGATCGGGGTCGCGGTCTCCTGCGCGCGCTGCAGCGGCGAGGCCGCGACGTGCGTGACGTCGTGACCGGCCAGCACCGAGGCAACCGTCCTGGCCTGGGATTCGCCGTGCACCGACAGGCGGAACCCGGGGAGGCGCCCGTAGAGGATGCCGCGCGGGTTGTGCACCTCACCGTGGCGGAGTACGTGCACGATCGTCGTGGTCTGGGCAGACGCGTCGGTGTCGATGTCGTCCGTGGGGGGCGTGATGTCGGCGTCGGTCACGGTGCGGGTTCCTCGGGTGGCTGGGCCGGTTGAAGGCGCGGTCGGGTGGGTGATGGGTGCGGCCGGGGTGGTCGGGCGGGCGGTCACGGCCGGGCCGCCGCCGCTGCGGCGGCCGCGTGGGGCAACGCGTCCGCGATGATCGAGAAGGCGGTGTCGTCGAGGGCCGCGGAGACGAACCAGGCCTCGAACGCACTCGGCGGCGCGTACACGCCGCGGGCGAGCAGTTCGTGGAAGAAGGGCGCGAACCGCCAGGTCTCTGCGGCCCTGGCGCCCGCGTAGTCGACGACGGGTTCGGCGCCGAAGAAGACGCTGAGCAGCGACCCCGCGGTCTGCACCCGATGGACGACACCGGCGTCGGTGAGGGCGTCGGTCAGCAGGCCGGCGAGGGTCGCCGCGTTCCGGTCGAGGGCCGCGTACACCTGGTCGTCGGCAGCACGGAGGCTGGCGAGCCCGGCGGCGACGGCGACCGGGTTCCCGGACAGTGTGCCCGCCTGGTAGACGGGGCCGGACGGCGCGAGGCGGGCCATGACGTCGGCGCGCCCGCCGAACGCCGCTGCGGGCAGTCCCCCGCTCATGACCTTGCCGAACGTGTAGAGGTCACCGGGGACCGGGTCCAGCCCGTACCAGCCTGCGGCGCTGACCCGGAATCCCGTCATCACCTCGTCCATGACGAGCAGGGCACCGTGCGCGGTGGCGATCTCGCGCAGTCCGGCGTTGAATCCGGGCAGCGGTGCGATCGCGCCCATGTTCCCTGCGGCCGCCTCGGTGATGATGCAGGCGATCTGCCCCTCGTTCGCGGCGAAGGCCGCGGCCACCGCGTCGAGGTCGTTGTAGGGCAGCACGATGGTGTCCTCGGCCTGGGCGCCGGTGACGCCGGGCGAGGTCGGCAGCCCGAAGGTGGCGAGGCCGGATCCGGCGTCGGCGAGCAGTGCGTCGACGTGCCCGTGATAGCACCCGGAGAACTTGACGATCTTGCTGCGTCCGGTGAATCCGCGGGCCAGGCGCACGGCGCTCATGGTCGCCTCGGTGCCGGAGTTCACCAGCCGCACCTGCTCGACGGGAGTGACCCGCGAGACGATCTCCTCGGCGAGTGCGATCTCGCCCTCGGTCGGTGCGCCGAAGGACAGCCCCGTGGTCGCTGCCGCGCGGACCGCGTCCACCACGGCGGGGTGCGCGTGCCCGAGGATCATCGGCCCCCACGAACACACCAGGTCGACGTACGTGTTGTCGTCGACGTCGGTGAGCGTGTAGCCCGACGCCGACGCGATGAAGCGGGGGCTGCCACCGACCGAACCGAACGCGCGCACCGGAGAGTTGACTCCACCGGGGATGACTGCTTCGGCCCGTCGGAACAGTCGCTCGGACGTCGTGGCGGGTAGTGGGGATTCACCGGCTGGGACAGTCACGATCTCCAGTGTCCCAGTTCTTCTGAATTTGCCAACGACAGGGTGTAGTGGGTGGCGCGGATCACGTGCCTCGCCGCCCCCCACCAGTGGGTGAAGGGACCATTCGACCGATCTGACGAGCCCGAGGGACCAGTCACCCCGTGGATACACCGGCGGGATGCACCGGCGGGATGCGCCCGACTGCAGACCCGTGTGCGCCCGGCCACTGCTGTTTCGGGACGCCAGCGCGAACCCGCGGTGCTGGCTAGGGTCGGGTCATGGCTACCACCGAGGCGTACGAGAGCACCGACCGGACGACCGCCGAGAAGACCACCGCCGAGTACCTCACCGCCGCGCTCGACGGTCGCTGGCACGAGGTACGCGAACGCGCCCGCGCCGACCTGACGAACGACCCCGACTTCGCCCCGCACTACACCCCCGACCTCGCCGAGGCCAGGAACAAGACTCTCGCCCAGATGCGCAAGCTCGCCGGACGCGGATACGCCGCCGACGGCTTCGCGACCGAGCACGGCGGCACCGGCGACACCGGCGCCGCGGTCACCAGCATCGAGATGCTGGCCATGTCCGACCTGTCCCTGATGGTCAAGGCGGGTGTCCAGTGGGGCCTGTTCGGTGGGGCGATCGAGAACCTCGGGACCGCCCGCCACCACGAACAGTACGTCCGGCCGACCATCGACCTGGACCTGCTGGGCTGCTTCGCGATGACCGAGACCGGTCACGGCAGCGATGTCCAGGAGTTGGAGACGACGGCGACGTACGACCCGGAGACCCGCGAATTCGTGATCCACTCGCCGACCCCCTCCTCGCGCAAGGACTACATCGGTGGCGCCGCGGAACACGCCCGGACCGCGGCGGTGTTCGCGCAGCTGGTGACGGGCGGTCAGTCCCACGGCGTGCACTGTTTCGTCGTGCCGATCCGGGACGAGGACGGCAACGACCTCCCCGGGGTCAGCACCTCCGACTGCGGCTACAAGGGCGGCCTTCCCGGCGTCGACAACGGCCGCATCCTCTTCGACCGGGTGCGGATCCCCCGGGAGAACCTCCTCAACCGCTACGGCGACGTCAGCGAGGACGGCGAGTACTCGTCCCCCATCGAATCGACCGGCCGCCGGTTCTTCACCATGGTCGGCACCCTGGTCCGCGGCCGGGTCACGGTCGGCGGGTCCGCCGGCGCGGCCGCACGCGTGGCACTGTCGATCGCCACCCGATACGCATTGCAGCGCAGGCAGTTCCAGGCCCCGGGCGACGCCGAGGAGACGCTGCTCATGGACTACCTGATGCACCAGAAGCGGCTGCTGCCACTGATCGCCCGGTCCTACGCGCTGGGGTTCGCCCAGAACGAGCTGGTGTCCGCGCTGCACGACCTCCAGGCCGCAGGCGACGACGTCGACCCCACCGACCAGCGCGAACTCGAAGGCCGCGCCGCGGGACTCAAGGCCGCGACCACCTGGCACGCCACCCGCGCCATCCAGGAAGCCAGGGAGGCCTGCGGAGGTGCCGGATACATGGCCGAGAACCGGCTCACCGCGCTCAAGGCGGACACCGACGTGTTCACCACCTTCGAGGGCGACAACCACGTCCTCACCCAGTTGGTCGCGAAGGAACTGCTCACCTCCTACGCGGAGGAGGTCCGCGAGATGGGCCCCTCCGACTGGATGCGTTTCGCCGCCACCACCGTGTCGGACGTGGTCAAGAAGCGCACCGCCGCCCAGCAGATCCTCCAGACCATCCTCGACACCCGCCAGGACAACGAGGAGGACGGCAGCCTCTTCAACCGCGGCACCCAGATGTCGATGTTCGAGGACCGCGAGGAGTACCTGATCTCGACGGCCGCCCGGCGCCTGCAGGGAGCCCAGAAGCGGGAGGACAGCGCGTTCGACGCGTTCAACTTCGTGCAGGATCACGTCCTGCACGCCGCCCGCGCTCACATCGACCGCGTCGTACTGGAGGCGTTCGTCGCCGGCATCGACTCGTGCACCGACGAGGCCGCGTGCGAGCTGCTCAGCGACCTCTGCGACCTCTACGCGTTGAGTGTGATCGAGGAGGACAAGGCCTGGTTCATGTCCCACCGGCACCTGTCGGTGGAACGCTCGAAGGCGGTCCTGCGCGGAATCAACGAGCGGTGCCGCACGCTGCGTCCGCACGCGGCGACGCTGGTGGCAGGTCTCGGTGTCCCGGAGGCCCTGCTCGGTTCGGCGATGCTCGACGGACCCGGCACCGATGCGGTGCGAGACACCCTGCTGGATCGCTGACGACTCGTCACGCGCCGGGCGCGGTATGCGCCCGGATGCGTCGTACCGCGTCGACGACCAGGAGACCGGCGATCGTCGCCAGCGCGGTGGCCCCCGCAATCCACGCCCCCGAGTAGTGGCTGGATTCGAAAGCGGGGGCATCCACGACGAGGGGCTCGAACCGCGTCGTCACCGTGGCCGAACTCGCGCACCATCCGGCGAGGGCCAGGGCGACGAGCGCCGCGAGCGCCTCCGCCGTCACCACGGTCCTCCCCGAGATCACGCCCCCGCCTCCCGCACCGGGACGAGCGCGTCCAGCTGCCGACGCAGTTCCGCCGAGTCCCGGGCCCAGGCCCGGACCAGTCCGCCGCCGCGGAGCCGCAACCCGATCGCGGTACGACGGCGTGGCACGTTCGCCAGTTCCCCGAGGGCCCGAGCGGTTTCCCACTTCTCCAGCTCGTACTCGTCGGGATCGGCCGGTGGGAGGACCTCGGCGATGTCCGCGAGCGCCAGTTCCTCGGTGCCGTCGCGCAGTGTCGTCCGGGTCAGCTCGACGCTCACGTGCGTGCGGGCGGCGACCACCTGCAGGGCCACCAGCCCCGCGGTGAGGACGGCGGCGAGGAGCAGTGCGAACCAGTGCACGAGAGGGCCGGTGAACAGTTCCGCAGTGAGCACCACGAGGCAGAAGATCGGTCCGTAGGCCACGACGCGCCACTGACCGCCCGGCTCGCTGAACAGGACCTCGTCAGTCACCGGGGAACCACTCCGTCACATCGCTGGGTAGGCACATCACGCGGATGCGCATCACTGGCAAGGCTCATCGTAGGGAAGGGCCGTACGTCGGGCAGGAGCGCCGGGGGCGGCACGTCTCCGACCGCTCGTCGGCGGATCCTCGAAAACCGGTCAGCCGGCGACGATCCCGGGCACGAGAAGCATGAGGAAAGCGAGCAACATCAGGGCGGCGACGATGCCGAACAGAAGTGCTTCCTTACGTGACCCGCGAGCCCGCTCTTCAACACGCATGTACTGGATTCCTCCGGTCGCTCTGCACAATCCTCGGTGCCAACATACTGTGACGAAGTTCACGGTACAACCCCGGGCGGCAAGTTACCAACGGCCCTGATTCTCGGGCGGAGGTCCCGGCAGGAAGAACGCGTTGGACTCCTTGCGATACATCAGCACGATCGCCCCGACAGCGGTCACCGCCTGCAGGATCTGGGCGGCACCGAGGAGCATCGTGCCGGTGGCTCCGGCGGGCGCGAAGTCGTCCCCGGCACCGAACAACAGTGGGACGGTCATGACCGTCAACAGCACGCCCACCACGGTGAGCACCGTGCGCGCCCACGCCCGTCCACGCGTCATCGTCCGCACGATCAGCAGGAACAGCGCGGTGACCACGACGACGATCAGTGCCGTGACCCCGATCCCCACCGCGAACAGGGTCTCGACCGCACCCTGGTCGAGCGTGACCTCCCCGGACTGGACGGTCGGCTCCCGCAACAATTGATCCACGAACGCGTCCCGGTCCCCCGCCACCACCGCGACGGCCATGAGCCCCTGCAGCAGCCCCAGTCCGGCGACAGCCCACCACAGGTGCCGAGCCGTGTGGACATCCACCGGGGCCGGGCGGGGCGGTGTCCGCGGCGGCTGCCACTGCATCGGCGGCTGCTGCTGGTATCTGTCGTACTGCGGGGGCAGGTCACTCATGCCACCAGGGTATCGGCCGATGTCCGAATATCCCGAGCCGAGCACAGATGCGAAAGTGCTTGTCTTCGGCCCCGTCGACCGCGACGCTGTCGGTATGCCCCTCGAACGTCGTCGCGGTACCACCACCGGGTTCCTCGCATGCGCGCTCACCCTGGTGGTCGCAGCCGGATGCGCCACGGAAGAGGTCGGCGACCCGTCCCCGGAGAGCCCGACCCTCACCACCGCGCCGCCGACACCCCCACCCGAACAGGGCGGGGCACCCGGCCACCCGCTGGCCGGTTTCGACGAGGTCGTCGCCGCGTTCGACGGCTCCACCGGACTGGCGATCGCACCTGTCGGGGGTGGGCAGTCACTCGTCGCCGGCGACGTCCAGACCGGCCCGGCCTGGGCGACGATCGACGTCGCGGTCTCCCTCGCCCGCGAGCGAGGCGAACCCGACCCGACGGATCCACGCGTCGTGGAAGAGGTGCTACGCGAATACGGCGACCCCGCAACCGTCGTCGGCGCTCCCCTCGAGCAGACGGAGTGGTCACTCCCCGCCCAGGCCCAGTTCGCGTCGTTCGTGCCGTGTGACGAGCGCAGCGGGCCCGCACTCGCCGGCCCCGAGACGCCGGAATGGGGCCTGGGCGCCGTCGAGGGCGCCCAGTTCAGCTCCGGCACAGGCACCGACCCCGGCGCCGGATACTCGATACGACAGTTCGGTGTGGTGCCGTCCGGGACGGGTCAGCTCGCCGTGGCCCTCGCGGTCACTTCCGCATCCGATGCCGCGACAGCCCGAGACCAGGCGACCCGCCTCGCCGAATGGATCGCGGCCCGCGCCGCGGCGATGGGCCTGCCACCGGGATGCTGAGAGGCGTCAGCGCCGACCACTCAGCCGCCGCGCGACTTCAGCGCAGACCACTCAGCCGCCGCGCGACTTCAGCGCCGACCACTCAGCCGCTGCGCGACTTCAGCGCCGACCACTCAGCCGCTGCGCGACTTCGGTGGCCCAATAGGTGAGCACGATGTCCGCCCCCGCACGACGAATGCCGACCAGCGATTCGAGGATCGCCGCGTCACGGTCGATCCAGCCGTTCTGCGCGGCCGCGGTGATCATCGCGTACTCACCCGAAATCTGGTAAGCGGCAACAGGAACAGGCGAACGGTCCGCCGTCTCGCGCAACACGTCGAGGTACGACATGGCCGGCTTCACCATCACCATGTCCGCGCCCTCGGCGAGGTCGAGGTCCACCTCCCGGAGCGACTCCCGCCGATTCGCCGGATCCTGCTGGTAGGTCCGGCGGTCGCCGTGCAGCGACGACCCGACCGCTTCACGGAACGGGCCGTAGAAGGCGGAGGCGTACTTCGCCGCGTACGCCAACTGACCCACTTCCTGGTGCCCCGCAGCGTCGAGCGCAGCCCGGATGGCCGCGACCTGGCCATCCATCATCCCGCTCGGACCGAGCAGATGCGCGCCGGCGTCGGCCTGCGCCACCGCCATGTCCGCGTACTGCTTCAGGGTCGCGTCGTTGTCCACTCCGCCCGCGGCGTCGAGCACTCCGCAGTGGCCGTGGTCGGTGAACTCGTCCAGGCACGTGTCCGCCATGAGGACCGTCTCGTCACCGAGTTCGGTGGCCAGCGAACGCAGCGCCCGGTTGAGCACCCCTTCGGGTGCCACCCCGCACGTGCCCCGCGCATCCTTGTCCTCCGGACGCGGTACACCGAACAACATCAGCCCGCCGACGCCCGCGGCGACCGCCTCGGAGGCGGCCTCCCGCAGCGAGTCCTGCGTGTGCTGGACGACGCCCGGCATCGACGAAATGGGCCGCGGCTCGTCGATGCCGTCCGCGACGAACATCGGCAGCACGAGGTGCCGGGGCTCGAGCGACGTCTCGGCGACCAGCCTGCGCATCGCCGGGGATCGGCGCAGACGCCGGGGGCGGTGAGTCGGAAACACCTCGACACTTCCCTTCCGGGGGAGGGCGATTCGGCGGACTGGTCGGACTGTCAGCGACGCGCGCGAGACTTCTTGCGCGGCGGCGGCAGTGCGCCCTCGGCCCGCAGCCGGGCCGCGTGCTCGGCGAGCGCCTCCACCAGCGGACCCACCTGCGCGGTCTCCGGCTGCACGTCCACCCGGAGACCGAACTCCGCAGCGGTCTCGGCGGTCTTCGGGCCGATGCATGCGACGAGGGTGCGGGCGTGGGGCTTTCCGGCGATACCGACCAGATTCCGGACGGTCGAGGACGAGGTGAAGCACACGGCGTCGAACCCACCGGTCTTGATCATCTCGCGGGTCTCGGCCGGCGGCGGCGCGGCCCGAACCGTGCGGTAGGCCGTCACGTCATCGATCTCCCAGCCGCGCTCGCGCAGGCCCTCGGCGAGGGTCTCGGTGGCGATGTCGGCGCGCGGCAGGAGAACTCGGTTGACCGGATCGAACACGTCGTCGTACGGGGCGAACTCGGCGAGCAGACCCTCACTGGACTGCTCCCCCGCGGGAACCAGTTCCGGGGTGATGCCGAACGAGCGCACCTTGTCCGCCGTGGCCTCGCCGACACACGCGATCTTCACACCCGAGAACGCCCGTGCGTCGAGCCCGAACTCCTCGAACTTCTCCCACACCGCACGCACCGCGTTGGTCGAGGTGAAGACCACCCACTGGTAGCGGCCGTCGACCAAACCCTTGACGGCCCTTTCCATCTGGGCCGGGCTGCGCGGCGGCTCGACGGCAATGGTCGGTACCTCGATCGGGATGGCCCCGTGCGTGACGAGCCGATCGCTCATCTCCCGGGCCTGCTCCTTCGTGCGCGGCACCAGCACCTTCCAGCCGTACAGTGCACGCGACTCCCACCACGACATCTTGCCGCGCTGCGCGACGACCTTGCCGACGGTGACGATCAGCGAACCGACCATCTCCGAGCCGGCCTCGTTGAGTGTCGCCAGGGTGGCCTCCACGGTGCGCTGCTGGCGCGTGGTGCCGTGGACGGTGATCGCGGCCGGCGTCTGCGGCGCCAGACCGTGCTCGACGAGCGCGCTCGCCGTCTCGGCCAGATGGCCCGACGTCGCGTGCAGGACCAGGGGGCCGGGCGCAGCTGCGAGGGCAGCCCAGTCGACCTCGCTGCGCACGTCCGCCTCGGTGTGTCCGGACCCGAGTGCCATACCGGCGTACGCGGGCACCGTCGCCGCGGACGGCAGGCCGGGCAGGACCTCGAACTGCACCTGGGTACGCGCCACCGCGGTGACCTCCGCGATCACCGAATCGGTGGTCAGCGGATCCCCGGAGACGAGGCGCACGACGTCGTGGCCGTTCTTCGCCTCGTTGACCAGGGTCTTGGCCACGTCACCCGGCTCGCCCAACGCGGGGCGTACCTCGGCGACCGGCTCCCCGGTCTCCGGGTCGTCGCCGAGATCGGCACCGACGAGGGCAGACACGCCCTTGTCGACATCCGGATCGGTGAAGGCCAGGGCGGCAGAGGTGAGGACGTCCCGGGCGCGGACGGTGAGCAGGGCCGGGTCGCCCGGACCGGACCCCACGAAGAGGATTCGTCCGGGGGCGTTCTTGCGAACTCGGCTCATCGGTGATTCTCCAGTGCGGTCATGTTTCGAGAGGGGTACAGATCTCGAGAGGGGTACAGGGGGGAGGCAGGTCGGTGGGTGCGCCGGGGCGACGGCGGCCATCGCAGATCAAGCATCGGCATCACCGTCCCCGGACGCGGTCATCAACTCGCGGGCTCCCAGTTCGAGCAACTCACGGGCGACCCGACGACCCAGTGCCTCGGCATCGGCGGGCGCGCCGACGGCACCGGCACGCACGACATCGGAGCCGTCGAGCGCAGCGGCACAGCCGCGCACGGACAGCTCGTCGAACACGCGGCCGTCCTCGTCGAGCGACTCCACGACCTCGGCCACTGCTCCCACCGGCGCGGTGCATCCCGCTTCGAGCTCGGCGAGCAGGGCTCGTTCGGCGGTGACCGCCGCGTGACTGGCCGGATCGTCCAGCCCGGCGAGAATCGCCACCAGCGCCGCATCCTCCGACAGGCATTCGACGGCCAACGCGCCCTGCGCAGGGGCCGGCAGCATCTGGACCGGCTCGAGCGCCTCGGTCACCTCGTCCTGGCGTCCGATCCGGACCAACCCCGCGCGGGCGACGACGACGGCGTCGAGCTCACCGGTGGCGACACGACGCAGCCGGCTGTCGAGATTGCCGCGCAGCGGAACGACGTCCAGGCCGAGTCCGAGGGCGCGGAGCTGCGAGGCACGCCGGGGGGCGCTGGTGCCGACGCGTGATCCGGCCGGGAGCTCGCCGAGCACCAGACCGTCGCGCGCGACGAGCGCGTCCCGGGAATCTTCGCGGGGCGGGACGGCGGCGATGGTGAAGCGCTCGTCCGCCGCGGTCGGCAGATCCTTGTACGAGTGCACGGCCACGTCGACGCGGCCGTCGACGAGTGCCTCGCGCAGCTCTGCGGTGAACACGCCGACACCGATCTTCTCCACCGGGTCGGACGACTGGTCGCCCTTGGTCTTGACGACGACGAGCTCGGCGTCGTGGCCGGCTCCGATCAACGCGTCACGAACCGTTCCGGCCTGGGTGGTGGCGAGCAGGCTGCCCCGGGTGCCGATCCGGAGTGTGCGAGTGCCGACGGCGCTCATTCCTGCACGTCCTTTCCTGGGTTGGTGATGTCCTCGTCCACCTGGTCGATCACGAAGTGCCGCAGACGCGGATCCTCACCCGAGATGAAGGCGTTGGACAGATCGATGTCGGCAGCGAGCTCGGACGACTGGGCGACGGCCGCGACCGAACCGGGCGTGAGCTCGAACAACTCGCGCAGGGCGGCCGCGTAGGCGTCGCCGCCCGGTGACGACGCGAGCTGCTTGACCCGGACCGTCGGAGCGTGCAGCAGCTTGTCCACCACCCGGCGGACGGTACGAGCGACCTCGTCGCGCTGCGGGTCGTCGAGACCGGGCAACCGTGAGTCCAGTCGCAGCAACTCCCCCTCGACGACCTCCGCTGCCCGCTGCCGCAGTGCGGTGACGGTGGGGGTCACCTCGGCCATCCGCTGGCCGGTGAGATAGTTCGTGAGTTCGGCGGCGACGATCGCACGCGCGGCCTCGGCATCGGAGGCGGCAGCGCCGGTGGCCGGATCCGCCTGCAGCGATTCCATGTCGAGCACGGTGACACCGGGCAACCCCCCGACGGCGTGCTCGACGTCCCGGGGCAGACCCAGGTCGCAGATCACCAGCGGGCGATCGGCGGTGCGGCCGGCCTGGGCGAGCGCGACGTGCGCGTCGGCCAGCGTGACCACGGCGCCGACCGCCCCGGTACAGGTCACGAGGACATCCGCGTCGTGCATGGCCGTCGCGAGATCCGACAGCGGCGCGGCGGCGGCATCGACACCACCGGCGCGCGCGGTCTCGGCGAGATGCTCCGCCCGCTCGGTCGTCCGGTTGACGACGGTGATCCGGTCGATTCCGGCCCGGATCAGGTGCGCGACCGACAGCCCGCCCATGGCGCCCGCCCCGACCACGACGGCACTGCGGCCGGCGAGACCACCACCGATGATCGTGGCTGCCCGGTCCAGGGCGACCGAGACCACCGAGGCGCCCGCGGCATCGATGCCGGTCTCGGTGTGTACCCGCTTGCCCACCCGCAGCGCCTGCTGTGCCAGCTCGTGCAGAGTTCGGCCGGCGGCCTGCTGGGCGTCGGAGGACGCGTACGCGGCACGGATCTGGCCGAGGATCTGCTGCTCCCCCAGAACCATCGAGTCGAGCCCGCTGGCCACCGCGAACAGATGCTCGGCCGCGGCCTCGCTGTAGCGCACGTAGGCGTGCTGGTGTAGATCCGCGAGCGTGATCCCGGAATGCTCGGCGAGCAACTCGCCGACCTCGGTGAGGGCGCCGTGGAACGCATCGACGACGGCGTATATCTCGACCCGGTTGCAGGTGGAGACGATCATCGCCTCGGAGATGTGGGTGGAGCCCAGCAACTTGTCCGTCAGCTTCGGGCGATCCGCCTCGGTCACCGCCACGCGCTCCAGCACCGGCACGGGTGCCGTCCGGTGCGAGACCCCGACAAGCAGAACACTCACGGCGCGATCACTGATCCGTTTCTTGGCTCGGTGGACGGGACGCCACTGCTGCCGATCACCTGCGCGGACGCGGGCTGTTCGTTGTTGCGGGCGCTGCTGAAGGACAGGAGCTGCATCTCGGCGGCCAGGTCGACTCGACGGAGTTCCACGTGGTCGGGGACGTCGAGAGCGACGGGCGAGAAACTCATGACGCACCGCAGCCCGGCGGCGACGAGGGCGTCGCACACCTGCTGGGCGGCGTCGTCGGGTGTGGCGATCACGCCGATCGTGGCCTGCAGATCGGCGCAGGCGCCGTCCAGGGTGTCGATGTGGCGGACCACCAGGTCGCCCACTCGGGTTCCCACCAGATCCGGGTCGGTGTCGAAGAGGGCGACCATCGCGAAGCCGCGGCGCACGAACCCGCCGTAGCCGGCCAGCGCGCGGCCCAGGTTCCCGACACCGACGAGGACGACGCGGTGTCCCCGGTCCAGGCCCAGGGCACGCTCGATCCGCTTGCGGAGCCGGGTCACGTCGTAGCCCACGCCGCGGACGCCGTTCGGGCCGAGGAAGGACAGATCCTTACGGAGCTTCGCCGACCCCACTCCGCACGCCTTCGCCAGTTCCTCGCTCGACACGATGGTGGCGCCGTCGTCCGCGAGCATTTCCAGGACCCGCAGATACGAGGCGAGGCGGCTCACCGTAGCCTGGGGGATGTCGCGCGATTCAGCTACCGCGGCGGAAGCGGACGGTCCGACAGCGGCCGTGACGCCTGGGGCCACCGGCCCGCGCGCCTGGTGCTGTTCGGTCACGTGTTGGCTCCTCGTCCGGGAGGCAGTGCGATGCCGCCCTTCGCGATGCTCCGGGGAATTCGTTCACACCACGGTAACCGCTTGTGAACCCATGCACAAAGTCGCTGACGGCGCGGCTTATGTGCTCCCACCTGCAAAGCGTCCGAAACGGAGTGAGTTAGGCGCGCCTTACTTGCGCAAATCGGCCCGAAGGCGCTCCACGTCGACGTCCCAGTAACTGTGCTCCCTGCCGTCGAGTAGCACGACGGGTAGCCGATCGCCGAATTCAGCACGTAGATCGGGTTGCGAGGCCGCCACATCGTCCACGTCGAGCTGGGTGGGGGTCACCGCGAACTCCGCACACACCGCCACCAGTTCGGCCCACGCACCCACGCACGCACCGCACCCGGCGCGGGTGAGAAGTGTCACCTCGTGGCTGTTGCCGTCCCACTCTGTCACGTCGCGATCTCCTCACTGATCCGGCCCGGCGGCACAGCCTCCGACCAGCGCGTTCGGAGACGGCGATCACAGGTGTTCCGCGTCGCGCCGATCCGGCCGCTGTCCTCGGGATTCGAGCGATAGGCTACTGCCAGGACGCTTCGGCGATACGGGAGGTGCGAGTGCCTGCGCGACTGATACCGGACGGCTTCGGCGAGGGATGGGCGGAGTTCGTCCTGCCGGGCCGGCGCCGGTTCCGGAACCCACTGGGTCCGAGCGAAGCCGAGGTCCGCGCGAACATGGCGGGCGAGGCCAGTGCCGACGCCGCGCTCGCACTACAGGAGGCCGGGAGCGCGGACACCGACCGGATCGACGTACCACTCGATCTGACCGCCGCCGCGTTCTTCGACGTCGACAACACGATGGTGCAGGGTGCCTCGATCATCCACTTCGCGCGGGGGCTCGCCGCCCGCAAGTATCTGAAGACGTCGGACCTGGTGGACTTCGCCTGGAAACAGGTGAAGTTCCGGGTCACCGGCAAGGAGAACAGCGACGACGTCGCCGAGGGCAGGGAAAAGGCCCTGTCCTTCGTCGCCGGCCGCTCGACAGCGGAACTGGCGCGGCTCGGTGAGGAGATCTACGACGAGGTGATCGCCGACAAGATCTGGCCGGGCACCCGCGCGCTCGCGCAGATGCATCTGGATGCCGGGCAGCAGGTGTGGCTGGTGACCGCCACCCCGGTGGAACTGGCACAGGTGATCGCCAAGCGACTGGGCCTCACCGGCGCACTCGGCACGGTCGCCGAGAGCAAGGACGGCGTGTTCACCGGGCGGCTGGTCGGCGACATCCTGCACGGGCTCGGCAAGGCGCACGCCGTCCGCGCACTCGCCGTGCGTGAGGGCCTCAACCTGCGTCGATGTGCCGCCTATTCGGACAGCTACAACGACGTCCCCATGCTCTCGCTGGTGGGCACCGCGGTGGCCGTCAACCCCGACACGGACCTGCGTGAACTCGCCAAGACCCGCGGCTGGGAGATCCGTGACTTCCGCACCGGCCGCAAGGCGGCGAAGATCGGCGTGCCGACCGCCCTGGCGATCGGTGCCGTCGGCGGAGCGGTGGGTGCGGTGGCTGCTCGCCGCCGCGAACACCGCTGATCGACCTCCCGGCTGATCGACCTCCCGGCTGATCGACCTCGGCCCGGCACGATGTCACACCGTATTCGTCAGATCGAACCGATGTGACATCGTCCCAGTTGAGGGGGTAGATCACGCGCCGGACGGGCCGGGTTCAGCCCAGGAACACGTTGCGGCGACGAGCGAGGAGCCGGTACAGCGTCTGCTGGATGGTCTCGCGCACGTGGTCGGTGACCTCGAACAGTTCCATCGGATCCTCGGCCGCCGCGGCGTCGTAGTTCTCGGTGGTGATCGGGGCGCCGAACTCGATGTACCACTTGGACGGCAGCGGAACCAGGCCGAGCGGGCCGAGATGCGGGAACAGTGGGGTCACCGGGAAGTACGGCATCCCCAGCAGCCGGGCGAGAGTGCTCAGGTCCCCGATCTTCGGATAGATCTCCTCCGACCCGACGATGGAGCACGGAATGATCGGCGCGCCGGTGCGCATCGCCGCCGAGACGAACCCGCCGCGACCGAACCGCTGCAGCTTGTACCGCTCCCGGAACGGCTTGCCGATGCCCTTGAACCCCTCGGGGAAGACGGCCGCGAGCTCTCCCGAGCGCAGCAGTCGCTCGGCGTCGGGAGTACAGGCCAGGGTGTGCCCCGCCTTGCGCGCGATGTCCCCGACCACGGGCATCTCGAACGCCCGGTCCGCCGCGAGCATCCGTAGCGGACGATGCTGCGGATGACGGTCGTGCACCGCCACCGACGTCATCAGGCCGTCGATCGGCACCACACCCGCATGGTTGGCGACGACGAGGGCACCGCCACTGTCCGGAATGTTCTCGATACCGCTGACCTCGACCCGGAACCACTTGTCGAACAGTGGCCGCAGGACGGGAAGCCACACGTTCTCGGCGAAATGCGGGTCGTACCCGAAATCGTCGACGTGATAGTCGCCGGACAGGCGACGGCGCACGAACTCGGCCACGGAGACGATCTGATCGGCGAGGGCACGACGCACCCCGTCGACGACCGAATCGGGGGCGGCCTCGGACGCCTCGACCGGCGTCACCGGAGGCAGGACCCCGGACGGGTGCCGCGCCTCGCTGGCGGCGTACGCGCTCCGGTCGACGGAGCTGCGGGAGTGCAGGGGGATCACCTTTGCCACGTCGCTCACCCGGCGCTCCCCGGTGTTCCGACGAGCGTCAGCAGCCCTCGCTCGGTGGCATCCACGAAGCGGGCGGTTCCGACCGGCTGGGCACCGGTGGCGCGGGAGAAGTCGTCGAGGGCCTGCATCGTCGTCCAGCGAGGCTCGAACCGGAGTTCGGTGCGCATTCTGGTGGTGTCGATGCCGCAGCCGAAGTTGAAGTACTCGAGTTGCTCGTCGGTGTACGAACGCATCACCGGCCCCATCAGCGCCCTCCCGAGACTCCGGAACAACGGGGACGGGATCGGGACCTCGACCCGGCCCGCGCGGCGGATCGCCTGCGAGAGCATCACCACTCCGTCACCGGCCACGTTGAAGGTGCCGGCAGGGCCACCGACGACGGCCCGGTCGAGCGCGGTGAGAGCGTCCTCCTCGTGGAGCAACTGCAGTCGCGGATCGCGTCCCGCGATGGTCGGCACGATCGGGGACGTCAGGTACTGCGCCACGGTGCCGTTGAGCCGCGGACCGACCATCGGTGCCAGACGCAGGATGGACACGTCGATGTCGGGACGACGCCGTCCGAGGCCCCGCAGATAGCCTTCGATCTCGATGCTGTCGCGCGCATAGGCGCCGCCGGGCCGACGCCGGGCGCTCATCTCCTCGGTGAACTTGACCGGATCCTTCGCCGAGGACCCGTACACCGAGGTGGTCGAGCGCAGGACGACCTTGCGCACCGTGGGCGCCTTCTGGCACACCGCGAACAGCTGCATCGCCCCGATGACGTTCATGTCCTTCATGGCGGCCCGGCTCCCCGACTTGGGCGCCCGGCTGAGCGTCGATGCGTGCACCACCGTGTCCACGCCGGCATTTCGAACGACCTTGCCGATCATCGGATTTCGAATGTCGGCGCGCACGAACTCGGCGCGCCCCATCCGCCGCAGCATGTCCTTCGTCGGTGAGAGCGAATCGACCGCGATGATCCGCTCGACGGCCGGATTCTGCGCCAGCCTGGTCACCAGATAGCCGCCGAGGAACCTGCTCGCACCGGTCACCAACGCCACGCGCGGCGTCTCCACCGTGGCGCCTCCAGACCCTTCGCCGTCAACCACCCGAACCCCCGTTCCCGTAGTGAGTGGGCACCACGATACGGGGCGCCGCGCGATCTCGCTTCATGCAGGAGAAACTGAATCGATGTCCAGTTTCCCCCGGATATTCCGACCGGGCATTCAGGGCCCGGCCGTCCAGCGCGCCGGCCCCCAGGCATGAGAAACCGGGGCAGGGAACGCCGACACGACGGACCCGGAAACACTCGATGCCCGCCACCACGAGGGTGACGGGCATCGAGATGCGAAAGCCCTATCCGCCGAAGTGACGGCAGGCGCTCACTTGCCGAGTTTGCGACGCTGAACTCGCGTCCGGCGAAGCAACTTGCGGTGCTTCTTCTTCGACATGCGCTTGCGTCGCTTCTTGATCACTGAACCCATAGCGGGTGTTCCTCACGTTCTTCTCTAGCGTTCATGCGCACGCCGGTCACGTACGCCGGCGCCGCCCTTGGACGCCCGGGGCCTCGTTCACCTGGCTCGGTGCCTGGAGAGGCACCGTGCCGGTTTGGTACGACAGTCGGTAATCGTACCGGTCTTGGCTCGCCCCGGAAAACGAGGGGCAACACCACCCTACTTCGACCCCGGCCGTCAGCCGGCGTCGAAGTAGGACGTCTCCAGATAGTCGTGCACTGCTTTCGCGTGTACCCGGAACGAACGGCCTACCCGGACGGCAGGAAGTTCGCCGCTGTGCACCAGTCGGTACACAGTCATCTTCGACACTCTCATCAGTGCTGCGACCTCGGCGACGGTGAGAAATTGCGTCCCGGCCAGGCCGGATTGCCCATCGGAAGGGTTTCCCTTCGACGGTCTCTGTGCAGACGTCATCAACCACTTACCTCCGGCACGTCCCGCGCCGCCGGCTTCCCCTCCGGCGGAACAGACACGAACGTGCTGACCCGAGCTTAGCGGGACCGGTGGGGTTACTGCGACGGGTGTGGGATTCTGGAGTTCACCAAGTGGACACCGAGAGGTATCCCGCCGCTGCTCGAGCGCAACTATTCGATTCCCGAACCCAATTCCGCGGACCGGGACTTCGCGGCCTCGAGCGCCTCGAAGAACGCCTTTCGCACCCCGTGCGACTCGAGTTGACGCACCGCAGCCGCCGTGGTTCCGCCGGGAGAGGTGACCGCAGCGCGCAGTTCGGTGGGGCTCTCCCCGGAACCACCGAGCATCGCCGCCGAGCCCGCGATCGTCTGGGTCACCAGTTCGGAGGCCGTCGCCCGCGGCAGACCGAGGCCCACCGCCGCGTCGATCATCGCCTCGGCGACCAGGAACACGTAGGCCGGACCGGAGCCGGAGACCGCGGTGACCGCGTCGATCTGGCTCTCCGGGACGGTGGCGACGGAACCGACGGAACCGAGGACTCCGCGCACCAGCTCGAGATGTTCGTCCTTCACGTGGCGGCCGGGGGCGATCACGCTCATGCCCGCACCCACGAGCATCGGGGTGTTCGGCATGACCCGGACCACCGGGAAACCCGCCGGCAGCCGCTTCTCGTAGAACACGGTGGGCACGCCGGCGGCGAGGGACACGAGCATCTGCTCCCGGTCGCTGTCGAGATCAGCCTTGTCGATCTCCGCGGTGGCCTTCTCGACGTCGCCGGGCTTGACGGCGACGACGATGACATCGGCACCCTCCGCTGCGTCGCGGATGCCCGTGACCAGCACTCCGTACTCGTCGGCGATCTCCTTCGACCGCACCGGGGAATGCTCGGCCACCACGAGATCCTTGACCGCGTGCCCGGCTCGGAGCAGTCCCGCGATCAGGGCCTCACCGATCCGGCCACCACCGATTACCGCAATTCTCGTCATGGCGACAAGCCTGCCACGGTGCCTCGCCCGGGTGGGACCCGGCATCGCCCGGTCCGGAGGTGCCGGAAGGACCCGGAATTCTGTCAGCGCGGGATCATCGCGAGCTGTCGGCTCTGTACCACCACGGCTCCGGTGGAGTCGAGGACGGTGTGGTCCTCCTCGAACCACGTTCCGCCGAGTACCGCGGAACTGGCCATCACCCGCAACCATCCGGGCGTGGGCCGTCGGCGCAGGTAGGTGGTGAGCTGGACGGTCGGCGCCCACCCGAACAGGCCGCGGTTCATCGTGACCGGCGCACTGATGTCCCCGGCCATGATCGCGAACAGCGCTGCGGTGTCGGCGTCGTTCTCGTCGTCCGGGCGCGGGCGCACCCACATGCGGACCTCCGGCTCGCCCTGACTGCCGGTGAGGAAGTGCGCGGACGATCCGTCGATCCGCATGTCGCAGCCGCGGGACACGTGCACGATCCTGCCCATCGGATGGTCGTCGGTGAGCACCACCGCGTCCGACGGCGGCTCGGCGGGCAGCGCCGCCAGTGCCGTGTCGGTGGCGTAGGTGGGGACCTCCGAGTCGGGCACTCCCAGTGTCACCGACCCCCGCACCGCAACCCGGTCGCCCTGAGCGAGTTCGACGTCGACGAAGGAGACCTGCTTGCCGCGCTTGCGGATCGTGGCCGTCAGCGAGACCTCACCCGGGTCCGGGGCGGCGAGATAGTTCGCCGAGACCGCCAGCGGCTGCACGGCGCCTCCGGCGGGCGGCGCCGAACTCTCGGGCCGGTCGGTGCCGAGGAGTGCGTTGCGCGCCGCCACGGCGGCCAGGGACATCATCGATCCGCCGTGAACCTTGGGACCGATCGTCCACATGGGGTCGATCGTCGCGGTGAACCGACCGTCGCCGAGGTCGACGAGGGTCGTGAGGTCACGGAAGGGGGTGCCGGTCATGTGCTGTTCCTGTGATCGTCGGGGTCGGGGTCGGTGGTCGCGGGAGTGTGGACAGGGCCGGAGCGCAGTCTCCGCGCCGCGTGGTCGCCGTGTGCGATCCGCCGCAGCGCGGTGATCACCGGTTCGTACACGGCAGTACCCAGCACCGCGTACCGGACGGCCTCGTCGACGGCGCTCGCGGGCATGAGCGAGATGTCGAACTCGGCGATGGCACCGATGTGACGACCATAGGTGTCGAGGCGTTCGCCGGTCATGGGCAGCCCGGCGGCCTCCACCGTTGCGAGTGCCCGTTCGAGTTGCGCCACCGCCACATAGCGCGGGTCGTACTCCAGGCCCAGACGCTCGAGAGCGGCCCGGGCGCGCGGATGATCGCCGGACCGCTCGGCGGCGTCGAGGTAGGGAGGCAACTGCGCGATGGCCGCCCCGAGGTCCTCGAACAACGAGTTCTCGGGCTCGTCGACGAGCCCGAGAACTCGCCGGATCCGGGGAATCGGCAGCCCCACGCCGGCCAGCGCCTTGATCAGTGCCAGCCGCTGGACGTGCTCGTCGCCGTAGCTCGACCGGGTCGCACTGGTGGGCGTGCCCGGCATGAGCAGCCCTTCTCGCAGGTAGTACTTGATCGTGGCGAGGGGGACGCCCGAACGGTCGACCAGTTCCGAAACGCGCACTCGGCCTCCTCCGCTTGACATTGGATACTCACACTATCCACTATTGGATAGTCGCAGTATCCATTTGCTCGAGCGTACCTCGAACGGAGACCCCGCCATGAGCCCCGTCCTCACCGTCGTGACCGGAGCCACAGTGCTGACCGTCGTCGGAATCGTTTCCGGCGGCGCCTTCCTGATGAGGGTGCTCGCCGGGGGCGTGCCCGCCAACGACCTGCAGAAAACCTTCTTCCGGGCCGGTCACGCGCACGCCGGGGTCCTGGTGACGCTGGGCCTCGTCGTCGCCCTGCTCACCACCGCGGCCGGAGTGTCCGACGTGTGGGCGACGACCGGCAGCGTCCTCGTCCTCTCGTCGGCGATCCTGGTACCCGCAGGGTTCTTCCTGTCGGTACTCGGCACCGATCCGCGGCGTCCCGGCCGGATGGTCCTGTGTATCTGGGCGGGTGCAGCGGTGCTCGCCGTCGGGCTCCTCGTCGCGGGCATCGCGACCGTCGCCGCCGGAGTCGCCGCATTCTGACCTTCCCGCGCGCGGGAAGGTTCAGGGGCGGGGCGGCACCGTGACGTTCAGATGCTCGCGGGCGAACGCGAGCGCCTGCGAGAGCATCGACGAACGCTCCCGGCGCGTGCGGGCGTTCTGTGTGTTGATCTCGACGACCGCCTGCCCGTCGAACCCCGAGGCGACGAGATGCGCGCACAGTTCGGCGCACGGCTGGGTGCCGTGGCCCGGGATCAGGTGCTCGTCGAGTGACGCACCCCGCCCGTCCGCCAGATGCAGGTGTGCGAGCCCGTCTCCCATCCGCCGGGCCAGTTCCATCGCGTCGGTGCCCGCGGTCGCAGTGTGCGACAGGTCGAGGGTGTAGTGCCGGTGGTCGGAGTCGGTCGGATCGTAGGACGGACTGAACGCCGACAGCGCCGCTCCCGGCCCGCCACGCTTGCGCATCCGCTGCGCGGACTTGTCCTTGCCACCGAACAGCCCGTCCGCACGCATGGGGAACATGTTCTCGACCGCGACCACGACGTCCCCCGCCTCCTCGAGCGCCGCCACCTGATCGACGAAGCCCTCGGCGTAGCGGCGCTGCCAGCGGAACGGCGGGTGCACGACGACGCTCGTCGCGCCCAGGCTCTCCGCGGTACGCACCGACCGCTCGAGCTTCGTCACGGGATCGGAGCCCCACACCCGCTGTGAGATGAGCAGGCAGGGGGCGTGCACGGCCTGGACGGGCATCGCGTACTTGCGCATCAGCGTGCGCACCGCGGACAGGTCCTGGCTCACCGACTCGGCCCACACCATCAACTCGATGCCGTCGTACCCGAGTTCGGCCGCGTAGCGGAACGCGGCCTCGGTGTTCTCCGGATACACCGAGGCCGTCGACAATCCGACGAGGATCTTGCGCGTGCCCGGCGCCCCGTTGCCCACTGCCCCGACCACCGGTGCGCTCAGCCCGACGCGAGCATGAAGGCGAGCGGGCCGAGGGTGACGATCATCCCGACGACGACGGCGATGACGAAGCTGGTGATGTCGTCGGTGCGGCGCAGTATCCGCACCATCGCCACCAGGCCGACGATGACCAGCACGGCGAGTATCAACGCCACCCAGGGCAGGGTGTCCCAGAGCTTCTCGAAGCCCTTGAACATCAGAGCTCCCGCGATCACCGCGGCGACCCCCTGGCCGGCGAGGACGAGCCACTCGCGGGTCGAGCTGCGGGCCTCGTCCTCCGGCGCGTCGTCGTCGGCCGCGTCCTCCGCGGTGCCGGCTTCCGCCGTCGCCTCCGCCTTCGCCTCGGCCGCGCGGGCCTCCTCCTCGTCCCGCTCGGTGTGCGCGCGGCGGGACTGCCTCAGCAGGTCCCCTGCGAGTGTGGATCCGGACAGCAGGGCAGGTTCCGGCCGGAACGTCGGCTTCTCGTCCGCGGGCTCGTCCGCACCGGACCGCGGCGACGACTCGGCGGTGACGGTCTCGATCTCGACCGGGTCGGAGCCCTTCTCGTCGGTGCGCGGGACCGCTGCCCGGCCGCGAGCGGCCGAGTGACTGATCCAGGCACCCTGATTGTCCCGGGACGGGGACTTCGGGCCGGGTGCACGGAACGACGGACGGCTCGCCACCGGTTCGTCGTCGTCCTCGTCGGCAGCACCGGAGGCGGGATCGACCGGGGCCGGCGACAACGGAGCGCGCCGGGACGGCAGCGGTGGCCGTACCTGCGTCGGCGCCGAATCCAGTGCGGGGGCCGAGACCTGGGTGGCCGGCTTCGCCGGGGGTGTCGCGGGCTTCGCCTGTGGTGTCGCCGGCTTCGCCGGGGGTGTCGCCGGCTTCGCCGGGGGTGTCGCGGGCCTCGCCTGTGGTGTCGCCGGCCTCGCCGGGGAGACCGGCTCGGCGGACGCGGAAGCTGCATCGGACGAGCCCGTCGCGGGCGTCTGCGTCTGCTGCTCCGCTTCCTCCGCGCGGCGTCGCGATGCACGAGTGGACGGCCCGTCGGAGCGGGCGGCATCGGTTCCCTGGTCCGCCGGTGCCTCGACCTCGTCGTCCCGGTCCGCGGCGCGGGGGTTCTCGTCCCGGACGACCGGGATCTCACCGGTCAGCTCGGCGACCGAGATTCCGCCGGCGACACCGCGGCGACGACGACCGCCACGGCTCTCCCCTACCTGCTGCCCGTTCCGCTTCAGCAGCTCCGCGACCGATATCTGCTGGGTGTCATCGGTCATCGCGCACTCACCATCAACTCTCCGCCCATCTCCGTGTCGAGCTTGCGCAGGATCAGCCCCTCACGCAGCGCCCAGGGGCAGATCTCGATCTCCTCCACCCCCAACGCACGCATGCTGGCCTCCGCCACGAGCGCACCGGCGACCAGCTGTCGAGACCGGTCCGCGCTCACGCCCTCCAATTCTGCACGGTCGGACGCAGTCATCCGCGAAATGAAAGCTATGAGTTGCCTGAGACCGCTCGCGGTGAGGCTGCGTCGCACGCGCGTACCGGCGGTCGAGGGCGCGGCGCCGGTGAGTCGGGCCAGCGAGCGGAACGTCTTCGACGTGCCGACGGCCCGATCCCAGTCCCCGGCCGCGCGCAGTTCCTTGGCCGGGGCGGCCAGTTCCGCATCGAGCCAGTCCCGCAGGACGGCGACGCGCCGCTTGCCCGGCGGGTCCGCCTCGAGCCAGTCCCGGGTGAGCCGGCCGGCCCCGAGTTGGAGTGAGAACGCGACCTCGGGATCCTCGTCGGAGCCGCTGGTGAGCTCGAGCGAGCCTCCGCCGATGTCGAGGTTGAGGATGCGGCCGGCGCTCCAGCCGTACCAGCGGCGCACGGCGAGGAACGTCAGCCGCGCCTCGTCGACCCCGGAGAGCACTTCGAGCGTCACACCCGTCTCGGCGAGCACCCGGGCGAGGACGGAGTCGGAGTTGGTCGCGTCACGCACCGCGGAGGTCGCGAACGACATGAGCTCCTCGCACCCGGATTTCTGCGCGATCGCGGCGAACTCGGCGACCGTGCCGGTGAGTTTCGACGCGCCCGATTCCGTGATGTCACCGGCGGCGTCGATGTTCTCGGCCAGGCGCAACGTCGCCTTGGTCGAGCTCATCGGCGTCGGGTGCGCACCACGATGCGCGTCCACTACGAGCAGGTGAACGGTGTTGCTTCCGACGTCGAGTACCCCAAGGCGCACATATACACGGTACTGGGTCTACCGTCGGGCACTGTGACAGCAGGTAGCGCAGTGCGTCCGCACAAGATGACTCCGACTCCCGAGGTTCCCCCGGACTTCCCCCGCGAGTGGGTGGAGTTCGTCGATCCCGGCAACGACGAGCACCTGATCGCGGCCGACCTGACCTGGCTTCTCTCCCGCTGGACCTGCGTCTTCGGCACGCCGGCCTGCCAGGGCATCCTCGAGGACCGCCCCGACGACGGGTGCTGCTCGCACGGCGCGTTCCTCTCCGACGAGGAAGACCTCGAGAAGCTGAACGAGGCCGTGAAGATGCTCACACCGCAGACCTGGCAGTTCATGGAGAAGGGTCTCGGGAAGAAGGGCTACGTCGAGGAGGACGAACTCGACGACGAGCCCGCACTGCGCACCCGGCGCCACAAGGGCGCCTGCATCTTCCTCAACCGCCCGGGCTTCGACGGCGGCGTCGGATGCGCTCTGCACACGATGGCCCTGCAGCGCGGCATCGAGCCGCTCGAGGTCAAGCCCGAGGTGTGCTGGCAGCTGCCGATCCGCCGGGTACAGGAATGGGTCGAGCGCGCGGACGGCACGGAGATCCTCAAGACCACCCTCACCGAGTACGACCGTCGCGGCTGGGGCGAGGGCGGCGAGGACCTGCACTGGTACTGCTCGGGTTCGCCGGACGCGCACGTCGGCACCCGGCCCGTGTGGCAGTCGTACGCACCGGAGCTGACGGAGTTGCTGGGGAAGGCGGTCTACGAGGAACTCGCCCGGCTGTGCCGCAGGCGCGCCGGGCTCGGGCTGATCGCCGTGCACCCGGCAACGACCGAGGCGAACCGGCGAGCCGGCGACCACTGACTGCCGGGGCGATCAGGCGACCGGAAGCAGCGGCACCTCGGGCGCGTCGTGCACACAGTAGGTGAGTTCGGGCTGCGGATACACGAGCGCGGTCGTGCCCTCCGAGCACACCGCGGCGTCGGCGGTCTCGTCGAGCCGCTGGACGACCCGCAGTGGCTCCCCGGACCGGACGTCGACCGTGGGCGGCTCCTCCGGCCCACCGCCGGGGAACGGTTCGGGGCACACCACCTCGTCGATCGGCGACGACGCGGCACCGACGTCGGCATAGCAGCGTCCTTCGGAGAGGTTCGGTGCCAGGCACATGTAGATGCGCTTGCCCTTGGTCTCGTCGAGGATGTACGAGGCGTATCCCGGCGCCGGACACTCACTGCGCCGGTCCGGTTTCGTGGCGACGACGTAGTGGGCGTCCGGGTCGCTGCACTCGGCCTGCCGACCGCTGGCGCCCACACCGACGACACTCGCGGACACGCAGCTGCCGACGTCCGCGTACTCGACCGCGTTCTCCCGGGACCACACCGCCATCACGGCGACGACCACGAGGATCGAGGCGCCGAGCACGTACACGACGCGCTTACCGATCGTCCACAACATCGCCACCTCGTATCGACCCCCCGTCGACTGTCCCGCTCAGCCGGTGAGGCTACCCCGCGGGTGGCGGAGTCCGATTCTCAGGCGTCGAGTTTGTAGCCCAGCCCGCGCACGGTGAGGAGGTGCCGCGGCTTGGCGGGGTCCTTCTCGATCTTCGACCGCAGCCGCTTGACGTGCACGTCGAGGGTCTTGGTGTCGCCGACGTAGTCCGCGCCCCAGACCCGGTCGATGAGCTGTCCCCTGGTGAGGACCCGGCCGGCGTTGCGGAGCAGGTACTCGAGCAGATCGAACTCCTTGAGGGGCAGCGTGACGGCCTCCCCGTCGACGTTCACCACGTGACGTTCGACGTCCATCCGCACCGGCCCGGCCTCGAGGACCGCATTGTCCTGCGCGGAGTCGGCGTCCGGATCCGCTCCTCGACGCAGCACCGCCCGGATCCGGGCGATGAGTTCGCGGGCCGAGTACGGCTTGGTGACGTAGTCGTCGGCGCCGAGCTCGAGGCCGACGACCTTGTCGATCTCGCTGTCGCGCGCGGTCACCATGATGACCGGCACACCGGACCGGCTGCGTAGTTGCTTGCAGACGTCGGTGCCGCTCATCCCGGGCAGCATGAGGTCGAGCAGCACGATGTCCGCTCCGGCCCGGTCGAACTCGGCGAGCGCGGACGGGCCGTCGCCGACCACCGTCGTCTCGAACCCCTCCTTGCGGAGCAGGAAGGCCAGCGGGTCGGCCAGGGACTCCTCGTCCTCGACGATCAGCACACTCGTCATCGCCGCTCCTCCGTGCCCGGCTCCGTCAGCTGTCGATGCGTCATGCCTGTTTCCTCATCTTCCGTGGCGAACCCGACGGTGTCGGGTTCGGTTCCGTGGCGACCCGACAGTATCGGGATCGGTTCCGTCACGACCCGACCTCGTCGGGGTAGGTGGGGTCGGTGTACTCGGGAATCTGCAGGGTGAACGTGGAACCGGTCCCGGGGCGGCTCCACAGCTCGATGGATCCGTGGTGGTTGGCGGCGACGTGTTTGACGATGGCCAGCCCGAGGCCGGTACCTCCGGTGGCCCGGGCTCGCGCCTTGTCGACGCGGAAGAAGCGCTCGAACACCCGCTCCTGGTCGGCCTTCGCGATGCCGTCGCCCCGATCGGTGACCGAGATCGCGATGTTGCCTCCCCTGCGGGAGCGACTGATCGACACCGGCGACGCCTTCGGCGAGTAGGCGATGGCGTTCTGCACCAGATTGGTCAGAGCGGTCACCAGCAGGGTCCGGTCGCCGAGCACCCGGTAGCCGCTGGCCGCGTCGGTGGTGACGGTGATGTCGGCGGCCTCGGCGGAGATCTTCGACCGTTGCAGTGCCTCACCGACGACGGTGTCGACATCGACCTCTTCGAGATCGGGCAGCTTCTCCGCACCCTGGAGGCGCGAGAGCGCGATCAGTTCGGTGACCATCTTGCCGAGCCGCACCGACTCGGAGAGCAGGCGTTCGCCGAAGTGCCGGACCGACTCCGGGTCGTCGGCCGATTCGAGCAGTGCCTCGGCGAGCAGTCCCATCGCGCCGACCGGGGTCTTGAGCTCGTGGCTGACGTTCGCGACGAAGTCGCGCCGCGTGGCCTCCATCCGGACCTGCTCGGAATCGTCGTCGGCGAACACGACGACGAAGGTGTGGTCCTCCTTCGTCAGCAGGCGTGCGGTGCCGCGGACCGCGATCCGGTCGTCCCGGCGCCGCGGATGCGGACTGGAGAGGTCGACCTCCACGGTCTCCCCCGTCGCGAACACGCGCTGCGCGGCGACCCAGGCACGGTCGTCGACGAGCCGATGGCGCACGAGACCGAGTTCCTCGGCGCGCGGGTTGAACAGAACGACGTCGTGGAACCGGTCGACGACGGCGATTCCGCTCTCGGAGGCGAGCACGATCAGGTCCAGCACCTGCGACATGGTCAGGCCGGACTCTTCCTTGACACGCTGATCGTGGCGGGTGGCCAACTTGGGGACCACCACCGCACCGATCAGGTATCCCGCGAAGCCGACCACTACAGCGATCAGGACGGCTTGAACGACGCTCACGTGTGGAATCGTACGGGCGTGAACCGGGTGGGGAACGGCGGGTCGCACGGTTCGTTACCCGGTCACGATCAGTTTCCCGGGACTTCACCCGCCGTTGGCCGGATGCTCGAGGCGAGCATCCGGCCTGCGCGCCCGGAACCGGACCCGCTACCTGCCGCCCTGGTTGGCGACGGCGGCGGCCCCGGCTGCGGCGGCCTCGGGATCGAGGTAGGTTCCGCCGGGATCGAGCGGGCGCAGATTCTCGTCCAGGTCGTAGCGCAACGGGATACCGGTGGGGATGTTCAGGCCGGCGATGTCCTCGTCGGAGACACCGTCCAGATGCTTGACCAGCGCGCGCAGCGAGTTGCCGTGCGCGGCGACGAGCACGTTCCTCCCCGCGAGCAGGTCCTTCGCGATGGTGTCCTCCCAGTACGGGATCAACCGGTCGACGACGTCCTTCAGGCACTCCGTGAGCGGGACCTCGTCGAGGTTCGCGTAGCGCGGATCGCCGTCCTGGCTGTACTCGCTGCCGGGTTCGATCGGCGGCGGCGGCGTGTCGTAGCTACGGCGCCACAACATGAACTGTTCGTCGCCGTACTTGTCCTTGATCTGTGCCTTGTTCTGCCCCTGCAGCGCACCGTAGTGCCGCTCGTTGAGCCGCCAGTCCCGCACGACCGGGATCCAGTGCCGGTCGGCGGCGTCGAGCGCGATGTTCGCCGTGCTGATCGCACGGCGCAGCAGTGACGTGTAGAGGACGTCGGGCAGCACGTCGTTCTCGAGGAGCAACTCGCCGGCGCGCTTGCCCTCGGCGATGCCCTTGTCGGTGAGGTGGACGTCCACCCAGCCGGTGAACAGATTCAGCGCATTCCATTCGCTCTCGCCGTGGCGGAGCAGCACGAGGGTTCCGGTACTCATGCCGTTCATCCTGGCATGCCCCGACCGGTCGCCGCGTGGGACGGTCGAGCGAATCACCCGATTCCGCGTGCGATGGTCTCCACGGCCCCGATGTTGCCGAGAGTGCCGGGGAACATGTCCGCGCCGGGAACCGCGATCAGCCGGTTCTCCTGCACCGCCGTCATGTCCGGGAAGGTGGCGCGCAGGTACGCCAGGGTGGCCTCGCGGTGGGCATCCCCGGACACCGCGAACACGAGTGCGTCCGGGTTGCGGGCCGCGAGTTCCTCGGGCCCGACGGTCGCGGAGAAGAAGGAGTCGAACATCGACTCGTCGGGGCGGAAGACGTTCTCGCCACCCGCGCGGGCGACGATGTCCGCCTCGACACCGGCACCGATCACCGACAGCGAGGTGCCCTCGACGTACACCTGCGCGACGGTGCGTGCCGGCCGGTCCGCCCCGTCGGCCGCGACCGCATCGAGACGCCGCCGGCCGTCCTCGACGAGTTCTGTGGCGCGATCACGCTCGTCGAACACGATTCCCAGGTCGGTGATGTCGGTGAAGAGGTCGTCGACGGTCGCGGTGGTCCGGCGCTCGGCACACCCGCCGGTCGCGACATAGGCGTTCGCCCCGGCCTGCCGCAACTGGTCGATACTCGCGAACCCCTGCTCGGCGGTGAACTCGTACTCGGTGGGGGCGACGACGAAGTCGGGTGCCACCTCGAGCAGGACCTCCCGTCCCGGCGGGGAGTCGGTGCTCAGCACGGGGACGTCGGCAACCCGCTCGGCGACGTCGGCGGACAACGGGGAGGTGTCCGTCTGGGCCTGCCCCACCATCGCGTCCGCGGCGCCGAGTTGGACGAGGAGTTCGGTCTGGGAGGGGCTCAGGCTCACGACCCGTTCGGGGACGGACCCGAATTCGAGGGTGCGGCCGCAGTTGTCGACGGTGGCGATCGCGGCTGCAGGAGTGCTCGCGTCCTGCACGGAGGTTCCGCACGCGGCGGTGGTGAGGAGCAGTACGCCGACAGCGGCGGTTCGGATCTTCACGGCGGTTCGGATCTTCACGGGACGGGGGTGTCCTTTCGGTGGAGGCCGGCGATCAGCAGGTGTGATCGTCCGGTGACGGGATGACGGGTGAAGGAGGCGTCGACGCCGAACACCTCGCGCAGCACGTCCGTGGTGAGGACCTCCTCGGGTGGCCCGACCACGCGCAGTGCGCCGCCGTACAGGACGGCGATCCGGTCGCAGTACCGCACCGCGAGGTCGAGGTCGTGGATGGCGACCACCGTCGTGACGCCCAGTGACACGACGGTTTCCAACACCGCGAACCGGTGGGCGATGTCGAGGTGGTTGGTGGGCTCGTCGAGCACCAGGACCGGAGTCTGCTGGGCGATGGCGCGGGCGAGGAGCACCCGCTGCCGTTCGCCGCCGGACAGCGCGGTGAACGAGCGGGCGGCCCACTGCTCGGCGTCGACCCGCGCCAGCGCGTCCGCCGCGAGGTCGATGTCGCGGCGACTGTCCGCACCCGACCCGCGGGTGTGCGGCGTCCGGCCCAGCAACACCATGTCGAGGACGGACAGGTCGAACTCCCCGGGATTGTCCTGGGCCATCGCGGCGACCGTGCGGGCCGCCTCCCGCGCGGGCAGCGCATGCAGATCGGTGTCCCCGACGAGAACCCGGCCGTGGTCGGGGCGCGCCGCCCGGTAGGCGGTACGCAGCAGCGTCGACTTTCCGCTCCCGTTCGGCCCCACCAGTCCGAGTACGGTTCCCGGCTCGACGTCGAGGTGCACGTCGGCCAGGACGGGACGGCCACCGCGAGAAGCGGTCACGTTCTCGAACCGCAGCCGCGGCGGCTCGGGCACCGACGAGTTCACCGGTCGAGTCCTGCGCGCGCCGCGTCGTCCCGGCGCATGAGCCACAGGAAGAACGGTGCACCGACGACGGCGGTGACGATCCCGATGGGCACCTCCGTCGGCGCGGCGACGGTGCGGGCGAGCAGATCCGCGGATGCCAGGAACAGCGCGCCGCCGAGGATGCACACGGGGAGCATCCGGCGGTGGTCGGATCCGGTGAGTATCCGGGCGACGTGAGGCACGACGAGACCGACGAAGCCGATGCCTCCGCACACCGCGACCACCGACCCGGTGAGCAGCGCGGCAGCGATCAGGGCACCGGCACGCAGCCGCTGGACGTCGACTCCCAGCGACGCGGCCTGGTCGTCGCCGACGAGCAGTGCATTGAGCGAACGCACCTGCCACCAGGTCCAGGCCGTGACGGCGAGCAACGCGAGCGCGGGCAGGGTCAGGTGCGTGGTCGTCGCCGCCGAGACGGAACCGAGCAGGAAGAACATCACGCTGAACACGTTCTGCGCATCGGTCGTGATCGTGAGGTAGCTCGTCACGGCGCTGAACAGGGAGCCGAGGGCGACCCCGGCCAGGATCAGGCGGGTGGGTGCGATCCGTCCGCCGCGCCGCGCGCAGAGGTAGACCGCCACCGTCGCGACGAGGGCCCCGGCGAAGGCCGCCGAACCGATGGTCAACGCACCGGCGCCGATACCGAGCACGATGACGCTCACGGCACCGACCCCGGCGCCCGCCGAGACCCCGAGGATGTACGGCTCGGCGAGCGGGTTGTGCACGACCGCCTGGATCAGCGTGCCGGCGAGCGCGAGGCCCGCACCGGCGAGTGCGGCGAGGAGCACCCGGGGCAGCCGGAACTGCCACACCGCCTGGTCCTGCAACGGCGTGTACGTCCCGTCGGACATCCATTCGGCGCCGGGGACGAGGTGCCCGGCGACGAGCCTGAGCGCGTCGACCGGGCCGACCTGCACGGTGCCCACCGACAGGGAGGCGACGACGACGCCCGCCAGTGCCACGGCGAGTGCGGCCGCGAGGAAACGGGCACGCAGCCGCGACGTCCGGGCCAGGGTGGCCGCGTCGTGCGCGGCCCGGGTGGCGATCACGGCGTACTCCTCGGGGGCCGGGACACGACGCGGCGGGCGAAGGCCAGGAAGGCGATGCCCAACTCGCGCAGGGCGTCAGGGGTGTTCGCGCCGTGGCCGGCACGGTCGATCCGGATGTGGGACGCGTCGGCTCCTGCGCCCCTGAGGATCTCGACGAAGCGCGCCGCCTGGCCGGGCGCGACCCGGGTGTCGTCCGCGAGGCCGAGGGCGAGGAAGGCCGGTGCCGCGCCGGGCCGCGGGCGGTGCGCCCCGGCGAGAGCGGTCGGGTCGTAGCGGGCGACTGCGGCGCCGTCGTCGTCCGGGTCGCCGAACTCGGCCACCCACCGATGACCGAGCGGGTTCTCGCGCAACCGCGCGAGATCGAGCGGGGCGGCCGTGGCGACCACACCTGCGGCGACGTCGGGGTGCCGCAGCGCGCAGGCCGCGGCGACCACGCCGCCGAGCGAACCACCCGTGAGCACCGTGCCGTCCGGAGAACTCACTCCCGCCGCCGTCAGGGCACGCGCGGCGGTCGCGAGGTCGTCCACGGTGCGGAGCTTCCCGGTCCCGCGGCCGGCGCGCCGCCAGCGCTCGTCGTGTTCGCCGCCGCCACGCACCTGGGCGAGCGCCACCGCGCCACCGCAACTCGTCCACGCCGCCGTGGTCGGCTCGAACCGCGGGAGCGACGGCACGCCGAACCCGCCGTAGACGTCGAGTAGCAACGGCCGCGGGCGGGGGTCTCCCGCCGGAGCGGTGACCACGATCTGCACCTGTGCGCCGTCCTCCGTGCCGGCGGTGAGCATCCGGGTGCACAGACCGGGCGTGCTCGGCACAGTCGCGAACGGGAACCGCTGCGCGACCGGAGGTGTCGCGAAGCCCTCGACGAGTACATGGACCTCTCCCCGGGAGCTGGACAGCGCTCCGACCGAGCAGATGTCCTCACCGGGATCGCCTCCGACGGCTCGGCGTTCGCGGTCGCGGCCGGACGGATCGACGAGGGTGAGCACGTGCCGACCGTGCTCGACGGTGAGGACGACGACTCCCCGCTCTCCCACCGACGCACCCCACACGGTGCCGGGTGCCCGCCATCGCACCGGAGCCGCCGACAGCCCGCCTCGTCGGTGGAGGTCGATCCCGCTGCGGCGCACCACCACCAGGGGCGCCTCCGGCGTCTCGGCGACGACGGAGATCGTGTCGGCGGGAACCTCGCCGAGCGGGTGTCCGGACAGTGAGAACAGGGCACGGACCCCGTCCGGACGCAGAGTGAGGATTCCCGCCGGGGAGACCGAGAGACGTCTGCCCGCGGGGATTCCGAGGGGGGCGCCAGTGCCCGCCCGCGGCATCGACGACGCCGACGACGGCGCGGGACTCCGCGGTCACGACGGCGGTGCGCTCGTCCCGCCACGTCGCCTGCTCACCCCGGAATCGCGCCCCGACGACCGGCACGGGGTCGCCACCCGGACGGACGATCTCCATCCGAGCCGACTCGTCCGGCGAGACCGCGGCCACCAGCGCGGGGCCGTCGGCTCTCGCCCCGAGGACGACTGCCCGGGAACGGTATTCGCGGACGACTCGCTCGCCGGGGTGTGTCCGGACGGTGTCCCCGGACGGACCGCGCCGCACGACGTACCCGTCCTGGGGCAGCCCCGGGCGCGCCACCCGGGCCTCCCACGACGCGAATCGTTCGAGCAGGTCCCCGTCCAGCGGCCCGTATACGCGGGCGCTCACCGGCCCACCGTGTCGACGACGCGCGGAGCCGGTACCGGTATCCACAGCAGCTGCCCTCCCTCGTGGAGCGCGGTCGGGCACCGCACCCGGGTGGGCTCGTCCTCGAGGTCGGCGGTGGCCCAGATCTCGACCTGCCCGGTTCCGCCCGCGGTGACCGCGATCCGGTTCCCGTCGGAGGCGACGGCGCGCCGCTGCGCGGGGGCGTCCGCAGTGCCGTCCCATGGCGGGAAGCCGGGCCGTGGCGCGCCTGGCATCGGGAGGAGCGGTGCCGTGACGATCGTCGCGGCACCGTCCGGGCGCCACACGGTGATACGGTCGCCCGCGAGACGTCCGACGGTGGTGGCGGCCATTCCCCCGTCCACGAGCGCCGGCCGGAAGACCAGCCCGGAATCGACCTCGATCGCGCGGGTGGCGAGGGCATCGACGTCGAGTTCGAACAGCCAGTTCCGCCAGTCCTGCCACGCTCGCGGGTCGGCCGGTCCTCCGCGCAGTGCACCAGCGACGACGCGGCGATGCGGGTCGAAGCGCAGATGGTAGGCGCGTCCGGGCACCGGCCAGGCCACCGTGGGCAGGGCGTGGATCCGGCCACCGTCGACGACGAATCGTTCGAGCCCGCGTTCGGTGGCGACGAAGACGGTGCCGGTCACCGGGTCGTAGGCGTCACCGTGCCCCAGATCGCCGATGTCGGTGTGGATGTCGCCGCGGACCGTCGGGCAGTGCGGGCCCGCCCGGAGGAGATCGCGGAGTGCGATCGCCTCCAACGCGCCGGGCTCACGATGACGCACCGTCACGACCGACTCTCCGGTCGCGTGGTCGCGAGCGAGGACGACTCCGGGTTCGCCGGCCCGTACCCGGACCCGCACCGAGAACAGGTCCGCAACGTCGACGACGGTGAGCAGATCACTCCACGGCGCGTGGTTCGCACCGAGCCCGGTGGTGACGGCGAGATATCGGCCGTCGGGGGTACCGGCCAGGTGCTCACCGGGGATGGCCACCGACACGGTGAGGTCACCGGACTCCGCGTCGCCCAGCACCAGGTGACCTGCCGCGTCGTCGACGAAGGCGTAGCGGGCCGCGTGTGGCGCGCCGTCGGGCAGGGGCAGCAGCCCGGCGTGCTCGGCGGGGCAGCCGGGACCGACCGGGGACACCCGCGCCGCGGCACCGTCGGTGCGGTAGCGGATGTTCGCGCGGTGATCGGCGATCAGGAGAGTGATAGGCGACACGATGGGACACAATACTAGATACTGATAATCGTTTTCACTTATGGTGGCTCTCGTTCGCACCGCGAACCCCGCGACCGCCCGGAAACCCGGGTGGCACGGGACAATCGATGGAGAGGAATCCTCATGGAGAACGTCCGCACCGCAGATTCGGACAATGCTGTCGTCGTGACGATCGAGGACACCGACCAGCTCGCGCACCTGTCGGCGTCACACTCGAACGCCCTGGTCGAGAACCCCTTCGACTGACGATCGACGATGACGACGCCCGGCCCGTGGAGCTCTCGGTCCACGGGCCGGGCGCCCGGAGGCCATTCATGACGTTCGACGACCCGGTGATCTCCCGCCGCCCCGAGATGTTCACCGTGCCCGGCCGCGGCGCCACCGTGCGCGGCACCGACGGCACCTTCCTGCGCGTGACCGTGGCCGGGGCGGACCGCAGCGACGACGTCGCCGGGGCCGTGGCCCGGCACGACGCGGAGGTGTGGGCGGCGCGGTGGAGCCACCGGTGCCCTCCGATCCGCCTGGACGGTGCGCACCCCGTGCTCGACACGATCGCCGACGCTCTCGTCAGCGTCGGTGTGACCGTCGTCCGGAACGAGGACACCGGTCCCGCAGCGGGCCTCGTGATCCGATGCGCCACACCGCCCTACGACACACCGGCTCCCCCGCGGGAGGAGACTTCCCTACCGGTTCTCGACATCACCGTGGAGGAACGGCTCGTCCTGGTGGGCCCGCTCCGCCTCGACGCGACCGACGCGTCCCCGTCCGAGGTACGGCGGCGCAGGTATGCGGCCGCAGCCGCGGGGCCGGAACTCGAACACTGGCACCGCCACGCGTCCCCCTCCGGTACCACGCTCTCCACGGCGGCGACGGTGCTGGCGACCGGGCGGGTACTCGACGTCGTCCGTGCCTGGCGGAGTGAACCGGCGCGCGCGGCCCGGCTCCGGTACACGCTGTGGCGCCACGACGACGTGCGGCTCGAGACGAGCGAACACGTCGTCCTCGGTTTCGACGAACCGGCACCGCGCCCGTGACGGCCCCGGGCGCCCACCGGGTGAGCACGCGCGACGGCGTCCTGCTCGCCGGTCACCTGTACGAGGCCTCCGGCACGCCGCGGGGCACCGTGGTGATGCGCACGCCGTACGACGCAGCCGCACACCGCGATACGGCGCGGTGGTGGGCGCGCCGGGGTTTCCGGGTGCTCGTGCAGGACGTCCGCGGGCGGTACCGCTCGGACGGGCGCTGGGTGCCCTACGCCGGGGAGGGAGTGGACGGCGTGGACACCGCCGCGTCCCTGCCGGGCCCGATCGTCGCAGTCGGTGCGTCGTACGGGGCGCACTGCGCCGTGGAACTCGCCCGGAGTGCCGCCGGGGCCGGTGAGGTCGCGGCCGTGGTGGCGATGGTCCCGGCGCTGGGGCTGTACGAGTCCGCCCATCACTCCGGAGGCGCGGCGCAGGTGCGCGACCGCTTCTGCTGGTGGCACGAGCACGGCTTCGGGCGCTTCCGTCGCGAACCGCTGTCGGCGAACCGCGTGGACCGGCTCTGTCGACTCGCCGAATCCCTCGGCCCGGAAGGGGCCGCCCGGGCAGCGGGGTGGTCGGCGCGCCGACGAGCTTCCTGGGAACGCCTCTGGCAGGCAGCACCTCTCGACGTCGCGGACCGGTACCGGGCATGCACGGCGCCCCTGCTCGTCGTCGGAGGCGCGTACGACTTCTTCGCCGCGGATGCGCACCGGCTCGCCCGGTCCTGGCCTGCGCCGGCGCACCTCGTGGACGGCCCGTGGGGGCACCGGATGATGGCCGGGGTCGGCGACACGCGACTGCGCGCGGCACTCCGCGCTCACGGCGGGCCCGGCGGCGCAGTCGATGCCTGGCTGTCCGCCGTACTCGACGAACGCCCGGACGCGTGGCCCCTGTCGGGATCGTCGGTCCTCGATCCCGAGACGGGCTGGCACTTCTCCCCTTGGGGACGCAATCCCCACGCCGAGCACGCGACACCCGAACACGCGACACCCGAACACGCGACACCCGAACACCGAGCCCTCGTCCCCGATCAGTCCGGAGCACCCGCGTGACCGACACCGCCGTACCCGAACTCACCGCCGTACCCGAACTCACCGCCGACGACCTGGTCGACCCGCTCACCGGGATCGTCCGATCCGTGCGCGAGGTACTGCGCCCCGACGGTGCGCCCGATCGCTACCTCTCGCTCACCGCGTCGGTGGCCGATGCTCGCAGACTGGGCGAGTGGCCCGCGGATCGCGTCTCGCTCGGGACCACCTTCGGTGACCCGGCAGGAGCACGCATCGCCGCGATCGCGGAGGCCGCCGAACGCTACTGCGGCAACTGGATTCCCGGATACCCGGACGACGACCACCGGGTCGCCACCGCAACCGAACTGCGGGCCGACGGCCAGGAAGTGCTGGGCGCCACGGCGCTGCCGCGCTTCGCGCCCTGGCAACTCGATCGGCACGGATTCCCCTACGAGGACTTCACCGACGACACCCCGACCCTGTGGGTGCGGTGCCGTGAGGACGACGGCGGGCCGTTCCTCGGCGGCGGCGACATCGACGATCGGGACCTCGACGTCTGGGCGCCCGCCTCGCTGGTCCTCCTCAACTGGCGCCAGTCCCGCTACCGCCACCTGCCTCGGATCCACCACCTCAACTACGCGGGCATCGCGACCGGCCAGGGCGCGGCCGATGCGCGGGATCGCGGCATCGTCGAGGTCATCGAACGCGATGCGCTCGAAACCTGGTGGCATCTGGACGGTCCCACCGTCGGCGTCGACGTCGATTCGGTTCCCGGGCTGACGGACGATCTCCGCGGGACCCGGCTGCAGGCCTGGCTCGTCGTGATGCCCAGCGAGTTCGCCCCCTGCTTCGGAGCGCTCGTGCACGATCCCGCCACCGGGATCCGGGCGGCCGGATTCTCCGCGGCACTCGATCCGGTACGCGCCGCACGCAAGGCCGTGCTCGAGGCCGTCCACACCTGGACGTACACCCTCGGTGTCACCGCCCGGGACGGGTGGGTGTTCCGCGCCGTCGACGCCGGACTCATGGCGAAGGGGCTCTACCTGGATCATCGTTCGGACTCGCGCTATCTCGACTCCGCCGGGACGCAGTTCGAGCGGGTCGTCGATCTGGGCGCGCACGTCCAGGTGTGGCTCGATCCCCGCCTGCACCCGGAGGAGCGGCGGTTCACCGACCCGGCGTCGGGGATCGTGCCGATCGACGCCGTCCCCGCGGTGACGATGGCACAGGTCCGAACGAGGCTGGCGGAGGCCGGGCACCGCGTGATCGTCCGCGACCTCACCACCCGGGATGTGGCGCGCACACCGCTACGGGTGGTCCGCTCCCTCGTCACGGGCCTGGTCCCCAACGCGCCCGCCGCGTTCACCTATTACGGGTGCCCACGTTTCGGGGAGGCCGCACTGGCCCGGAACTGGCGGGCGACGGCCCCGGCCGGGCCGGAGGACTACACCCTCTTCCCCGCACCCCACATGTGATGGCCCCGGTGACAGCGGTACCGGGGATACCGGACCTCCTCGGCACGGCCTTCCTTCCCGGCACGCCCGGCCCCGCCCTTCCCCCGGGGCCGCGGGACAATCCCTGGCACGAGGCGGGCGCGGTGACCGTCGAGGTCCCACACGACTGGCGGAGGCTGCTCGACGCGCTGTGGCGGGCGGACGGGATGCACCCGGGGACCGACGGGCTGCCCACCACCATCGCCCGGCGCCCGGTCCCCTCGGCGGGAGCCACGTACGGGGTCCGCACCCATGTCGTGGTGCCGGCCGGTGCGGTCCGCTCGTCGCTTCCACCGGGACGGTATGCGTATCAACTCGATGCGGACATCCTGGTCCGGCGGGCCGGCCCGCCGCCGCCGCCGGGGACCACACCGGAACTGGTGTTCTGTGTGCAGCCGGGCCGGGCGTTCGGACGGTACCGGCACCGCGCCTGGCCGCTGTGGATCGCCGACACCGCCTATGCGGTGGCCGCCGCGCAGTCGCTGCTCGCCGCACCGGACGTGCGCGTCGGCCCCTTCGCCGACACCGGCCCGGTGGCACTCCCGCCCGCACACAGCACCCGTCGCTGGCTGGAGCAGGGACTCGTCCCCGAGATCGTGCTGGCCCGGATCCCGGTGTACGGACCCGGCGGGAGTCGTGGCCGACTCGAGGTGGACGAGGACACCGCCGCCGCCCTCGGGCGACGGCGGTCACCGGCCCTCACCGAGTTCCCCCTCGACCGCCGTCCCACCCCGCGCGCGGCCACGGTGGCTGCCGCGTCGGGCCAGCACTGGGTGCGGGGTGCCGACGACGTCGCGGTGTGGACGGTGCGCACCGACGTCACCGGCCCGGACCTCTGGCGCATCCACCTGAACGCGGCACGACGGGCGATCCGCACCGTCCGATCCGGTGCCGCCCGACTCCGCCCGGTGTCCGGCATGACGGCGGCGGCGCCCCCGTTTCCGGTGCACGCACTGGCACTACTGCGCAACTGACGAGAGGAGCCCACCGTGGCCATCGCCCCCGAATTGTGGCGGGCGGCGTTCGCGCACCGCCGATACGCGCTGACCCTGCTGCTCGCGCATCTGGCGGGCGCGGCGACCCACGTCCCCGCCGCGCTCGCCCTGGCCGCGACGCTCACCGGCGTCGCGCACCGGGACACGTCCCTCGTAGCCGCCGGTGCCGTCGGGGTCGTGGCTGCCGCAGTGGTGCGGCTCGCCCTGTCCGCCGCCGAGTCCCGCGCCGCGACCCGGCTGGGTACCGCCGTCACCGTCGACGTCCGGGACCGGGCGCTCGCGTCGACGCTCACGGCGAACCGATTGCACGACACCGGGACCCGGGACGGCCAGACCCTGTCGGCCCTCACCGACGGCGTGGACGGCACCGACGTGTACGTCACCCGCTACGTCCCCGCCGTGGTCACCGTGGTGGTGATCTGCCCGGCCGTGGTACTCGCTCTCGCCCTGGTGAGCCCCGCCGCGGCGGCGGCCGTCACGGTCGGGCTGATCGCCGCCGTCCTCGGCCCCGTGGCGTGGAAACGCAGCACCCGCAGGCGCGGCTCCGCGCACTGGGACAGCTACGAGGCCCTGGCCGCGGACGTCCTCGAATCACTGCGGGGGATGAAGACCGTGCGGGTGCTGGGCGCCGTCCCCGCGGTGCGCGCACGCCTGCGCGCACGATCGGACGCCCTGCACCGGGCCACCGTGTCGGTGATGCGAACCTCCCTGGCCGACACCGCGGTCACCGACCTGGCGATCCAGGGCGGAATCGCGGTCGCGATCGGGCTGGCGGTCGCCGGGTACACCGGTCCCGGCGCAGGCACCTTCGCGCTGTACGCCGTACTCCTGCTGGCATCCGAATCGTTCCGCCCCGTGCGCGATCTCGCGCGCCAATGGCACGCCGGATATCTCGGCCTGTCCGCGCTCCCCGCGCTCCGTGCGCTGCATGCCTTCGACTCCTCTCCCCCTCCCGCTGCCCAGGATGCGCCGGCACCCGCGACGACGGCTTCCGTCGCCGGCGGCGACCCGCCGGTTCTCGCCCTCGAGTCCGTCCGGTACCGGTATCCCGCGAGTGACCACGACGTCCTCGCCGGAATCGACGCCATGCTCTCGCCGGGCGCGCTCGTCGTCGTCACCGGCGAGTCCGGCGCGGGGAAGAGCACGCTGTTCGACCTGTTCCTCGGCCACCTCTCCCCGTCCTCCGGCCGAATCACGATGCGGGGCCGCACCCCCGGGCCCACCGACATCGCGGTGATCTCGCAGCGACCGGTGCTCTTCGCCGGCACGATCCGGGACAACCTCACCGTGGGCAATCCCCGTGCCGGGGACGCCGAGATCCGGTCGGCCTGCGCCGCGGCGGGTGCGGCGGGGATTCTCGCCGAGTGGGGCCTCCAGGCCCCGGTCTCGGAGGCGGGAACCTCGCTCTCCGGTGGACAACGGCAACGGCTCGCGGTCGCGCGGGCACTGCTGTCGGGACGCCCGGTCCTGCTGGCCGACGAGCCGACCAGTGCACTCGACGAGCACAACGCGGCGCAGGTCATGGACGCGCTCCGGGACGCGGCAACCGATCGTCTCGTCGTCGTGGTCACCCACCGCCTCGACGTGCTGTCTCCGCTGGATCGGGTGTTCCTGCTCCGCGGCGGCACCCTGTCGCTCCGCGAGCCGGCGGCCCAGCGATGACGGGAATCGATCCACGACAGACGATCCGGGGTACCGACCTCCGCAACCGTGCAGCGTTCCGCGACGTCGTACGACCGCTGGCGCGTCTGCTGCCCGTCCTGCGCGGCGAACGACGCGGGGTTCTCGGCACTGCCGCCGTCGCGACGATCAGCACCGCGGTCCTCGTCGCGCTCGGGGTCGCGCTCGCGGGCGCGATCGGGCACCTGGTCGTCCTCGGAGAACGACCGGGCACCCCGTTCTGGGTGGCCGTCGCGGCCGCTGTCGCCGTCCGAGCGGTACTCACCTGGTGGGAGATGGACCTGTCGCACTCCCTCGCGTACCGAGTTCTCGCGTGGCTGCGAATGGCCGTGTTCGACCGCTACACCGCGGGCATGCCCGCTCGATCTCGGGACCATTCGGGGCGCGCCGCAACCATCCTCGCCGACATCGAGAAACTGGAGTTCTTCTACGCCCACACCGTCGCCCAGTTCGCCTCGACGGCCCTCGTCTTCGTCGCGGGGAGTGTTCTCGTCGGCGTGGTGGCCCCGCCCGTCTCGCTCGTGCTCGTCGCGGCGGGAGTGCTCGTCGTCGTGGTGACCGCGGCCTCGGCCAGGAACGCGGACGTCGACGGCAGGGCGACGGTGGCGGCACAGTCCGCACTGTCCGCGCGGGTGGCCGACGTCCTCGGCGGTGTTCGGGACGTCCTCGGGTACGGGCTGCGTGGACCGCTGCGCCGGGAGATCGCGGGCCTCTCGCGTGTCGCGGCGGATGCCCGTGGCCGCCGCGAGGCACGGATCCGCCGCTCGGAGTCGCTCCGTGACCTCGTCCTCGCGCTCTCGGTGGTCGCGGTCCTCGTCACCGGCGCGACGACGGCATCCGTCCCCGTGGAGTGGACCGCCGCACTCGCCGCGCTCACGCTCGGGATCCTCGCTCCGCTCGCCGACGTCGCGGGCACCGCGGCGGCGCTGCCTCCCCTGGCAGCCTCCGCTGCCCGGATCGGGGACGAGCTCGACCGTCCTGCCGTGGTGCGAGCGGCGCCGGACCCGCGCGAGATACCCACGGGGCCACTGGGGCTTCGGGCCCGATCCCTCGAATTCGGGTACCGCACCGCTCCGGTGCTCGACGGGTTCGATCTCGACATCGAGGCCGGCGAACTCGTCGCGATCGTCGGGGATTCGGGGGTGGGCAAATCCACGCTCGCCGCCCTGCTCGCGCGCGTGTGGGATCCGGACGGCGGAACGATCGAGCTCGTCGGGCCGGATGCCGTCGTCGCACTCACCGACGTCGACGACACCGACCTGCGCGAGGTCCTCGGCTTCGTCGAACAGGATGCGGCACTGTTCCACGGAACGGTCCGGGACAACCTCGTCCTCGGGATACCTCGCCCGGTGCCGGACGAGACGCTGCACCGGGCACTGTCGCGTGTCGGTGCCGACAGGTGGATCGCGCTCGACGACGACCTCGGTGAGGGCGGCGTCCGGCTGTCCGGTGGCCAGCACGCCCGGCTGTGCCTGGCGCGGGCACTCGTCAGGAGCCCGCGCATCCTCGTCCTGGACGAGGTGACCGCCGCCCTGGACGCGGGCACCGAGGCCGAGATCCTCGGCGTCATCGCCGCACTCGACTGCACCCGAATCCTCGTCAGCCACCGCCCGGCGACGATCGCGGCCGCCGACCGCGTCGTCACCCTCACCCAGCCCGTCACCCCACCCCCACCCGACACCCCACCCCATGGATGAATGGCACGGTCTGCAGATCCGACAGGGACCGGCAGATCAGGTGTCGATGCTCGACATGTCCGGGTAGCGCTCTCCGGCGGCGGCACCGACCGGGACGGCCGCGTCGAGCTCGGCGAGGTCCGCATCGGTCAGGGACACCGCTGCCGCGCCGAGATTCTCGTCCAGGTAGGCGATGCGTTTGGTACCGGGGATCGGCACGACGTCCGGCCCCTGCGCGAGAACCCACGCGAGGGCCAGTTGGCCGGCGGTGATCCCCTTGCGCTCGGCGAGTTCGCGAACCCGGTTCACGAGGGCGAGGTTCGCGTCGAGCGCGGCACCCTGGAATCGCGGATTCGCGCGCCGGAAGTCGGCGGGATCGAGGACGTCGACCGAGGGGATCGCACCGGTGAGAAACCCTCGGCCGAGCGGCGAGTACGGCACGAGTCCGATACCGAGTTCGCGCAGCGTGGACAGTATCTCGGCCTCGAGATCACGGGTCCACAGCGAGTACTCGCTCTGCAATGCGGTGATCGGGTGGACCGCGTGCGCACGCCGGACGGTGGCGGCCGACGCCTCGGACAGGCCCAGCCGTCGGACCTTGCCGGCCTGCACCAGTTCCGCCATCGCGCCGACGGTGTCCTCGATCGGCACGGCGGGATCGACCCGGTGCTGGTAGTACAGATCGATGTGGTCCACCCCGAGACGGCGCAGGCTCGCGTCGCAGGCGGCGTGGACGTATGCGGGGCTGCCGTCGATGCGCCGGTAGGTGGGGTCCTCGGCCGAGCGTACGTTCCCGAACTTCGTGGCCAGGACGACGTCGTCGCGCCGCCCCGCGATCGCGCGCCCGACGAGCTCCTCGTTGGTGAACGGCCCGTACATGTCGGCCGTGTCGAGCAGCGTCACCCCGGAGTCGAGGGCTCGGGTGATGACGGCGATGCCGTCGCGCTCGTCGGCGGCACCGTAGAACTCGGACATCCCCATGCACCCGAGTCCGAGTCTGGAGACGGTCAACTCGGAACCGTGTTCGGCGGAACCGAGGCGGCGCGAGGCGAGAGTGGTCCGGACGGAGTCGATGTGTTCGTTCGTCATGGCTCCAGCATTCGGCTTCGAGCGCGCTCGAAGTCAAGCGCTCAGCGCTCGGGCCACCCGATCCGGTTCTCGTAGATGTCGATCTTGCGGGTGATCGCACCGAGGTGGTCGGTGACCTCCGCGAGCTGCGCCAAGACCCGCTCGCGGTGCGCGCGCAACAGTTCCAGCCGCCGGGGCTCGTTGCCCTCGCCCGCCCGGCACAGTTCGGTGTAGGCGCGGATCTCGCGGATCGGCATGCCCGTGGAGCGCAGCCGGGTGACCAGCGTGATCCATTCGAGGTCGCGGGCGCCGTATCGGCGATGGCCGGAAGTGGCGCGATCGACCGCGTCCAGCAGCAAACCGTCCCGCTCGTAGTACCGCAGGGTGTGCGTGGTCAGGCCCAGCTTCTCGGCGGCCTCGGCGATGGTCAGCGTCGCACCGGAGTCGACGCGCTGCGTGGTGGGTGTCATCGTGGCGTCCTCACCCCTCCGAAGCTACTCCCGTGCCGGGGTGCGTTCAGCGCGCCCGCGCCCTCCCCAGACGGATGAATGGCACTGTCATCGCCTCTGAGGCGATGACAGTGCCATTCATCCGGTAGTGCTCAGGCCGTGGCGGCCGCGGGGATCAGGCCTTGGCGGACGCCTCGGCCGCGCGCAGGTCCTTGCGGAGGATCTTGCCTGCCGCGGACTTGGGCACGATGTCGATGAACTCGACCTTGCGGACCTTCTTGTGCGGGGAGACCCGCTCGGAGACGAACGCGATCACCGCGTCCTCGTCGAGGTCGGCTTCGGCCTGCTTGACGACGAATGCCTTCGGCACCTCCTCGCCGTCCGCGTCCAGCACCCCGATGACCGCGGCGTCGGCGATCTGCGGATGGGTGAGCAGCAGCGCCTCGAGCTCGGCGGGCGGCACCTGGTAGCCCTTGTACTTGATGAGCTCCTTGAGGCGGTCGACGATCGTGACCACGCCGTCGGCATCGACGGTCGCGATGTCACCGGTGTGCAGGTAGCCGTCCGCGTCCAGGGTCTCCGCGGTGGCCGCGTCGTTACCGAGGTAGCCGAGCATGATGTTCGGCCCCTTGCACCACAGCTCGCCGGGCTCGCTGATCTTGCCGGAACCGGGCTCGGGGTACGCGACCTCCTCGCCGGTGCCCGGATCGACCAGCTTGCACTCCATGTTCGCGATGGTGAAGCCGACCGAATCCAGCGCGACGTCGTCGCGGTCGAACGGGATCGAATGGCTGACGGGGCTCATCTCGGACATGCCGTAGCCCTGACGCACCGCGCAGTTCAGCCGGGTCGCGACGGCCTTGCCGAGCTCGTTGTCGAGCGGAGCGGCACCGGAGAAGATCGTGTGCACCGAGGACAGGTCGTACTGGTCGACCAGCGGATGCTTGGCCAGGGCCACCGCCACCGGCGGGGCGATGAACACGTACGTGCACTTCTGGTCGGCGACGATCTTCAGGAACTCGACGAGATCGAACTTCGGCATCGTCACCAGCGAGGCACGCTGGTAGAGAGCGGCGTTCAGCAGCACCGTCATGCCGTAGATGTGGAAGAACGGCAGCACCGCGAGGAGCCTGTCGTCCGCGGCGATGCCCATCCGGGGCACGATCTGACAGACGTTCGCCACCAGGTTCCGGTGCGTGAGCATGACGCCCTTGGGGCGACCGGTGGTACCGGACGAGTAGGGCAGCACGGCGAGGTGGGTCGCCGGGTCGAAGCTCACCTGCGGGGCAGGCGCACCCTGACCGAGCAGATCCCGCAGCGACGGATGGCCCTCCGCGCCGTCGAGCACGATGACCAGATCGTCCGGAATACCGACCTGAGCAGCGGCAGCCTTGGCCTGTGGCAGCAGCGGGGAGACCGTGAACAGCGCCTTCGCCTTCGAGTCCGTGAGCTGCTTGGCGATGTCCTCGGCGGTGTACAGGGCATTGATCGTGGTCGCCGTGGCGCCCGCGCGCAGGATGCCGTGGAACACGGCGGCGAACGCGGGCACGTTCGGCGAGTGCAGTCCCACGACGTCACCGACGCCGACACCGCGTGCGGCGAGCGCGCCCGCGACGCCGTCGACCTGGGCCGCGAGCTGGCCGTAGGTGGTGGTCGTGCCCGAGGCACCGTCGGTCAGCGCCGGACGATCGCGATCCGCATCGCTCAACGATCCGAACAGGAAGTCGTAGACACTGACATCGGGGATTTCGACGTCCGGGAACGGGCTCTTGAAGCTCACGGTGGCCTCTCTTCGACGTGTTGAGCGGGTGTAGCCACATTTCTGTGACAGGGAGAAACATATACCAACCTGTGACTGATCCCACAGGCCGCGCCCGACTCTATCCGGATCACCGTCCGGCCGCACGCGGCACTGCCCGAAAGTGAACCGCAGGTTCATCGATCTGCACGCTGCTCCGCACGCCACGGCATCCGGGTCAGGAGGCTGGCCTACTCCTCGATGAGGTGCTCGAACGCCTTCAGGTTGGCGAGGGACTCGCCGCGCGAGACCCGCCACGCCCATTCCCGCTTGATCGAGGAGGCGAAGCCCAGCTCGAGCAGCACGTTGAAGTCGCCGTCGGCCGCCTCGAGCACCTGGCCGAGGATCCGGTCGATCTCGTCGGCGGTGACGGCCTGGGCGGCGAACCGCCCGACCAGGTAGATGTCGCCGATCTTGTCGATCGTGTACGCGACTCCGTAGAGCCGACGGTTGCGCCGCAACAGGTACTTGTAGACGCCCTCGAAGTTCTCGTCGGGCTTGCGGCACACGAACGCCTCGACCCGCAGCCCGTGATTGCCCACGGTCAGCAGGGTGGTGGTCTTCAGTTTCCGCTCGCCGGGCAGCTCGACGACGAAGTTGTCGTCGGCCTTGCGGCTGAACTCGAGTTCGCGCTCGGTGAGCACTCCCTCGATGAGATCGGCGAGGTGATCGGTTCCGCTCATACCCGCACTCCCCCGGCCCGGCGGAGTCGCCGCATCCCCCGTACCCGGCGGGGCAGCAAATCGGCCGGACCGTCTTCGTCGATGTCGTGGATGCCTGCACGACGGTAGCTCTCGAGCAGGCCTTCGGCCGTACGTCCCCAGGAGAAACTCTCCGCGTGCCGGGCGGCGTTGGCGGACAGGCGATCCAGCTCCCCCGAGTCCCGCAGCAACGATTCGATCGCGGATGCCCAGTCGTGCGTGCCGTGGCCGGGCACCAGCAGGCCGGTGTCGCCGTGGCGAACCGCCACGCCGAGTCCGCCGACGTCCGCGGCGACGACCGGGGTACCGCAGGCCTGCGCCTCGATCGCCACCAGCCCGAAGGATTCCGAATAGCTGGGCACGGCGACCAGATCGGAGGCGCGGTACACCTCGGCGAGCGTGTCGGGCGCCTGCGGCGGGAGGAAGCTCACCCGCGCCGAGATCCCGAGCGCCGACGACAGTTCGATGAGCGAATCCGGCCGGTCCAGGCCCGACCCGGAGGGCCCGCCCACCACGAGTACCCGCAGCCGGGAGGCAGGGTCGCGGGCGACGAGTTCGGCAGCAGCCCGCAGCAGTACATCGGGTGCCTTGAGCGGCTGGATCCTGCCGACGAACGTGACCACGTGCTCGTCCGGGGCGATCCCCAGTGCCCTGCGCGCCGAGCGCCGGTCGCCCGGCCGGTAACGGGTCAGGTCGGCACCGGGAGCGACGACGTCGACGCGGTCCGCGTCCGCGCCGTACAGCGCGACGAGTTGGTCGGCCTCCTCGGCGGTGTTCGCCACCATCCGGTCGGACTCGGTGACCACCTGCCGTTCGCCGATCTCCCTGGCCGGCGGCTCCGGGGTGTCCCCCGCGGCCAGCGAGGCGTTCTTCACCGCGGCGAGGGTGTGCGCCGTGTGCACGAGCGGCACACCCCACCGATCCCTGGCCAGCCAGCCCACCTGACCCGAGAGCCAGTAGTGCGAATGGACGAGCCCGTAGTACCCCGGTTCGTGGCGGGCTTCCTCGCGCAGCACACCAGCGGCGAACGCACACAGCTGCGTCGGCAGGTCACGCTTGTCCAGGCCCTCGAACGGCCCGGCCTCGAGGTGTCGCACCAGTACCCCCGGCGCCGCCTCGTGCACCGGGGCGTCGGCGGACGACGTCGCCCGGGTGAAGATCTCCACTTCCACACCGCGGCGAGCCAGCTCGATCGCGGTCTGCAGGACGTAGACGTTCATTCCGCCCGCATCGCCGGTGCCCGGCTGCGCCAGCGGCGAGGTGTGCACCGAGAGAACAGCCACCCGGTGCGGGCGTGCACTGCGTTGGGACGTCACTCCTCCATACTGCCTCACCCGCGCGAAGGCGCTCGCGGCCCGGGTCCGCGAGCGCGCTCGCTCACCCGAGCGAGTCGACGAACTCGCTCACCTCGGTGACGAAGCGCTTCGGGTCCTCGACGAACGGGCCGTGATCGCAGCCGTCCCAGAAGGACGTCCGCACGTCCGGGATCAGCGCTGCGGCGTGCTCCCCCGCCGACACGTCCACCACCGAATCGGCGGTGCCGTGCAGAACCAGGGCCGGAACGTCCAGGGCACGGAGGAGATCGTCGTGGTCGGCTTCCCGGGCGAACAGCGCGGCCCGCACCCGCGGCGGGGTGGAGAGGCTGGCCCCGAACAGCGCCTGGGACGTGACCCCCTTGCCTTCGGGAGGCCCGGTGAGAGCGGTACCGAACGAGCCGAGGGCCCGGATGGCCGTCCTCGGGTCCTCGGACATGGCGTCCGGAACAGCCGCACGCATCGCCGGCCCGACCTTGCCGCCCTTGCGTCCTCGCCCGATACCCGTGATCGCCCCGACCAGCACGATGCCGTCCACCGCACCGCTGCCGTGCGCGGCGAGGTAGTCGCAGATGACGAGCCCGCCGTAGGACCAGCCGAGCAGTACCGCGCCCTCGGCGATCCCCTCGGCATCGAGCACCGCACGCACGTCCCCCGCCCAGACGGCGGGATCGTCGTAACCGCTGTCGGGCGCACCCGAGTACCCGTGTCCACGCAGGTCGACCGCGACGAGCCGGTACCGGTCCGCGAGTTCGGCGAGCACGTCCTCGCCCCAGCACCGGGACGACTGCGCCCAGCCGTGCAACAGGACCAGGGTCTTCCCGGAGTCGGGTGATCCCGTCACCGAGTAGACGAGTGCGGTGCCGTCGCTGCCGGTGGTCTCACGAATAGCCATGCCGACACCATAGAGGCCAGTGCCGCCGCGACGACCGCCACGGCGAAGCCCGCCGTGGTGTCGAACCGGTCGATCATCTGTCCCGCGAGAGCGGAGCCCGCGGAGACGCCGACACCGAGTCCGGCGACCGTCCAGGTCATTCCCTCGGTGAGTGCCGATGCCGCGACGGTCCGCTCGACCAGACCCATCGTGACGATCATGGTCGGTGCCACGGCAGCTCCGGCGAAGACATAGGCGACGGCCACCGCCGGAATCGACTCCACGAACAGCAGCGGAAGCATCAGCACCGTGAGGACACCGACCGCGATCAGCAGTTGTCTGTGCAGTGGAGCCACCAGGTCGAGCGTGCCGAACACGAGTCCGGCAGTGGCGGATCCACCGGCGAACAGGGCCAGGACGAGTGTGGCCGAGCCCGGGGCACCGAGTTCACGCGTCACCGCGATCGCGCTCACGTCGATCACCCCGAAGATCGTGCCCATCGAGACCATGACGATCACCAGCATCCACATCGCCGGGTTCCGCATCACCCAGGTGGCCCGCTCCGTCCCGCGCGGATGCACCGGCGGCTCGGTGCCGCGCTGGACGACGAGTGCGGTACTGCCGACCACGAGCAGGACCATCCCGGCGAGCGGGCCCGCCTCGGGGAACACCGCCACCGACAGTCCGACCGAGATCACCGGACCGGCGATGAAGCACACCTCGTCGAGGACCGCTTCGAAGGCGAACGCGGTGCGCAGTTTTCCACTGCCCCGATAGATCTCGGTCCATCTGGCCCGCACCATCGCGCCCATGGTCGGCATGAATCCGGCGGGCAGCACGCAGACGAACAATGCCCAGTCGGGAGCGTCGAGGCGCACCGCGAGGAGCATGCTCGCGATACCGATCGCGCTCACGGCGGTGGCGACCGGCAGGACGCGGCTCTGGCCGTACCGATCGACGGCCCGCGAAACCACCGGCGTCAGTACAGCGTTCGCGAGCGCGAACACGGCGGCGAGAGCTCCCGCGAGGGCATAGTTGCCGCGGAGTTCGGACAGCATGGTGACGATTCCGATGCCGACCATCGCGATCGGCAGCCGCGCGACGAATCCGGCGGCGGAGAACGCCACCGACCCGGGCGCGGCGAAGATGACCCGGTAGTGCCCGATCACGGTGTCGCACCGCCGGTTCGCCGCCGAAGGTCGGTATGCGCGGAAAGGCCGTTATGCCGGGACAGTTCGGTTCGCCGGGAAAATCCCGGGGCCGGGTCCTCGGCCGGGTGGTGCCTCATCGGGGTGTGCTCGAATCTCTCTGCTCGTCGCCGGCGCGGGGTGGCACCGACGGTCATTGCCGAGCCTCACAGATGTGCTCGCAGCTGACAACTCGACCGGCGCATCCACCGGCCGCTCTGGCACGATGGGCGGAATGAGTGTCCTGGTGTGCTTCCACGCCCATCCCGACGACGAGGTCTTCACCACCGGCGGCATCATTCGCCGCGCCGCGGACGAGGGACACCGGGTCGTACTCGTCACCGCCACCGACGGCGCCCTCGGCGAGGTCCCCGAGGGCATTCTCCGTGACGGCGAATCCCTGGCGGAGCGGAGGCGCTCCGAGCTGGAGGCGTCGGCGGCGCTGCTCGGCGCGCAACGCGTCGTCTTCCTGCCCTACGCCGATTCGGGCATGGCGGGCACCGCCTCCAACTCCGCGTCCGCCGCCTTCTGCAACGCGGATCCGGACGAGGCCGCTCGTCGGCTCGCCGACGTCCTGCACGAGGAGTCCGCCGACGTCGTCACCGTCTACGACCCGAACGGCGGATACGGTCACCCCGACCACATCCAGGTCCACCACGTCGGTGTGCGAGCGGCGGGACTGGCCGGGGTCGACGCGGTGTACGAGGCGGCCGTCAATCGCGACCACGTACGGCGTCTGATTACGTTGCGGCCGTCCGGGCCGGAGGATGCGCAGATCCCGGACCTGGACACCTTCGGGCTGCCGGAGTCGGAGCTGACGACGTTCGTCGACGTCCGCGGGGCGATCGAGGCGAAGCGCGCCGCGATGCACGCGCACCGCACGCAGATCGGCGACTTCGGGCCGTTCCTGAATCTCTCCGACGACGAGTTGCGCGCAGCGTTCGGGCAGGAATGGTTCCGCCTGCGCGGCGCGCCCGCCGGATACCGGGAGACCGCCCTCCCGCTCTGACCCATCGGCGGTCACCGAATCAGCGAAGTGGGATCCCTTCCAGGGATCAGCGCGGTGGGACCCCTTCCAGGGATCAGCGCGGCGAGATCCCTTCCAGGAACAGGGTGATCAGGCGATCCACGCTCGGGCCGCCCTGGCACTTCCGTTGTGGGCCGGCCATCGCGATCAGGGTCGCGATGGTGAACACCTCGTCGATGTCGAGGTCCGCGCGCACCGAACCCTCGCGCTGCGCGCGGTCGAGGATGCGTCCGCCCACGACCCGCGCACCGGTACAGGTGGTGAACAGCGGCGAATCGGCGTCCTGCCCGGCCGCGATGATCGTCTCGGGCAGGCCCTTGAAGCTCCCCGAATGCCGGGCCAGCGACCGGATCCAGTTCGTCAGAGCCTCGTCCGCCGGCAGTTCCGCGGCGTCCCGTTCGGCGTCGCGCGTCAGGGTGTCCATGCTGTGCCGGAGAGCGGCGGCCACGAGCAGATCACGCGTGGGAAAGTGCCGGTACAGCGTGCCCGCGCCGACACCCGCCTTCTTCGCGATCTCGTCGAGCGACGCGTCGACCCCGCACGAGAGGAACGTCTCGGTGGCGACCTCGACGATCCGCTCGTAGTTGCGCCGGGCGTCCGCCCGCATCGGCTTGGCCGGCGCGTCCACCGATCGTGACATGGGACACCTCACCCCTTCTTGCGCAAGCGGAGACTCTCTCCGTATATTCACATCCGGAGACACTCTCCATTTGGAGACGCTCTCCGATTCCCACGATACCCCCGACCCGAGGAGCACCGCCGTGACCACCGCCCCCACTGCCGCCGCGGACACCGTGTCCCGGCGGACCTGGTTCGGGTTGGCGTTCATCGTCGCCAGCCAGCTCATGATCGTGCTCGACGGCACCATCGTCACGATCGCATTGCCCGAGATCCGGAACGATCTCGGCTTCACCCCCGTCGACCAGTCCTGGGTGATGAACGCCTATGCCCTCTCCGTGGGCGGCCTGCTCCTGCTCGGAGGCAGGATCGGCGACGTGATCGGGCGACGACGCGCACTGCTGGTGGGCACGGCGGTCTTCACGGTGGCGTCACTGCTCGGCGGATTCGCCACCGAGGGATGGATGCTGTTGGCGGCCCGCATCGCACAGGGCGTCGGCGCCGCCCTGGCAGCGCCCACCGCACTCGGGCTCATCGCACAGAACTTCCCGCCGGGGCCGGGACGCACGCGCGCGATCTCGTGGTTCTCCATCGGTGCCGCCTCGGGCGGGGCGCTGGGTCTCCTCCTCGGCGGCATCCTCACCACCCGGCTCTCCTGGCACTGGGTCATGTTCGTCAACGTGCCGATCGGACTCGCCATCCTTCTCGCCGTCCCGTTCACCGTCGCCGAAGGCGCCCGGGTACGAGGACGATTCGACGTGGCGGGCGCGGTCACATCGACGGTGGGGATGACGGCACTGGTCTACGGATTCATCCGCGCCGCCGAACACGCCTGGACCGATCCCGGTGCCCTCGTCGCGTTCGCACTCGGCGCCGCCGGACTGATCGCCTTCGTCCTCGTGGAACGACGCGCCGGGCAGCCGCTGCTACCTCCCCGCATCCTCGACAGCCGCGCCAAGCTCGCGCCCTACGTGGCGATCCTGCTCATCCCCGGCGCCATGATCGGGATGTTCACCTTCGTCGTGCTCTTCCTGCACGACGTCAAGGGCTACGACTCCCTCACCACCGGGCTGGCCTTCCTGCCGTTCATGCTCGTGAATCTCGGGCTCGTCGTCTCGGGCGTGACGGCCCGCGTCGTCGATCGGTTCGGCCCGCAGCGCACGTTGACCTCGGCGATCGCCCTGTTCGTCGTCGGGCTCGTCTGGATGTCCCTGCTCGGACCCGCGAGCTCCTACGCGGCGTCGATCCTGGGGCCGTCACTGGTGCTGGGCGTGGGAGCGGGCCTCGCGTTCGTGCCACTGAGTGCGCTCGTGGTGCAGAACGCGCCCGCGGAGGACACCGGCGCGGCGTCCGGCCTCATGCAGACGGGCATCCAGGTGGGCGGGGCGCTCGGCCTCGCCGTGCTGATGACGGTGTACGGACCGCTCCAGCGCAGCGACCCCTCCGGCACCGCGACCGGGCCGACGATCCTCGTCGCCGCCGGGTTCGCGCTGGCCGCGCTCGTCGCCCTGCTGTTCCTCGGCCGCCGACCGCGCCCCACCCACAGCTACACGCGGGTTCCGCTGCGCGAGCGTGAGTTCACGCCGGTCGACTGACCTCCCGAGACGAGCGCGGCCCCTCCCCTGAATGTGGGGAGGGGCCGCGCTCGGTGGTCGACCGGTCAGGCCGACGCCCGCCGCATGGCCGACACGGGATCGGAGAAGACGCCGCTCAGCGACACCACGGTGGATGCGTACTCCTGCACGCGGTTGCCGAACCCGGTGATCCGGATGTCCTTGCGTTCGAGCGAGGACGCCTGCGCGAAAGCGGATGCGACGTGCGGGATTCCGGCCTCGTATGCGGTGAACGCCTGCCCGCCCAGGATCACCCGATCGGGGTTGAACAGGTCACGCAGGATCGCCACCGTCCGGCCGAGGACGCGAGCCCGGTCCACGAGCAGGTCGTGTGCCGGCACCGAGCCGTCGGCAGCCGCCTTGACCAGCGCCGTCATCGACGGGGTGCCGTCGAGGATTCCGGCATCGACCGCGGCGGTGAGCACCGCCCGGTCGCTGACCGTGGCCTCGAGGCAGCCGGTGGATCCGCACGAGCACTGCGACGACGACCCGGTCGGCAGGTGCGCGATGGATCCGGGACCGTTCGACGGGGTGTGCACCCGCCCTCCGATCGTGATCGCGATGCCCGCGGTCTCCCGGGCGTAGAAGTACAGCCCGGTGTCACCGGGACCGGTGGTGGTGTCCACCTGATCGGGGGTGAGCAGCAGTTCCGAGGCCGCCATGGCCTCGACGTGGGGCGCCACGGACACCGGCAGACCGAGCCCCGCGGCGACGACGGCGCCGACCTGCGCCTCGGACCATCCCAGGCGCGGGTGATCGACCACGCCGGTGCGGGTGTCGACCCGGCCGCCGATCGCGACCCCGGCCCACAGGGGGCGACGTCGATGCCAGCGGGAGGCGAAGGCCCTGGCGCTGCGGGCGATCGAGGCCAGTGCCTCCGGTGCGGGCGACCGCGGTGTGGGCACCTCGACGGCGCCGAGCACCTTCCCTCGGATGTCGCTGGCGATGATGCTGGTCACGACGGCACCGATGTGGATTCCCACGGTCAGGTACGGGTCGTGATCGACCTCGAACGGGACACGGGGCCGGCCGACCGCCCCCGACGGGGCGAGGTCGGCGCGTTCGCGCAGGACACCGATGTCCAGCAGCGCGGACACTTGACGATTGACGGTGGCGATGCTCAACCCCGTGGCCTTGGCCGCGGCGTCCCTGGCAATGGGGCCTCGGGCACGCGCGACCCGGAACACGGCGGCCGCCGGGGTGTCACTCAGCCCCAGTTCCGGCGCGACGATGACCGGTCGCGATCGGGCACCTCGGGCGGTGCGGGAGGCCGTCCCGGGGCGTGCGGAGTTGGAGAGTGCGGGCGAAAGAGTGGGTACGGACACGGGTGTCGTCCTCGAATTGTCGATGCGGAGCGCTCCGCATCCCTACGAGACCACGTGTCGCCGGAGGCGAACTTCGGGTGGAGGGGACGGCAGCGCAGGTCAGCTGCAGAAGGTGCGGGGACAACACAGTTCCCGCGCCAAAGGCAGCCGAGAACCCAGCGCAGCAGTCACATAGGTGACGCGCAGTTGGGTGGGCCGACTCGAGGGCATGCCATGAAAATAGCAGCTTTCCCGGATGCCTCCAATCGCAGACGCCGTGCGGTGTTGGGATCGGGCTGAGCCGAACGCTTCCGGGAGCCGCCTCCTGCGTGATGCGGTGGCGGGGATCCCCACTGCCCCTTTCCGTGAAAGGCCGACGATGTCCGCATCACTCGCCGCAGCACCCGCCACGACGTCCGCCACCCCCGTGACCACCCCGAGCGTGGTCAAGCTCGGCGCGCACATCGGTGCCCGGATCGACGGAGTCCGTCTGTCCGGCAACCTCGACGAGCAGGTCGTGTCGTCGATTCGCACTGCGCTGCTCACCCACAAGGTGGTGTTCTTCCATGGTCAAGATCACCTGACCGACGACGAGCAGTACGCGTTCGCCGAGTTGCTCGGCAGCCCCACCACCGCACACCCGACCGTCACCTCCCGGGGCACCCGCGTGCTGCCGATCGACTCCGATTTCGGCAAGGCCAACAGCTGGCACACCGACGTCACCTTCGTCGACCGAATCCCGAAGGCATCGATCCTGCGCGCGATCGAGCTGCCCTCGTACGGCGGCACCACCACGTGGGCGTCCGGGGTCGCGGCCTACAACGCGCTCCCCGAGCCGCTCCGGCTGCTCGCCGAGAACCTGTGGGCCACACACACCAATGTCTACGACTACGCGGCGACGAGCGCCGAACGCGCCACGGACGCGAAGACCAGCGAGTACCGCGCCGAGTTCCAGTCCACCTACTTCGAGACCGAGCACCCCGTCGTGCGCGTGCATCCCGAGACCGGCGAGCGCACCCTGCTGCTGGGCCACTTCGTGAAGAGCCTGGTGGGCCTCAGCAGCTCACAGTCCCAGGCACTGTTCAAGGTCCTCCAGGACCATGCCGTCTCGCTCGAGTACACCACCCGGTGGAGCTGGCAGCCCGGTGACGTCGCGATCTGGGACAACCGTGCCACCCAGCACTACGCGGTCGCGGACTACGACGACCAGCACCGCCGGCTGCACCGGATCACCCTCGCCGGCGACGTCCCGGTGAGCGTGAACGGTGAGCAGAGCCGTTCGATCGCCGGCGACGCGAGCGAGTACTCGGTGATCGACGAGCCGGTAGGTGTCTGAGCCTACGATCGTCGCCATGACCATTGCACCGGACACCCGTATCGCCGTCGTCACCGGAGCCAGCTCGGGAATCGGCGAAGCCACCGCCCGCACCCTCGCCGAGCAGGGCTTCCACGTCGTGGTCGGCGCCCGCCGGCTGGACCGTCTCGAGAAGCTCGCCGACGAGATCGGCGGCACCGCCATCGAACTGGACGTCACCGACGAGGACTCGGTGGCGGCTCTCGGCGCGGTGCTGCCGCGGGTGGACGTGCTGGTGAACAACGCGGGTGGCGCCAAGGGGCTGGCCACGGTGCTCGAGGCGGACCTCGACGACTGGCGCTGGATGTGGGAGACGAACGTGCTGGGCACGCTGCGGGTCACCAAGGCCCTACTGCCCAAGTTGATCGATTCCGGAGACGGACTGATCGTCACGGTCACCTCCGTGGCGGCGTTCTCCGCCTACGACAACGGCTCCGGGTACACGTCGGCCAAGCACGCCCAGGCCGTCCTCCATCGCACCCTGCGCGGGGAGCTTCTCGGTAAGCCGGTGCGGCTCACCGAGATCGCGCCGGGCGCGGTGGAGACGGAGTTCTCCCTGGTTCGCTTCGACGGCGACCAGGATCGCGCCGACAAGGTGTACGAGGGGATCGACCCGCTGGTCGCGGACGACATCGCCGAGATCATCGGATTCGTCGCGTCCCGGCCGCCGCACGTCAACCTGGACCAGATCATCGTCAAGCCGCGCGATCAAGCCGATCCGGGCCGGTTCCACCGGCATTGAGCGACAGCCGGTTCCACCGACTCAAGACTGCTCGGCATCAGTGTCGGAGAAGAGCCGGGGACTTCCCTCGAGTGGCACGGTTCCCTCGACGACAGCGAGCCCAGGAGAACCCCTTTGCGAGCGCTCCGTCAGTGCACAAATCCCCGGGGAGCGCTCGCGCCTCGTTTCCGCAGGTAGAGAGCGCGTACGCGTCGTCCACCCCATTGTGGCCCTCGGATTTCAGCACTCGGAAGCGGAGCGCTCGCGGGAGGGGTGTTCCGCCGCTGGTCAGAGGGGGTAAATTTGAGGCGCTGTCGCAGCTCCTTCGGGAGCTGCCCTTCATTGAGGCACCTCCGTGCGGGTGGCGATGAGACATCGCACCGGGTCGAGTCGCAGCTCCTTCGGGAGCTGCCCTTCATTGAGGCCGTCGAGGGCCGCACCGAGGCCGACCACGGTGCCGAGTCGCAGCTCCTTCGGGAGCTGCCCTTCATTGAGGCCCCCAAGTCGTGCAGGGTTAAGGCCGTAGAGCCCGCACCGTCGCAGCTCCTTCGGGAGCTGCCCTTCATTGAGGCTCGGAATTTGCCCCCAGTGCTGCATGCGCGTGGAGGCCGATGTCGCAGCTCCTTCGGGAGCTGCCCTTCATTGAGGCCGACGGGGGCGGCGGCGCCGTAGCGAAACTTGTTCTCGACGTCGCAGCTCCTTCGGGAGCTGCCCTTCATTGAGGCACCGCATGGGACGTCCACAGCGACCGCTCCGGCTGGCGTGTCGCAGCTCCTTCGGGAGCTGCCCTTCATTGAGGCATCGCGCACAGGTCCAGGTTCGCGATGAACGCGATGTCGCAGCTCCTTCGGGAGCTGCCCTTCATTGAGGCACTACCAGGTGACACCCACGCAATTACGCGAACAGTCGTCGCAGCTCCTTCGGGAGCTGCCCTTCATTGAGGCATGAGTCGGGCGGTCGTGCACGCGGGCAGCAGGACCGCAGTCGCAGCTCCTTCGGGAGCTGCCCTTCATTGAGGCGCGGAAGAGCACCGGTTCCGTGATGGCGTGTGGGGTGGCCGAAGTCGCAGCTCCTTCGGGAGCTGCCCTTCATTGAGGCCGCGAGAACGCCGAGGTGATGCTCGAACAACTCGTCGTCGCAGCTCCTTCGGGAGCTGCCCTTCATTGAGGCGTCGATCCCGCCCGCCGCGGCGAAGGCTACTTCCGGTCGCAGCTCCTTCGGGAGCTGCCCTTCATTGAGGCGAGATCAGCCGGGCGCTAGGTGAGTCGCTCGTCGACCGTCGCAGCTCCTTCGGGAGCTGCCCTTCATTGAGGCGGCTGTCCGATTCGTCTGGTATGAATCCCTCATGACTGCGTCGCAGCTCCTTCGGGAGCTGCCCTTCATTGAGGCTGGAGGGCAGGCCATCCTGTCCGGCAACGGCCGAATCCGGTCGCAGCTCCTTCGGGAGCTGCCCTTCATTGAGGCCCCGCAAGCCGCGTCGCCGGTCGCCGTCTGGTGACTGGGTCGCAGCTCCTTCGGGAGCTGCCCTTCATTGAGGCTGCTTCACTTCCACCAGTCCTTCCCCAGCTTCTCGGCGGTCGCAGCTCCTTCGGGAGCTGCCCTTCATTGAGGCGCTCGAGGCGGCGCTGCCGGAGCTCCGTGCGTCGGGTCGCAGCTCCTTCGGGAGCTGCCCTTCATTGAGGCTCGGACGCGATGTTGTGGACTTGGGGGCCGGCCGGGTGTCGCAGCTCCTTCGGGAGCTGCCCTTCATTGAGGCCCGACGCGCCGAGTGAGCTACCGCAGTAGCGATCGGCGTCGCAGCTCCTTCGGGAGCTGCCCTTCATTGAGGCCGGTACGCCGACGACGACAGCGAGGTTCTCTGCCCAGGGTCGCAGCTCCTTCGGGAGCTGCCCTTCATTGAGGCGTCAACGGAGCGTACAAGAGTAACGGCCCGGTGTTCGGTCGCAGCTCCTTCGGGAGCTGCCCTTCATTGAGGCCGCCACATCGCCCACACGATGAAGCCCACTGCGATGTCGCAGCTCCTTCGGGAGCTGCCCTTCATTGAGGCAGCCACTACGGCAGCCGCGGAATCATCATCATGACGAGTGTCGCAGCTCCTTCGGGAGCTGCCCTTCATTGAGGCGAGTGGTCCGACGTCGAGGCCGAGCTCCACGCCGCCGAGTCGCAGCTCCTTCGGGAGCTGCCCTTCATTGAGGCCCGTACACCGACGCGGACGGCACACTCGTGCAGGAGGTGTCGCAGCTCCTTCGGGAGCTGCCCTTCATTGAGGCATCCTCGAGGCAGTGGACCCGTGGTCGGATCCGCAGGCCGGTCGCAGCTCCTGCCGGAGCTGCCCTTCATTGAGGCAGCATCGATCCTCGTCGGCACCAACGGCCCTCGCCCCACACAGCAGGCCTTCGCGCAGTCAATGATCCAGGCCCCTGCTGGTATGGTGCGCGCCGGGGAGTTCGGCCGACGTGCAGCGGCCGTCAGCCGTACAGGGAGGGAGCACAACCATGAGCGCAAGCGACGCACCCGCGCCGGGGAGCTGGCAGGCATTTTCCGCCGCAGCCATCGGCAGCGGCCAACTCAGCCTCGACCCGGACAAGATGCGCGAGTGCATCAACTACTGCGACGACTACATCCGCAAGCTCCAGCGATTACAGGACCGAGCGAGCGACGAGCTCTACTACGAGACCCTCGGAATCGGTGAAGCAGACATCGAGACCTCGAGGCTGATCGTGCAGAAATTCCAGCACAAAGCCCGCGGTGGCGGCCAAATCGCAGACGAGAGCTCCGCCGTCGGCTACCTCCAAGCGCACATCAAGTACGCACGCGATCTCCGCGATTCGCTCCAGGCAGTACTCGACGCCTACCTCGCCACCGACTCCCAGTCCGCCGACGGCTACCACTCGATCGGAACCAACCAGTGACCCACTCGCGCACCCTCGCCGCCGTCGGCGCACTCGGCCTCCTCACCGTCACCGCACTCACCGCCTGCGGCACCGATACCGACTCGCCCACCGCCACAACCACCAGCACGGCACCGATCCCGATCACCTACCACCCCTGCGACGACCTCTCCTTCGACGCACTCGCACAGGTCGGGTTCGACCTCGAGCACGACCGCACCGACCGACAGAACCCGATCTCACACGGGTGCACCTTCGCCCACATCGACCCCGGCTACGGCGCCACCTTCTCCGCCAGAGGAATGACCTTCGACAGCGTCCTCGCCGACGAACGACTCGTCGAATACAACCGCACCACCATCAACGGACGCGACGTGTCCATCGCCGAATTCACCGGCGGCTCCAACTGCTTCGCCACCATGGACATCGAACCCGGAATCTTCCAACTCTCCGTCACCTACTCCCCCACGTCGGATCGCCCCGACGAAGACGTCACCACACCCGAACAAGCCTGCGGTGAAGCCGAACGCATCCTCACCGCACTCGCACCCCACCTCCCCGACCGGCTCTAGCCCGCACGAACACCGACGGCACCCACTACCCCAGAATCCGCGGACATACTGCACACCGCGCCCCCGAACCTTCGAGAGCACGGTGCACACAACGTCCGCGGATCACGAACCTCGGCGGCTACCACTCGATCGGAACCAACCAGTGACCCACTCGCGCACCCTCGCTGCCGTCGGCAGACTCGGCCTCCTCGCCGCCGTCTCGCTCACCGCCTGCGGCACCGATACCGACTCGCCCACCGCCACAACCACCAGCGCGGCACCGATCCCGATCACCTACCACCCCTGCGACGACCTCCCTTTCGACGCGCTCGAAGAAGTTGGTTTCTCGGTAGCGAATCACCACCGGACCGAGCGGCAGAATCCCATCTCCAACGAATGCTCCGTTGCTCATTGGAACCCCGGCTACGGAGCAACGTTCGCGGCCAGAGGAATGACCTTCGAGAGCGTTCTCGCCGACGAACGACTCGTCGAATACAACCGCACCACCATCAACGGACGCGACGTGTCCATCGCCGAATTCACCGGCGGCTCCAACTGCTTCGCCACCATGGACATCGAACCCGGAATCTTCCAACTCTCCGTCACCTACTCCCCCACCTCAGACCGCCCCGACGAAGACGTCACCACACCCGAACAAGCCTGCAGCGAAGCCGAACGCATCCTCACCGCACTCGCACCCCACCTCCCCGACCGGCTCTAACCCGCACCAACACAGACAACGCCCCGAAACCGCGGACATACTGCACACCGCGCCCCCGAACCTTCGAGAGCACGGTGCACACAACGTCCGCGGATCGCAGATCAGCGGCTACCACTCGATCGGAACCAACCAGCGCGTCGCCGCTACAGATACTGGCCGGTCAGTTCGGCGACCTTCCACCGACCTGCCCGCACAACCTCCCGGAAACTGGCTGTGGTCAGTTCCGACCCGTGCTCGAGAACCGCACGGCTCACCATGTCCCGCAGATCCGCACCCGAAACATCACCATCGAGCCCTTCGAGCACCGCACCGCAATCGATCTCCACACCCAAGGGCCGGGTGAACACCTCGAGAATCCGCACCGCGGACTCACGACCGGGATAGCCGAGATGCACGACAGAATCGAACCGGGACGCACGCGTTGCCGCACTGTCGAGGGCACCGGGATCGTTCGTCGTCGCCAGAGTGAGAACGTCGTCGTACTTCTCGACCCCGTCCAGAACCGCGAGCAGGCCGGCCAGAGAAGGCCCGCCCGAACCTCGCGAACGGTTACCGATATAGAGATCGATGTCGTCGAGAATGACGACCGTGGGACCGAGCTTGCGTGTTTCCCGGTAGATCTCCCGTAATCGGGACGCCCCGGCATCGGCGTCGACCACGATCACGGTGAACGCGCCGAGCAACTCGGCCGCGATCGTGCGCGTCACCGCACTCTTACCGACACCGGGCGGCCCGGCCAACAAGATGCCGCGCCGGGTACCCAGCCCGAGACTGCGCATCAACTCCGCCCGTGACGTCACGGCCGCGATATTGGTGTCGAGTTCACGCCACACCTCGTCCGGGAGAACGAGACCGCAACGGTCCACCTCACAGAGACTCCCGAGTTCCAACCGAAGCACAGAACCACACGACGCCAGCAGGACGCGACCACGCAGGAAGTTGCGTTCGGTGTCGGCCCGCCGCGTGATCGTGTCGGCGACCGCCGCCGCATGACGTCGATCGTCGGCGCGCGCATAGACGCGAAGGACACTGCGATCGTGCTGGTAGGACTCGCTCACCCGCACCACGAGGTCGACCGGCGCGAGCGATCCCGCAGGAAACGCCGCGGAAATCGATGTCGGGATCGACACCGCCGAACCGCCGAGCTCGAGCTTGCGCCAGGAGGGCGGGTCGTCGAGCTCGCCCGGCCCCGTGAGCGGTCGATGACTCTCGATCAGATCGGCCAGCACGGCACCGACGGTCAGCTCGGTGGTAGCGGTGAGATCGACTTCGTGAGTAGCCAGTTCGTGTAGAGGTGCAGCCAGGCTGCGTGAGACGAACGACTCGGCGGTGTCTCGCCGACCGCCCGCACCGGTGAGGATCTGACCGATCACCTCGATGGCGCGGCGAACGGTATCGGGCTCGGAAGCGAGGTGCTCCTCGAGAGACTGTACGAAATCTGTTGTCATGTCTTCCTGCTCACTGAGATACCACGGTGAGCGCGTGGAGACTCCACCCGGCGAAGGGCGAAGAGTACGAGAGTACTCACGCCACCATCTGTGCACAAGGGAGTTCGACGACACGGACCACGCCGGAACTATTCATTCGTGTGCTGTCGCCGCCAGCGTCTCCATCTGCTCGATGACGAGCTTGATCGCTTCGGGCTGAGCATCCGGCGGGTACTTGTAGCGCGCCAGCAGGCGCCGAACCCGGGACCTCAACCGTGCCTTGACGTCTTCGCGGACGGTCCAGTCGGTGGTGGCGTCGCGTCGCATGACGAGCACGAGTTCCCTGGCGATCTGAGCGAGGATGTCTTCTCCCCTGATCTCGACCGCCGACGGATTCTGGGCGACCGCGTCGTAGAAGGCAAGCTCCTTTTCGTCGAGCGGGGGATCGAATCGCAGCCCGCGGTCCGATTCGTGCGAGACCTCGGCCGCCATCTCGACCAGCGCGGCAATCACCTCCGCCGATGTCAGCTGGCTGTTGGTGTACTTGCTCATCAAGTCCTGCAGACGATCCGAGAACGATCGCAGGCGCACCACATTGTGCCGGACAGCCTTTCGGGATTCCGCGGCGATCAGCGCCCGCAACGCCTCGATCGCCAGGTTCGGGTTGATCGCCTTCTGCGCCTTGGCCACGAAGTCGTTGTTCAATTCCGCCAGGGACGGTTTCGGCATTCCCGCCGCCTGGTAGATGTCGACGACGTCGTCCGCCTCCACCGAGGCCGCCATCAGCTGCCGCAGGGCCCGCTGCACGTCCTCCGGCACCGCTTTGCCACTGGCCTGCCGTTCCTCCGCGTCGAACTTGGCCATGTACACCCGCACCTCTTCGAAGAACTGTGCGGGCAGCACCAGCGCCTTCAACTCCGGGCGCCCACCTGCAAGCGCCCAGACCCGGGACAACTGCGACGAATAGGTGCGGTACCTCTCGGCGAGGGTTTTTTCGCCTTCAGCGACGGTGTTGGCCGGATTCTTCGGATCCCGCAAGAAGTCGACCGCCGAGAACACTGCGTCGAGGAATGCACGCCTACTCGGCGCCGCGATCTTGGTCCGCCAGTCGGTGCCGTACAGCAGTCCGTCGAGAATCGTGACGAGGTCCTTGACCGCATCCACCGCTCCTTCGACGTCCCGCCCGATCGGCTTCGATTTCTGGTCCGATTCGGTGTACTCACGCAATGCCTCGGCGAGCGGCTCCGCGATCGGCGCGTAGGCCACCAGGAGCCCGTCCTGCTTGTTGCGGAACGTGCGATTGACCCTCGCGAGTGTCTGCATCAGCAGCGCCCCCTTCAGCGGACGGTCCAGATACAGCGTGTGCAGCGGCGGACTGTCGAACCCGGTGAGCATCATGTCCTTGACGATCACGAGCTCGAGTTCGTCATCGATATCCTTGAGCCGCTTCTTGATCGACGCATTCGCCGAATCCCGGCGGACGTGATCGCTGATCGGGGCGGGATCGGCAGGTCCGCCCGAGTACACGACCTTGATACGTCCCGCATCGAGGTCCTCCGAATGCCAGTCGGGACGCAGAGCCACGATCGCGTTGTAGAGGTTCGCGCAGATCTCACGGGTGGCACCGACGATCAAAGCCTTCCCCGGCGTGAACGGATGCTCTTCCGAGTTGATGAACGGACTCATTGCCCGGCGCCGACGCTCCCAGTGCCCGACAATGTCCTCGGCCAGCAGCCGCAGACGGTCCGGCGTGCCGTAGACGGCGTTGACGACGGCGACGCTCTTCTCGATCCGGTCGCGTTCGGTGTCGTCGAGACCGAGAGTGAGTTCGTCAGCAGTGGCGTCCAGGTCGTCCTCGGTCACGCCTTCGGCGAAGACGACCTTGACCAAGCGGCTTTCGAAGACAACGGGCACCGTCGCACCGTCCTCGACAGCCCGGGTGAGGTCGTAGACGTCGATGTCGGCGCCGAACACCGCGCGGGTATCACGGTCCGCGGTGGAGACCGGTGTGCCGGTGAAGGCGATGAGGGTCGCGTGGGGCAGCGCGTCGGCCAGGTGGCGGGCGTAGCCGTCGAGGTTGTCGTAGTGACTGCGATGCGCCTCGTCGACGATGACGATGATGTTCCGGCGGTTCGACAGCAGCGGGTGCCCTTCGCCGGCCTCACGCTCGGCCTTGCTGCGTCCGAACTTCTGGAGTGTGGTGAAGTAGATCCCTCCGGTGGTACGGCCGGAGAGTTCCCGCCGAAGCTCTTCCCGCTTGCGAATCTGCTTCGACTGTTCCGGTAACAGCTGAGATCGCGCAAACGTCTCGTACAACTGCCCGTCCAATTCGTTGCGGTCCGTGATGACCACAATCGTCGGGTTGGCGAGTTTCGGGTGCCGAATCACCTTGTTGGCGTACAGCTCCATCTCCATCGACTTGCCCGACCCCTGGGTGTGCCAGACGACCCCTGCCCGACCGTGGCTGTACACCGCGGCGATGGTCGAACGGACCGCCTTGACCACGGCAAAGTACTGGTGCGGCTTGGCGATGCGTTTGACCAGCCCCTTCTCGCTCTGGTCGAACGCAGTGAAGTCCCGCTGCAGCTGCAGGAACCTCTCCTGAAAGTACAGACCGCGCAACGCAATACCCAGCGGAGTGTGGTCACCGTCGTAGGGTGCCGCGACCGGCACGCCGTGCTCGTCGACATTCCACGGCGAGAAATGGTTGTACGACGTGAAGGGCGTTCCGTATCGGGTGGTGACACCGTCGGAGAGCATCACGAAGTCGACGAACCGGAACGCCGACGGGAACTCGCGCACGTAGGTCTGCATCTGCGCGTGTGCGTCGGCCACAGTCGCATACCGGTCGCCGGCCCGCTTCAGCTCGATGATGCTCACCGGCAGTCCGTTCAGGTACAGCACGATATCGAACCGGCGCTCGTGGTCACCGCGAATCACCGTCACCTGGCTGACGGCCAGCCAGTCGTTGTCGTCCGGGACCATGGACAGCAGCCGCACCGTCGGGGTGACTTCCGCACCCCGTTCGTCCAGATAGCTGACGGTCCGCACCCCCTCGGTGAGGTGGCGATGCGCGAGCTCGTTCTCGGCGCACGCGTCACTCGACCGAGCGGCCGTGACCTCCTTGACCACGTCCTCGAGGACCGTAACCGGAAGGGCGGGATTCAAGCGGGCGAGGGCCGTCGACAGCCGGGACGGAATGACCAGTTCGGCCCAGGATTCGCGTTCTCCCTGCCCGGGAGCGATCTGGGTACCGGAGACCGGCCGCCATCCCAGCTCACCGAGCTCATCGAGAGCGAGCTGCTCCCAATCGTCCTCACCGAACCGGTTGTTCGCGCTCATCTGTATGCCTTCCTGTCCCGCACCTGCGGATAGTTCTACCGTGGCGGACGGCGTCGGCGCCCGGGACGGGTCGGGAATCCTCGGAGATTCGTGTTTCCGCTCCGCGAGTGGTCGTGCACAAAACTAGCCCTTTGATTACGGAACTATCCGGAGATCATCGATAACCCCCTTTATCGAGGTAATCGTTTCCGCAGTTTCCGCCCCCGTTGCACCATATGTCCCATCACTTCGACCGAGGAGAGTCCGATCACTCCTCTACTCATCCCCTATCGACGAATCGAGACCGTCATGACCCAGCCCCCGGGGCAGATGCCCCAGCAGCCGTGGACGCCTCAGCCGGGCGCCGTCCCGCAGCCGACTCCGTCGCGCAAACGCAAGAAGTGGCCGTGGGTGGTCGGCACGCTCGCGGCACTGGTGATCGTCTCGGCGATCGCCGGCGGCGGGGATTCCGACGACACTCCGCGCACCGCCAGCGATCCGGCTCCCGCGGACGCTGCGGCTCCTGCGGCCCCCGCGGACGCCGCTCCCGTCGTCGCCGATCCGCAGCCCGGCCCCGCCGCGCCGGGGCTGCACACCCCGGTTCGTGACGGCAAGTTCGAGTTCGTCGTCACCGATGTGCAGACGGGACTCGCGCAGGTCGGGGACAACCCGTACCTCATCGAGAAGGCGCAGGGCCAGTTCGTCGTCGTCACGATGACGGTGCACAACATCTCCGGCGAACCGAAGGGTCTGAGTCCGAGCGACCAGGACCTGTACGACGAGGCGGGACGCACGTTCACCGCCAACACGATGGCGGGCATCAGCCTCGGTTCCGACGTCGCGGTGTGGGACCGGATCAACCCCGGAAACACCGTCACGATGCAGGTCGTGTTCGACATGCCCGTCGACGCGATCCCCGCCGAAATCGAACTCCACGACTCCATGTTCTCCGGCGGAACCCGCGTCGCACTCCGCTGATCTTGTTTCTCCCCTACAACTTTCATCAGGAGACAGCTATGAACAAGTACCTCGCCGCTGCGGCCACGACGACCGCAGCAGTGTGCGCGACGATCGCCACAGTCGGATCTGCAGCGGCGTCACCCACCTTCGGTGACGGCACCTATCTCGTCGGTACGGACATCGCGCCCGGCCAGTACGCAGGTTCGGGTCAGGTCGACGAACACATGGGCTGCTATTGGGAACGGCGCTCCGGGACCAGCGGCAATTTCGACGAGATCCTCGCCAACGACTACACCCACTCCGGTCGCGTCGTGGTCACGATCCTGCCGTCCGACTACGCGTTCCGCTCCGAGGACTGCGGCACCTGGACCAGGATCGGCGACGTCCCGGCCCCCGACTTCACCGGCCCGGTCATCGGTTCCGCTGTCGTCGGGAGCGCCGTCGTCGGCAGTTCGGTCCTGCCCCTCGTGGCGGGTTTGCTCCTCACCGGTTCCGCCGCGGCGTCTTGAGCCTCTCCGGGTGTCCCGCGCAGGTGGGGCGCCCGGAGTGGTCGTCCACTTCGGTCCCTGCGGTCCAGGCCATGCGTGATGCGTTCGAAGCAGGCGGGGATGCCTACGCTGACCAGGACAGCGCGGTCAACGCCGCAATCAACGCAATCGCGGGAGAGATTTCCAGGTGAAGGTAAGAATTCGCTCTGTCCTCGTCCTGCTCCTCGCGGCCGCATTCGTGGCAGCATGTGGACAGGGCGACTCCGACCCAGCCGATCCCGCAGCGACTGGGGCCGAGTCGACCACCCGAGCACCTCGGTTCACCGATCAGAGCGACCGACCGCTGGTCACCTACGATCCATGCCTCGATATCCCCGAATCCGCAATCGAGGAAGCTGGACTCGACCCCCTGAGCAAGAGTGAGCAGGACTTTCCGGGCGACGATCGCACCTTCCTGGGGTGCACGTACATCACCCGCCGCGTGGTCGGAGTCAACATACTCTCCACGAACTCGATGCTCGACGAGTACATCGCCAAGGAAGCCGGCACCGGCCAGGTTCAGGAGCTCACTCTGGACGGCCGTCGAGCCGCCCTCCTCCCGAGTGTCAACAGCTCGCCTGCGTGCGCGCTCAATGTCGAGACCGAGTTCGGCTACATCGTTGTCACCAGGAATATCTTCGACTCCCATCCGCCCCGCGACCAGTGGTGCGACGGGATCGAGGACATGATGCGCATCTTCCTGCGCTACCTGCCCGAAGGGGCGTAGCCCGCATCGACGGCGCCTCGATACCAGCTTGCTAGAGTGACGAGCGTCGGCAATCTCTAGGGGGGGATCTCATGACGCCATTTTCTGCTGACCTGGACGAACTCACACGGCTGAGTTCGATACTGCATGATCTTGCTGCCGAGGCGTCCGCGGTGCGCACCGGCCCCGCTGCTGGGCCCTATCTGAGCACGCCGGGCGGCATGATGCCGTCCGTGCTCGAGGCGTCGAGCATCTCCGGCGACCTGGTGGACGGGGCGCTCGTGGCCGCTATCGAGGAACGGCTCGGCGAGACCGGCGAGATCATGACAAACGTCGCCGAGCAGTACCGGAACCAGGATGCGAGCAACGCCGACGCGTTGGCCGCCACCTACACCGCGGCCACCGGCGAATGGAGCGCCGAGGAGAATCGGCGATGACGCTCACCCGCAGCCAGATCAACGCCTGGAACCCCGCTACACTCTCCGACGTCGCCGACGCCTGGATACACGTGGGCACCACGGTCGAGGACCTGTTCACCCGCTACGTCGATGCAGTGACACGGGTGGGCGACTCGTATTGGGAAGGTGCCACAGCCGAGGCCGCGCAGAATCGCGCGAATGCCGATCGGAAGACCGCCGTGGTCGTCGTCGATGCACTCGAGGCCCTCGCGGACCGCGCGCGGCAGGGTTTCCACGAGGTGGAGGCGCCGTTGTCGCGTGCCCGCACCGCGATCATGGAAGCTGAGGCCGAGCAGTTCAGCGTCTCGGACGAATTGTCGGTCACGGACCTCGTCCACGGCCCCTCCCCCGAACGGGACACCGCCCGAGCCGAATGGCAGGAATACATTCGTACTGCCGCCCAGGATGCGGCGCGGGCGGACGAGGCGGTGCGTGCCGACCTGGCTGCGGCCCGGGACGGGCTCCGCGCGACGTTCACCTCGGCCGCCACTCTCGGCGCCGATCAGGGCAGGTCCGATGCCGCTGCTCTCACGAACAACCCTGGCGACCTCAGCCCGGAAGCAGTTCAACGCCTGGTCGAAGCCGGGGAATTGAGTCCCGAACAACTCAGCTCCCTCTCCGAGGGAGCCGCAACAACGGTGCCCGCCTCACACATGGAGTACCTGAACCAGATCAGCCGATCTCTCGACGGCAAGAGCCCCAGCGAGATCGAGGAGATCTTCGAACAGCTCCCGCCGGATGCCCGGACGGGATTGGCGAACTCGCTTCAACTCGTGTCCAACCCGAACATCACCGCATCGGTGGAGGGTGATGCCGAGGTCCCCACACATGGTGGAATAGAACTGCTCCCCGATCAGATTCGCCAATCGCTGGAACGTGACGATCTTGTTGTGCGCGAGATGAAGATCGGCAGCGGCTACCCACTTCCGAGTGTCGAACTCAACGGTGTGGCCGACAATCAGGCCGTCGCCCGTATCGCCGGAGCCGCGGACAGCGACTACAAGGCCGGCAGCGACCTGAATACCGGCCTGATGGAGGTGGGTCGCCAGTATCTGGATGCGCAAGTCGCGCACGAACAGAATCCCGACCACAAGTTCGAGTACTTCACCGTCGACGGCAGAGGCGGCGAGAACCCGGCCGTCACCGAGGAGATCTTCGCTGCCGTCGGGGACGACAAGATCGCCGTTCAACAGGCCTTCACCGACCCGGACCACGGGAAGGACTTCGTCTCCGATCTGTTCACCAAGAACTGGACCGACGACGGATCGGCGGCCTCCACGCTGTTCCGGTTCGACGATGCAGACGCCTTCGTGGAGAACCCCGACGATCCCCGCGACGTCGCCCGTGCCACTCGCACCGGCGAAATCATGTCCGCCGTCGCCGAATCCGTCAGCACAGACCAGGCCTGGCAGCTCATGTCGAACGTCCCGGAATCCGGTGGACAGTCCGTCGGCGATCTCAACCCCGAACTACTGCGGACTGTTTCGGAAAGCATGAGCCCCTACGCGTCCGACCTGGCCGGTGCCGATCCGGCCGACCGGCCGGGCTTCGACCTCGCACGACGAGGCGAGGACGGCGAGGTGACCCGGTGGGCCGATCCCCACAGCAACAGCACGATGGCGGGTTCCGTCCGAGTGGTCTCGCTCCTGAACACGGACGAGCAGGCCGGTGCCCTGTTCAACAGCGCGGCAATGGGCGAGATCCTGGCACAGGAAGGCATGTACGCGGCCGAGCCGGCCGGACCCAACTCCGGCAGCCACCTCGCGACGGCCGGCAAACTCATGGCCCTGGTCGACTCCGGAGCCGAGAACGCACTGCAGAGCCGATACGACAACGACGCCGATCGGGCCCAGGCCGTGTATGACCGGAAATCGAGTGCCTACGAGGCGTTGACGGGGCTGGGAACCCTCGGGATCGGCAAGCTCCCCGGCGGTGAGTACATCAACCAGATGGTCGGGCTCAGCGGCGATTCGTTGAAGGACTCCCTCATCGGCACCCGCCCCGGAGAGGCACCTACCGCGGTCGTCCAGACCCCTGACTACTCGGCGCACTATCACGCAATCCTGATGCAATCGCCGGAACTTCCGGAAAGTTACCGAGAGGCGCATCCGTGGGCCTTCGACGTGGACGGGAGCCTTCGCCAGTATCACGAAGTGCAAGATGAGTCGCTCGACAGTCTCAGTCTTGTCGGCAGTGGATACGCAACGATGTTCTCCGGCTTGGGAAACCACTCCGTGCTCACCCTGGAAAGCGAGTACAACCGTGTCCGCAATGAGCGGTAGCCGCCCCGCGCGCCACGCTGTGCAAGCCATCGCGGTGGTGGCCACGATCCTCCTCGGTGCCACCGCATGCACCAACGACACCGAGCCGCCCGCCGAACCCAACCCGCCAGAACTGGTGCACAGTCACGCCTGGTCCACAGAACCGGGCACCGACCTGTTCAGCCGCGAAGCCGAACTGGTCCGCGCCAGCATCGAAGGCGCCGAAATGACGCTGCTGTTCGGGATCGACAACTCCTTCCCCGGCTACTCCGAAGCCGTGGGAGGACCACGGGAAACCACTGACGACCGCTTCCACCGATCGGCGAGATGGAAGTATCCGGTGGATGTTGCACCGATTCCTGTCACGTTCTTCCGGCACCTCGTCGACCTCGAGGTCGTCGACAATCGCATCACGGCCAGCGTCTGCGGCTACCGACTATTCGCGGACCGGGAAGACCGCATGTTCAACCCCTTGAGCGAAGCGATTCACGTTGAGTTGGACCTTCCATCTGGCGGAAACTACGGCGCTGCGGGCCCGCCCGACGGCGATCCCGCAACCTCCGACCCGGACGCACAGAACCCTCCCGGATGGAATGTATTCGGCGACTGGAGAATCCAGACACTCCGACTCATCCCGGTAAGCCCGGACCACACCATCCCCGAATCCTGCCTGCCCTGGTGGTCCTCACGATTCCCCGAGTTCGAACGCAGAACCGAACTCAACATTCTCAACGCCCCCGACGGCTGGGCTCCACCCACCCAACCCGTCGCCCTCCAATACCCCGAGTGGATCGGACCCACGGAGAATCAGTAGGCCCTCACACGAAAGCGAGTACAACCGTGTCCGCAATGAGCGGTAGCCGCCCCGCGCACCACGCTGTGCAAGCCATCGCGGTGGTGGCCACGATTCTCCTCGTTGCCACCGCGTGCACCAACGACACCGACGAGCCGCCCGCCGAGCACAGCCCGCCCCCGCCAGAGTTGGTACACAGCCACGTCTGGTCCACAGAACCGGGCACCGACCTGTTCAGCCGCGAGGCCGAACTGATCCGCGCCAGCATCGAAGGCGCCGAAATGACCTACCGCTTCGGGATCGACAACTCCTTCCCCGGCTACTCCGAAGCCGTGGGAGGACCACGGGAAACCACTGACGATCACTTCGACAGAGGTGCTGCGTGGAATAGTCCGATAGACGTGCGTCAACGTCCAGTTACCTTGTACCGCCACCTCGTAGACCTCGAGGTCGACCATGACCGCATCACAGCCAACGTCTGCAGCTACCAACTGTTCGCCGAGGGAGACAACACCCTGTTCAACCCGCTCAGCCGAGCCACTCGCGTCGAGCTACTACTCGCACCTGGCGGAAACTACGGCGCTGCAGGCACGCCCGACAGCGATCCCGCAACCTCCGACCCGGACGCACAGAACCCTCCCGGATGGAATGTATTCGGCGACTGGAGAATCCAGACACTCCGACTCATCCCGGTAAGCCCGGACCACACCATCCCCGAATCCTGCCTGCCCTGGTGGTCCTCACGATTCCCAGAGTTCGAACACAGAACCGAACTCAACATTCTCAACGCCCCCGACGGCTGGACTCCACCCACCCAACCCGTCGCCCTCCAATACCCCGAGTGGATCGGACCCACGGAGAATCAGTAGCCTTCACCGGGTCTTCCGTCGCGAACTGCGACCGGTGTCTGCGCTGGTGGCGGAGGTCCGGGTGTCACCTCAACCAACCACACCTCACGAAACGGTGCGGCTAACCCAGCCGATCCGGGAACGCCGGCGCCAACCCTTCCGCATAGCCCGTCGCATACTCACATGCCTCTACCGCACTCGCCGCATCCTTGATCGACTCGGACGGATTCGGGGTCCAGCCCACCTGGAGGGTGATGACGCCGGGAGGAAGCTCGATCACCACGACACACGACCGCGAATTCGTGTCATCGGTCGCGATCATCCGCCGTCCCCCGAGCTCGGACTCCGCCAGCACCTCACCCTTCACCGCCTCGTCAACGGTCATCGACCACCCCGACACGGTCACATTCGGCGCTGTCCACGGTGGGTCCGAGGAGAAGATGCAGCCGAAGGACTGCGGATCGGCGCGAGCAAGTCTCGAACCGTCGTCACCGTCGAACCTCAAACCTGCAGCCGCCAGTGCCTCAGGCGAGATCTCGTCACACGGCTGCCACGACACCGGGCCAGCAGTAGCAGTCGGCTCCGGTGCCCCCGAACCCGACGAACACCCCACCAACACAACACCCGCAATCGCCACCAGCGAGGACACAGCCTGTCTCACAGCGAATCTCCCCACTGCCCGTAACCAGCCGCATTCACCGCATCCTGCTCCTCATACCGCCGCAACGCCGCCCGGAAGCTTCGCCGTCGACTCGATCGCCGCCCACACCGACGAGTGTTCGCCACGCACCTCGGCGACCATTCGCACCGCCCGCTCATGCAGCTCGACCGGTCCTCCGCGCCGGTGGCTGAGGACCGAGGTGTCACCTCCACCAACCACACCTCACGAAACGGTGCGGCTAACCCAGCCGATCCGGGAACGCCGGCGCCAACCCTTCCGCATAGCCCGTCGCATACTCACATGCCTCTACCGCACTCGCCGCATCCTTGATCGACTCGGACGGATTCGGGGTCCAGCCCACCTGGAGGGTGATGACGCCGGGAGGAAGCTCGATCACCACGACACACGACCGCGAATTCGTGTCATCGGTCGCGATCATCCGCCGTCCCCCGAGCTCGGACTCCGCCAGCACCTCACCCTTCACCGCCTCGTCAACGGTCATCGACCACCCCGACACGGTCACATTCGGCGCTGTCCACGGTGGGTCCGAGGAGAAGATGCAGCCGAAGGACTGCGGATCGGCGCGAGCAAGTCTCGAACCGTCGTCACCGTCGAACCTCAAACCTGCAGCCGCCAGTGCCTCAGGCGAGATCTCGTCACACGGCTGCCACGACACCGGGCCAGCAGTAGCAGTCGGCTCCGGTGCCCCCGAACCCGACGAACACCCCACCAACACAACACCCGCTATCGCCACCAGCGAGGGAAAAGTCTGTCTCACAGCGAATCTCCCCACTGCCCGTAACCAGCCGCATTCACCGCATCCTGCTCCTCATACCGCCGCAACGCCGCCCGGAAACTGTCACCCATCGCCCGAGCCCAATCACGGTGCGCCTCGAACACCCCCACCGCACTCGACTCGTGCGCGATGCTGCCACCACCGATCGCCTTGTCCTGAAACTTCGCCGTCAACGTACGGGCGGACTCGAGCTCAGATTCCCCGATACCCAACGTGTTGACGTACAGCTCAACCTTCGCACGATCCGCGAACCGCTGCATGTCCGCCGCATGCTGATCACACAGCGCAACCAGCCGCACAAGCCCATCACGCTCGATCGAGAACGCGTGCGCAGCACACGACTCCGCAAACGCCTTCCAATCCTCACCAGATTCGGTCATATCCCCCACTCGTCCCACCGCCAATGCCCGTCAAAACTACCAAACCAAGGACAACCAGAACCTCCCGCTATCGACGTCGAGCCGCGTCAAGCGGGCCGCTCCGCTCAATGAAGGGCACCTCCCGAAGGAGGTGCGACGCGTGGTCGTCGAAGTGGTGCAGCATGTGCTCGCCGCCTCAATGAAGGGCACCTCCCGAAGGAGGTGCGACCCTCGTCCGGCCCGCCTCGCACGACGAGGACGGGCTGCTCGCCTCAATGAAGGGCACCTCCCGAAGGAGGTGCGACCGCGGCGTGTCGTACACGATGTACGACGCCGGAGCTGTGCCTCAATGAAGGGCACCTCCCGAAGGAGGTGCGACCGTGACGCTGCATGGCCGCGAACGACTTTGACCATTCGCCTCAATGAAGGGCACCTCCCGAAGGAGGTGCGACTTCTTCATGTCGGCGTTGGCGTCGGCGACGGTTTCGCCGCCTCAATGAAGGGCACCTCCCGAAGGAGGTGCGACCACCGGCGTAGATGAACGCCTGCCGGAGCGCTCCCATGGTGCCTCAATGAAGGGCACCTCCCGAAGGAGGTGCGACCCGGGACGTCCACCGCCTCCGGCTGCGGTTCCTCGAGCCTCAATGAAGGGCACCTCCCGAAGGAGGTGCGACCTGCTGCCAGTCGCCTCGCCCGGCCGAAGCGGGAGAGCAGCCTCAATGAAGGGCACCTCCCGAAGGAGGTGCGACTCGGTGAGCATGGGGGCGGCGTCCGGTGCGGGGCTGCGGGCCTCAATGAAGGGCACCTCCCGAAGGAGGTGCGACGTGTGTCGGCGATGCTCGAGGCCGAGGCGTCCGGCGAGCCTCAATGAAGGGCACCTCCCGAAGGAGGTGCGACCCCAGGTGCTCCATCGCGAAGTCGGGCAGGGTCATCGAAGCCTCAATGAAGGGCACCTCCCGAAGGAGGTGCGACGGCCGTGGCACCCCATCCCGACAGGGGGCATTTTTTTGGCCTCAATGAAGGGCACCTCCCGAAGGAGGTGCGACCCACGACCTGGCCGCCGGGCAGATACGTCGGCATGCCGCCTCAATGAAGGGCACCTCCCGAAGGAGGTGCGACCGGGTTCGGCTCCTCCGTACGTGACCCGACGACCGCCTCAATGAAGGGCACCTCCCGAAGGAGGTGCGACTTCGGGTCGTCGCCGAGGGCCGCGGCCAACTCTTCGAGAGCCTCAATGAAGGGCACCTCCCGAAGGAGGTGCGACCGTCTCGGCGGCGAGGGACCCGACGGCGGCCGTGTCGGCCTCAATGAAGGGCACCTCCCGAAGGAGGTGCGACCTGGATTCCGAGCGGGTGCGCACTCTCGTCCGTCGGCTCAGCCTCAATGAAGGGCACCTCCCGAAGGAGGTGCGACGACGGCGTGCCGCGACCGAACCCGGACGATGCGACCGACGCCTCAATGAAGGGCACCTCCCGAAGGAGGTGCGACAGCACCCTAAATTTACCCCCTCTGACCAGCATCGGAGCACCCTCCCCGCGAGCACTCCGCTTTCAGCACCCCGATTGAGGGCTTCAAGGCTACTCTTCGGCACGAACATGGCCTCTACCTGCGGAAACATCACGCGAGCGCTCCCCAGGAAATCGTGCACCGACGGAGCGCTCGCGAAACACCTCGGAATCAGATGATGATCGACGAATTGTCGGTGATCGGTCGCGACCTTCCGAGGTAGCTGAATCGGCCGTCCTCGACGGTTGCGGTCAAGCCGAGATCACACACGAGCACCGAGTCCTCCGAACGCACGATGACCGAATCCATCTCCCGTTCGAGACGAACCAACCGAGCCGGCGAGATGTCCACGACGAACACGCTGTACTGCACGCGATCGCCGTACCTGGACAGGAGCTTGGCAAGTCGCACCCGGCGCTTGTCGTCCGGGATGTCGTACGCGATCAGCGTGCGCCGCGTGTCGTCCCGCCTCATCGCGTCTTGATCCCGACGTACCGGCCCTGGGTCCCGTCCACACACCCCAACACCATTCGTGCCTGCACCTCGATCGCTCGACGCCAGGACACTCGATAGCCGAACACCGGGTGGGTGAACTTCGTCTGGATTCTCCGCTCGAACCCGGCGACGAGCACCTTTCGTCCGCGTTCGGTCAGCCTGCTCGATCCAAGGACATCGGTGAAGTCGTCGATGACGAGTTCGCCGTTGTTGATCGCCGTCACCACCGCCGAATCGGCCAGTGGCGCACGAAACTCCTCCATCAGATCGAGCGCGAGTGCAGGCTTGTTGCGCGCACTGCTGTGCAGAAACCCCGCGTGCGGGTCGAGACCACACGCCACCACCGCGCGTACCACCTCACCGAGCAGCAATCCATACGCGTAGTTGAGCGCGACATTCAAGGGATCGTGGGCATGCCTACCGGCTCGCCCCGGCCACCGTCTGCGGAACTCTCCGGATCGCGACGGCGACAGCAGAAGCGGGAACTCCCGGAAGTATGCAGCGGCCGCATCTCCCTCCACACCGAACAGCTGGCCGAGCGAATCGACAACACCCGCTTCACGCTGAGACCGCCGCAGCCGCGCGATCGTCTCCCGTCCCCCATCGGCGTTCCGCCGCAGAAGTGTCGCCTGATTAGCCACCTTCGATGCAACGAACTCCCGCGCAATGTCGAGCCGTCCCTCAGCCGACGCCACATGCTGACGCACCCGGGGCAACCCGTTGGCCGATGCTGCCGGTCGGCTCCACCCGACCACCCTTCCCACACTCGAGCACCAGACGATGGTGAGATCCCGCCACAGCATCTGCCGAATCAACGCACCCGAGAGATCGCAGTTGCCATGTACTACCAGGCCCTGCACTCGCTCGAGCGGAAGAGAAGCGATCTCCTCACCTCGCGCCTTGACCACCATCCGCCCTTTGGACACCGATGCCCGACTCCCCTGAGTCGTGAGATGGACGGTCTGTGCGTCGGGGTCGGCGACGTGGATCCGCCGCTGAACCTCCCCTTCGGCTCGCTCGTCCGGCAGGCACACGCTGATGTGCGAGCAACTGCTGCACCGCGCGTCGTCGACCAGAGGAAGCGGAGCGATGGACGCCGACACGATCTCGCGTGCCCTCCTTGCGAAAGACCTTGCCGTATCGAATGCTTCATCGTCGAGTTCGACCTCGGCATGTACATTGTGTCCGGTGAAATAGACCTGCTGCTCGGCTACATCGTGCCCCATATCCTCGAGACACAACCGCTGCAGAGCCAATTGGATGCGCATCGCCTCGGTGATCTCGGGGCGCCGACGTACAGGCGTGGCCTTGTACTCGACGATCCCGAGGCTCCCGTCGCCACGCACATCGACGACATCACACCGCCCCACGAGGTTCATCCGCTTGTGCCCGATGTCGAGAGAACGAACGGACCGATCTCGGCTGCTCCCTGGATCATCCGCCCTGCGGTGCGACGCGACACCGACCGCCATCTGCGCGGTGTCGGTGCGTTCGCCCACCGCCTCGAGCCAGGCCCTGCGCTCACAGAACACCGTGTGCGCCACCAGGCTCAACGGCAACGGGTCCGCCGAGAATCCGCTACTCATGTCACTGTCTCTCCCGTCGGCAACAGTGCTCCGCTGAGGACCTGCCGCTCCGGGGCACTCGCGCTTCCCTTCTTGTCCACGGCGAACCGGGCCACGGCCACGACGCGGCGAGCGAAGAGCCACTTGCTCGCTGCCGCTACGGTGAGGGCCGTGATGCCCTCGTTCTCGGCGTCCTCGTCCAGGCCGGCGGTGCCTACCACCGCCAACTGCTCGGACACCACCAGTGAGCGCAGCCGTGCGAGGGTGACGCCTCCCACCGCCACCGGCAGATACATGTACCTGGTGTGCAGCGCGCCGGGGGGAAATGCCCCCGGTGTCACCGACAGGTCGGTGACGCGGTGGGTGAGCGGGAAGGCACTGATACCCCACAGCGCGCACCAGGCGAGGACGCTTTCCGTCGGTCCGGGTGTCGTGAATCCGGTGGAGGTGCGTGAATCCTGCTTGTCCTTACCGAGTTCATCGCGCCGACTGCTCCCGATGATGCCCGCGAGCACGTCATCGACACTGCGCGCGGCAACCACCTTCGCCAACGGCAACAGCCGATTGCCGACGAACTCCTCACCCTTGTTGCGGGTCTTCATCTCCCAGCGGCTCGCCCCGTGATCCGGGCGGAGGTCCCCATTGTTCGCCTCGCGCCAATACGCGGGCTCACCGAGTGCGCCGATCAGGCGCAGATCCCCGTCGCGGCCGGTGTCGAACAACGCATCGAGATGCTCCTGGCGGGTGCGCTGAAGCTCGCGCCACTCCGGCGGCGAGGCGGCGAGCTTGATCCGGGGGCTGAATGCCGCCGTCCCCGCCCGGCCCCCGTGATCGACGGTGGCATTCAGCCACGAATCCGGGTCGGCAAGCCGACCCGCGTGCGCGGAGATGATCCGGGCAATCGCCGCCTCATCGAGTCCGGGGCAGTCCACGAACGCCTGCGGACGGGCTGTATCCGTCCATCCCACCGCCACCCGGCAGTCCGACTCCGCTTCGACGATCGCCGCGAGCCCGAACTGCGCGAAATGCGTCAGCGCACTGGTGACCTCACCGGCCACGGTCAATGTCGTCATCGCCCCTCCTTCGATACCTGGCCGTCGGCGGCCCGCAGCAGGGCCTCGAGATATGCCGAACCCCAGACCCCCCATCGGCGGTGAGTGTCATCGAGAATGCGGTCCCAGGTGCCGACGTCGAACAACTCCACGGCGTGGGCCGGGAGGCCGCCGGCACCGATCAGTTCCTCGGCCGTGTGCGGGAAGCCGCTCCGGCCACGACCGTGGCTGGTGCCGACCAGCCGCAGCACCAGATCCGCGAGCGGCGAATCGCCCACTGCCGGGGCAGCGAGGACCACCGACAGCTGCTCGTGCCGCCAGCCCACCGGCAGCCCGCTGGCACCCTTCCCGGAGGCCAGCCACTGGGCCGTCCGCCGCTCACTCTTGGCCAGCACCTCCGCCTTCGCCCCGAGCAGCTTCTGGAATCGCACGTCGACCTTGCCGGCGTCGTGGTGCAACCCGGCCGAGGCGAGTGCCTCGGCGACGTCCTCAGCAACCCCCAGAACCGTGGCCAGTGCGCGACCTCGATCCGCGACCGCCGCATTGTGGTCGTCCAACAGCACCGGCGCGCGCGACGCCGTCCATTCCTGTCGGGCTTCCTCGTCGGCTGCGATCGCGGCGGCACCACGAGGAATCACCACCCAGGACAATGCCTGCACGACAACGGTGTCCGGCGCCAGCGGGCCCACCAGCGCAGTGCGCCGCACCTCCTCCCGCCGGGGCTCGGGAACACGGAGTACCAGAACGTCGCGGGGGTCGTCCGCTTCCGCGGCGTCGACGAGGTCCCGCTGATCCTTGTCCCACTTCCTCGGGTCCTCGTCGCCGCGCCACACGATGACCTCGGCGCCGGTGCACTCGCTGTAGACGTCCTTGGCTTTCGCGACCGGCTCGTCCACCGCGACACCCTCATAGGCCACGGGATGGATGTCGTCGAGAATGACGATGTCGCCATCCTCGACGGCTGCGTCGTTGTCCAGGACGTCCACCTCGCCATCGCGGTAGACGAACGCACGACGACGGAGATCGTCGTCATAGCCCTTGTCCGCATCCCACACCACCGCGAGCCGATGCTCGGCCTCCCACCGCTGGCACGGAAACACCTCGTCGGCGACAGGCGGCGCGGCCCGCAGCAGCGCGAGCGCGCCCCCGTCATCCCTGGGTAGCGAACGCACCACGATCCCGGAACTCGATCGGTCGCGCTCGAGGGAATCACGGAGCCACAGCGTAAGGTCCGCACGCGCGGCCCCCTCCTCCGTGGTGCGCGCCCAGGACCACGCATCCCACAACTCCGGACGCTGATACAGGGTGCGGCGGGGCGCCTCGGGCGGCGGTGGGTCGGACGCCACAGCCCACGGGGCGATACCGTCGGCTGTCGCGGCCAGGCGGTCGACCCACTTCTTCGCGGCTTCCAGGTCGTCACGCCGGTAGGGACCGTGCCAATCCTTCATGGCGTCGATATGGGTCGACACCACCACTACCTCGGTGTCGGCCGATCTCCCGATCCGGTTCACCCGCCCCGCGCGCTGTGCGAGCGCCGCACCCGGCGCCAGTTCGGTGACCAGGGACGCGAGGTCCGCGTCGACGCCGACCTCGACCGTCTGGGTGGCCACCAGCACGTCGACGTCGGAATCGCCGTCCAGCGAGAACAGCCCGCCGTGCTCGTCGCGCAACCGCGCGACGTCGTAGCGGCGCATGCGGCCGACGAGAGTGACCACCCGCAGCCCCCGCTTCTTCAGACGCGTGCTCATCTCGACCGCTCCCTTGACGGTGTTGACCACACACGCCACGGAGCGACCGGATCCGCTTGCCGTGCCGAACCTCTCGTGTTGCGCGAGAACCTGTTCGACCAGCACGTCCCAGTACGGCCCGGTCGTCTTCGGGTACGTCGTCGGCAGGTAGCGAATCGGCTTGGGCGTGGTGAGCCGTCGCCGGAGCACCTCACCCGATCCGTCCCCACCGGGAGCAATGTCGCCTGCGAGCACACCGACCTCCCGAACACCGGACCCGGGATCGCCGGGCGTGGCGGTGGTTTCGACCACCTGCAACACCGGCACCCCGATACGCTGCGGCGCGTCGCGCTCGAGGTCCGCGATCCGGCGCGCCGTCACGAGCAACTGCCGGTTGAGATGGGCCTCGTCGAGCACCATCACCGAGTCGTACGCCAGCATCCCGGCGTCGCGGGGGCGCGCATAGCGGGACGAGCCGTAGCCGCGGAACAGCAGACTGCTCCCCCACATGTCCGGGGTTGCACAGAGGACAGCACACGCGCTCGGGTCGTCCACCCAGGAGCGATCGGTCGGCAGGCCGCCCCGCAACTGCGTCAAAGGCAGGATCTCGGCGGCGGTCGGCGTCCCCTCGTGGGCCACGACGCGCAGCGAGCCCAGCGCGCTGCGCACCGCGCCCAGGACGCTGTCGTCCTCGGTCTCCGAGAGCAGCTTCCCCAGGTACTCGGCCCGGTCGGCGTGACTGTCGACGAGAGCGCGGCGGTTGACCACCACGGCCAACCGCCGCGGCACCCGCGGACCGGTCCCGGCGCCGTACAGCGCGTTGAGGAACACGTGCACGTCGACGACGCTGGATTTGCCCGCGCCGGTGGGCGCGACGATCCGGTCCGGCCACCGGCCGTCGGAGAGGACGGTGTCGACCAGACGAATCTGCCACGCAAACGGCTGGTGCCCGCTGACCGCGGCGAAGAACTCCGCGAAATCGGCGGGCTTCACGATCCCCTCGGGCCCGGTCATCCCTGCACCTCCCGCAGCGCGTTCGCAAGGTCCTCCGGATGGTCGACGGGCACGAGGAGCCCGCCGCCGAGGTGCCGCGACTGTCCCACGGCCGACAGCGTCCGCGGGGGAATCGCCTCGCCGACGTCGAATGTCGCCGAATAGGTCAGGACCGGCGTGTTTCGGTGGAGTTTGTGGACGTACCGCTCGGCGTCCCGCTTGGCGACCGCACGAACCTGCTGCACGCGCACTCCCCGCTCGCGTGCCTGCTCGACGACGCTGCGGTAGAACGCCAATCCACGTCCGGGCTCGAGCTGCCAACGGTCGCGCAGCACGAAACCCACCGACAGCAACGCCGCATCCTGCAGCGTCCATGCCGGCACCGCGTCCCGCTGGGGTCGGGTCTCCGCTACCGCCACCGGGTTCGTCGTCCACATGCGGACGGTGCGCGGCGCGGGCGCCGGCCAGAACTCGTCGGCGAGGACGCTGTGCACGGTGCCGTCGAACTGCACCATTCCGGCGGGCGATCGCAGGTAGCGGAAGTTCGCCAGTGCGGCGGTGAGCGCGGCGTAGTCCTCCTGCTCCGCCCCGGCCGGAATCATCAGCGCGAACGCATCGCTGGTGATGTTCAGATGACCGAGGAGTGAGCGGTGCAGGTACTGCAGCGCCAGCCGGTTCGCGGGCCTCGGTACTCCCGGCTCGTACACGCCGGTGACCAGGGACGGCGCACCGAAGCCGATCCGGGAGACCAGCGCCCGGTGCAGCGCGGTGCACCAGAGGACGCGGTCACGGAAATCGACGTCGAGATCGACCGGCAGCAGGATCACCTCCTGCCACGGCCCCGCGGCCGGAGCCGGATCGGCCGGAAAGTACTGAGCCGACGCCAAACCCGTGGTCACCACGGGATGGGGCGCCGGAAGCTCCGAACTCGCGGGCCTGTCCTGTGCCGTCGTCGGGCGCTTGACGTTGGCCTTCTGATGACCTGTGAGAAGGGCGTCGACTCGGCCGGGCTCGGCGACCCGAACGGCGGTGGCACCGGCGGCGAACCGCGATGCCTCCGGCCGCAATCGCAGCGTCTGTTCCGGCGCGGCGGACGAGACCTCGAGGACCACCGGGCTGGCGGCCTCACCGAGGCAGGAGACGTCCGCGCACAGAGCGTCGAGGGTGTCACGCACGTCGGCGGGCGGCTCCTGCTCCCAGACCCAGGCGATCTCACCGTTGAACGCGTAGCCGTCGGCGACGCGACGCTGCGTCTTCTTGTCCGTCCACGCCGCGCCTTCCTTCCGGACGACGCCCTCGTGCCGGTAGGCAATGACCCGCTCGCCGTTGATCGGCACGGACTCCGGAAGATGAATCCCGGTGGGCGGGTTGCTCTCGAACCAGCGCAGCGCCGCGAGCGATTCGGGTGACGGGCGCAGGCTGCCGCCGGAATCGGCGAGAGCTGTCGATCCCTGGCAGGCGGCGTGGACGAGCGCGGCGTGCAGGCGGGCCGGGTCGGGAAACGGGTCCGGTGCCCCGTCGTCGCGGTGTCCGGTGTAGGTGCCCAGCAGGAACCGGGCGACGATGGCCCACATCATTCGTCCGCATCCGCGACGGCGCCCGCCCGGATCGCCGGGTTGCCGGTGACGGTCAACACCAGTCCGTCCCAGGTGACGTCGGCCTTCTTCTCCGCCTCGGCAAGCGCTTTCTCGAGTAGTGCGTCGGCGGTCTCGATGGTGATCGGATCGAACTCGACGGTCTTGCCGTAGCGGGCATCGAGCGTCACGGTGGGATTGCCGGACTCGACCAGATCGCAGTTGGCGCGCAGGCTCAGCTCGGAATCCGAGCGGGCCAGGCCGGCGAGGGCGTACGCGGCGAGCAGGGCACGCGCGGCGGCGTCGCCGTCGGGGCCGGCTCCGAAACGCAACTGGCGCAGGGCACTGAAGCTGAGGACGTGGGTGCGGATGATCCGCTTGCACGCCACCGAGCCGAGTGGGTCCAGGCTCGGTGGGATCGCTCCGAGCCCCAGTGCGGACGCCGATTGTGCCTTGGTGCCTGCGCTCTTGATGGTCTTGCCGACCCTCTCGATCAGCTTGGGGCTCAACTCCGATGCCTGCGCGTCCACGATGCCCTGAAGTTCCTTGCCGGTGAGCCGCACGCTCATTGCCACCGGGTCGACGCGGGCGCCACCGCGTGGGTTGGGAGTGCGCGCCTCCTTGCCCTGGTCGGCGAGGACGCCGATGATCTCACCGACGAGCACGCTCCGGTAGCGCGCCTGATGCGACTTGCGGGTCGAGTCCCAGGACCCGAAGACGAGGCTGGTGGGGCTCGTCTCGAGCAGTGCCTTCGCGTCGGCCGGGGACGAATCGCGAGCTGCACGATAGCGCGGATCGTCGGTGGCGGGAGCTCCGTCGATCGTTCCGGCGCGAATGTGCCCGTCCCACAGACGGTGTGGCAACTGCAAGTCGGTGTAGACCTCGGTGCCGTCCCGGTAGGTGACGGCCACGTGCGGCACCCGGGACAGCAGCGGGTGGCCGTCGGCAATCGCATCGGCGAGGGGCTTTTCGAAGCGATTACCCTGCGAAGACTTACCGTCGATGTCAACGGTCTGCTGCGCCTCCCCGTCGATGTAGCGGACGCCGTACGCGTACACGGAGTTGTCGCCCAGGACGAACCGGGCGGGCGCCACGGCAGCGTGGTCGCCACCCGCGGGCTTCAGGTCGGTGACCGAGGTCAAGGCACTCGATCCGCCGGGGCGGCAGGCGGCGAGCAGGGTCTGGTAGTCGAGCTGGGGCATTGGAGATCCTTCGTGTCATGAAGCGCGAAAACTGGAGATCGAGCATCGAAATCGCGAGCACGCGCCCCCATTCAGGAAGGCGTTTCACCTCGCCGCCGACCGTTCGTGCGGACTTCACCATCGCGAACACACCGCACGAACGGTCGACCTGGAACAGCAGGGCACTGAGAGGCATGGCACCGCCCCGGCCAGCGACCTACTGGCAACAACTCCTGGAACGCACGTACCAGAATTGCAGAATTCGGACACGGTGGCAACCGTTAGCTGATCTCATGTCACCTAGCACTACCTCACGGGTGCATGTCAGGGAGGCAGCGCCCATTAGGCTGGGTGTGCGCTGCCCTTCATTGAGGCGTGACCTGAGAGCAGCCGCGTCGTGCGGACGCAAGTCGGCATCTCGTCCGGGTGGGCGGCGCCGCCCTCCACCCGGACGAGCCTTCATTGAGGGCTACCAGCTCACGAGCAGTCCCCCCTCTCCCCGTCCTTGACCACCGACAACATCGCGTCCCCTTCTCCGATGGGCGCTCCCGGCTGGGGATCCTGGCCGACGACCACCCAGTTGGAGTCGATGATCTGAGATCGACCGCGGCCGGTCGCATCTTCGCTGCGGGAGTAGAACGCGCCGGTTTCCTGGATCAGGTTCTGCGCCTCCTGCAAATCCATGCACATCACGTCGGGCATCAGCGCCGGGATCGGTGCCACCGCGGATGTCAGCGACGGCTCACTGCTGGTCGCCGGTGCTCTCCCCTGCTGCGCCGGTCCCGAGGCCTGCGGATTCGGCTCCGGTGCAGCTGCCACCGTCGCGGGCGCAGTGGTGGACGTCGCGCTCGGCTCGGTCTCTGACTCCTCCCGTCCGGTCACGTCCCCGATGATGCCCACCAGGACGAACACGCCCGCGACGACACTCGCTGCCACCAACCCCTTCCGCATCGGCCGTTTCTCGGGAACCTCCGGTGGTGGCGCCATGTACCCGGCTGTGTCACCAGCGAGGAAGGCTGCGTGTCCCGCATCGGCGCGGGCCGCGATCGCTTCCTTCTCCGCCTTGACCCGGGCATGCCGGTCCCGAAGGAGCTTGCCGACGGCCAGGTACCACAGCCCCGCAGCGAACAGCAGCTGAATGAGCGCTGCACCGAAATCGCCCTCGGCGAGGGTCGTGAAGACGAGCCACGTGCAGATCCCGGCAAAGAACCCGGCGACCACCCGGAGGTAGGGAACGATCAGATTCATATGCGCTCCAGTTGATTCAGAGGACGGATTCGACTTCCCGCTCCGCATCGCGGACACGGAGTTCACCGGCAATCAGTCGCGGGAGAAGGGTGTCGCGGAGTCGGACCAGAGAGGCAGATTCTTCCCGCCGATCAACAACCAGCGTTCCCAAACTGGAAACCGTATCGAGCAACGACGGACTGAACTGCTCAGGATCGGGGACCTGGCTGGCCATGACATCCGCTGGCTTCACTCGCTGATGGCTCCCTGAAGTACCCGCGACCTGCGACTGCAGCTGAGCTGAAAGAACAGGAGACCGCAGAAGCGCCCAGAGCACCGAGGTGGAACACGACATCGGCTCGAGTACCAGGAACTCGGTCGAGGCGAACGCACGCTCGGCGGGAAGCCTCGCGAGATTCCACACCCTGGGAAAACGCGGGTTGAGCTTGGAGATCAACACGCTCGGCTTTTCCACCTCGAACTTCGCACTCTTGATCTCAACCGGGTTGGAGATCTCTGGCATCTCGCCCGAATCGAATGCGGGCAGACTGAAATGAGCGACTGCCATGTCACCCATCAGAGCTGGCGAGCACGTCGCCTTCCTCAAGCTTGCAACAGCGCCCAGTTCGACGAATCGGTTGCCGCCTGCAAGCATCGAAACTGCAAGTTCCGCTGCCGTCTCCACGACCTTGCGGTTGACGGCGATCTTGTCGTCGAAGGCGCCGAGGATTTCAGCGATGGCATCCTGCTCAGAACGTTCAGGAACACACACATGGAGGGCCTTAGCCTCGGGGTAATACATCGTTTGATGTGTGGTCCCGTAAGAGAACCTGCGCACACTCTCCTGCTCTGCGACGAGAAGGTACCGAAGGTACCTAGAAGACAGCCCAGGACCGCAGACCCAGTTGACGAAATCCTGACTTGTCGCCATCGGAACCCCCATTCGGACGACGTAGCCGACCGAGGCAGTTCGCGACAGACACACTGTGCCAGCTGGCAGGATGCGCGCTGACGAGTTTTCGATCCCCTTCTGCGTCACGTTCTGCAAGGTGTGGTCGATCGTTCGTCCGTGGTTGGCCGTCGCGTCTCGGATACCGATCCAGGGAATCTCACCGTCCCAGTACTCGTCGACCTTGCGACTCGGCGTGTGTCCACTCTCTAGTCGGGCCAGCTCGCCAAGAGGCCTCCAGCGGAACCCTGTTGGCTGACTCAAGGTGGTCGGCATACCGACACTCAAGGCGAACCTCCCTGCGATCACTCCCCCCGTAGGCCCCCTACCTCCCGTACTGGTTTCAGCACTCACGACAACACCCGCCCCAGCTGCTCACGCACAACCGCCTGCAACCGGTCCGACTCCTCGAACTGCGCGAACAGTTCCTTCGTCAGGCGCTCGATCTTCTCGCCGATGGGTTCGCCGTCGTCCTCGAGCTGCGGGGCACCGACGTACCGGCCGGGGGTCAACGCATAGCCGGCCTCTTTGATCTCGGCGAGTGAGGCCGAGTAGCAGAATCCCGGTTCGTCCTTGTACACCGCATCACCGGCGGATTCCGTTCCGCGCCAGGCATGGAACGCACCGGCAATCTTCGCGATATCCTCCCCGGACAGCGCCCGCTCGGCACGATCGACCATGTAGCCGAGATTGCGGGCGTCGATGAACAACACCTGGCCCTGCCGGTCGACCGACCCCTTCGGCCCGGCGCTCTTGTCCCGCGCCAGGAACCACACGCACACCGGGATGCCGGTGCTGCGGAACAGTTGGGTTGGCAACGCCACCACGCACGACACCAGATCGGCCTCGACCAGCTGGGCCCGGATCTCGCCCTCGCCGCCAGAGTTCGAGGACATCGAGCCGTTGGCCATGACGATGCCGGCACTGCCACGCTCGGCCAGCTTCGACACGATGTGCTGGATCCACGCATAGTTCGCGTTGCCGGACGGCGGAACGCCGAAGCGCCAGCGCTTGTCGTCCTCGCGGCGGGCCCAATCCTTGATGTTGAACGGAGGATTCGCCAGCACGTAGTCGGCCAGCAGATCCGGGTGCCGGTCGTGGGCAAACGTATCGTCCCACTTGCCACCGAGATTGGCGGTGATGCCGTGAATGGCGAGGTTCATCTTCGCCATCTGCCACGTCCGCTGATTGGACTCCTGCCCGTACACCGCAGCCTCGGTGGGGCTACCGCCGTGCCGCTCGATGAACTTCTCCGTCTGCACGAACATGCCACCCGACCCACAGCACGGGTCGTATACGCGCCCACCGTACGGCTCGAGCACCTCCACCAGCACCCGCACCACGCCCGGCGGGGTGTAGAACTCGCCACCACGCTTCCCCTCGGCACGGGCGAACTTCTCCAGGAAGTACTCGTACACCTCACCCATCAGGTCGCGGGCCTTGGTCGCCCCGTGACCGGTGAACCGCGTATCGCCGAGCAGGTCGATCAGCTCGCCCAGCCGACGCTGGTCGACCGCGGGGCTGTTGAACGACGTCTGGGTGATGCCCTCGAGCGTCGGATTGGCCGCAACCAGCTCGCGCATCGCATCGTCCACCACCTGGCCGATGGTCTTCGCATCTGCGGAACTGCTCTCCTGGATGCCCTTCGCATTCTCGGCGAGATAGGACCACCGGGACGGTGCGGGCACCCAGAACACGCTGCCACCGACGTACTCGTCGGGCACGTCGACGAGTTCGACGATCGCGTCCTCGTCCAAGCCCTCCGCAACCATCTCGTCGTGGATCTGGGCGCGACGCTCCTCGAATGCGTCCGACACGTACTTGAGGAACACCAGCCCCAAGATGATGTCCTTGTACTGGGAGGCGTCCATCGACCCACGCAGCTTGTCCGCGGCCTTCCAGAGCGTGTCCTTGAGCTCCTTCATCGTCGACGGCGCCGACGACGCGGACTTCTTCCTCGGTGGCATACTCAGCCTTCCTCCGTGCTTTCCGTGGACGCGTCGGTGACCACCAGCACACCTCGTGCCAGTCCGTCGACCACCGTCGTCGTCAAGAGATCGATATTTCGCACCAGTTCGGCAGCGGCCCTGCGCTGCCGAGCCAATTCCTCGAGCGCCGCCCTGGTCGCCTGCGCGTGGTCGGATCGCAACTGCGGCACCTCCCACCCGCCCCAGCGCGCGCCGGTCCGTACACCCTGCCGGGGCCGAGTCCGGGTCTTGGCGCCGCGTAGGCACTCGGCCACCACCTCCGGAAGGAGCCCGGCATCGGGATCCACGATCCGCAACACCCGCGCTGGCGCAAGCACGACGGCCGCACCCTCGTGGTCGATGAGCACCCCGAAATCGGCGTCCCCACAGACGACGATGTCGCCTTGCACGGTGAAGCGGCCCCGGGGGTAGTCGGCCGCGAAGGTCAGCCGGTCGATCCCCCGGGAACCGACCGCGCAGCGGCCGAATACCTCGTCCGGCCCGATCACCCGGTGGTCTGCGTCCGCCACGACGTCGTCGGGATCGATCCGGTTGCCGGGCACCATCCGGACGACACCCTCGGACACGAGATCCCCGACCGTGCGTATCCTCGCCGCACCGCCGCTGCGGTACTCGAGCGGCATCGTCACGGTCGATCGCGTGGATGTCGCCGCGCGGTTGATACGGTCCACCAGCACTCCGGCGCGCACGGCGATGTCGGCACCTTCGACCCGCGCGCGTGGCCGCTTCCGGCGCCCGGAGAGCGCACCGTGTGCATCCTGCGCGAGCAATGTGGCGGTACGTTCGAGCTCGCCGAACTGGAACGAGTGTGCCCGCACCGACGCAGGCGAGCCCATCGCTGCCGTCACGTCGGAAACGATCGCGGACGTGACCGCCTCGTTCAGGTCGATGTCACCGATGTCGGCCAGCACTGCCCGTCGCTCTGCCGGCGGAACCGAGTCGTCTGCGGAGCCCAGCACCCACAGCGCCAGTGGCAACCCCGGAGCGGACGGGACGAGGCCTTCCGGCAATCGGATCGACGCCCGCAGCCGGTCCGACCGGAGGATGTCCGAACGAACCCGCGAGGCGGCGGCATCACGCAACGGATCGACGAGGATCCGGGCCGGCGCCAGCACCACCGCGGTGTGCCGCTCCCCCATCCGCAGGGTGACGTCATCGATCTCGGTGAGCACGTCCACCGGCGAATCCGCCGCCCGTGACGAGACCGGATACTGCATGACGAACACCGCGCGATCGTGCACGGCTGCCGCGTCGTCGACGCCGCCGCGGCGTAGTGTCCACCCGTGCACGGTCAAGCGACGCCGCGCCAGCCGCGACACCGGGCCGCCGTCACTCGCGACCGCTGCCACCGGGCTCGCGTACTCCGGTAGGCGCCTTCGCACGGCCACCAGCAGATCGGTGCCTCCGGGAATCGGATCGACGAACGTTGCGTGATCCGGGTCGGCCAACGAAGTCGCAACTGCCGCAACCATCGCCGATGCACGGGCGGCTACGCCCGCCGGACCCGAACCCAGGTGCGGATAGCGCGTTCGCTGCCGCATGAGCACCTCGAACGCGTCGAGTGGCGTGTACGCGGCGTCGGCGATGCGATCCACGTAGAGGGCCATCGTCCGCAGCTCCGGCCCGAGCGCGATCAACTCCGAATACACCATCTCGTCGTCGGGATCGTGCTCGTCGGCCTCGTCCAGGAGCTCCTCGGTGTCCAGATCACCCAGCTGCGCACCCATCATCCATTTCAGGCACAGCAGTGCGGTGATTCCCTCGAACACGACACCGGGCTCGAGGTCGCTGCGGTGATCGAGGGCAGCATGCACGGCGAGATCCTCGGCCACCGCGTCATTGTTGCCCAGCCTCCGCCGCGTCAGCCATGCGACGATTTCGGCGCCGTCGAACCGGTCCTGGCCACCCACGGACTGCACCGGCGCCGGGAACGGATCGCCCCCAATTCGGTAACGATCTGCCCACACGGTCACCACCGGACGCCGGACGCCGGCGAGCGCCGCAATCCCCGAGCGAGTGAGCAACAGGGCCGAGTCCATGGATGTGTCGGTAGTCATCGGCATACTCCTCTCAGGTCCGGGGGGACAACGTCGGGGGGGACCACACTGGGGAGAAAGCTACAGCAACCATCCGACTGTACCGTCTAGTTGCTCGATAACCCGGGTTATCGATACTTTCCGTGATTGCACGATCATCAGAAGCCATGCTCGTCGCCATACCGCAACCGAGGAGGCTCCGATGCACGCTGTCATCCACACCCGTACCGTCTCCGGACTTGCCGATGACGCCCACACGGTGGCTGCGTTGGCCTGGTCCGCTGCCGACGGCGAACACCGCAGCCAGCTCTTCATCCGGCCCGGCGCCTCCTGCGAAGCCCGCTACGCCGCCGGACTCGACGCCTTCGAAATGGCTCTCGCACTGTGCGAGACGAACGACGACACGGTGATGCTCCACATCAACGACCACGGACTGCGCGCCAACATCGACATGGTTCTCGACGCCTTTCCCCACATCCACCTGGCGCACGGAACCAGAGGCAACCTGCTCGCCCTGCTGGAGACCGCCATGCACCGAATCGACGAGCACACCCATGTTGCCGCTGCCGTGCATCACGAGCGGCTCGAGCGGGCCCGGATCGAGCGAGCCCAGGCCCTGGCGGAGCTGCCCGAGCTCGTCATCGCGACCGATGCATCCAAGGCAACGCATCGCCGCGGCGCCGGCATCGCCTACGCGACGGCAGACGGCCGATACCGGCAGGAGTTCCTATCTGGTGTCCGGCACATCTCCGTCGGGGAACTACTCGCCATCGAGGCGGCCGTCGCCGACTTCCCCGGACGTAGACTCCACATCCTCACCGACAGCCGAGACGCGATGCAGGCGATCGGCGTGGAATGGGAGCCGCGCTGGCGGGTCACCGGCGAGACGGCCACGCTGGGGGCACGGATCCGCGCGCTGATGAGTGGTCGGGACGTGCGGATCAGCTGGGTCAAGGGCCATTCCGGGCACGAGCTCAACGAGATCGCGGACCGACTTGCTGTCGCCGCGCGCCGTCACCACGAGTCCAAGGTTCCGGCAGCAAGCCGACGATCCGTGGCGGACAACATCGTCGCGCCCCTGCGTGCAGCCCACGTACAGGCCGCCGCATGAACGACAACTGGGAACAGATATTTCACGCGCTCGGATACACACGCCGCGACGGTCGCGACGGGCTGTGGTGCAGTGTTTCCGGAGTGGACGTCGGCGCCGTCGACGGCCCCGGAGACCTCGTCCGGCTCACCGCACGCCATCGCACCGTCCGCACGATCGCGTGGCGCGAATCCGTCGGTGATCGCCGTTGGGACCGAGAGCACATGCTCAACTCGATTGATCAGATGGTGGGGCAGGTGACCGACCGGCCGGATACTGCAGTCCTGCAGGATCTCGATCGCGCCGAACAGATCACGCTGGAAGGCCTCGTGTCCGGCTCCCACCCTTGCTACACGTTCGAACAGTTGCCCCTCTATCCGGGAATCAGTTACGGCCTCGAGTACACGCTCGAACACCGGGCCGCGATGACGTGCGCACGCGCGAGCGCGGACACGCCTCTGCTCGGCTGGCTCGCCGCGCACCATCCGAACGAGCAGGTGCGCACCGAGGCGCTGCGCAATCCGGCGTGCTCGCACGATGCACTGCTCGCCTCGGCATCCGACGAACGCGTGGCTGCGCAACTGCTGCGGCGCAACGACATTCCGCCGGACGTCATGGATCGACTCATCGTCGCCGAGAGCACGCGGTATCTGCGATCGCCACATCCTCGTGCGCACTGCCCACGGTTGCTGGAGATCGCTGTGCACCCGTCCTGCCCGGACGAGGCGGTATCTGGCTTGATCGCGCACGGGTCGGTAACTCACGAACTCCGGCTGTATGCGGCCGAGGTCGCGTGGCGGGCATCAGACGAGCGGCGCGACCGTATCCACATGTGGCTGCTCGAATCCCGCCGGCCGGGGAAACGCTCCGCCGAACTGATCGGCCGAATACTCGGCACCGACGACCCCGCCGGGCGTGCCGCCTGGCTCCGCGCCCAGAGCCCTCGCCTGTCCCGCCTCGTCGAGGGCTCCCGACCGAACACCGAGACGGCTCGGTGACCGCCGTGGAAGGAACCTGGCGAGGGGCCGCGGCGCCCTTCGACAGGTGTTCACTGATCGCCGACCCGCTCTTCTCTCCGGTTGCGTGTCACTGTCGTGGGGCGTGCCCGGTCGAACGGCGGTGCCGATACACGTCGGCATCGGCGTGCACACGCCGGAGCGCGGCGACGACCACGCCCGAGGGTGATCGCGCCTCACCGCGATACCGTCGGCTGCCCCAATCGGACGACCGTCTGTCGCCGAGCCCTGTCGCCGAGTCGTTTCGCGAGCGCTCCACCGGTGTACGATTTCCCGGGGAGCGCTCGCGTCCCATTTCCGCAGGTAGAAGACGAGCACGTGTCGCCCACGCCATTCTCGCACTCGGATTTCGACGGCCGGAGACGGAGCGCTCGCGAGAGGGGTGTTCCGCCGCTGTTCAGAGGGGGTAAATTTGGGGCGCTGTCGCAGCTCCTTCGGGAGCTGCTCTTCATTGAGGCTGGGATCAGCCTTCGCCATGATCACTTCTCTCCTTCGAGGTCGCAGCTCCTTCGGGAGCTGCTCTTCATTGAGGCCTGCGACCCCAGGTGCGCTCCACCGCCGACAGCCCGGTGGAGTCGCAGCTCCTTCGGGAGCTGCTCTTCATTGAGGCGGGTATGGGTTCTCACGACGACGTTGCGCTCGATCACCGTCGCAGCTCCTTCGGGAGCTGCTCTTCATTGAGGCGACGAAAACCCCAGCGGGCAATCCCACCGGGGCTTCATGGTCGCAGCTCCTTCGGGAGCTGCTCTTCATTGAGGCACGGCGATCCGGCGCGGCACTATCGCTGACCGGTGGGTGTCGCAGCTCCTTCGGGAGCTGCTCTTCATTGAGGCCGGATCCTCCGGAACGCGGGGTTGGCGTCGGCTGGGGGTCGCAGCTCCTTCGGGAGCTGCTCTTCATTGAGGCGCGAAGAGCCTGGGGGTCGCGGTCTCGGCGGACTCGATGTTGGTCGCAGCTCCTTCGGGAGCTGCCCTTCATTGAGGCTCACGAGACAGCTCGGTCACGCGAGCGGCTGCCCCGTCCGGGCAGGGCTCCGTAGTTGTTGAGGCCCAGGGCCGCGACCTGCGGGTTCAGGATCTCAAGACCAGGTCGACAGCACGATGCGGGTTTACCGCGACACGTCGGCAGGCCTGGGCGATATTCGACTGCCCCGCCCGTCGATGAAGGCTGATCGCTGTATTCCGCAGCGTCGCCATCACCTGCGGTCCGTGACCGGCACGGACCGTGGAGCGGTCTTCGTCGAACGTCACGTCCCGTACCCAATGGACCCTGTTCTCGATCGACCAATGCCCGCGGATCCACCTCGCGAGCAGCTTCGGTGGCGCCTGCTCACAGGGCAACGAGCAGATCGCGTACACAACCTCGATGCTCCACCGGTCGGCACCGATCCGGCGGCGACGGCGAGTGATCTCGATCACCTGCTGCGCGTACGGGAATCGAAGACCACGGGTGACGGTGACGATCTTGTAGATCCGCGCCTCCTCACGACCGTGACCACGTTCGAGCGGGTCGGACCACACCACCGGCACCTGCTCCCACGGCAGCTCCCGGATCCGGGCGAGCAGCCCAGGCTGGTTCGCCTTGACAACCATCACGTACTCGGCCCGACACCGCTCACGCAGACACCGGGCAGTGGCCTTCTGCGTGTGCATGGCATCGACGGTGACGACCGCACCGACCAGGTCGATTCCTCGCAGCAACCTTCGGACAGCGGATATCTCGTTGGACTTGTCCGCGGTGCGGCACTGCCCGAGTACCACACCACCGGTATGGGTGACCGCCGAAACCAGGTGCGGGGCCGACTCCTCGCCGGCTCGTGCACCGCGGACAGTTTTACCGTCGACAGCCACTGCCACCCGCTCGCCGCCGCTGTCATTATCGCCGGCATCGGACAGGTAGCGGCCCAGCACCAGATCCAACCCATCCCCCTCGACCCGTCCGAGGACCTGCCGGATCGTGGCCTCGCTCGGCACACGGAACCGGATACCCAAGCGCACCAACACCTCCCGCGGAGCAGCTACGGCCCAATCCGCGATACTCGAATACGACCGAGCGCCCGCGGCAACCGCACACAGGGCAATCGCGATCAACGAGGGCAGCGAGTACCGGCGACCGCGACGATCCCGCGGATCGGGCACCACTTCGAGTGCAGTCATCAACCGCGGCACCTGCTTCTCGTCGACGACACCACCGACAAACCGGGTCAGCTGGTCAAGGCATGGGTCGATCGGGGACACTGTCCCGGCGGGCATGGGTGACTCCTTGTGGACGATCTGGATGCGTAAGACACACCCATGATCGGCCCCTGTCCCCATGCCCGCTCCACCGCCCCCACACGCTCCAACGAACCCAAACCACCAGGCCACAGCTCCGCTACTCAACAACTACGGAGCCCTGCCCGTCCGGGTCGCAGCTCCTTCGGGAGCTGCCCTTCATTGAGGCATGGTAAAACCAGCCGCTTCGAGTTCGTCGGCGTATGCGTCGTCGCAGCTCCTTCGGGAGCTGCCCTTCATTGAGGCGGGAATTGGAGGCCGCGCACAATGGATCGGCCAGAAGTCGCAGCTCCTTCGGGAGCTGCCCTTCATTGGGGCCTTCTGAGACGCACAGAGCGTGCTCGTGCCGACTGGCGGTCGCAGCTCCTTCGGGAGCTGCCCTTCATTGAGGCGGCCTCCCCTCTGGCATCGCCTCCCACCTCCCCACCGTCGCAGCTCCTTCGGGAGCTGCCCTTCATTGAGGCCCGGCAGATCGAGGCGGTGACGTCGTCGCCGCTGGCGTCGCAGCTCCTTCGGGAGCTGCCCTTCATTGAGGCGCGCCCGATTCCGTCGGGGTCATCCCAGGCACGGATGTTCCCAGTCGTAGCTCCTTCGGGAGCTGCCCTTCATTGAGGCGAGTAGGGGTTCGCGTTGAGGACCGACCAGGCGGCGGTCGCAGCTCCTTCGGGAGCTGCCCTTCATTGAGGCCTCGTCCATCACTTCACCGGCCCGACGAGCTGCTCGAGTCGCAGCTCCTTCGGGAGCTGCCCTTCATTGAGGCCCGCTCGCGGACACGGTGCGGGTGACGAGGGAGACCGAAGTCGCAGCTCCTTCGGGAGCTGCCCTTCATTGAGGCACGACCAGCGAACACCAGCCGACCCTCTCGTTCGGGGGTCGCAGCTCCTTCGGGAGCTGCATCGATCCTCGTCGGCACCAACGGCCTTCGCCCCGCCTCAGTTCATGCGGCGCCCCAGACTGCAGGCCTTCGCGCAGTCAACGATCCAGGCCCCTGCTGGTATGGTGCGCGCCGGGGAGTTCGGCCGACGTGCAGCGGCCGTCAGCCGTACAGGGAGGGAGCACAACCATGAGCGCAAGCGACGCACCCGCGCCGGGGAGCTGGCAGGAATTTTCCGCCGCAGCCATCGGCAGCGGCCAACTCAGCCTCGACCCGGACAAGATGCGCGAGTGCATCAACTACTGCGACGACTACATCCGCAAGCTCCAGCGATTACAGGACCGAGCGAGCGACGAGCTCTACTACGAGACCCTCGGAATCGGTGAAGCAGACATCGAGACCTCGAGGCTGATCGTGCAGAAATTCCAGCACAAAGCCCGCGGCGGCGGCCAAATCGCAGACGAGAGCTCCGCCGTCGGCTACCTCGGCGCCCACATCAGGTATGCCACCGATCTCCGCGATTCGCTCCAGGCAGTACTCGACGCCTACCTCACCACCGACTCCCAGTCCGCCGACGGCTACCACTCGATCGGAACCAACCAGTGACCCACTCGCGCTCCCTCGCCGCCGTCGGCGCACTCGGCCTCCTCACCGTCACCGCACTCACCGCCTGCGGCACCGATACCGACTCGCCCACCACCACAACCACCAGCGCGGCACCGATCCCGATCACCTACCACCCCTGCGACGACCTCTCCTTCGACGCACTCGCACAGGTCGGGTTCGACCTCGAGCACGACCGCACCGACCGACAGAACCCGATCTCACACGGGTGCACCTTCGCCCACATCGACCCCGGCTACGGCGCCACCTTCTCCGCCAGAGGAATGACCTTCGACAGCGTCCTCGCCGACGAACGACTCGTCGAATACAACCGCACCACCATCAACGGACGCGACGTGTCGATCGCCGAATTCACCGGCGGCTCCAACTGCTTCGCCACCATGGACATCGAACCCGGCGTCTTCCAGTTCTCCGTCACCTACTCCCCCACATCTGGATACCCCGACCGATACGTCACCACCATCGAGCAGGCCTGCAGTGAAGCCGAACGCATCCTCACCGCACTCGCACCCCACCTCCCCGACCGCCTATAGCCCGCGCGAACACCGACGGCGCGTACTACCCCCGGAATCCGCGGCCATACTGCACACCGCGCCCTCGAACCTTCGAGAGCACGGTGCACACAACGTCCGCGGATCGCGAACCTCGGCGGCTACCACTCGATCGGAACCAACCAGTGACCCACCCCCGCACCCTCGCCGTCTTCGGCGCACTCGGCCTCCTCACCGTCACGACACTCACCGCCTGCGGCAGCGACACCGACTCGCCCACCACCACAACCACCAGCGCGGCACCGATCCCGATCACCTACCACCCCTGCGACGACCTCTCCTTCGACGCACTCGCACAGGTCGGGTTCGACCTCGAGCACGACCGCACCGACCGACAGAACCCGATCTCACACGAGTGCACCTTCGCCCACATCGACCCCGGCTACGGCGCCACCTTCGCCGCCATGGGAAGAGCCTTCGAGGACGTCGTGGCCGACGAACGCCTCGAAGAAAAGAAGCGCATCCAGATCAACGGACGCGACGTGTCCATCGCCGACTTCACCGTCGGCTCCAACTGCTTCGCCACCATGGACATCGAACCCGGCGTCTTCCAGTTCTCCGTCACCTACTCCCCCACATCGGGATACCCCGACCGATACGTCGCCACCATCGAACAGGCCTGCAGCGAAGCCGAACGCATCCTCACCGCACTCGCACCCCACCTCCCCGACCGGCTCTAGCTGTATGAGGCCATGACGTTGGTGACACCGGCGTGAAGCAGGGTCGCTGGCGGCCGGTTCCCGGCGGCAGTGATGGGGTCGATGGTAGTTGTAGTGGACGTTCCACACAGCGAGGGCCTCCGCTCGTTGGGTCTCACTGGTCCAGTCGCGGGCGTAGAGGAACTCCTCGGCCAGGATGCGGTTGTAACGTTCGACCTTGCCGTTGTGCCGTGGGGTGTAGGGCCGGATGAACTGATGCCGGGTGCCGGCGAGAGTGCGGGCGAACACCGCCGACCGGTAGCAGGAGCCGTTGTCGGTGACGACCCGGGTGAACCGGGCGATACCGTGGGCGACGAAGAACGCCTTCGCCCGGTTGATGAACCCGACTGCGGTGACGCCTTTCTCGTCGGCGAGGGCTTCGGTATAAGCGAGTCGGGAAAACCCGTCGACGATCGAGTGCAGGTACACGTATCCAGTGCGGGTGCCGCGCTTCTTGCTCCGGTCGACCTTCTTGGCATGGCCGCTGCCACGGCCGTGCATCCGCCATCCGCCTCCGTCGGGAATCCGGCCGACCTTCTTCACATCGACATGCACCATGTGGCCGGGGTATCGGGCGACGATCGTGGCCGCCGGTGTGCGGTTGTCGGCACCGGTCGGGTCGAGGAATCTACGCCGGTTCAGGCCGAGGCGGACCAGGTGACGGCTGACGGTGCGGACCGAAATCCTGATGCCCTCGGCAGCGAGTTCGAAGGCGATGCGCCGGGCTGACCACTTCCTCTCGCGCCGCAAGGCTTCGATTCGGGCCACGACCTGGTCCGGGGTGGCTGTCGGTTGGTGGTGCGGGACGCTGGATCGGTCGAGCAGGCCATGCTCGCCGGATTGGCGGTACCGGTTGATCCATTTGCTGGCGCAGGCGCGGGAAATGCCCATCTCGGCGGCGACGTGGGCGATCGGGCGGTGTTGACAGCGTTCGACGAGTCGGCGGCGGCCTTCGACGGACAGCGGAGCATTACTGTGGGTCACGGACGGGTCTTTCTGGCGGGTGGACGAGTTGGTGGTACTTCTCATCCTGCCGTCGAAGGACCCGTCCGCCTTGTTCGGCCCAACCGTGGTCCGGTGTCTACAACGTCATGACCCGCAACATCTAGCCCGCACGAACACCGACGGCGCCCCAAATCCGCGGACATACTGCACACCGCGCCCCCGAACCTTCGAGAGCACGGTGCACACAACGTCCGCGGATCGCGAACCTCGGCGGCTACCACTCGATCGGAACCAACCAGTGACCCACTCGCGCTCCCTCGCCGTCTGCGGCGTGAAGGATGTCGGCACCGCCGCACGCTCGTACTTCGGCGGCCGGTCTGAGGCCAACGCCCGCTCCACCGTCGACCTGACGCTGCGGAACACCGTCCGCCACCAGCCGCCGGATCAGAGCCCAATCCTCCACAGAGATCACCCATCCAATCTGCCTGGGTGGCCTCGTTTTCGACCGGCGCTATGGCCTCGTTTTCAAGCGTCGTCGACAGGAACGCCAGCGCCAACCCTTCCTCATAGCGGTCGCGTACTCACATACCTCCACCGCACTCGCCGCGTATTGGACTGACCCCGCTCGAATTCGAGACAACCACCAGCGTCGCAACCGCGGCCTGACCTATCAACCCCACCTGTCAACCGAAGCGGGGTCAGTCCCGAATCCCGATGGAGGTCGGACGGAAAGCTGCGGTACTGTCCTGATTGCGCAATTCGACGCTGCGTAGCAGCGACGGCACAGGGGGGATCAATGTCTGACGATCTGTATATCGATGTGGTTGCATTCGAACAGCTGACGACCACACTCGAAACAGCGGCGGAGGATATGGCGACGGCCACACGACAGTTGGTGGACGCCGCGGTGGAGGGGATGGGAATCCGGGCGCTGGACGTGGCCGCGGGATCCTTCAACAACGAATGGGGATACGGCGTCAAGAAGATTGGCGAAGCGACCGAGGGACTCGTCACAGTGATGCGCGCGACCAAGGATGCCTACGTTCTCCAGGACGACGCGACCTCACAGTCCTTCGATACGTGCGGCGCCGCACTCGCTGAGGCGGGGCCCTTGCCGGGCGGATCGACCACCGCTCCCGGTGTCGACGGGGTCTCGCCCCCGGCTCGCACCGGCCACAGCCTCGCGGGCTTGTGATGACCCGCGCTCACATGCTGGACAGCTCACCCACCGGTACCCGCGACGAACTGTTCCCAGCGTTGGGAGGCGATCCCACCCCAGGTCGAGCGCAGGTCGCGGCGGACGCGGCCGCTGAACTGATGAGCGTGGCGGATCGGCTCCGACAGGCCCACACTGCGCTTTCCGGCATCGGATACTCCGACGGAATCTGGCGCGGTGAAGCCGCGAACGCCTTTCGCAGCAGGGTTGGCGAACTCCCAGCACAGTTGGACACCGCTGGCGAATCCCTGCGGAAGGCGAGCAACGCCCTCGACGGGTGGAGCAGCGATCTGGCTTCGTTTCAACGCAACGCCACCACCTTGGAGGCCGAGGCGGCCGCTGCCAAGCGCGCCGTTGCAGACGCCGAACGGCATCCAGGATGGGCCGAGCAAGGCCGAACCTACACGGATCCGCACGAACTCAGCGCTGCACAAGCACGTCTCGACGCGGCTACCGACTCCGTGCGGCGCGCGAAGAACGAACTCGACGCCATCATCGAGCAGGCTAAAGCCCTGTCCAGGCGCCACCAGGAACTCGCTCTGGCAATCGCGGCACAGCTCCGCGCCGCCGCGGACGAGGCACCGGACCAAGGATTCTTCGAACGCCTCGGCGACCTCATCGGCGACGTCATCGACATCCACAAACAGATGGCCGAGATGGTCGTCGAGTTCATCAAAGAGCACGCGGATGTCATCGAGAAAATCTCGGATGGGCTGTCCACGGCCAGCACCGTTATCGCTGTAGCCGGGACCGTCGTCGCGGCGACAGGCATCGGTGGCCCGGTAGCAGTTGCTCTTCTCGGAACATCCGCGGCACTGTCAGGCGCCGCCCTCATCGGCCATGCCACCGTTGCAGCTGCCAGCGACGAACCAATCGGGATCGACACAGTCAAAACCCTTGCCAGTGATGCAGTCGGAGCTATTCCACCGCTGAAAGTCCTCGGCGAATCGGTCCGGTACACCATCACCGCCGGAAAGGTCACGGAGACACTGGGGGTGATTTAGTGGGCAGTGGATGTCATCCGAGATGTCAACTTTCCTGGCGACAACTCGCAAGCACCAAACAATGGATATCGAATGGTTGACTCGCACCGAGTTTCTTTTACGCCGTTACCAGGGTTCCACGAAATACCAATTCTCGGCGACCCAACTAAACGAGAACGAGAATGGGTGAAGCTTTCATCAGCCGGAAGCGCCGGAATATCCGACACACCGGATCGCGACCCTGATTTTTCACTCCTGAACGAACTTGCAGACAGCCTCGTGGAGAACGGTGCGGTATGGTTCGGCGTCATAACGACACCCGCTCACGGCGGTAGCACATTCGCCACTTTGTGCATAAGTGTCGTGGAGTTAGAAATTCCAAATATCGACAACGAATCGGAGAGTAAAGTTCAACAAGCCGGCGTCGCTGCGCTGGAGGAGTCGCTAAGATCGAGCAAAACTCAGTTTTCGTACTCCAGAGATTTCCTGAATTCCGGCCCGAGCATCTCCGTTCACAAAGTTCACGAACTTCATTTGGAAGAACAAGAGGGGCTCACCTGCAGGTCATTCAGTAAGCAAATTCTCACATTATCTCCGGACGGGATGAATCTGGTAATATTTGACATGTCATCAGCCTTTGCAGATGCCTGGAATGATTTCGATCATATTTTGTCAAACTTTGCCAATACCCTCACGTTCGGATCCGATAGTGGAGCCACCCCCGATGGAGTGAGCACTCCGCAGCGGGAGCCATCAGAAGTCGCAAGGAGCGCCAACTACAATGGGTGACGACATTTTCGTGCCGATCGTGGTCGTCGCAGTAACTATTGGCATGATCACGACCCCCTTCCTCGTCCTCCGCGCCATCGCCCACCTCGAATCGGAGGACAGCGCACGGGCCAGGTTTGCACGGCACTTCGGGCGCGACGAATGGGTGCATGTCACCGCTGCGCGCGTGAGGCTACCCGCCGAGGAAATGGGTCGCATAGCATTACAACACGGGTACGTCTACGCAGCCAATCGGCTAAGCGGACTACCCCTCAGGCGGATGACATTTGCTCGCATAGTCGAAACGCCCGGTGTTACACAGCTCCCCTCCCGCGATGAAGAAGCCTTCTATCATCAGATATTTCAAAGCGGGAAGGACAGGATTCGAATCGAGCCCGACTGGCTGAACCGTCACACCCAACCTTCAGATCCTCCCGTCGCCCGAATCTGCACTATCGCTGCGCAGTACGGTCTCGTCTTCAGTGGTGCCCGAAATCGCGCGATGCGCGCAGTGGATCTAATTTTCACGCCCATGGACTCGTCACCTGACTTACCACTTCCGAATACCTACCTCGGCGAAATCCAGCAGCATTGGAATGACCGTCGAAAAAGCAGAATAACGAGGCGCGCCGCTAAGAGTTGATTCGGTCGTGCACAGCTCTTTTGCCGGCACAGCTGCGCTGGGCGCCGAACGGCGCCTCAACGAATGGCGCCTCCCGAAGGAGATGCGACAATACCTCAGATTTACCCCCTCTGACCAGAATCGGAACACCCTCTCCGCGAGCGCTCCGCTTTCCAGCACCCAAGGCGGTCGTTCGGCACGAACCTACCCTCTACCTGCGGAAACATCCACGCGAGCGCTCCCCGGGAAATCCCGCACCGACGGGGCGCTCGCGAAACACCTCGGAATTAGATAATGATCGACGAAGACCGAAGTCATTTCCCGCTCGAGGCGGACCAACCGAGCCGGGGAGATGTCCACAACGAACACGCTGTACTGCGCGCGATCGCCATACCTGGACGCGACATTCAAGGGATCATGGGCACTCCGACCGGCCCGCTCGCCAGCCCACCGGCAGCCCGTTAGCACCCTTGCCGGATGCCAGCCACTGGGCGGTCCGCCGCTCACTCTTGGCCAGCACGTCGCCCTTCGCTCCGTGCCGCTTCTGGAATCGCACGTCGACCTTGCCTGCATTGTGATGCAACCCGGCCGAGGCGAGTGCCTCGGTGACCTCCTCGGCCACTCCCAGAGCCGTGGCCAGTGTGTGACCTCGATTAGCGACCGCCTCGTTGTGGTCGTCCAGTAACACCGGCGCGTGCGACGCCGCCCACTCCTGTCGGGCTTCCTCGTCGGCTGCGATCGCGGTGGCACCACGAGGAATCACTACCCAGGACAATGCCGGTACACCAGTGAGACCAGAAGCTCTGGCATGGGCGATCGCGTTTCCTGCGTCGCAGCTCCTTCGGGACCTGCCCTTCACTGAGGCGTGACTTCGAATCCGGCAGAAGACCCCTGTCGCAGCCGCACCGTTCTTCACGTCGTTGCTCTCGAACCTTCGAGGGCAACGACACGAAGAAGGGCGCGGATCGCTGGGACTCACTCACTCGATCGGAATCACCCAGTGCCCCAACTCGTCACCGTGGCCGCAGCCGGCACTCCGACCTGCTCACCGTCATCGCACTCACAATCCGGTGCGGCGATCCACCACGTCGCGCCGAGCGACATGTCGGAGTTCGGCCCCCGCTCACGCCCGTTCAGCTCGGGACTCGCGTGCGGACTGACCCGGAACGGTGTGGCAGATCCGGGGCGGCCGGATCCGTCGGGGGCTCGGCTTCTCGAGGCACCCGATGCCAGCCCCGGCGGTCGTAGACGGCTGCCGCGACCACGCCCAGGACGAGCCCGAGCGCGAGCACGACGAGCAGCGCCACGACGGCGCCCGTCACGCGCTCTCCGCCGCCGAAGAACAGGATTGCCTGGACTCCGCGGTGCACCTGGTACATCGGTTCGAGCGGAGCCAGCACCGAGAAGAATTGCGGGCTCGCTTCGAGCGGCACCGTCGCCCCGGACGACGGCAGGCCCAGGATGATGAACAGCACGAGATTGACCAGCAGCCCGGGAGTGCCGAACACGACCAGGATCGACGTGGCGAGTATCCCGACGGCCGCGATGGACAGTGCCGAGAACAGCCACAACTGCCCGGGCGAGGGAACCGGCATGCCCATCGCCGTCGCGATCCACAGGTACAGGGCCGCGACCACACCGGCGATCACCACCACCAGCGCCCACTTGATCAACAGGGTCTGGAGACGGGAGAGTCCGGCATGTGGTTCGTGCACGTAGAAGGGGCCGTACTCAGTCGGCGTGTAGCCGAGGTGCCCGTCGACGATCGAGTGCACGATCATCGATCCGGTGAAGCCTGCGAGGACGATGGCCAGCGCGAAGAAGAAGACCGCGAGCCCGTTGCCGATCCCGTCGGGTAGGGGCGCGAAGTCGACCTCGAGCACCTGCACCGGCTCCGCCAAGGCGATTCGGGCGGCGCCCGGCACCGACGCGGCACCGTCCGCGAGTTCGGCGTCCACCCGCGCGGTGAGTTCGGCTCCGACCGTCTCGACGACCTGCCCCAGCGCCTCGGCGGTGAACCGGTCCATCACCTCGGCGCCGCCGATGCCCAGGCGCGGGTTGCTGTAGACGGTGATGACGGGCTTTTCCATCTCTCCCGGGATGACACTGCCCTGCCCCAGGATGGACAGCCGTTTGGTGAAGTCGACCGGCACGACGATCGCGCCGTAGAGATCCCCGGAGGCCAATTCTCCACGGGCCCTGGCGATTCCCATCCGCTCGAGCCGGAACTGCTCGGACGGCACGTTGTCCTCGAGGCCCTGCGCGATGCGCTCACCGACGTTCTCGTAGCCACCGTCGAGCGGTTCCCCGTCGTCGCGGACGACCAAGGCGATCGGGAAGTCGTGCAGGTGCTGTTGCGGGTCGAGCGTGCTCGACAGGTAGAGCGCGCCGAGGAGCGACATCAGCACCGCGACGAGCGCCACCGGCGCACCCCACAGGCGAGGGTGACGCAGTACCGATCGGTCGATTGCCATTCCGCCCCTCGCCAACGCAAGACTCTCTTGCGTTACTACCGGACGGTAGCCGGGAAAGCGCCGACATCGCAAGGATGTGTTGCGTTAGGGTGAGGTGTGATCGACAAACTCCCCGGCGGGAAGCTCCGGCGGCGCGGTGCGCACCTCAAGGCGGCAGTGCTCAGCGCCGTGCTGGAATCGGTCAACGAGTACGGGATCCGCGGCTTCTCCGTCTCCGATGTCGCACACCGCGCCGGGGTCCACGAGACGTCCGTGTACCGCCGCTGGAGCGAGTCGCGCGCGCTGCTGGTGGCCGCGCTCTACGACCGGACCGACGAGACTCTGCCGGTACCCGACACGGGTTCACTGCGTGGCAATCTGCTCGCCCACCTGAGACAGGTGGCCGACTACCTGGCGTCACCGACCGGGCGCGCCTCGCTCCAGATCGCCGCGGCCACAGTGCAGTCCGACGCATCGGAGAAGGCGCGAGACGATTTCTGGTCGTCGAGGTCGACCGTGGTCGAACTCCTACTCGAACGCGCACGGAAGACCGGCGAGATCGTCGACGTCCCGGATCCGGAAATCGCCTACGAGTTGCTCGCCGCACCGCTCTACATGCGGGTACTCCTGACGGGCCGGCCGATCGACGAGGACTACCTCACCCGGATCGTCGACTCCTTCCTTCGCGAGTCGACGAGCTAAATGGTCCAGCCGCCCACACCGACCTCACAACGGCGGCACACCACACCCGCGGATCAACCGATGTTGTCGTCGAGTAACCGCGAGAGGTCCTGTGATTCCCGCCGGAGCGCCTCGAGTTCCCGGTCCACCTGCTGCGAGAGTTCGATGATGCTCGCGTTCCATTCAGCCCGGGACTTGCGCGCGGCCATACCCATTCCTGCTTCCTCGACGGTGTGACAGATCCGGGACTGCGGTTCCCTCGGGAAGTGTCGCGCCGGCCGGAGCCCGATTATCGCAGCAAGAAGGGGAATTCCGCGCGGTATGTCCGTTTCTGCGGACGATTCACAAGCGGTGGCCGTCGCCACTGGAGACTCTCACCGGGCGGGACACGGGGCCGCCGAGTCCCCCTGCGACTCCACGGCCCCGGCCCGAGGAGCGGCCACGCCGCCCCTCATGGGAAGTAGACGCAACGGGAGCCTGTCCGGTTCCCTTCCGCTGCCGTAGGGCGCGGCCGACGGTCAGGCCAGCGCCGACATCGACTGCCACGTGCCCCAGTCGATCGCCCAGTCGTAGAGATCGCCGTCTGCCGCGGACAAATCGATCGACGTCCCGGTCACCTCCACCGGGTCGCCGTACATCGCGGTCCGGAAGTACTGCTCCGCGTCGCCGAGCGAGAGGTTGATGCAGCCGTTGGTGACGTTGGACGCACCCTGGACGCCGATCGTCTCCGGATTGGCGTGGATGAACTCGCCGTTGTTGGAGATGCGCACGGCCCACCGCTCCCGCACGTTCTCGTAGTAGGGCGGGTTGGACATCAGGAAATCCTCGTGCTTCTCGGTGACCACGTGGACTCCGCTGCGGGTGACGTTGCGCGGCTCGTTGCCCTCGCCGTAACTGACGGGGATGTCCATGATCGTCTCGCCGTCCCGGACGACCTGCATCCGGTGGCTCGTCGCATCCGCGACCACGACCTGACTGCGACCGATCGTGAAGTCCAGCGTCAGGTCCTCCTCGCCGTAGGCGCCGTCCCCGAAGGCGAGGCCGTACAGCTTCGCGTCCAGATGTACCGAGGTACCGGGTGCCCAGTACTGCTGCGGACGCCAGTGCACGCGCGCACCGCCGTCGTCGGGCAACCACGCCCAGGAGCCGGGCGTGGGCGGATTCGTCGTCACGGTCAGCGCTCGTTCCACGGCCGCCCGGTCCTCCACGGCACCGTGGAACTGGAGCGTGATCGGTGCCGCGATCCCGACTTCCTGTCCGTCCGCGATGTTCAGTGTGGCGCCCACCGTCTCGTCCGGTGCCAGTGTCGTGAACCCACCGCGGACGGGGACGGTCTCGCCGTCGGTACCCACCGCGGTGCCCTGCCAGGTGTATCCGGCGTCGTACCCGAGCGGTTCGGCGCTCGTGAAGGTCGTTCGATCGGGAGACAACTCGCCGAGAACCGGCGTGCCCTGCGCATTCACGAGGGCGACGTCGGTGAAGGTCCCGTCCGCCACCCGGACGGACACCGGTGCGACCGGATCGACGTCACGGGCACCGTCGCCGGGCTGCGCGGTGACCACGGCGACGGGCCCGGGATCCTGCGGCGGGGACGAGCCGGGGCCGTCCGCCGTGCAGGCGACCGTCGCCGCCAGCAGGGAGAGCACCGTCGCGACGATCAGCAGCCACCGTCGCCTGTTTGTCCGAATTACCAGGTCACGCACTTGACCAGGCTACGCTCGCTCGGTGAACCCGGCCGGGACGGCGAGCGAATTCACACCGTCGGCTCTCGCGGCCGCGTCAGATCTCACAGCCGACGGTCACCGGTTCCGGCGAGAGCCGCACACCGAAGGCGTCCTCGACCCCGTCCCGGACCGTACGGGCCAGCTCCGTCAGATCCTTCGCCGACGCCGCACCACGATTGGTGAGGGCCAACGTGTGTTTCGTGGACAGCCGTGCGGGAGCATCCGCGCCGGGGAAGCCCTTGGTGAATCCGGCCCGCTCGATCAGCCAGCCGGCCGACAGCTTCACTCCCCCGTCCGCCGGATACGTCGGCACGGCGACGTCGCCGAGCCGCGACCGGATCGCCGCGAGCACCTCCTCGGCCCGTGCGGCGGGGACGACCGGGTTCGTGAAGAACGATCCGGCACTCCACGTGTCGTGGTCGGTCGAGTCGAGCACCATGCCCTTCCCGCGCCGGAGCGCCAGCACGGCCTCGCGGGCCTGCGCGGCAGGCACCCGCACCCCCTCCGACACCCCGAGGGTCGCCGTGAGCTCGCGGTAGCGGATCGGGGCGCTGGCCCCGTCCGGCGACACCTGCAACTCGACCTCGAGCACCAGGGCCGCATCCGAATGCTTGAGCACGCTGGTGCGGTAGCCGAGACCGAGCTCGTCCGGGCCCACCCAGCGAACCTCACCCGTGACGCGGTCCAACAGCCGGACCCGATGCAGGACGGTGCCCACCTCGACGCCGTACGCACCCACGTTCTGCACCGGCGTGGCCCCCGCCGAACCGGGTATCCCCGAGAGACATTCGAGCCCGCCGAGGCCCGCCTCGACCGTCCCGGCGACGACGTCGTCCCACACCGCGCCGGCCTCGGCCGCGATCACGTCCGCGTCGAGGCGTACCCCGGAGTTCGCGATCCGGACCACCACTCCGTCCCAGCCGTCGTCGCCGATCACCAGGTTCGAACCCCCGGCGATCAGCAACGTCGGAACGGACTCCGCATCGAGGAGGCGGACCACCTCGACCAGCGACTCGGTGGTCGAACACTCGGCGACGACGGGGGCCGGGCCACCGACCCGCAGTGTCGTGAAGCCGGCCAGGTCGAGATCCCGGGACACGAACGCGCCGGCCTCGACGAGTCTCTCGGACGTGTTGCTTGCATCCCACACAACAGGAAACGGTAGCGTGCCCGTCGTGAGCCGCCGCATCGAGCATTCGTCCTCGTACCCGTTCCCCGTCGCCGAGGTCCACGCGGCCCTGACCGGCGAGCAGTACTGGCGGGACCGCCTCGCGGAGGTCGGCGGCGACGGAGCCGCCCTCGACGCGATCACGCCCACCGCGTCCGGTGGCGTCACCGTCACCATGACCCAGGCGATTCCCGAGGATCACCTCCCGTCGATCGTGACGAAGATCCGGCCCGGCGACCTGATCATCACGCGCACCGAGACCTGGGGTCCCCTCGTCGGCGGCCGCGCCACCGGCACCTTCGCTGCCGAGGTCGAGGGGGCACCGGCGCAGATCTCCGGAAACCAGACGCTCGCGGGCGAGAACGGGTCGTCCACGATCGACGTCAACGGCGCCGCCGAGGTAAAGATTCCCCTGGTGGGCGGCAAGATCGAGAGCGCCATCGCCGACGAGATCCTCCGGCTCCTGGACCGCGAGCAGGAGTTCACCGGCGCCTGGCTCGCCCGCTGACGACCCCGACCGGGTGCACGCAGTCGGCACGGCTTTCGTGGTAGACCGCACGAGCCGGTAACCTTGGCGATCATGGCTCGCCGCATGAACTATTCCGCACGCTACAAGCACACCCCGGAGCAGGTGTACGACGCGTTCACCAACCGTGACTACTGGGACGCGCGCATCGAGGAGATGCGCAAGTACTCGGAGAACCACGTCGAGCACTTCGAGGTCGGCGACGACGGCATCGACCTCGTGCTGCACCACATCCTGCCGCGCTCCGAGCTGCCGGAGATCGCCCAGACGGTGATGAAGAAGGACATGATCATCACCCGCAAGGAGAACTACAGCCCGTTCGGCGAGCCGGTGACCGCCACCTACGAGGCGTCGATTCCGGCCGGTCCCGGCAGCCTCACGGGCACCATGGAACTCTTCGCCACCGAGACCGGGTGCACGTTCCGCACCACGTCCGAGGCCAAGGTGTACCTGCCGTTCATCGGCGGCAAGCTCGAGCAGCTGATGCTGGTCAACCTCGTCGACCTGTTCCGCGCCGAGGCCGAGATCACGGAAGCGTGGCTCTCCCGGCAGTAGCCGCCCGCGCCGCTTCCGCCCGCACCCGCAGCACGCCGGTCGGGGTCGTCACCCGGGGAACGACGGGGATCAACCGGCTCCGGCGCAGTGATCGCTGGCTCGTCCACGATCCGCTCGTGCGCCGGACGCTGTCCGACGCGGCCGACCCACTGGTGGTCGACCTCGGCTACGGCGCGCGTCCGCACACGACTTTCGAGCTCGCCACACGGCTGCGGACGGTGCGGGCGGACACGCGGGTGACGGGCCTCGAAATCGATCCCGGAAGGGTTGCGGCTGCCCGGGACGGTGTGTCGTTCGCACGGGGCGGGTTCGAGCTGGCCGGGCTACGACCGGTCCTGGTACGGGCATTCAACGTATTGCGGCAGTATCCCGAAGAGGCAGTGGCGGCCTCGTGGGCGCAGATCCGTGCGGGCCTCGCGCCGAACGGTCTCCTCGTCGACGGAACCTGCGACGAACTCGGCCGTCGCGCGGCGTGGGTGCTGCTCGACGCCCATCGTCCGCTCTCGCTGACGCTCGCGTGGGATCCGTTCGACGTGCAGCGTCCCTCGGACGTCGCCGAACGACTGCCGAAGGCACTGATCCATCGCAACGTCCGTGGCGAGGGCGTGCACGCATTACTCGAGGCGGCAGACCGTGCCTGGTCCTGGGCCGCGCCGTACGCCTCCTTCGGACCGCGGGTGCGCTGGCGCGCGGCACACGAACGCCTGCGCGAGGACGGAGTTCCCGCGGCACCGCAGCGCCGTCGACTACGGGACTGCGTCCTCACCGTGCCCTGGGAGACGGTGGCACCCGGCCGCACGGCCGGACCGGGCCCGAACTAGCAGGCCGGCACGGGCTCGTCGACGAGCGTGATCCGCCACCGCTGATCGGGGATCCGCACTCGGGTACGCCGGACCAGGTAGCGCCGCAGGTACTCCTCCGAGTCCGGGGCCAGCGCGAGTTCGCCGACGACCCGGCTCAGCCGGGATTCGATCACCGCGTTCGGCGGACGCCCACGTTCGGCAGCGGTCGGAGTATCCAGCAGCGCCCCGACGAAACGGTCCGCGAGGGCGTCGACATCCGCCGACGTCCGCAGGTCGCCTGCGGCCGCGGAGGTGCGCAACACCCGGGTCGCGTACGCACGGAGTTCGTCGCCGATTCCCGGCGACGCACCGCGTTCGGGAGCACGCGCATGGTGGACGAGCAGGGGTCGTTCGTTCCGGCGACCACAGGCGGTCGCGATCCACACGTCGACCAGTGCCTCGATCGCCGAACTCCGCCACAGTTCGCGGCGGCGGATCAGGGCGACGACCTCGTCACGGCTGGATGCGATGACGCCCTGCAGGAGCAGTTCCTTGGACGCGAAGTGGTAGTACACCGCACCCTTGGACACCCGCGCCCGATCCGCGACCGCCTCGACCGTGGTGCGCCGATAGCCGAGTTCGTCGATGAGCATGAGCGCACCATCGGTGATCGCTCTGCGGGTCGCCTTCGAGCGCGCCTGCATCTACCCCTCCTCGGTGCCGGTACGAGTTGTTGCTCCGCAATCCGGCCATAGTTCGCTGGACGTTAACCGTGGACCGAAGTATTGGACCTGAACCTGTCTCGACATGCAAGCGGACCACGCCCCGCGGGCAACTTCACGTCGGGCATCGCCCCTCGTCATCGCAGTGAACGGCACCGGGAATCACAGGTGCCCTCAGCGTCGAACACGGGATTCCCCCGGGTCGATATGGGCGAAATGCGAAGAAATGCCCGACACTCGCCGCCCGGGTAGATGAATGCACGCGCCGGGAGGCCCGTTCCGGAACGAGCAGGGTACGGCGGGATTGAAGTAGCTACACAGAAGCTGCACCGAAGCCGTGAAACAGGCCGTCACCTCGAAGTCCGCCCCGCGGACACGCGTCCGGACCGGACGTCACTGGCACGACATCAGGGCATGTTCGAGTCGCTGCGCAACCTGCGCAGGCTTCGTCGCACACTCTCCGTACAGTCGCTCCGGATCGAGACGCCCGATGGCGACCCCGTCGGAGACCACCTCGTCGAGCAGTTCCTGCGCGATCCCGCCCGCGGCCAGATCGAGGGCGGTCCGGGTGGGCGTGGTGATCCGCAGCGCACCGATCTGTTCACAGTCGTCGGTGCCGATCGATCGTCGATGCAGCGCCAGGGCCCGGGTGGGCGCCGGCGGTGACAGAACCGTCGACATGTGGATGAACCGCGGATACAGATTCCCCAGCCCGTGCAGGTCCGCCGCACTCTGATGGGACACGGCCGCAGCATTACCGAACCACGTGCACCACTTCGCGAACTCCTCCAGATCGGTGGACGGGATCTCCGCCAGGCGGAAGAGATCGCGCTCGACCCGCTGCCACGAGCCGTCCACGATGCGCGCGCCGACGTCGCCCACGTGGAAGCCCAGGCGCAGTACCTGCGCCGTCGTGAAGTATCCGGACTGGGAGGCGGCGAGCTGCGCGAGGGAGCTCTCGAGCCGTTCCCGGTCCTCGTCCTGCCGTTCCGGTGCCACCCATTCGTCCATACGCACAGATTACGTTCGTATGTGTTTCAGATCACAAAATAAGGTGAGGATTCGGTCACGATTGCCGAGGAGTGTTCACAGACTTTCCTCACACTCGTCGGGAAGAATCCGATACATGGCTGCCACCCGAACCGACGGAAAGAAGCGCAACCGTGTACTCGTCGTCGCACTCGTGCTGGTCGCGGTACTCGTCGCGGCATTCGCGGCAAGCGAGCTGTATCTGCGCCGACAGGTACAGAGCTGCATGGCGAGCCAGTTCGAGAGCCAACTCGGGTCGAAGGTCGACGTCGGACTCAGCTGGAAACCCGTTCTGCTGCAATCGATCGACAAGCGCGTCCCCTACGTGACGCTGGAGAGCAACGACACGTCGTTCGGTCCCGCCGTCGGCATGGACGTGCAGGCGCGGGTCGACGACGTCCACATCGAGGAGACGCCCGACAGCAACGGGACGATCGGCTCCTCGACGGCCGAGGTGCGCTGGAGCACCGCGGGGATTCTCGCGACGATGCACCAGCAGCCGTTCGGCACCCTGATCGGCAACGTCGTCTCCGATCCCGCGGCGGGAACGCTCACCTTCTCGGTCGGCCCCGGTGGGCTCGCCGACCTCGAAGTGCGCCCCCACATCTCCGGCGACACCATCGCCGTCGAGACCGTCGGTGCCGAGATCCTCGGCTTCGGGCTGCCGACCGACCTGGTCGACGGAGTCGTCCAGACCCTCACCGAGAGCCTGCAGACCTACCCGCTGGACATGGTCCCGACCTCGGTCGAGGTGACCGGCGACGCGATCGAGATCTCCCTCGAGGGCGGCGCGTACACCATGCCCGCGGCGGACCCCTCCGACCCGGCGGTGCAGGAACAGCGCGATCAGCTCGAGGGGTGCGGGTTCCTCGTCTGACGCGGGGCCCCGACCCGGACGGCCCGACCGCACCTACTCCGGAAGCGCCTCGAGCACCTCGCGACTGCGGGAGAGCCCGAGGCGGGTGGCACCGGCGGCGATCATGTCGAGTGCCGCCTGCGCGGTGCGGATGCCGCCACTGGCCTTGATCCCGATCCGCCCACCGACCGCGTCCGCCATCAGCGCCACCGCGCGGGTCGACGCGCCACCGGCAGGGTGGAAACCGGTGGACGTCTTCACGAAGTCCGCACCGGCTCGTTCGGCCGCGAGCGCGGACTGCACGATCGCCTCGTCCGAGAGCGCCGCGGTTTCGAGGATCACCTTGAGCACGGGGTCGGTACCGACGGCTTCTCGCACCGTCAGCACGTCGGCGAGGACCGCGTTGTAGTCGCCCGCGACGGCGGCCCCCACGTCGATCACCATGTCGATCTCCTGCGCTCCCTGATCGACCGTGAGGCGCGCCTCGGCGCCCTTGACGAGCGAGTGGTGCTTCCCGGACGGGAACCCGACCACCGCAGCCGTGACGAGGCCGCCGGGCCGGATCGGGAGCATCGACGGAGACACGCACACGGCGAGGACACCGAGGTCCCGGGCCTCGCCGATCAGGTCGGCGACGTCCTGTGCGGTGGCCTCGGGAGCGAGCAGGGTGTGATCGATCATCGACGCCACCGTGCGCCGTGTCGGAGTGTTCGAGTGGTCGTCAGCGGACATGGACCTCAGCTTGTCACAGCGGATCCGGACGACCGGCCCATCCCCTGCACCCGCCGCGATCTGCTGCCGGCGCCTCCTGGGACACTGACGGCATGAGTTCCGCTTCCACCGGCCACGAGATCGCCGACGACCGCAGGTACGTCCTCACCCTCGGATGCCCCGACCGCACCGGTATCGTCGCGCGGATCTCCGCGTTCCTCGCCGACGTGGGCGGCTGGATCGTGGAGGCCGCGTACCACGCGGATTCGGACACCGGCTGGTTCTTCACACGGCAGGCTGTGCGCGCGTCCTCCGTCGGCTTCGGTGTCGACGAACTGCGCAGCAGGTTCGCCGAGGTCGCCGCGGAACTGGGGCCGGACACCGAATGGACCCTGCACGATTCCGGGGCACGCAAGCGGGTGGTTCTCCTCGTCAGCAAGGAGGGACACTGCCTGCACGATCTACTGGGCCGGGCTGCCGGCGGCGAGCTGCCCGCGGATATCCGCGCCGTCGTCGGCAACCATCGCGATCTCGAGGACGTCACCCGCAGGCACGGCATCGACTTCCACCACGTGCCGTTCCCGAAGGACCCGGCCGAGCGCGGACCGGCCTTCGAGGAGGTGCGCGAACTCGTCGACGTGCACGATCCGCACGCGGTGGTACTCGCTCGCTTCATGCAGGTGCTGCCCGCGCCGCTGTGCGACCACTGGGCCGGCCGGGCGATCAACATCCATCACAGCTTCCTGCCGTCGTTCGTCGGCGCACGCCCGTACCACCAGGCGTTCGCGCGGGGCGTGAAGTTGATCGGGGCAACGTGCCACTACGTCACTCCGGAGCTGGACGCCGGGCCCATCATCGAGCAGGACGTCATTCGCGTCGACCACGCCGACGAGGTGGCGGACATGGTGCGTCAGGGCCGCGACATCGAGAAGCTGACTCTCGCCCGCGGGTTGCGCTGGCATCTCGAGGACCGGGTCCTGGTCCACGGCCGCAAGACCGTCGTCTTCAGCTGACACCGCATCCGCGGACCTGTTCCGCGCCGCGCCCTCGAAGCTTCGGGAGCACGGCGCGGAAGGAGTCCGCGGATGCGCAGGGTGGATCAGAGTGCCCGCAGGCGCACGATCTCCCGGTTGACCGACTCGGGGTCCTCGACCGAGCTCATGTGCCCCACACCGGGCAGCACGATCAGCCGCTGCAGGTTGTCTGCCTGGTCCAGGGTGCGGGCGAGGCGGCGGGCATGCGACTGCGGCGTGAGCCGATCGACCGTTCCGACGAGGACCGTCGTCGGAACGGTGAGGTTCTCCAAGCCCCGTCGTATGTCCAGGTTGCTGAGCGCGATACCCCAGCCACCGCGCGTGCGCGGCTGGCAGCCGGACACGATCTTGCCGCAGAACTCGACCTCTTCCCTGGTGGCCCGCGGCGACATGGTCACGTACTGGATCGCCTTGGCCGTCATGGGCGTGGAGACGATCGGCAGCGACGCGCCGATGATCGCGCGTCCGACCGGAAGCGGAACCTTCGGGAACCGGGGCGGGAGCGGAATCACGGTGGATTCGGCGACCAGACTGTCGGTCGCGGTGCTCGCGAGCAGCACCGCGGACGCGAAACGGTCCACCTTGTCCGAGTGGCGTTCCGCCCACGCGATGATGCTCATTCCGCCCATGCTGTGGCCGACGATCTCGGCCTTGTGGTCTCCGACGACGGTGGCCTCGAGCACGGCCTCCAGGTCGTCGGCGAGCACGTCGGGATCGAACACGCGCGTGCCCGCGGTGCTACGTCCGTGGCCACGCTGGTCGTACGCGATGACCCGGTAGTCACCGGCGAGGGCGTTGATCTGCGGGTACCAGTACTCGATCGAGCAGGCCCAGCCGTGGACGAGGACGATCGGCGGGGCATCTGCCGGACCGTAGGCGCGCGCGTGCAGCACCGCACCGTCGTCGGTGACGACGTCGATGATCTCCGGCCGCGTCGTCGGCTCGCCGAGCAGCGGATTCCGCGGTGCCGGGGCGGCGGAGGCCGCCCGGCCGGCCCGACGCCGCCGTGCGTACAGCCCGGCCGCGACGACTCCGGCACCGAGTGCACCGAACGCCAGGAGGCGGGTGCGGGAACTGCTGGTCATGTACTCCCCTGTTCTGGCCGGGACGGTCCCGGCCGTGGTGGATCCGAGCTCAACCGGCCCGGGTGCTCTCGTCTCGATCCTCGCCCATCCGGGCGGCCATCTGCTCGAGGGACCGGGAGATCGCGGTCTCCATGGCCTCGGCGAACATCGACTGCACCGTGTCATGGGCCAGTGGCCGGATCTGGTTCACGAGTGCCGCCATCTCGGAGACGGTCGCCTCGTCGAGGTCGAGTGGACGATCGTCGCCGGGCATGTAGCGGTCGGCGACCACCGCGACGAACCGGGCGGCGACGTCGGCGAGGTCGGCGCGCACCGCCTCGGCCTGATCGAGGATGTCCCCGAGCGGGATTCCCGCGTCCACCAGAACCTGGGCCGCGTCGATCAGCCGTCGCTGCGGCACCGCGAAGTCGTCACCGGTGGGAACGAGTGCGCCGAGTTCGGTGCCGCGCGCGATGTTGCGTTCGGTGCCGTCGGCGCCGAACATCTCCCGCAGGTCCTCGAACGACAGCCGCCGGGACCGCCGCAGCGCCTTCCAGTCTCCGTCCGGGTTCTCGGTCTCGAGGATCTCGCTGACCTGGAGTCCGTAGCGTGCGGCGCTGAGCAGTTCACTGATCGTGGCGAACGTGTATCCGCGGTCGAGCATGCGTCCGATGAGGGTCAGCCGGGCCAGATGCGAGTCGTTGTACCACCCGGTGCGTCCCTGCTTGCGCGGCGGTGGCAACAGCCCTCGGTCCTGGTAGACCCGTACGTTGCGCACACTGACACCGGCAGCACGGGCCAGGTCGTCGATCCGGTACTCGGTCATCACAGGATGTGCGCGCGCCGCAGCAGGACCGTCGACGGTCCGCCGACCAGGCCGACCTCGTCGAGGAACTCCATCGTCTTCGCGCATCCTTCGCGGACCTTGTCGTGGTAGTGGCGATTGTTCTTCGCGGCGGCCTTCGCCTCGGCGACATCGAGCCCCGCAGCCGCGTACACCTGGTCGTTCACCAGGCTGGTGACGACGAAGTAGGCGGTGACGCCCAAGACGAGACGCACCCGGGCTCGGCTGAACCACGACGCGTTGCGGACCCGGCGCACACACTCCTCACGCGCGAACTTGATGTGCCGGGACTCCTCGAGTACGTGGATCTTGCTCACGGTGCGGGTGACGGGCTGCACGCGCGGGTCCTTCATGAAGTCCCGCTGCATCATGTCGAGGATCTCCTCGGCGAACAGTGTTCCGCCGTAGGCGAGCGACCCGGTCGCGGTGGCCTTGAAGAGCCGGGCCGACTCGCGGATCCAGCGCTTGGGCCGATACGACGGGATCCCGAACCGCTGGGCGGACCGCGCGAACATGGTCGAGTGCCGGCACTCGTCGGCGATCTCGGTGAGTGCGAACTGGACGTGGGCGGACGCCGGATCGTGAGAGTAGATGTCCCGCAGCAGCATCTGCATGAGGATCATCTCGAACCAGATGCCGGTGCCGGCGATGGACGCCGCCTCGTGCTGGGTGAGCGTGACCCGCTGCTCCTCCGACATCCGATCCCACAGCTCGGTGCCGTACAGGCTGCACCACTCCGGCGTCATGCCGTACTTCTCGTGCGGGATGGGCGCCTCCCAGTCCACCTCGACCAGCGGGTCGTAGGACTTGCGGGCGGAGGAATCGAGCAGCCGTTCGGCCGTCTCCTGGCGGGAACCGGCACGAGTGAGACGCGAGGAAGGAATTCGACCCTTCGCGCTGCCACCCTTTGTCCTGCCACTGATGACGGACATCACAGTTCCCTTCGTCAGGCCTGTCTGTCGCTCAGGATATCTGCCTGTCACTCAGGATATCAGTTATCACCCCTCCTGGGACACCAGCACATTGTCACAATGAGCATTGTCATCGTTGCGGCAAGCGCGGCCCCAGGGCTCGGCACCATGTCACATCGGATCGCTCAGATCGAACCCGTGTGACATCGTGCCGAGCAGGGCGGGAAGAGGAGGGCGAGCGGGGCGGCTACCAGCGAGGGCCGCGCTGCACCTCGTCCACCCGCGGACGGACGTCGACGAGGTAGACGCACACCGCGACCACGGCGACGATGCCCAGCAGGAACACGGCCTGGAAGAGCAGGAGCACGAGGAACGACGCGGCCAGGATGCCGAGCCAGATCGGCTTGGTCAGCTTGTCGACCGCCGTGAAGGCGTCCTTACGTTGACGCAGCGCGTGAAACAGCGCGTACCCGGCGGCCGCGAGTGCCACGATCTGGAGCGCGAGCAGGATCAGCGAAACGATGCCGTCGACGTGAATCACGGGTCCATCCTACGAGTCGGGACGACGAACGGCTCCCGCGCAGTGCGCGAGAGCCGTTCGTCGTCGGTATCCGTGCCGGTCGGAGCGTCCGTCCGACGCGTCCCGATCAGGACTTCTTGGCGGGAGCCTTGCGTGCGGTGGTCTTCGCCGGAGCCTTCTTCGCGGGCGCGGCCTTCTTCGCCGGAGCCTTCTTGGCCGGGGCGGCCTTCTTCGCGGCGACTCGGGACTTGGCGACGGTCGCACGCTCGGCGGCGTCGTCGGCGGCGTCCTCTGCCTGCTCGCCGAGATCGAGGACCCGGAGAGCGGCCTCGTCGCCCGCGTCCGAGATGGCGTCGCCGACACCCTCTGCGGTGTCCGAGATGCGACCGGCGGCACGGCCGGCCAGCTTGGCGGCCTGCTCACCCACCGAACGCGTCTGGCGCGCCACGGTGCCGAGCGCTTCCTCGGTCAGCTCGACGGCGTCGCCGAACGCGGACTCGGCGCGGCCCAGGCCCTCTTCGAAGCCGGACTGGTTGCGCAGCCGCTCGACGGCCTCTTCGCCGCGCTCGGCCAGCGACGTGTACAGATCCGACGCGACCTTCAGGTAAGCCTCGGCGACCCGCCGCAGTTCTTCGGCGCTGAACTTCTCGCGCAGGTCGGCCAGTTCCTCGGGGAGCTCGGCCGGCAGACCGGACAGGCGCTCACGCAGCCCCTCGACGCTCTCGGTGAGCTCGTCGGAGAGCTCCACGAAACGCTCGCGGGCGGTGTCCACGCGCTCGGTGACGTCGCCCTGGGTGTTCTCGGCGCGCTCACGTACCTGGGCCACCACGTCGGCCACGGCCTGCACGACGACGTCGCCGGCGCCCACCGCTGCGTACAGCGACGTCTTGACGTTGTCGATGGTCTTCGGATCAGTCATCGGTGTTCTCCTCTTCGAGGGTCGGCGAGGTACTCACCTCGCGCGTCGGCGAATTGCCCTCCGGGCCGGTGTCGCGGACGGGTTCCCCGGCACGAGCGCTCGGGGACACCACTACCGCACCGTCGGTGGCACGGGGTTCATCCGAGTCGTTCTCTCGACGGAACGACTCGTAGATCTCGAGCAGGACCTGCTTCTGCCGCTCGGTGACGAAGGTGTCGGCGAGCAGCGCATCGCGCACCGGGCTGTGCGCCCGTTGTTCGAGATAGCCGGCCTGGACGTACAGGACCTCCGAGGAGACCCGGAGCCCCTTGGCTATCTGCGCGAGTACCTCCGCGGAGGGCTTGCGCAGCCCACGTTCGATCTGACTCAGGTAGGGGTTGCTGACGCCGGCCAGTTGAGCGAGCTGACGGAGCGACACCTGGGCCGACTCACGCTGTGCGCGAATGAACCCGCCGATGTCGTGTGCCGCGGAACTGACCACCGCGGCGATGTCGCCGGCACCGGCTGCGTCCCGATCCTCACTGTCCACCGTCGTCTTCACCTTTCGTGGGCACCACCAGCGTAGGGCGGGGTGCTAGCAATTGCAAGCACTCTGTTAGCACCGGTGCTCGCGGACCTGTTCGTCGGCCGTCCGGGCCGCTGTGGCTCAGCCGAAGAGAAGCCCCGACAGGGTGTAGATGGTCAGGCCGGCGAGCGCGCCGACGACCGTGCCGTTGATCCGGATGAACTGGAGGTCGCGGCCGACCTGGAGTTCGATCTTGCGGCTCGCTTCCCCGGCGTCCCAGCGTTCCACCGTCTCGGAGATGACGGCCGTGAGCTCGCCCGTGTAGTTCTCGGCGATGTACCGGGTCCCGCCCTGGAGCCAACGATCGACCTTTGCCCGCATCTCCTCGTCGTCGCGGAGGCGGCGACCCAGCTGCGCCACGTTCTCGGCCACCTTGGTCCGGAGCGTGCTGTGCGGATCGTCGACCGACTCCATGATCAGGCGTTTGGCCACCTTCCAGGTGGAGGCGGCGAGGTGTGTGACCTCGTCGCGATTCATGATCTCCGCCTTGATCTTCTCGGCCTTCTCCATCGTGACCGGGTCGTTCTGCAGGTCGTCCGCGAAATCGTGGAGGAACCGGTTGGCCGCCTGGCGGACCTCGTGATCGGGGTTGGACCGCACCTTCCAGGTGAACTCGACGAGTTCGCGATGGATCTTCTCCCCGAGCAGATGGTCGACGAACTTCGGCGACCACGTGGGCGAGTCGCGACTGATCACCCGATCGATGGTGTCCTGACTGCCGAGCGCCCACTGGTGCGCCCGTTCCGCGAGCAGGTCGATCACCGGGAGTTGCCGGTTCTCCCGCAGCAGTTCGGCGAGCACCTTCCCGATCGGCGGACCCCATTCCGGCTCCGCGAGCCGGCGCACGATGGTGTGGTCGATGATCTGCTGGACGTCCTCGTCGCGCAGGACCTCCACGAACCCGCGCAGGACGGTCGCGGTCTCGGCGGCGACCCGCTCCGCGTGCTCCGGCTGGGCCATCCAGGCACCGAGCCGACGCGGGATCTCGGCACTCTGGACCTTCGCGGCCACCACGTCCGGGGCGAGGAAGTTCTGGCCGACAAAGTTGCTCAACGCCCCGCCGAGCTGGTCCTTCTTGCGTTTGATGATCGCGGTGTGCGGGATGGGCAGCCCGAGCGGATGCTTGAACAGCGCGGTCACGGCGAACCAGTCGGCGAGGGCACCGACCATGCCTGCTTCCGCCGCGGCGCGCACGTACCCGACCCACGCGCCCGCGCCACGCGACTCCTGCCACCGGCAGTAGAGGTAGATCACGGTGGCGACGACGAGGAAACCGGTCGCCAGGACCTTCATCCTGCGCAGGTCGCGGCGCTTGGCGGCGTCGTCGAACACCGAGAGGTTCAGTTGTTCCACATCTGCCATTGTGCCGAAGGCGCGCGGGGTGCCGGTGCCGAAGGCGCGCGGCCAGGGTGGGGTCCGAGTGAACGAGACATCACCGCCGCGGACAGTTCGGTGCCATTAAGCTGGACTGGTTCGGAGCAGACCCGCCCGATCACCCCGAGGAGTGGACGAACCCCAGTGCCGAAGAACGATGCCACCGTCGCCGAGAAGGAAGCTGCCGATCTCGTGACCGAACCCGACAAGCAGGCCAAGCCCGACGGGCGTAAGCGCCGCTGGCGTGAGCACAAGATCGCGCGGCGCGAGGAGTTGGTGGACGGGACGATCGCGGCGATCCGGCTGCGGGGGCGCGACATCGGGATGGACGAGATCGCGTCGGAGATCGGCGTGTCCAAGACGGTGCTGTATCGCTACTTCAACGACAAGGGCGATCTGATCAACGCGACGATGGTTCGCTACGTGGAGACGATCCTCGCCCCGCGGATCTATGCCGCGATCAGTGGAGACCTCGACGAATTCGAGCTGGCCAAGGCGACCATCACGGCCTATGTGGAGACGGTGGCCTCGGACCCGGAGATCTACCTCTACGTGATGGCCAACGGGCAGGGCTCGGCGGGTCGCGACGTGGTCGCGGATTCGGAGCGGATGATCGCCGAGGTGCTCTCCACGGTGCTCGGCGAGAAGCTTCGCGGGCTGGAGATGGACTCGGGCGGCGCGGTTCCGTGGGCGTACGGGATCGTCGGCTCCGTGCAGTTGGCCACCCACTGGTGGATCTCGAACCGGTCGATGTCGGCGGACGACCTGATCAGCTACCTGACGATGATGACGTGGGGCGGCGTCACCGGGATCGCCGCCGTCAACGGCTCGCCGGCCCGTTTCAACGCGATGCCGCATTCACTGTTGCCCGAGCCGCACTGACACTCGACACCTCTTGTGTAACTTCAAGTCACAGGTAACACTGGAGGGGTGAGCGAACCAGAGGAAGAAGCGGACGGCTACCGCGGCACTGCCGAGGTCTCGGTGGCCGGGCAACCGACGGTCACCACGTCCGTCGAGTTGGCCGGGAACTTCGAGCCGATCAGCGGTCGCTACGTATGGCACGGGCGCCTCCGTTCCCTCACCGAACTCCTCGGCCGGGGCGCCGATCTCTCCGTCGGCACGGAAGTCTTCCTCACGACACCCACCGGAACGGCGAATGCACGGATCACCGCCGTGGACCTGTGGGGCAGTCACATGATCGAAGGCGCAGGCGCACCGCCGTACGAGTGGATCTGACCGGAGCGACGGCCCCTCCCGTGGCAGAGTGGGCGCCATGGCGAAGGCGGGATCGAAGCTGTGGCAGCGTCCGGCGAGCGAGATTCTGCGCGCGGGCCCGGGGACGCTGGTCGCCGAACTCGACCGCAACGGCACTCCGGGGTTCTCCGGTGCCAAGTCCGACGGCACGGCATTGCTCGAGGAACGCGGCGCCGTGCTCTCCGGCCTCCAGGAAATGCTCTACGCGAACGGGCGGTCGGGCGACTCCCGCTCGGTACTGCTCGTCCTGCAGGGCATGGACACCGCGGGCAAAGGCGGAATGGTCCGGCACGTGATCGGACACGTCGACCCCCAGGGAGTCGATCATGCGGCGTTCGGAGTACCCACGCCGGAGGAGAAGCGGCACCATTTCCTGTGGCGGATCTCCAAGAGGTTGCCGCGCGGTGGGCAGATCGGAGTGTTCGACCGCTCGCACTATGAGGACGTCCTGGTCGTCCGCGTCCACGGACTGGTTCCGACGCCCGTGTGGCAGGGCCGGTACGAGGAGATCAACCAGTTCGAGCGGACCCTGGTCGCGGAGGGCACCACCCTGGTCAAGGTCGCCATGTTCGTCTCTCTCGAGGAGCAGAAGAAGCGGCTCGCCGAGCGCCTCGACCGGCCGGACAAGTACTGGAAGTACAACCCGAGCGACGTCGACGAACGTGCCCTGTGGCCCGCCTACCAGGAGGCATATCAGGCGATGCTCGACCGCACCTCGACGGAGTACGCGCCCTGGTACGTCGTGCCGTGCGATCGCAAGTGGTACAGCCGCCTGGCCGTCACCGAACTGCTCATCACGGCACTCGAGGGGCTGGATCTGAGCTGGCCGCCCGCCGACTTCGACATCGAGCACGAAAAGGGACGCCTCGCCGACGCCTGACGCCGCGTCGCCGACAGACGGAAATGCCGGGCGTCAGAAGATACCGGGCGTCAGAAGATACTGGGCGTGGGTCGGTGGAGCCGATGATCGTGGTGCCGAGTTGTTCCGAGGAGCACCGCCGCGGCCGCGAGGGAGCCGAGGCAGATCACACCGGTGAGTACGGCCCACCCGCCGAAGCCGGACCCCGCCGCGACCAGGAATCCGGCCAGCGCCACGATGGACACCAGCACGAGAGCGAACGTCGCCCATGCACTGAACAGGTTGAGCTTCATGTCCCATCACCTCGGGTGAACTACCGGTCGGAGGTATGACACCGACGGTACGCGAGCAGTGACGTGACGACAATCACGGCACCGGGGAGCTCCCCCACCGTTCGACGGTGTATCGGGCGGCCCGGACGAGCTCGACACCGTAGCCGCGCCCGTGACCGGCCGCGTGCACCGCAAGCGGGTGCAGCTGATGGACAGGCACCCGCTCGTCCCGGCCGGGCGCGAGATCGGCGACCGCCGCGTAGCCGGCCAGGACCTGTTCGAGGAACGGGCACCCGAAGAGCTCCAGCATCGCCAGATCGGTCTCCGGATGCCCTCCGTGCGCCGCCGGGTCGATCAGCACCACGCCGTCCGCGGTCCAGAACACGTTCCCGCTCCACAGATCGCCGTGGATGCGGGCCGGGCCGGGCACCGTGGCGTCCAGCACGCCCGACTCCACGACCTCGCAGGCCTGCTCGACCTCGCGAGCCTCCGTCTCGGTGAGGTGCCCGGCGGCCACCGCCGCGGGCAGGAACGGTCGCACCCGTTCCTGCCCGTAGAACCGACCCCAGGTCGGGGCCGTACCGGATCCCATCGGCCGCGCGCCGATGTAGAGCTGTCCGTGGTAGCCGTCGGGAGCACTGCCGTACTCCGACGCACCCGCCGCATGGACCAGGGCCAGCATCCGGCCGAACTCCGCCGCACAGGCTGCTGTCGGACGCGCTGCCTCCAGGCGTTCCATGACGATGCCGTCGGCGCCCACCTCGAGAACCCCGACGACTCGGCCACCTGCGGCGGCCAGCCATCGCAGCCCCGCGGCCTCGGCCTCGAAGAACCCGGGGGGCGCCCCCGCACGGTGTTTGCGGAACGAGCCGTCACCGACACTCATCCGCCGCACTGTACCTGCGCCGGTCGTGTCCGGGTTTACCTTCGGCAGCTTCGGGAAACACTGCGGGCGACGGCAGTACCACCACGGTTCCGCCCGGCAGGTCCCCTGGGGCCCGCCGCGCGTGACCTGCTCCACCCGAGACACAGGCCGATCCACTCCGAAGACTGAGGTGATGCAGATGCGCGCAGCGGTGACCGGCGACCCGAGACCGCTCAAGATCTCGATGGTCTCCGAGCAGGCCAGTCCGTTGGCCGGCTGGAGCGAGTCCGGAACCCACCGACAGAGCGTCCACGTCGCCGAGTTGTCGGGCGCGCTGGCACGCGCCGGTCACGACGTCACCGTGTTCACCCGGCGGGAGGACGACCGAACGCCCGAGCGCGTCGACACCGAGGCGGGCTACACGGTGGTCCACGTCCCGGTGGGACCCTCCGAGCGCATTCCGGTCGACGACACCCTGCAGTTGATGGGCGAGTTCGGTGGCTATCTCGAGGATTCCTGGGACGTCGACCGGCCGGACATCGTGCACGCCCACTTCTGGATGTCAGGGATCGCCACCCAGCTCGCGACCCGGATCCTGGGTATCCCGACGATCCAGACGTTCCATGCCCTGGGCGTCGTGGAGAACCGGTTCAGTCAGGCGCCGAAGCCGCGTGCCAACCAGAGGGTCCGGCTCGAACAGCTCATCGCCCGCGGTGCGACCCGAGTGGTGGCCACCTGCACGGACGAGGTGTTCGAACTGTCCCACCTCGGGCTCCCCCGGTCACGAACGTCGATCGTCCCCGGCGGGGTGGATCTGTCCGTCTTCACTCCGGAAGGCCGCCGGCTGGAGAAGGGGCGTGCACACCGGCTGGTCATGGCGGGTGACCTGTTGCCGTCCAAGGGAATCGACACGGCCATCGCTGCTCTCAAGTGGCTGCCGGACACCGAGTTGGTGATCGCGGGTGGGCCCGACCCGGCTGCGCTCGACGACGATCAGGAAGCTTCCCGGCTGCGCACCGTCGCTCGCCGCGCGAGGGTGCAGGACCGTGTGCACCTCCTGGGCTGGGTGCCGCACGAGGACATGCCCGCGCTCTACCGCTCCGCCGACGCGGTCGTGTGCGCGCCCTGGTACGAGCCGTTCGGCACCGCACCCTTGGAGGCGATGGCTTGCGGCACACCGGTTGTCGCCGCCGCGGTCGGCTCCTTGCGAGAGACCGTGGTCGACGGGATCACGGGTCGGCTCGTGCCGCCACGCAACCCGAAGCGCCTCGCCGACGCGACCCGGCAACTCATCGAGGACGAGTCGGCCCGTTCCGGTTTCGGACTGGCCGGCCGTGATCGGGTGCGGGCCCGCTACTCGTGGGACCGCGTCGCCTCGGAGACCTTGCGAGCCTATGCACGATGCGTGTCCGCGCCTCCGAAACACGCCAAGGCCGCGGCCAATTGATGCCGAGACGTTCTCGCACGGAGAGCGCCGGACGAGGGTCGATCGGCAGGTACTGCGCACCCACGCGAGCGCGGGCCGCGCAAATGAAGGGCGGACGCCGTACGCGGTCGGCGGAGAGGCGGACCCGGATCACCGAGCGTGCGGGGAGACCCACCGGACGGGTGCCGTGCTCCTCCGCGAGGAGAGTCGGACCGGAACTGCGAACCGCACGGTCGGTCGGGTTCGAGCCCACCGGCCGGTCGACGAACAGGAGAGCGGCGGCCGGTTCACCGTGGCTACCGGGCGACCCACCGCTTCGAGGGCGGCACCGGCGCCGCTGGACTGTTCCGGATCGTGGACATCCGCGACTGCCCAATTGTGGCCTCCGCCACCCGGGGGGCTCCGACGCGACGTCGACAACCTTCGAATGTTGTGGAACCGAGCGTCTTTTGCCAACATTACCCCGGAAACTGTCAACACCGTCGGGGTTTGATCAGCGTGCGCACGCGGTATCCAGCGAAGTGTCACTCGCTCGCCGCCGTGACGGTTGGGCGCCCGACCGTCACCTGCTCTGCCGGACCCGGAGGTCTCATGGCCAACGCCAAGACAATTGAACCCGACCAGGATCAGTCCCATCCTGTGGTCGAGCTGCGGATACGGGCCACGCCCGACCAGCTTCCGGTTCTGCGTGCTCTCGCGTCCGCCATCGCGATCCACGAGAACTTCGATCTCGACGCCATCGCCGACATCAAGCTCGCGATGGATGAGATCTGCACCCACCTGATCGTGCGCTCCACCGAGGGTGCGGTGCTGGTGTGTCGGCTGCAGTTCCTGGCGGGCACATTGCGGGTGGCCGTGTCCACGACGACCAACGAGCCGGACGACTTCAGCCCCCGATCGTTCGGCTGGCGGGTGCTCGAGACACTGACGGACTCGGTGGACATCACTCAGGAGCCGTCCGGCGGAGCCACCGGCTACGTCACGACGATGGAGTTCAGCAAGACGAACGGCATGTATTCGTGACGAGTTCTGCCGACGAAGGGCAGCGCAGCACATCTCGGTGGCCGGACGAGTACGACGACGTCAAGCCGGTCTTCCACCAACTCGCGGCACTCGAACCGGGCAGTGCCGAACACGGGTCCCTGCGCGATCGCCTGGTCAAACGCTGCCTACCTCTCGCCGAACACATCGCCCGTCGGTTCGACGGACGCGGCGAATCCCACGACGACCTCGTCCAGGTGGCGCGGGTGGGCCTGGTCAACGCCGTCGACCGATTCGACGTCGAGCGTGGATCCGACTTCGTCTCCTTCGCCGTCCCCACGATCATGGGCGAGGTGCGTCGCCACTTCCGCGACACCGGGTGGGCCGTGCGCGTTCCGCGCCGCCTCAAGGAACTGCACCTGGCTCTCGGGCAGGCGATCTCGGATCTGTCCCAGCGACTCGGCCACGCACCCACGGTGCGGGAGCTGGCTGCCGAGCTCGGCATCCCCGCCGAGGACGTCGCCCAGGGCCTGATCGCCGGCAACGCGTACCAGACGGTGTCGGTCGACAACACCGGGCCGGACCGCTCCGGCGAGATGTCGATGGTGGAGACGCTGGGCGACTACGACTCGGCGATGGAGGACGTGGAGAACCACGAGACGCTGCGGCCGCTGCTGAACTCGCTACCCGAACGCGAACGCACCGTCGTGATGCTGCGGTTCTTCGGGAACATGACGCAGACGCAGATCGCGGAGCAGGTGGGCGTCTCGCAGATGCACGTCTCGCGGCTGCTCACCAAGACCCTGGCGCAACTACGGGAGAAGCTCGACGAGCCTTGACCCAGGGGAATCCGTTCAGATCGTCGACGCGTCGATGACGAACCGGTACCGCACGTCACTGGCGACGACCCGCTCGTAGGCGGCGTCGATCCCACTGGCCGGGATGACCTCGATCTCGGCGCCGATACCGTGCCGCGCACAGAAGTCCAGCATCTCCTGGGTCTGCGCGATACCGCCGACCATCGATCCGGCCAGACTGCGCCGGTTGGCGGCCAGCGTGAAGGCCCGGACCTCGATCGGCTTCTCCGGCAGACCCAGCTCCACGAGGGTGCCGTTGATCGCCAGCAACGACATGTACGCGTCGATGTCGAGGTTGACCGAGACGGTGTTGAGAATCAGGTCGAACCGGCCGCGCAGGTCCCGGAAGGTCTCGGGATCGGCGGTGGCACGGTAGTCGTCCGCGCCGAAGCGCAGTCCGTCGTCCTTCTTGCCGAGCGACTGGCTGAGCACGGTGACCTCGGCGCCCATCGCGTGCGCGATCTTCACCCCGACGTGGCCGAGCCCTCCCATCCCGATGACGGCGACCTTCTTCCCCGGCCCGGCACCCCAGTGCGCCAGGGGCGAGTACAGGGTGATGCCGGCGCACAGCAGCGGGGCGGCGACGTCGAGCCCGAGTCCGTCGGGGACGGACACGACGAAACGTTCGGTGACGACGATGTGGGTCGAGTACCCGCCCTGGGTACGCTCACCGTCGCGACCACGGGCGTTGTACGTCCCGGTCACACCGACGACGCAGTACTGCTCCTCGCCGGCGAGGCAGGGCTCGCACTCGCCGCAGGAATCGACGAAACACCCGACGCCGACTCGGTCACCGACCTCGAATCGGGTGACCTCCGAACCGACTTCGGCGACGATGCCCGCGATCTCGTGGCCCGGGACGACCGGGTAGCGGGTGCCGCCCCATTCGTTGCGGGCGGTGTGGATGTCGGAATGGCAGATACCCGCGTACTTGATCTCGACGAGGACGTCGAGCGGGCCGAGCTCCCGTCGGTCGACGGTGGTCTTCTCGAACGGGGAATCGGGTGCGGTCACGGCATAGGCGGCGGCGGAAACCATGCTTACATGCATACTCTTCGACGCGGCCGGACGCATGCCCTGGTGTCTGTGGCTCCGGTAACATCGTGCAGGTGACCAGCAGCCCCGCAACGGCGCAGCATCTCCGTGATCTCGCCCGGTTGCGACGTGTCCGGGACAGGATCGACCGGGAGTACGCGCAGCCGCTGAACGTCGAGGCGCTGGCCCGCGACGCACACATCTCCGCCGGGCACCTGAGCCGCCAGTTCCGCGCCGCATACGGCGAGTCCCCGTACAGCTACCTGATGACGCGACGCATCGAGCGCGCCATGACGCTGCTGCGGCGGGGCGAGCTCAGCGTCACCGAGGTCTGCTTCGCGGTGGGCTGCGCCTCGCTGGGCACCTTCAGCACGCGTTTCACCGAGTTGGTCGGGATGCCGCCGAGTGTCTACCGACGCCGAGCGGCGTCGGCGACGGACGGCATCCCGTCGTGCATGGTGAAGAAGGTGACCAGACCGGTCAGGAATCGAGAAGCGCGGGGTGCCGAGCCGCAACTAGCGTGAGCGGCATGGACATCATCATTCACTACGCCTTCCTCCCCCATACCGACGCCGACGCGGCTCTGGCGTTCTATCGCGACACTCTCGGCTTCGAAGTCCGCAAGGACGTCGGCTACGAGGACATGCGCTGGATCACGGTCGGTCCCCCCAACCAGCCGAACACCTCCATCGTCCTGCATCCTCCGGCCGCCGATCCCACCATCACCGATGACGAACGCCGCACCATTCTCGAGCTGATCGCGAAAGGCAACTTCGCCGCGGTCACCCTCGCCACCGACGATCTCGACGCGCTGTTCGAACGGTTGCAGGCAGGCGACGCGGAGGTCGTCCAGGAACCGACGGATCAGGACTACGGCGTGCGCGACTGCGCATTCCGTGATCCCGCGGGCAATCTCCTGCGCATCAACCAGCTGACCTGAACGGTCCCGATTCCGGAAGCTGCCCGAGTTCGTCCCATCGACGGCGCCTCACCGCGCTCGAGGAGCCACCCATGCCACTCTCGCTCGACGTCCTCGCTCTCGAGGTTCCGCAGGCGCAGGCCGCGTGCGACTTCTACGCGTCCTCGTTGTCGTCCACCGTCATCGACCGTGACCGCCACACCGACCTCGACCTGCACGGCACCGGGCGGATCTCGCTGACCGAGGCTGTCTCGCCGGCCCCCGCGCGCTCCGGTTTCCCCGGCTACGTCCTCAGCTATGTCGTCGACCAGCCCAGCGAGGTCGAGTCCCTGCTCGACGCGGCGGTGCGCCACGGCGCGGACATCCTGGTCCCCGCCGAGAAGGGCATCTTCGGCGGATTCTCCGCCGTCCACCGGGCGCCGGACGGCACCGTCTGGAAGTTGTCGGCACCCACCCGGAAGGACACCGGCCCCGCACGCACACCGCCGGTGCCGACCGAGACCGGCGTCCTGGTCGGCGTCGCCGATCCCCGAGCCGCCAAGGCGTTCTACGAGGCCGTGGGGATGACGACGGACCGGGACTACGGGAAGAAGTACGTCGACTTCCTACCCGGCCCCGGCCGTGTCCGATTCGGGCTGATGCCCCGCAAGGCGCTCGCCGAGGATGCGGGCTTCGGCTCGGGGGGCGCAGGATTCGGCGCCGCGATGCCGGTCTGCAGGGCAGGTTCCCGGGACGAGGTCGACTCCCTCCTGGCCGCCGCGGCCGCCGCCGGCGGTGACGTCGTCGTCGCGGCCGGAGAGACCGAGGACGGCTACGGCGGCCGCTTCACCGATCCGGACGGCGTGCCGTGGCAGGTGACGTCGTGACGAAGAGCCGAACGCCCGGTTCGAATCTGGTTGGATCGAGCCGGGCCACGCCGACCGGGAGCACGAAGGCGGCGCACACACGGAGGGAGAGACGATGAGCACGGTCACCAAGAGGGGTACGACGGCTCGGGCGAAGCGAGCGGAGGCGGACGCTCCACACGTCGCCGACACGCACGACCTGATCCGGGTGCACGGTGCTCGGGTGAACAACCTCCGGGACGTCAGTGTCGAGATCCCGAAGCGGCGGTTGACCGTGTTCACCGGTGTCTCCGGCTCGGGCAAGAGCTCGCTCGTGTTCGGCACGATCGCGGCGGAATCGCAGCGGATGATCAACGAGACCTACAGCGCGTTCGTGCAGGGCTTCATGCCGACGCTGGCCCGGCCGGACGTCGACGTCCTCCACGGGTTGACGACGGCGATCATCGTGGACCAGGAACGGATGGGTTCGGACCCGAGGTCCACCGTCGGCACCGCCACCGATGCCAACGCCATGCTGCGGATCCTCTTCAGTCGGCTCGGGAAGCCGTACATCGGTTCACCCCAAGCCTTCTCGTTCAACGTCGCCTCCATCAGCGGGGCTGGGGCGGTGACCATGGAGCGCGGCGGAAAGACGGTGAAGGAACGCCGCGACTTCAGCATCACCGGCGGCATGTGTCCTCGCTGCGAGGGCCGGGGTTCCGTCTCCGACTTCGACCTGACCGCGCTCTACGACGCCGACAAGTCCCTCAACGAGGGCGCGCTGACGATCCCCGGCTACTCGATGGACGGCTGGTACGGGCGGATATTCCGCGGTGCCGGTTACTTCGACCCGGACAAGCCGATCGGCACGTTCACGAAGAAGCAGTTGGACGACCTGCTCTACCGGGAGCCGACCAAGATCAAGGTCGAAGGCGTCAACGTGACGTACGAGGGTCTGATCCCGAAGATCCAGAAGTCGTTCCTGTCCAAGGACCGTGCGGCGATGCAGCCACACATCCGGGCCTTCGTGGACCGGGCGATCACGTTCTCCGCGTGCCCGGAATGCCACGGCACCCGGCTCAGCGAGGCGGCCCGCTCGTCGAAGATCGCGGGGGTCAGCATTGCCGACGCCTGCGCGATGCAGATCAGCGACCTGGCGGAGTGGGTGCGGGGGCTGGACGAACCGTCGGTCGCCCCGCTGCTCGACACCCTCCGCCAGACTCTCGACTCGTTCGTCGAGATCGGGCTGGGCTACCTGTCGCTCGAACGCCCCGCGGGCACGCTGTCCGGCGGTGAAGCACAGCGCACCAAGCTGATTCGGCATCTCGGCTCGTCCCTCACCGACGTCACCTACGTCTTCGACGAGCCGACGATCGGCCTGCACCCGCACGACATCGCCCGGATGAACGACCTGTTGCGGCAATTGCGTGACAAGGGCAACACGGTGCTCGTCGTCGAACACAAGCCGGAGGCGATCGCCATCGCCGATCACGTCGTCGACCTCGGCCCGCGTGCGGGCAGCGAGGGCGGACAGGTCGTGTTCGAGGGGACCATCGACGGGCTGCGCGAGAGCGGCACCCTCACCGGACGGCACCTCGACGACCGCGCCTCGGTGAAACCGGCTGTCCGGGAACCGTCGGGCGCACTGGAGGTGCGCGGCGCGGACACCCACAACCTGCGCGACGTCGACGTCGACATCCCTCTCGGGGTCCTCGTCGTGGTGACCGGGGTGGCGGGCTCGGGGAAGAGCTCACTGATCGCCGGGTCGGTGTCCCCGCGGGAGGGAGTGGTCTCGATCGACCAGACCGCCATCAAGGGATCGAGGCGCAGCAACCCCGCGACCTACACGGGGCTGCTCGATCCGATCCGCAAGGCCTTCGCGAAGGCCAACGGGGTGAAGCCCGCGCTGTTCAGTGCCAACTCCGAAGGCGCCTGCCCCAACTGCAACGGTGCCGGGGTCGTCTACACCGACCTCGGGATGATGGCCGGGGTCGCGAACCCGTGCGAGGTGTGCGAGGGGAAGCGTTTCCAGGCCGCCGTGCTCGACTACACGTTCGGCGGACGCGACATCAGCGAGGTGCTCGGTATGTCGGTGGCCGAGGCCGAGGAGTTCTTCGGTGCCGGTGACGCCCGAATCCCCGCAGCGCACAAGATCCTGACGCGTCTGGTGGACGTCGGACTCGGGTACATCAAGATCGGCCAGCCCCTCACCGCCCTGTCCGGCGGCGAACGCCAGCGGCTCAAGCTCGCCACCCACATGGGCGAGAAGGGCGACGTCTACATTCTGGACGAGCCCACCACGGGCCTGCACCTGGCCGACGTCGAACACCTTCTCGGCATGCTCGACCGGCTCGTCGACTCCGGTAAGTCGGTCGTCGTCATCGAGCATCATCAGGCGGTCATGGCCCACGCGGACTGGATCATCGACCTGGGCCCCGGCGCGGGACACGACGGAGGGCAGATCGTGTTCGAGGGCACCCCGGCCGACCTCGTCGCCGCCCGGTCCACCCTCACCGGCAAGCACCTCGCGGAGTACGTGGGAGCCTGAGGCTGTCCCTCGCCTCCTCTTCGCCTCGCCCTCGTCCGGCACGATGTCACGCCGTATCGATCTGATCGATACGGCGTGACATCGTGCCGGGGTGGGGTGGGGTGGGGTGACAGGGCGCCCGGATCGCATCGGGACTCAGCCCCTGCGAGTGCCCTGCGAAGCTGCCTCAGCCCTTCGGTGCCCTGCGAAGCAGCCTCAGCCCTTCGGTGCCCTGCGACGCAGCCGACGGGCCGCGGCCACCAGGTTGCGCAGGGACGGTTCCAGCTGCCAGTAGTGGCGGGTCTTGAGACCGCCGTCGGGATTCGCCCACAGCCGATCGAGCGGCACCGACGCGCTTGCCTCGGTGAGCAATTCGTCGAGCTCGTCGATGTCCGGGATACGCGCGGAACGAGACTCGTAGACACCCGGCCCCACTCCACGGGTCAGGGCCCGCTCGTCGAGAGCCTCGAGCACCCACCGGATCGACCGGGTCGCGACGATGGCCGTGACGTCGGCGTCCAGACGCTCGATCGCGTCCACGACGGACGACTTGCCCGAGTACGTCAGGTGGGTGTGGATCTGCGTCTGCGGCTTCGCCCCGCCGGTCGCCAACCGGAACGCGTCGACGGCCCATTCGAGGTATTCCTCGCGCCCGTCGTCCCGCAGCGGCAGCAACTCGCGAATCGCGGGCTCGTCCACCTGGATGATCGCGATGCCCGCGGCCTCGAGGTCCGCGATCTCGTCCCGGATGACGAGGGCGAGCTGGTCCGCCGTCTCGTGGAGCGGCTGGTCCTGACGGACGAACGACCGTGCCAGCATCGTCACCGGACCGGTGAGCATGCCCTTGACCGGCTTGTCGGTGAGCGACTGCGCATACGTGATCCACTCGACCGTCATCGGCTTCGGCCGGGAGATGTCGCCGTAGAGGATCGGGGGCCGCGTCGCCCGCGAGCCGTAGGCCTGCACCCACCCGTTGTGGGTGAACGCGTAGCCCTCCAGCAGTTCTGCGAAGTACTGCACCATGTCGTTGCGCTCGTGCTCGCCGTGCACGAGGACGTCGAGCCCGATGTCCTCCTGGAGCCGGATGGTCGACTCGATCTCCGCCTGGATCCGCTTGTAGTACTCGTCCCAGGAGAGCCGGCCCTCGCCGAGCTCGTACCGCGCCTGCCGGACCTCGTCCGTCTGCGGGAACGACCCGAGTGTGGCGGCGGGCACCAGAGGAAGGTTCAAGCGCTCCTGCTGGAGCACGCGGCGCTCCTCGTACGGTGCCCGCACCCGGTCCTGTGCCTTGATCGCGTCGACCCGCAACCGGACGGCGTGCTTGAGCTTGAAGTGCACCTTCGTGGGGCGCTTGCGCCACTTGTCCGAGGGGCCCTCGGTGAGCGCCTTCGCCAGCGACACCACCTCGCCGACCTTCTGCTTGGCGAAGGCGAGCCGATCCGCGACGTCGCCGGGGATGTCGTACTCGGAGAGCACGTCGTACGGCACGTGCAGCAACGTCGTGGACGTCGACACCACCAGATCCGGCACGACGTCCTTGAGCCGGTTCAGGTAGGTGAGGGTGACGTACCGGTCGGCGCGCCACACGTTGCGTCCGTTGACCACGCCGGCGTAGAGGCGCTTGCGCTTGATGCCGGGGATCTTCGCGAGTTCGTCGGGATCGACCTTCCCGCTCACCAGGTCCAGTCCGAGCGCCTCGACCGGCGTCGACGCCAGGATCGGCAGTGCGTCCCCGAGCCATCCGTACTGTCCGGTGACCAGGATGCGCGGCCGCAGCGGGGCGTGCGAGAGCGTCTCGTACGCCCGGCGCAGCGCGGCCAGTTCCTCGGGTGTGCGGTCCTCGGTGAACGACGGCTCGTCCAGCTGGATACACGTGGCTCCGGCCTTGGCGAGCTGCTCGAACAGCCGCTCGTACTCGGGGAGCAGACGGTCCAGCAGATCCAGCGGTGTGAAATCGGGATCGGTCCCGGTGGGGCCGACCTTCGACAGCAACAGCAGCGAGACCGGGCCGAGCACGACGGGCCGCAGCTCGATGCCGCGCTCCATCGCCCGGGCGAACTCGTCGAGCACCGCCTCCGAGTGCAGCGAGAACGTGGTGTTCTCGTCGAGTTCGGGCTGACGGTAGTGGTAGTTGGTACCGAAGTACCGGACCAGCTCGAGCGGCGGGAAGTCCGGCCGGCCGCGCGCGAGGGTGAAGTAGAAGTCCAGCGGATCCAGCTCGCTCTCGAGCGGCCGGAAACGTTCCGGGACGGCGCCGAACAGCAGCGCGTTGTCCAGGACGTGGTCGTAGTACGAGAAGGTGTTGCCCGGCACCTGGCTGAGGCCGGTGGCGGCCAGTTCGCTCCAGGTGTCCTCTTGCAGGGACCGTCCCACGGCGAGCAGTTCGTCGCGGGTGATCCCTCCGTGCCAGTACGACTCGAGGGCGCGCTTGAGCTCGCGGTGCGGGCCGATGCGCGGGTAGCCCAGGACGCTCGAACCGAACCGGCCACTCGAACCCGGGGATGCGGCGGTGGACATGAGACGACCTTTCTTCAAGCACCTGTGCGCCCCCGCTGACCGACGACGTCGAGAGAGACGTTATCGGTCACCGAAGGCGCACGGGCGACGGGAGGGGCGTGGCTAGCTCGCCTTCTTGGTAGCACGGCCGTTGTCGCCGTACTCGTAGAATCCGGCACCGGACTTCTTGCCCACGAGTCCGGCTTCGACCATGCGCAGCAACAGCGGCGGGGCAGAGTACAGCGGCTCCTTGAACTCCTCGTACATCGAATCGGCGATCGACTTGACCGTGTCGAGGCCGACGAGATCGGTGAGCGCGAGCGGGCCCATCGGATGGGCGAGGCCGAGGACCGTCGCCTTGTCGATGTCCTCCTTCGTCGCGAACCCGGACTCGACCATGCGGATGGCCGAGAGCAGGTAGGGGACGAGGAGCGCGTTGACGACGAAGCCGGAGCGATCCGCCGAGCGCACGACCTGCTTGCCGAGGATGTCGCTGGCGAAGGACTCGGCACGCGCGGTGACGGCGGGGCTGGTCTTGAGGGTCGTCACGAGCTCGACCAGCGGCAGCACCGGCACCGGGTTGAAGAAGTGCATTCCGATGACGCGCTCGGGCTTGGTGGTGGCGATGCCCAGCTTCATGATCGGGATGGACGAGGTGTTGGAGGCGAGCACCGCATCGGGGTCGGTGACCACACCGTCGAGTTCGGCGAAGATCTCACTCTTGATCTTCTCGTCCTCGACGACGGCTTCCACGACGAGCTGCCGGTCGGCGAAGTCGCCGAGGTCGCTCGTGAAACGCAGGCGCCAGGCAGCCTGTTCGCGCTCGCGCTCGGTGATCTTTCCGCTGCTCACGCCCCGGTCGAGGGAGCGCAGGATGCGGGATCGGCCGGCTGCGGCGAGTTCGCGGGTCTGCTCGTACACCAGGACGTCGACGTGCGCGCGGGCGCACACCTCTGCGATTCCGGAACCCATGATTCCGGCGCCGATGACGCCGACGCGCTGAATCTTCTCACTGCTCACGTCAGCTCCCTTTCGTTGGTGGGTCGTCTCGATTGGAGGGTGGCGATCTGGGTACGACACTGCCTTGGGATGGATCTCGGGGTGCGTCCCCCGTGGGGGGAGACCGGGGCTGTCGGTCTCCCCCCACGGTACGACGCGGAGAGGTTCCCGGAGGAACCGTCTCGTGGAGCAGTTCCTAGTGGAACTGGCCCTCTTCGGTGGAGCCCTTCAGCGCAGCCGTCGAGGTGTTGGGATCGACGGTGGTGGCGATGCTGTCGAAGTAGCCGGCACCGACCTCACGCTGGTGCTTGATGGCGGTGAAGCCACGCTCCTCGGCAGCCTTGAACTCGCGCTCCTGCAGGTCGACGAAGGCGGTCATGCCCTCGCGAGCGTAGCCGTGGGCCAGGTCGAACATGCCGTAGTTGAGCGAGTGGAAGCCGGCCAGGGTGATGAACTGGAACTTGAAGCCCATCGCGCCGAGCTCCTTCTGGAACTTCGCGATGGTCGCGTCGTCCAGGTGAGCCTTCCAGTTGAAGGACGGCGAGCAGTTGTACGCCAGCAGCTGGTCGGGGAACTCGCTGCGGACGGCCTCGGCGAACTTCTTGGCGACCTCGAGATCCGGCACACCGGTCTCCATCCAGATGAGGTCGGAGTACGGGGCGTAGGCCTTCGCACGGGCGATGCAGGGCTCGATGCCGTTCTTGACACCGAAGAAGCCCTCGGCGGTGCGGGTTCCGTCGAGGAACTCACGGTCGCGCTCGTCCACATCGGAGGTGATGAGGGTGGCGGCCTCGGCGTCGGTGCGCGCGATGACGACGGTCGGGACGTCCGCGACGTCGGCCGCGAGGCGAGCCGAGGTCAGGGTGCGGATGTGCTGCTGCGTGGGGATGAGCACCTTGCCACCGAGGTGGCCGCACTTCTTCTCCGACGCGAGCTGGTCCTCCCAGTGCGAGCCGGCGACGCCGGCCGCGATCATGGCCTTCTGCAGCTCGTAGACGTTGAGGGCGCCACCGAAGCCGGCCTCACCGTCGGCGACGATCGGGGCGAGCCAGTTCTCGACCGAGGTGTCACCCTCGACCTTGGCGATCTCGTCGGCGCGCAGGAGCGCGTTGTTGATCCGGCGCACGACCTGCGGCACCGAGTTGGCCGGGTAGAGGCTCTGGTCCGGGTAGGTGTGACCGGACAGGTTCGCGTCACCGGCGACCTGCCAGCCGGACAGGTAGATGGCCTTCAGGCCGGCGCGGACCTGCTGGACGGCCTGGTTACCGGTGAGGGCGCCCAGCGAGTTGATGTAGTCCTCGTTGTTCACGAGGTCCCACAGGATCTCCGAGCCGCGGCGGGCGAGGGTGGCTTCCTCGACCACGGTGCCCTGCAGCTTCGAGACCTGCTCGGCGGTGTAGTTGCGGGTGATTCCCTTCCAGCGCGGGTTGGTGTCCCAATCCTGCTGGATCTCAGCTGCGGTCTTCGGGGTGCCGGTGGTCGACATCAAGACTCCACTTCTCATGTGATCTACGGGTCCGGTACGGATGTACTGCTTCACATCCTTGCCAGGCCCTCTCTAGGTACTCACCGAGAATGACACAACCGAAAAGTGCCGTCTACCTGTTGCAAGTGCCAATCTTGGCTAGGTTCTCGAGCGCATTTGCAAAGGTTGCGAAGACTCTTCGCCGTTGCGACGGGCAGGCAGACGACTCCGGTTACTCCCAAGTAGGTCCCCACCTGCGGATTGCCACCCTGCGGCAGCAGTGACACCCGCCGGCCGCCGTCGGGCCGGAGCGCGGTCCCGATTCGGACAGAACTCACCGCTGGGCAATCCAGTTGTGAGCGCTTTCACATAACGCACGTACTGCTTTCCGTCACCCCCGAGTCCCGCGGACCGGACACCGGAAGCGCTGCCGGGCACGCCGAGGTCCGCTAGCGTGACCGACATACCGAGTACGTCCGACGGCTCCTCTGACAGGAGGTGGCGACCGTGCCGCTCTACGAGTTCCACTGCGCCGACTGCGGGCCGTTCGAGCAGTCGTTCCCGATGGCGACCGTCCCCACCGCTGCGGACTGTGCCCGCTGCCTCCGCCCGGCCCGCCGCGTGGTCACGACGGTGCGATGGGGCCGAGGCTCGTCACCGCAGATGCGGCTGCTCGATCGGACCGCGCGCTCCGCACACGAACCGGACGTCGTCGCGGCACCGCCACCGTCCCGTTCCGGCCCTTCCACCGCACAGCCGTCGACCAATCCCCTGCACCGCAAGCTCCCCCGGCCCTGAAGGAGCACGACATGCCCGAGTTGTTGTTCCCGCTCGACTCCTCGAAGAAGTTCACCGACCAGGCGATCGTGGGACACAACCGGTGGCACCCGGACATCCCGCCCGCGGTCACGGTCAAGCCCGGTGACTCGTTCCGGGTGCACTGTCGCGAATGGTTCGACGGCGCCATCCACAACGACGACTCGGCCGACGACATCCTGAACGCCCCCCTGACCACCGTGCACACCCTGTCCGGCCCGTTCGCGATCGAGGGTGCCCGGCCGGGCGACCTGCTGGTGGTGGACATCCTCGACATCGGACCGATCCCCCAGGAGGACTCGGGACCGCTCGCGGGTCAGGGCTGGGGCTACACCGGCATCTTCGCGCGCGGCAACGGCGGCGGATTCCTCACCGAACAGTTCCCGGACGCCTACAAGGCGATCTGGGACTTCTCCGGACAGACGGCCACGTCGCGGCACGTTCCGCACGTGTCGTTCACCGGCATCGTGCACCCCGGCCTGATGGGCACCGCGCCGTCCGCCGCCCTGCTCTCGACGTGGAACGCCCGCGAGGGCGCGCTGATCGCCACCGACCCGGATCGCGTACCACCGCTGGCGCTCCCGCCCGAGCCGCGCGACGCCGTCCTCGGTTCGTTGCCGGACGCCGACCACGACCGGGTCGCCGGCGAAGCGGCCCGCACGGCACCGCCGCGGGAGAACGGCGGCAACCAGGACATCAAGAACCTCACCAAGGGCAGCCGCGTCTTCTATCCCGTGTTCGTCGACGGCGCGCACCTGTCGGTGGGCGACCTGCACTTCTCCCAGGGCGACGGCGAGATCACCTTCTGCGGGGCGATCGAGATGGGTGGCTTCATCGACCTGCGCGTCGACCTCATACCGGGCGGAATGGAGACGTACGGGGTCTCGGAGAACGCGATCTTCATGCCCGGCAACACCGATCCCCAGTACTCGGAGTGGCTCGCGTTCTCGGGCACGTCGGTGACCCTGGACGGGGAACAGCGCTACCTCGACTCGCACCTGTCGTACCAGCGCGCCTGCCTGCACGCGATCGACTACCTCACCAAGTTCGGCTACAGCCCGGAACAGGCGTACCTGCTGCTCGGCGCGGCGCCGATCGAGGGCAGGCTGTCCGGGGTCGTGGACATTCCCAACTCGTGTTCGACGGTGTACCTGCCGACGGCCATCTTCGACTTCCCCGTCACGCCGTCCACGTCGGGACCCACCCGCATCGATCCGGGCATCGGCGCTCCCCGCTCCGCCGCGACCTGACCCTCGCGTTCGGACCTCACACCCTCCCTCCGCGCGCCCTCCCCCCGGGGGAGCAGATAGGATCGGCGCCCGTTGCGGCCGACCGGCCGACGCGAACCTCGAGGGGGAGACGATGACTCAGTACCAGGCGCCGCCCGCCGGCCCACACACGCCCGCTTCGCCCGGGCAGCACCAGTCCCCCAAGAACAAGCGTGGCCTCGTCATCGGTCTCGTCGTCGCCCTGGTCGTGCTCGTCGGCGCGGGAGCAGGCCTGTTCCTGTTCGTGAAGGGCGGGGACACCGAGGCGCCCGCAGGCGTCGACAACTCGGCGTTCCTGTCGGCGTCCAGCCCGACCGAACGGCTCGAGGCGGCCGTCGACCAGACTCTCGCGGCCGGCCCGATGCGGGTGACGACGGTGACGGACGGCGTCGAGTCCACCGCGCACGTGGACTACCCGCAGCAGATCGTGCTCACCGAGATGCCCGCCGGCCCGGGGATGCCCGCCGCGGCCACCGTCCTCATGCGCGGTGGCGACGTGCTGATCCGCCTCGACTCCGCCCAGGACGGGATGGAGGCCGGGGTCTGGTACCGGATGCCGGTGGAGGAAACCGGGATGGGTGCGATGATGGCGAGTTCCTTCGACGCGGAGGCCGTCCGCAAGCTCGTCAGCGGTGCCGAGGACACGGTGGAGAGCGGCAGCGACGAGATCAACGGCGTGTCCGCGACGCGGTTCGTCGTCACCCCGGACAAGGACGCCTACATCGACAACATGTTCTCGATGATGGGTGTTCCGGAGGACGAGCCGACCCTGCCCCAGCTGCGCGCGGCGCTGTTCGAGCAGGTTCCGAACGAACTCGAGTACTGGGTCGACGACTCCGGGATGCTCGTCCGCGAGAACGACGGCACCCAGGTGAAGACGTATTCGGAGTTCGGTGAACCGTTCGAGGTTCCGGAGATCGACGAGGCGGCCGTCCAGCAGATGCCGGGCATCTGACTCACACGCACTTCCACGACATCCGACGCGCGACCGGTGGCCGAAGGGCCGCCGGTCGCGCGTCGTCGTATCGCTCCCCCGCCGCCGCGCGGGCTAATCCTGCGAATGCGTCGTTGCGAAGCTGCAACGACGCTCGTAGCGTGGGCATATGCCCAAGACCTTCGTCGGATCCCGCCTCCGACAGTTGCGCACCGAGCGCGGGATGAGCCAGGCGGCGCTGGCGAAGATGCTGGAGATCTCGGCGAGCTACCTCAACCAGATCGAACACGACGTGCGTCCGTTGACGGTGCCGGTGCTGCTGCGGATCAGCGAGGTGTTCGGCGTGGACGCCGCGTTCTTCTCGTCGCAGGACGACACGCGCCTGATCGCCGAACTCCGTGAGGTCGCGCTCGACCAGGAAATGGGCATCGACGCCGACGTGCAGGAGCTCGCGGAACTGGTGGGCTCCCACCCCGGTCTCGCGAAGTCGATCGTCAACATGCATCGCCGCTACCGCAACACCACGGCGCAGCTCGCCGCCGCCACCGAGGACCGGTTCAGCGACGGCAGCGGCAGCGGCGCCATCACGATGCCGCACGAGGAAGTGCGCGACTACTTCTACCAGCGACAGAACTACATCCACGAACTCGACGCCGCGGCCGAGGAACTCACCGCACGCATGCGCTTTCACCGCGGCGACGTCGGCGGAGAGATCGCTCGCCGGCTCGAGACCGTGCACGACGTGCAGGTCGTCAAACGTATCGACCTGGGCGAGAACGTGCTGCACCGCTACGACCCCGATACCCGGGTGCTGGAGATCTCTCCGCACCTGTCCCGCGGTCAGCAGGTGTTCAAGTTCGCCACCGAACTCGCCTACCTCGAGCACGGCGAGTTGATCGACAAGCTCGTCGCGGAGGGCAACTTCACCTCCGAGTCGTCGGTGTCGCTGGCCCGGCTCGGCCTCGCGAACTACTTCGCCGCGGCGACGGTCCTGCCCTACGGCCAGTTCCACGAGGTCGCCGAGGACTTCCGGTACGACATCGAGCGACTGTCCGCGTTCTACTCGGTGAGTTACGAGACGGTGTGCCACCGCCTCTCCACGTTGCAGCGACCGGCGCTACGGGGAGTGCCGTTCATGTTCGTCCGCGTCGACCGTGCCGGAAACATGTCGAAGCGACAGTCCGCCACCGGCTTCCACTTCTCCACCAGCGGCGGCACCTGCCCGCTGTGGAACGTGTACGAGACGTTCTCCTACCCGGGCAAGATCATGACGCAGATCGCGCAGATGCCGGACGGGCGCCGTTATCTGTGGATCGCCAGGACCGTGGAGCGTCGCGCCCAGCGCTACGGGCAGCCGGGCAAGACCTTCGCCATCGGGCTCGGCTGCGAGATGCGGCACGCTCACCGCACCGTCTACGCGGACGGACTGGACCTGGACGATTCCAACCCCGGAACCCCGATCGGGGCCGGCTGCCGCGTCTGCGAGCGGCTCAATTGCCCGCAGCGCGCCTTTCCGCCCCTGGGCAAGGAACTCGACATCAGCGAGCACCGGAGTTCGGTGTCTCCCTATGTGATTCGCTGACTGTGATTTGCCGACTGTGATTCGCCGACTGTGATTCGCCGACTGTGATTCGCCGACTGTGATTCGTCGACCAGGAGCTGCCGAGAACTCACCTCGCACGTCACGACGGGAGCAAGCCCGCGACGAGGGCGTCGACGATCTCGTCCGTCGACGTGCCCGGGGTCAGTGGCGTGGTGAGGCGGTCCAGAAGTAGCCCGTCGACGGCATAGTGGAACAGCGCGATCTCGCGGGAACCGCCGGGGAGGCCCGCGGCCGTGTTGAAGGCGACGTCCGCCTCGAACGCTGCCCGCTGCCACTCCGAGAGCACCCGCGCGACCTCCGGGCGACGCGTGCTCTCCAGTCGTAGTTCGAACAGAGCCAGCGTCACCTCCCGGTTCTCCGTGAGCCGCCGGACGATGTCGCGGAGATAGTCGGCGAACAGTGCACGGCTCGGCTCCTTCCCCGCCAGTCCGGCGAGCACGTCCTCGTCCGGAGTCAATCGCTCGCCTATCCGCTCCACGAGCCCACCGATGAGGGCGTCGCGGGTGCGGAAATAGTTCGACGTCGTGCCCACCGGCACCCCGGCGACACGATCGACCGCTCGATGGGTCAGCCCCCGAGCACCCTGTTCGGCCAGCACGGACAGGCCCGCGTCCGCCAGGAGGACCCGTCGTTCGTCGTTGCGCACCATGAATTCACCCTAGCGCGAATCACTACACATGTTGTAGATTACGAATCACTACAGATGAAGTGATTGGAGCAGCAATGCGTGAACTCGTGTACTACGTCGCCGTGAGCCTCGACGGCTACATCGCCGGCCCCGAGGGCCAATTCGACGCCTTCTCCCTCGAGGGCGACCACATGGCCGATCTGGAGCGACTCGCCGACGCGCTCCCCACCGATGCCGCCGCACACCTCGGTATCACCCAGCCCGGCACCAGGTTCGGCGCCGTGCTGATGGGGTGGAACACGTACGCCGCCGGCCTTCCGGACGGGATCACGAGCCCGTATCGACACCTGGAACAGTTCGTCTTCTCCCGCTCCCGCCACTCCGGCACGGACGACGACGGGCCCGAGAATCTCGTCGTCACGGACCGCGACCCCGTCGACGTCGTGCGCGAGCTGAAACGCGAGCCCGGCGCCGACATCTGGCTGTGCGGCGGCGGCAACCTGGCCGCCCAGCTGGTCGACGAGATCGACCGGCTGATCGTCAAACGTCACCCGAAACTGTTCGGCAGCGGCATCCCCGCCTTCGCGAGCAGCGCCTACCGTCCCAGCTCGTTCGAGATGGTCGACAACCGCACCTTCGAGACCGGAGTTGCCGTCACCGAGTACGCCCGACGACGTTGATCCCCGCGAGCAGTCCGCTCGGCATCGGTTCTCCGGCACCGGTTCTCCGGCATCGGTTCTCCGGCACCGGAATCCCCTCGACGCTGCATCGATTCGACCGCCGTGAGGACTTGTTCACACGGGCGAAACATCCGTCACGAAGACGTCACTCACTGACATTCGGGCGCAATAACTTCCGTTTACTGTTCGGCCACACGAATACAGCTCTGTATACGCAATCCGCATACAGCGAATCGCGGTCCAGCGCTGTGCCGACTCTGACGGAAAGGCCCGTACATGCGCACGTTCTCCCAGCGCGCCCTCGCCGCGCCGGCCGCGATCGCTGCGGTCGGCCTGGTGCTCACCGGGTGCGGTAGCAAGGCGTCCGACACCACTGCCGCAGGCGGCACCACGGAATCCTGTGTGGACACCTCCGGTGACACCATCAAGGTGGGATCGCTCAACTCGCTGTCCGGAACGATGGCCATCAGCGAGGTCACGGTGCGTGACTCGATCGCGCTGGCCATCGAGGAGATCAACGCCTCCGGCGGCGTCCTCGGCAAGCAGATCCAGGTCGTCGCCGAGGACGGCGCCTCCGAACCCACCGTCTTCGCCGAGAAGGCGGACAAGCTCATCAGCAGCGACTGTGTCGCCGCGGTATTCGGCGGCTGGACGTCGTCGAGCCGCAAGGCGATGCTGCCGGTGTTCGAGGACAACAACGCCCTGCTCTACTACCCCGTCCAGTACGAGGGCCTCGAGTCCTCGCCCAACATCTTCTACACGGGTGCGACCACCAACCAGCAGATCGTTCCGGCGCTGGACTACCTGAAGGAACAGGGCGTGCAGTCCCTCTACCTGGTCGGTAGCGACTACGTGTTCCCGCAGACCGCGAACCGCATCATCAAGGCCTACGCCGAGGCGAACGACATCGAGATCAAGGGCGAGGACTACACCCCACTCGGCTCGACGGACTTCTCGACCATCATCAACAAGGTGCGTTCCGCGGACGCGGACGCCGTGTTCAACACGCTCAACGGCGATTCCAACGTGGCCTTCTTCCGCGAGTACAAGAACGTCGGCCTCACCCCGCAGGACATGCCGGTGATCTCCGTATCCATCGCGGAGGAGGAAGTCGGCGGTATCGGCATCCAGAACATCGAGGGTCAGCTCACCGCCTGGAACTACTACCAGACGGTCGACTCTCCCGAGAACGCCGCGTTCGTCGCCGCCTACAAGGCGAAGTACGGCCAGAACAAGCCGACGTCGGACCCGATGGAAGCCGCCTACACCTCGGTCTACCTGTGGAAGAACACCGTCGAGAAGGCGGGTTCCTTCGCCGTGGCGGACATCCAGGAGAACGCCGACGGCGTCACGTTCGACGCCCCGGAGGGCACGGTGACCATCGACGGCGACAACAACCACATCTCGAAGACCGCGCGCATCGGCGAGATTCGCGGTGACGGCCTGATCTACACGGTGTGGGACTCGGGCGACCCGATCGAGCCGGACCCCTATCTCGAGAGCTACCCGTGGGCCGAAAGCCTGGGTAGCGGTAGCTGATCGGGCAGTAGCCGACGAGTAGAGCGAAAGGACACACATCCATGGATGTCGTGATCGGGCAGCTGTTCACCGGTATGAGTATCGGGTCCATCCTGCTGCTGGCCGCCCTGGGGCTGTCCCTGACCTTCGGTCAGATGGGCGTGATCAACATGGCGCACGGCGAGTTCATCATGGCCGGTTGCTATACGGCCTACGTCGTACAGCAGGTGATCTCGAGCGCCACCGGCTCGCTGTTCGTATCTCTGCTCGTCGGCTTCCTGGTCGGTGGCGCGATGGGCGTGCTACTCGAGGTCACCCTCGTACGTCGCATGTACCACCGACCACTCGACACCCTGCTGGTGACATTCGGCGTCGGGCTGATCCTGCAGCAGTTGGCCCGAGACATCTTCGGCGCTCCGGCCGTGAACGTGGTGGCGCCCGAATGGCTCAGCGGCGGCGTCGAACTGTTCGGAGCCGTGGTTCCCCGGACGCGCATCTTCATCCTGGTGCTCGCCGTGGTCGCCGTGGTCGCGCTGTCCGTGGCGATGAAGCGTACGTCGATGGGCAGGCGGATCCGCGCCGTCGTCCAGAACCGTGACCTCGCGGAGACGACGGGGATCTCGAGCCGACGCACCGACATCACCACGTTCTTCATCGGTTCCGGCCTCGCCGGTGTCGCCGGTGTGGCGTTGACGTTGATCGGCTCGACGAGTCCGACGATCGGTCAGAGCTACCTGATCGACGCCTTCCTCGTCGTCGTCGTCGGAGGCCTCGGCCAGATGAAGGGCGCGGTGATCGCGGCGTTCGCGCTGGGCATCCTCAACTCGTTCATCGAGTACTCGACCACAGCGTCGATCGCCAAGGTGATTCTGTTCGTCATCATCGTCGTGTTCTTGCAGGTCCGCCCGCAGGGTCTGTTCGCCGTCAAGACGAGGAGCCTGGTATGAGCATCCTTACGAACGAGAAGGCCCGGGTCTGGGGCGGATTCGCGATCGCGGCGATCCTGCTGTTCGCCGTGGCCCCGGCCGTGCTCAGCGACTTCCGGCTGTCGCTGCTCGGCAAGTTCATCTGTTTCGCGATCGTCGCCGTCGGCATCGGTCTGGCGTGGGGTCGGGGTGGCATGCTCACCCTCGGCCAGGGTGTCTTCTTCGGCCTGGGCGCCTACATCATGGCGATGCACCTGAAGATCGCCGACGCCGAACTCCGGGGCGACACCGTGCCGGACTTCATGCAGATCGCCGGTATCAGGGAGCTGCCCGGGTACTGGGTGCCGTTCAGCTCGCCGATCGTGGCGATCCTCGGAATCCTCTTCGTGCCCGCCCTCGTCGCGCTGCTTCTCGGGCTCGGGGTGTTCAAACGCCGGGTCAAGGGGGCGTATTTCGCCATCCTGTCGCAGGCGCTGGCAGCCGCGTTCGCGATCCTGCTCGTCGGCCAGCAGTCCACGGGAGGGTCCAACGGGCTCAACCGGTTCCGCACGTTCTTCGGTTTCAATCTCAATGATCCGGCGAACAAGCAGATGCTGTTCTTCATCGCCGCCGGCACCCTGCTCGCCGTCGTCGCGATCACCCGGCAACTGATGTACTCACGCTACGGCGAACTCCTGGTCGCGGTACGCGACCAGGAGGAGCGGGTCCGGTTCCTCGGGTACGACCCGGCGAACATCAAACTCGTCGCCTACGTGACCGCCGCGTTCTTCGCCGGTATCGCGGGTGCACTGTTCGTACCGATCGTCGGCATCATCTCCCCCGCCGACGTCGGGATCATCCCGTCGATCGCGTTCCTCATCGGTGTCGCCATCGGTGGCCGCTCGACCCTGCTCGGGCCGGTGCTCGGTGCTCTCGGTGTCGCGTGGGCGCAGAGCGCGTTCTCCGAATCGTTCCCGTCCGGCTGGACCTACGCACAGGGTCTGCTGTTCATCGTCGTCGTCGGGTTCTTCCCCGCCGGTATCGCCGGACTCATCGCACTGCTCAAACGCAGGAAGAAGCAGTCGGACGATCCGCCGCCGGAAGCACCCGAACCCGCCGAGGAAGTGGAGATGGCACGATGAGCGAACCCCAGCCCGTGAAGGAACCCGTCGCCGGCGGCAACGCCGGAATGTCCAGCCAGTACCTCGAGATCCGCGATCTACGCGTCAGTTTCGACGGCTTCAAGGCCGTGGACGGAGTCGACCTCACGCTGATGCAGGGCGACCTCCGATTCCTCATCGGCCCGAACGGCGCCGGCAAGACCACTCTCGTCGACGCCGTCACCGGCCTGGTCCCGGCCACCGGCTCGGTCGAGAAGTCCGGCGTCGAGCTGATCGGCAAGAAGGTTCATCACATCGCCCGCCTCGGCGTGGGCCGCACGTTCCAGACGGCCAGCGTGTTCGAGGAACTGTCGGTGCTGCAGAACCTCGACATCGCCGCGGGCGCCGCGCGCACACCGCTCAGCCTCCTGCGCCGCCGCAAGGACGTACTGCCGCAGATCGAGGAGGCCCTGGAAACCACCGGACTGACGGCTCTGCGCGATCGTCCCGCCGGAATCCTGGCCCACGGCCAGAAGCAGTGGCTCGAGATCGGAATGCTGCTGGTGCAGAACGCCGACGTGCTGTTGCTCGACGAGCCGGTGGCGGGAATGAGCCACGAGGAACGCGAGGAGACCGGGAATCTGTTGCGGCGCATCGGCGCGGAACGCACCGTCGTCGTCGTGGAGCACGACATGGACTTCATGCGTGCGTTCGCGACCTCGGTGACGGTGCTGCACGCCGGACGCGTGCTCAGCGAAGGCACCGTCGCCCAGGTCCAGGCCGATCCGAAGGTCCAGGAGGTCTACCTGGGTACGACGGCCGCCATCCGTGGCGACGGCCACGACATCGTCGACGCTGGTCAGGAGGATCCCCATGCTCGAGCTCGTTGACGTCCGCGCCGGATACGGCCGGACCGAGGTGATTCACGGTGTGTCACTGGAGGTTCCCCGCGACGGGGTGGCCGCGGTGATGGGCCACAACGGGGCCGGCAAGACCACCCTTCTGCGCGCCGCCGTCGGGCTGATCAAGGCGAACTCCGGGCGCGTGATCTTCGACGGCGAGGACGTGACGAGTCTGCGTCCGTCCGGCCGGGTCGCTCGTGGCCTGGCCTACGTCCCGCAGGGTCAGCAGTCCTTCGGTCAGCTCACCACCGCCGAGAACCTCCAGGTGGTGGCGGACGGACGCAAGCGCGGCAAGGAACTGATCGCCGAGGTCCTCGATCTCTTCCCCGCGCTGACCGGTCTCCTCGACCGTCGGGCCGGACTGCTCTCCGGTGGACAGCGGCAACAGCTGGCCATCGCGCGTGCGCTGATCACCGAACCTCGGATGCTCATCCTCGACGAACCCACCGAGGGGATCCAGCCCTCCGTGGTCGCCGAGATCGAGCGCACCATCTCCGATCTCACCCGGCGCGGCGATCTGGGAGTCCTTCTCGTCGAACAGCACATCGGTTTCGCGCTCGAATCGGCACAGCGCTACTACGTCCTCGAATCCGGTCGGGTCACCTCGTCCGGTTCCGGCGGAGCGGGCGCGGACTCCGATCTGGACACCATCGCTTCCGACGTCCGCGCGGCGATGGCGATCTGACATGGCGCGACAGAACGCGGCCCCGCTGGGCGAGCAGGTGTACCTGTCCCTGCGGGACGACTTGATGACCGGCCGGATCTCCCCCAGCCAGCGACTCGGCGAGGAGAAGCTGGCCGAGATCTACAACGTCTCCCGGACCCCGGTCCGCGAGGCGCTCGCCAGGCTCCTCGCGGACGGACTCGTCCAGCGGGACACGGACGGGCTCTACCCGTACCGGCCCCGACTCGAGGAACTCGCCGGACTGTACGAGCTCCGTATCACCCTCGAGCTGCGGGGTATCGAACGGATCCGGGACGACGCGCGACTGTCGCACGACCCGGACGTCCTGGGGCCCGAACTCGACCACTGGTACACGCTCCGCAAGGAGAGCCCCGCTCCCGACGCCGGATTCGTCGTCCTCGACGAGCGGTTCCACACGGTGCTGCTCGCCTCGTCCGGCAACAAGGCGCTGTCGGACGCGCTGGTCAACGTCAACGCCAGGGTGCGTCCGGTACGCATGTTCGACTACCTCACCCCGGACCGGATGGGCGCGACCATCGACGAGCACATCCAGGTGGCCGAACTGGTCCTGGACGGCGATCTCGACGCCGCGCACGCGACGCTCCTCAGCCACATCAGCGAGTCCCGTGAGGTGGTCATCGACCGCGCCGAGCAGGCGCTGTCCTTCGCGAAGATGGCGTGGGCGGTCCGCGACTGACCCGGCAACGGACCCGTCCCCAGTAGGCTGGCACCGACGATCGGACGGCGACGAGGGGACGGTCATGGGCGCACGCATCACTCCGGGACGGTTCGGCCAGTTGGGGCCGATCAACTGGGTCGTATGGCGGGTGCTGTCCGTCGCCGCGCGCGCCGAGGACGCGCACCTGTTCAGCACCCTCGGCCGCACCCGCGGGCTGTTCCGCGGATGGCTGCACTACTCGGGCACACTCATGCCCGGCGGCCGCATCTCCCGGCACGAGACCGAGCTGATCATCCTGCGCGTCGCCCATCTGCGCGACTGTGCCTACGAGATGGACCATCACGTTCGTCTCGGCCGGCGAGCCGGGGTCACTCCCGAGATCCTCGACCGGGTCCTCACCGGTCCGGACGCACCGGGGTGGAGCGACCGGCACCGGGTGATCCTCGCCGCGGTGGACGAACTCGTCGCCAGCAAGGATCTCGACGACCCGGCCTGGAACAGGCTGGCCGAGTACTTCGACGACCGTCGCCTGATCGAGTTCTGCCTGCTGGTCACCCAGTACGACGGCCTGGCCACCACCATCGGCACCCTACGGATCGAGCGCGACCACTTCGCCTGATCGAATCGGACTGTCCCATCGGGATTTCCGCCCGATTTCCGAGTCACTTTGGTCACCCATGATTTACGCCGCGCAATCTCGGTGAAACACGGCATCCATAGCGTATACAGGCATGTCCACAGGGATGAATACACCGACGGTCGAGTACAGCTTCGATACCCTCCTGGTCGCGAACCGTGGCGAGATCGCCTGCCGCATCATGCGTTCCGCGCACCTGTTGGGCCTCAAGACGGTCGCCGTCCACTCCGACGCCGACTCGGCAGCCGCACACGTCGAGATGGCGGACGTCGCCGTCCGACTCGGCCCCGCCCCGGCGGCGGAGTCGTATCTGCGTGCGGACGCCGTGATCGAGGCGGCGCTCGCGACCGGGGCCGGGGCGATCCACCCCGGCTACGGCTTCCTCTCCGAGAACGACGCGTTCGCCGCGGCAGCCGAGTCCCGTGGTATCGCCTTCGTCGGCCCCACCCCCGAGCAGTTGCGCATCTTCGGCAACAAGCACACCGCCCGAGAGGCCGCCCGTGCCGTCGGCGTGCCGCTGGTACCCGGCAGCGGCCTGCTCGAGTCCGTCGACGCCGCGGTCGCCGAGGCGGAGACCATCGGATACCCGGTGATGCTCAAGGCCGTCGGCGGTGGTGGTGGTATCGGCATGCAGGCGTGCTTCTCCGCCGACGAGCTCCGTTCCGCGTACGACCGGGTGCAGCGTCTGGCCGCGGCCAACTTCTCCTCCTCCGGGGTGTTCCTGGAACGATTCGTCGCCAATGCCCGTCACGTCGAAGTCCAGGTCTTCGGGGACGGTCGCGGCCGGACACTCAGCCTCGGGACCCGCGACTGCTCACTGCAGCGACGCAACCAGAAGGTCGTCGAGGAGGCCCCGGCCGCCGGTCTCCCCGACGCCGTGGTCGAGCAGTTGCTCGTCTCGTCCCGGAAACTGGCGTCGTCGGTGAACTACCGTTCGGCAGGCACCGTCGAGTTCGTCTACGACGTCGACCGCGGCGAGGCGTCCTTCCTCGAGATGAACACCCGTCTCCAGGTCGAACACCCGGTCACCGAGGAGGTCACCGGCGTCGATCTCGTGGGGTGGATGCTGCGGCTCTCGCGCGGCGACTCCTCCATGCTCGACGCGCTGCCGGACACCGGCCCCGAGATCACCGGGCACGCCGTCGAGGCCCGCGTGTATGCGGAGGACCCTGGCCACGACTACCGGCCGAGCGCCGGAAAGCTCACCGGCGTGGAGTTCCCCGCCCACACCCGCGTCGAGACCTGGGTGGACACCGGAACCGACGTCAGCTCCTACTACGACCCGATGCTGGCGAAGGTGATCACCCACTCCGCCACCCGACGCGGCGCCTTCGCCGCGCTGGGCGAGGCCCTGTCCGACACGCACGTGTACGGCATCCAGACCAATCTTCCCCAGCTCCGCAGGATCTGCGCGGCGGACCTCGTCCTCGACGGCGGTCACACCACGAAGTCGCTGGACTCGTTGCCCGCGACCGGTCACCGCATCGACGTCCTGCGCGGCGGCACCATGACGACCCTGCAGGACCACCCCGGCCGAATCGGGTTGTGGGAGGTGGGCATCCCGCCGTCCGGTCCGATGGACGACCTGTCCTTCCAACTCGCCAACACCGCGGTCGGGAACCCTTCGGGCGCGGTCGGTGTCGAGTGCACCCTGCAGGGCCCCGTGCTGCAGTTCGCGGACGACGCCGTCGTGTGTGTGACCGGAGCGCCTGCCCCGGTGACGCTGGACGGCGACGAGGTGGCGATGTGGGAGCCGATCAGCGTGCCCGCCGGCGGAGTTCTCGACATCGGAACCCCGTTCGGTGAGGGGCTGCGCACGTACGTCGCGGTCCGGGGCGGCATCGACGCGCCGCTGTACCAGGGCAGCGCCGCCACGTTCACCCTGGGCGGGTTCGGCGGCGTCACCGGCAAGGCACTGGCCACCGCGGATGTTCTGGGACTGTTCGCGGACACCGCGGATCTCACCGACCCGGCGTCCGTGCCGCTCGATGCGCGACCGCAGTTCACCCACGAGTGGCACCTCGCCGTGACCGAGGGACCGCAGCCGTCGCCCGATTACTTCACCGACGCCGACATGGACCAGTTCTACGACACCACCTGGACGGTGCAGACCCACGCGAACCGCACCGGCATCCGGTTGGACGGACCGAAACCCACGTGGTCGCGCACCGACGGCGGCGACGCCGGACTGCACCCCTCGAACCTGCACGACAACCCCTACAGCGTCGGCGCACTCAACGTTTCCGGCGACACCCCGATCCTGCTCGGCCCGGACGGACCGAGCCTCGGCGGCTTCGCCTGCCCGTTGACGGTGGTGGCGGCGCACCGGTGGAAGCTCGGCCAGATCCGTCCCGGCGATCGGGTGCGCTTCGTGCCCGTCTCGGACGAGGGAGCCGACGCGCTCCGCGGATCCGACCCTGCTCGCGCCCTCGACGTCCCGCCGCCGTCGACCATCGCACGGTCCGCGCACGGAGGCGTACTCGACCGCGCCCCCGAGTTCCCGGATCGTCCCGAGGTGGTCTATCTCCGCGGCGGCGACGACAACATCCTCGTCGAATACGGCGCGATGGAACTGGATCTCGGCCTGCGGATGCGTGTGCACGCGTTGTCCCGTGCACTGATCGAGCAGGGCGTCGAGGGACTCGTCGACATCACGCCGGGAGTGCGGTCGCTGCACCTGCACTTCGATCCGGACGTCCTGCCGCAGCACCGGCTGCTCGGCATCCTCCAGGACATCGAGACCGAACTGCCCCCGACACACGACCTGGTGGTTCCGAGCCGTACCGTTCGGCTGCCGCTGTCCTTCGACGACCCCTCGATCGCCGAGGCCATCGACCGGTACCGCAGCGGAGTCCGGGACGACGCACCGTGGCTGCCGTCGAACATCGAGTTCATCCGCCGGATCAACGGTCTCGACAGCATCGACCAGGTGCGGGACACGGTCTTCGACGCCGAGTATCTCGTGCTCGGCCTCGGTGACGTCTATCTCGGTGCACCCCTTGCAGTTCCGCTGGACCCTCGTCACCGGCTGGTCACCACGAAGTACAACCCCGCCCGCACCTGGACGCCCTCGGATGCGGTCGGTATCGGTGGCAAGTACCTCTGCGTGTACGGCATGGAGTCGCCGGGCGGGTACCAGTTGGTCGGCCGCACCGTGCCGATCTGGTCCGGATATCGGCAGCGGCCACCGTTCGAGGACGGCAAGCCGTGGCTCTTCCGGTTCTTCGACCGGATCGTCTGGGAGCCGGTGACGCCCGAGCAGCTCACCGAGTACCGCGACCAGGCGCGGGCCGGGCGCTTCGACGCCGAGGTCACCGAGGGAACGTTCGCGCTGGCCGAGCACCTGCAGTTCCTCGAGAACAACGCCGAGTCCATCGACGCCTTCGACACCCGGCAGAGCGCAGCGTTCGAGATCGAGAAGGCCGCCTGGCGTGCGTCCGGCGAGTTCGACCGGGTCGAGGCAGACCCGACACCGGACGAGGCCCTGGCTCCGCTGGACCTACCGGAGGGTGCCTACGTCGTGGAAGCCCCCATGGTGGGTAACGTCTGGCGTGTCGAGGTCGAGGTCGGGCAGAGCATCGAGGCCGGGGAGGACGCGCTGGTCCTCGAGGCCATGAAGCTCGAAATGCCGGTTCCCTGCCCGGAATCCGGAACCGTTCTCGAGGTCCTCGTCACCCCCGGCTCGAAGGTCGAGCCGGGAACCCCGCTTATCGTGATCGGAGCTGCGCAGTGACTCTCGACCCAGGGACCCTCCACTCGGGTACCACCGATGTGGTGCACACCGTCGGTGCACCGTCTCCCACCGCGCGCGTCCACGCGGCGTTCGACCGGATCGTCGAGGTGGACCGGCCCGAGGTGTGGATCACGCTGCGCGCCCGCGAGGACGTGCTCGCCGACGCCGAGGCGGTCGAATCCCGCCTCGCCGCCGGTGAGGAGTTGGTGCTGGCCGGGTTGTTGGTGGCCGTCAAGGACAACGTCGATGTCGCGGGCCTGCCGACGACGGCGGCCTGCCCCGAGTTCGGTCGCACCGCCGAGCGCACGGCCACCGCGGTGGACCGCCTGACCGCACAGGGCGCGGTCGTTCTGGGGAAGACGAACCTGGACCAGTTCGCGACCGGCCTGGTCGGCACCCGCAGCCCGTACGGTGCGGTGCGCGCGTCGTGGGACCCCGAACGCGTGTCCGGCGGTTCCAGCTCGGGTTCGGCGGTCGCCGTGGCCCTCGGGATCGCCGATATCGGAATCGGTACGGACACTGCCGGTTCCGGGCGGGTTCCGGCAGCGTTCAACGGTTTGGTGGGAATCAAGGCGACGCTGGGCATCATCCCGGCCACGGGCGTGGTCCCCGCGTGCGCCGACTTCGACGCGCTCACCGTGTTCGCGGCCGATCTCGCCACCGCCACCTCGGCGGCGCGCGTCATGGCCGGCCCGGACGCGGCGGACCCGCGCAGCCGCGCGTGGCCCGCGGACGTCCGGCTCGCCGCCCGTGTCCGGCGTCGGGTCGCGGTGCCGCGACCGCAGGATCTCGAACCGCTGTCCCCGCAGTACCGGGCCGCCTTCGACGACACCGTCGCCGAATTGCGGGACAAGCAGGTGGAGATCGAGACCGTCGACGTCTCGCCGCTGCTCGAGGCGGCCCGTCTGCTCTACGACGGCGCCGTCGTCGCCGAGCGGTATGCGGCCGTCGGCGAGTTCCTCGCGACCGCCCCTGCCGGTGCGGACCCGACGGTCGCGGCCATCATCGCGGCCGCGCAGCGGCCGTCCGGGCACGAGTTCGCCGCCGACCTCGACGCCCTCGCCCGCACACGCGCGGACGCCGTGTCGCTGCTGGCCGGGTTCGACGCGCTGTTGCTGCCGACCACCACCGAGCAGCCGACGATCGCCGAGGTACACGCGGAACCCGTCGCGATCAACCGGAGGATGGGGACCTACACCAACTTCTGCAATCTGCTGGACATGGCGGCAGTCGCCGTACCCGGAGAATCCACCGCGGAGGGCGCTCCGTTCGGCGTGATGTTCGTCGTCCCCGCGTTCGGCGACCAGGTGGCGATCGATCTGGCCGCGACGTTGCTCGGTGTGCCGTCACCGGAATTCGTCGGTGAGAGCGTCGAACTCGCGGTGTTCGGTGCGCATCTGCGCGGGCAGCCGCTCCACTTCCAGTTGGACGACCTCGGCGCCCGGTTCGTGAACACGGTCACGACCACCGACGCCTACCGTCTCACCGCCCTCGCGACGACTCCCCCGAAGCCGGGCCTGGTACGCCGGGGTCCTGGCCTGGGCGAACCGATCGCCGGCGAGGTGTTCCGGCTCTCGCCGGGAGGGCTCGGCCGGTTCCTCGCGGCGCTGCCGGCACCGATGGCACTGACCAGCGTGGAGCTGTCCGACGGCCACTCTGTCGTCGGATTCAGCTGCACGCACGACGCGATCGTCGACGCCGCCGACATCACCGAGTTCGGTAGCTGGCCTGCGTACCTGGCGGCGTCGAACTCCTGACCTCCGGCGCACCCCGCGTTCCCGGCCAGGGTAGATTGTCGTCACGTCCGAGCCGGGGACGCTTGGGGGTAGCTGCGATGCCATGCGCGTCGACGGAGGTGGGGGTGCAACGATGACCGAGGGCGCGGATCCGAAGTACGTACCGTTCTGCGAGTTGTTCGAAAGCGGCACGTGGAGCTTCGAACGCCTCGTCGAGGTCGCCGAGGCGATGACGAACGAGAACGCCGGTTCACTGCAGTCGGGCTGGGCCCTGCTGGGAGCGGACGCACAGGCCTCGATCTCCGAGTTCGGGCAGGGCCTGTCCACGAAGCTGGCCGACGCGTGGACCGGCGACGCCGCACAGAGTGCGGCAGCGTCGATCGCCACCTACGCACGCAGCTCCGAGGACGCCGGTGGGTACTTCCAGGGTGTGTCGACGACGCTGTGGGGCATCGCGACCGCGGTGGACGCGGTCAAGAACACCCAGTCCGGGGTACCCGAGTACATCAGCAAGGGTGGCATCTACAACACCCTCACTCCGTGGGACACCGCCGCCGAGAACGCCTACCACGAGAGGCACGGCCAGGCACTGCAGGCGCTCACGACGTTCTCGTTCAATCTCGGCCGGGTGGACGAGCACGTTCCGCAGTTCGCGCCGCCCGAATCGACACTCGGCGCCGATCGGCCCGGTTTTCCCGGTGGCGGGGGCGGTTCCGGGGGAAGCGGTGGTGATGGCGGTGGTGGCGGTGGTGGCGGCGTCGGTCTGCCCGGAGGCTCTGTCGGCCCCGGTGCGGACGGACTCCCGTCCCTCGACTCCGTGGGTCCCGCGGCCGGGGGCGGCGCTGCCGTGCCCGCGGTGTCCGAACTGGGCGATGCGCTGGCCGCGGGTACCGCTCCCGCAGCCGCGTCGACCGCACCCGCCGGCCTCGGCCCGGCAGGGGTGAGCCCGGCGGGGGTGGGCGGCGGTCTGGGTGGTGGTGGATCCGCCGGTGGTGGCGGAGGAGGACTGGGGGGCGGGGGTCTGGGTGGCGGCGCGGGAGGCCTGGCCGGTGGAGGTCTGACGGGCGTTCCCCCGTCCGGAGTTCCCGCCGGGTCCGCAGGTCCCGGGGCCGCAGCAGGGGCCGGGATCGGCCGCCCGGGCATGGCGGGCGGCGCCATGGGCGGAATGATGGGCGGTGCGGGCGCCGGCCGGGGCCAAGGCGATCAGGACAAGGAACACAAGACCGCCGGCTACCTCGTCACCCTGGACAACGGTAACGAGTTGATCGGCAAGCTGCCTCCCGTGGCGCCGCCGGTGATCGGGGCGTGAGGCGATGATCAACTGGCGCATGAACGGTGCACAGTTCGGTGGTCTGTGGCTCGACCACCGGGTGGAGGGCTACCCCTTCCCCTTCCAGATCGTCACCGGCTATCGCTCGGTGGAAGAGTTGACCGAGTTCCATCGCTCCGTGCGGGAGGCATTCGCCGGTCCCGCGCACGATTCGCTGCGCGCGGCCGTACGTGTCCTCGCCGAACCGGAAGTCCACGTGGCGGTCTCGGGACGCACGATCGACGCCGAGCCCCTCCGCCTCATCGCGGCCCAGGTACAGAGTTTCGTGGCACTTGCCGTCCAACTTCCGGGGCCGGGCCCGATGCACGGCGGGGACGTCGTCGTCGCCTACGGAACCGCGGGGCGCCTCGGCGGGCAGATCGTCGGCGCGTTGCCCGCGAACGCCGCAGGAAGACGCCAGTTCGCACCGCGCGCTGCAGAAACCGAACCGGAGTACGACTACTCGGCGAGTGTTCTGTCGGCCGTCGCCACCGCCCCGGCCCGTCCTCGCCTCGAGTCGGCAGTCGAGAAGTCCCATGCCGGTGATGGTGTGATTCGGGTGTGGAGCGGGCTGCGGCACGAACGCGGACGCGAGGTCGGCACGGTGAAGTGGATCGACCTCGCGGGCGACGGCCGCTACGCCATCGGCCCTCGGGACCGGAACACGGCCCGGCCGGCCGGGCCCGACACCCTCGCTGCCACAGTGGATGCCATGATCCGCGAGGGGCTGGCTGCTGCTCGGGACGAGTTCACCTCATGAGCGGCAACGACACACCCGCACCGGGAAGCTGGCAGGCGTTTTCGGCCGCGGCAATCGGCAGCGGCCAACTCAGCCTGGACCCGGACAAGATGCGCGAGTGCATCAACTACTGCGAGGACTACATCGAGAATCTCCGGCAGTTGCAGGACCGGGCCAACCGCGAGCTGTACTACGAGACCCTCGGAATCGGTGAAGCCGACATCGAAACCTCGAGGCTGATCGTGCAGAAATTCCAGCACAAGGCCCGCGGTGGCGGCCAGATCGCCGACGAGAGCTCCGCCGTCGGCTACCTCCAGGCACACATCAAGTACGCACGTGACCTTCGCGACTCGCTCCAGGCAGTACTCGACGCCTACCTCGCCACCGACTCCCAGTCCGCCGACGGCTACCACTCGATCGGAACCAACCAGTGACCCACTCGCGCTCCCTCGCCGTCTTCGGCGCACTCGGTGTCCTCACCGTCACCGCACTCACCTCCTGCGGCACCGATACCGACTCGCCCACCGCCACAACCACCAGCGCGGCACCGATCCCGATCACCTACCACCCCTGCGACGACCTCTCCTTCGACGCACTCGAAGAAGTGGGCTTCTCCGTGAGAAGCCCCTACCGCACCGACCGACAGAACCCGATCTCCCACGAATGCACCTTCGCCCATCGCGACCCCGGCTACGGAGCCAGCTTCTCCGCCATGGGCCGCACCTTCGACGACGTCGTCGCAGACCAACGCCTCGAAGAACACACCCGCATCCAGATCAACGGCCGCGACGTATCCATCGCCGACTTCACCGGCGGCTCCAACTGCCTCGCCACCATGGACATCGAACCCGGCGTCCTCCAGTTCTCCGTCACCTACTCCCCCACCTCGGACCGCCCAGACGAAGACATCACCACCATCGAACAGGCCTGCAGCGAAGCCGAACGCATCCTCACCGCGCTCGCACCCCACCTCCCCGACCGGCTCTAGCCGCACCAACACCGACGGCACCCACCACCCCAGAATCCGCGGACCTTCTCCGCACCGCGCCCTCGAACCTTCGAGAGCACGGCAGGCACAACATCCGCGGATCGCGGGAATGCCGTCAGTTGGTGCTGGGACCTGCTCGCCGCGGTGGTCCCGGAACGGCTGATGAGCCTCGGGCGCCGGGTGATCGACGATCGCCGGGCACTGACCTCGGTCGACCCGGAGGGACGCGCCGACTACACCGAGCGCGTGGCGAGACAGGCGCACGGGCGGGACTGACCTCCCGGACACCGGGACCGTGGCCTCCCCCGGACACCGGTCCGGCGTACCTTCGCTGCGTGGCGAACACGAAGGTGACGACATCCGGCTGGACGCACCACGACGGTGCCGCGCTGGTCGTGGGTGGGACCGGCGGCATCGGGGCAGCGATCGTCCGGATGCTGGCCGAACGCGGAGCGCGCGTCGTCTTCACCTATCGCGGCAACGTGGCGGCGGCCCGTGCGCTCGAGGACTCGGTGCCCGGTGCCCGCGGTGTCCGGCTCGACCTCGCCGACCCGGACGCCGTCGCGGACGTCGTCGGCGAGGCGGCCCGGGAACCGGAGCGGCTGCACACGCTCGTCTACGCCGCCGGCCCACCGGTACCGCAACGACACCTGAGCACGATCGCACCCGAACGCTTCCGCGAACAGTTGATCGACGACGCCGCCGGGCTGTTCGCCGTGATCCACGCCGCGCTCCCCGCGCTGCGCCGGTCTCGCGGCGCGATCGTGGCGGTGACCTCCGCGGCCACCGGGCGCTACGCCGCCCGCGACGGGCTGTCGGTGATCCCCAAGAGTGCCGTGGAGTCGCTCGTCCGCGGCATCGCCGTGGAGGAAGGCCGGTTCGGTATCCGCGCCAACTGCGTCGGGCCGGGAATGCTCTCCGACGGCATGGCCGAAACCCTGGTCGCCTCGGGGGATCTCGATGACAGGGCACTCGAAGCAGCGAGGCGGAACACCCCGCTGCGCCGCTTCGGGTCGAGCCGCGACATCGCCGAGGCCGTCTGCTTCCTCGCCTCGGATGCCGCCGGATTCGTCAGCGGACAGAAGCTCGACGTCGACGGCGGATACAGCGCCTGACCGTTCAGCCGACGGTCGGAAGTGTCAGCGTCTGGCCGGATCCGAGCGTGACCGGCGCGAGCGTCATCTGGCCCACGAACTCGGGATCGGCACCCGTCACCGTGAGCCGGATCGCGTGTCCGGCCTCGAATCGGTGCGCAATCCCCGCGAGCTGCACATCCACCCGCCCCGGCCCGGTCCGTACCGGGGTGACCAGATCGCCGATCACCGTGGACGTCCCGTCCGGTGCCACATCGGCCACGGAGACGAACACGATGCTCTCGCCCGGGCTGTCGAACTGCAGCGTTGCCCGGGGCACACCGACCACGTCCACCGGAGCAGTCAACGGGTGCGTCGTCCACTCGACTCGGTCGACGTCCCCGAGAGTATCGGTCAGCACCGGGAGCGGCCCTGCGGTGAGGGTGCGCGTGCCCTGCTGCCCCGGTTCCGAGGCGAGAACACCGTCGGCGGAGAGATGGTAGTCCCGGTCCGATCCGACCGGGTAGCTCGCTGCCGAACCGTAGGCCGGCTCGGTGTCGCCGTCGTACTGCGCCCACGGGCGGAAGTATTCGAACTCCGGGCCCGTGTCGACCGGGACATCCCGCAGATAGTGGTCGAACCAGTCGAGGATCCGCCGGGTCTGGAACGGTGGCCGGTCGTCGTAGTCGAAGCCGAAGTCACCCGGCTCCGGTACGAGCTGGTCGTGTCCCCATTCGTGCCAGAGCATCTTCACCGGGACGTCGCGGGCGCGCAGCCCCTCGTAGGTGGCGACCGCCTCGTTGAGCGTGAACAGCGTGTCGCGGTATCCCTGGGTGAGGAACACGGGCACCGAGATGCGGTCGAGGTAGGACGCGACGGACGCCTCACGGAACGACTCCAGGACCCGGTCGTCGACGGTGCCGGTCGCCGCGGTCTGCGCGATCGCCTCGCACATGAACGGTGGATAGTTGGGGCATCCGGTGAGCCGGGTGGGGTCCGCGACGTATCCGTCGTCGAATCCTGCGCTGGCGACTCCACCGGCGAAAAGCGTGGCCGCCCACCGCACCTTGGTCGCCCCGGTGACGGACGAAGTGACTCCGTCGACCTGGTGCGCACCGTTCGGCTGCAGCGAATGCGACAGATCGTTCCAGGTGATCATCGGCACGAGGGTGTCGATCCTGGGATCGACACTCGCGGCGGCGAACTGGACGCCACCTCCGTAGGAACCGCCGATCATGCCGACCCTCGGATCGTGTTCCGACGGGTTGCCGTGGTGGTCGGTCTCGTCACGGACGACATGGTCGAGACCGGGAACCGCGACGGTGAGCTCGGGGTCCGCATAGGCGATTCCGTCTGCACCGCCGAGGAAACTCACCAGCTGGGACGCGGCCCGTCCGTCGTAGTCCGGATGATCCATGGTGACCCGGCAGCCGCTGCCACCGAACCCGAGCCCGGAATACGCGAGCACGGCGTATCCCTCGGCGGACAGCGACCGGGCGATGTCCAGCTGGTCCTCGTAGGAACGAGCGAACCCGTTGGTGGTGAGTACCGCGGGTACGGGCGTGGCACTGCTCGCCCCTGCGGGGGTGAACAGTTCTCCGACGACGGTGCACCGCTGCCGGTCGTGCTCCGGACCCGTGTCGAGGTCGAAGTAGAGCACCTGCGACGACGCGCCGGGTGCGGGCTCCGCCGCAGCACCACCGGCTCCCCATGACATCGAACAGGCGAGGACGACGGAGAATGCGATCGCGGACGGGGCGAGCACACCGGAAAACCTACGCAACGGAAATCCCACTCTCGATGAACTGGACGGACGTACCGAACATACGTCCAATTCAGGAAGTTGTGAACCACGACACGTCGTGGCACGCGACAGGAGCGGGAGAGTTTGACTCGGCGCCGAACGGGCATCCGACAGGAGGAGCGACGAGAGGAGACCCGCACCGATGACGGACACCGAGAAGCGGTGGTACGACCCGAACACGGTCCGAAGCGCGTCGATCTACGCGATCTCCGTCATCGTCGTGGCGCTGCTCGCCATGGGGGCGATCCTCGCTTGGGTGGGAATGGACGACACGCAGTGCCCGCCGGACTCAGGGTTCGTCTGCGACGACACGCAGCAGCTTCTGCTGGCGTTGGTTCCGGCCGGGATACTGCTCGTGGGGACCATCGGCGGCTTCGTGCGCACCTACCTGGTGTGGCGAGACGGCGGTCGCTGGCCCATCTGGCAGGCGGCCGGATGGGTACTGATGGTCAGCACTCTGCTCTACATCACCATGTCCGCGAGTGTGCTGATGAACTGATTCGTCCCGAGAAGTACGGCCCCGGGGATCCAGAAAGGTCTGGAGTTCGGAACGCTCAGGGCGTCGTACGTGCGGCGGGGGCGTCGTGGCGCGAGCCGAGCGAGACGAGGGCCGCGTCGAGTGCTTCGAAGCACGGGAACAGGTCCGTCTGCCCCACCGCACGGAGCAAGCGGTGCACGGGCCGACCTCCGACGAGCGCCCAGGCCCGGCCGAACCCACGAGTCGCCCGCTCCAGCCCCGTGAAGACGGCGAGGCCGGCGGTGCCGAAGAACTGGACTCGCGAGAGATCCAGCAGCACATCGGTCGATTCGCCGCACTGGTCGCGGGCGAAGTCGCGCAGCGCATCGGCACTGCACAGGTCGATGTCCCCTCGAACACTGACGAGCACGAGACGCGGCGTGATCGCGACACCGGTGAACTCCGCTGTGGCGCAAGACGCTATGGTAACGCTGGGATCACATGTGTTATGATTCCGTGACGCAAGGGCTCCGGCGAGGAGGTCATGGGTGGCGACCTTCTTGGTAGCGATAGCAGTCATTGGCTCTCCCACCTCTGTCGACAATGAGACGGAAAGCGAGCACGGGGCAGTCGGCGCGTATTCGATGGCGTCTCTACCACAGTGACGCTTCCCGAGACCGGCTGTGTGCTCAACCTGGTTCCAGACGCTACCCCAGCTAGATTGCCCTAGCAAGAGCTCCCGGTATTCAGCTGTATCGCTCTGCATCCCAAAGGTTTTCGATTCGGACATTCCGTCGGCGGGGAATTGCATCCAACTGGACGAGAGACCAATTTCGCGCTCTCGCCATGCCCTCTCACCTGCACCTACCACCTGCCCGCTCACCGAGCTTCCGACGCCGGGAATACGGCACTCGATGCGGGAATGGAAATGGGCCGCTGCGGGAACGGACAATCACGAACCGAATGTTCGAATTCCATTCATTTTCCGGTTACCGGAGACCGTGAGCCACTTGTAATTTCGGTGTGGTTTAAAACCGTTCCGGCGCTTTCGCGCGGATCCTTCTTCCGGAATTTCTCCGGTCGGCCCACGCGATCAACCGTCCGCGTCGCGACTCTCGCCGTCGTACTCGTCGTCGATGACGTGGACGGCGGCTTCCTCCGCCGACGCGGCCCCGCCGTCGATTCCGACGTCCGTAGCCACGAGTTCGTCCTCGGTGTCCTCGGCGACGCCCTCGTCCTCCGCGAGCAGACGGCCGGCGCGGCGCGCGCCGATCTCCCGGTCCTCCACGTACTGCGGAGCGTCGGGGTCGGCGCCGACGTCGGGCTCCTCCTCGGCCAGCCGCTCGTCGAGGGTCTCCTCCGCGCGCTCCTCGGAGTCGGTGAGGGCATACCCCTTCGGAGGCCGGTCCGGCGGCGAATACCCCTCGTCGAGCACGTCGTCGACACCTCGGTCGACGAGCGAGTCCTCGGGCTGGAGCTGGTTGTCCTCGTCGACGGTGAAGTCGGCGTCGTCGCCTTCGCGCGTGCTGTCGCTCGGGTACGTCATACCCACGACAATGCCACCACGTGGACACCCGCGCCACGAATTCGCCCGCTCCCCGGTGCGTGCGACGTCACCACGGAAAGCGGCCCACCCGCCGGTGCCCGTGTGGTTCGCTCGAAGGACGTGAACCCATCGAAAGGGGACGGCGTGAACACCACCGTGACTCCCGCGCAGCTGCGCGAACTGCTCGACTCCCCGCTGACCGACCCGACCCTGATCCTGTCGGAGGGACAGCCCCGGATCGTGCCCGGATCGGACGCTGCCGACGGCGCCACCCTCGTCATCGTCAGCCGGGAGGACCTGCAGGGTCGTCTGCCCCACGACCGCCCGCACAGCGACGCCGATCTCGAGTACCAGGCCGCCGCTCTCGCCGCGACCGTGGACGAACTCGGCGGCTGACCGGCGACACCGGAACATCGGCGACACCGGAATACGAAAGGACCCGCGCGGGATCACCGCGCGGGTCCTTCGTCGACGGGGCTTCGAGGTCAGAAGTTGATCATGTGCCCCGCGAGGCCGTGAATGGCCTCCTGCAATGCCTCACTGAGGGTGGGGTGCGTGTGGACGTTGCGCGCCAGTTCGTTGACGGTGAGGTCCCACTTCTGCGCCAGAGTCAACTCGGGCAGCAGCTCGGAGACGTCGGGGCCGATGAGATGGCCGCCGAGGAGTTCCCCGTACTTCTTGTCGGCGACGAGCTTGACGAAGCCGGTCGGGTCGCCCAGTCCGTGGGCCTTGCCGTTCGCGGTGAACGGGAAGGTCGCCACCTTGACGTCGTACCCCTCGACGATCGCCTGCGCCTCGGTGAGCCCGAAGCTGGCGACCTGCGGCTGACAGAAGGTGGCGCGCGGCATCATCCGGTAGTCACCGAGCGGCATCGTCTCGGCACCGCCGATCACCTCCGCGGCGACGACACCCTGTGCCTCGGCGACGTGCGCGAGCTGCAGCTTGGCGGTGACGTCGCCGATCGCGTAGATGTGCGGGACGCTGGTGTGCATGTACTCGTCGATCTCGATGGCACCGCGATCGGTGAGCTGCACTCCGGTGTTCTCGAGTCCGTAGCCCTCCACACGGGGAGCGAACCCCACGGACTGCAGGACCTTGTCCACGACGACCGTGTCGACCTCTCCGGACTTGTTGTCCTTGATCGCCACCGAGACACTGTCGCCCTCGTCGGTGATCGACTGGACCGCGGCACCGGTACGGATCGTGATGCCCAGCTTCTTGTACGCCTTGGTGATCTCCTTGGAGACGTCCGCGTCCTCGTTGGGCAGGGCCCGATCGAGGAACTCGACGATCGTGACGTCGACGCCGTAGTTCTTCAGGACGTAGCCGAACTCCATACCGATCGCGCCGGCGCCGACGATGACGATCGACTTCGGCAGGTCACGGGTGAGGATCTGCTCCTCGTAGGTCACCACGTTGTCGCTGAGCGACGTCCCCGGCAGCAGCTTCGTCACCGAACCGGTCGCGATGATCGCGTTGTCGAAGGTGATGGTCTCGGTGCCACCCTTCGACAGCTCGACCGACAGCGTGTTCGCGTCGGTGAACGACCCGAGCCCGTCGTACTCGGTGATCTTGTTCTTCTTCATCAAGAAGTGAACGCCCTTGACGCGCCCGTCCGCGACCTTGCGGCTGCGGTCGAAGGCGGCGCCGAAATCGAAGGACGCTTCGCCGGAGATACCGAACGTCTTGGCCTCTTTCGTGAAGAGGTGCGCAAGCTCGGCGTTCCGGAGAAGTGCCTTGGACGGGATGCAGCCGACGTTCAGGCAGACACCGCCCCAGTACTTCTTCTCGACAATGGCGGTGCTCAATCCCAGCTGTGCCGCGCGGATAGCAGCGACGTACCCACCGGGACCGGCTCCGAGGACAACGACGTCATAGTGTGAGGTCACGATTCCTCAGGGTAGTCCTGACGTTTTCCGCTGTCCGCGCGTGGTGGGGTTACCTGCGAGTAGCTCTTCGAGTAGCTCGTCCGGGCCACCACCGACCACCGGGTCATCCGCGCAGCGAGCCCGCGACCTCGTCCACCGCGGCGTCCAACAGCTCCAGGTAGTGGTCCGGGTCCGGCATCGCCCGCGAGCCGGTGAGCACCCCGAGCGTGACCGTGCCGCCGATGCCGTGCACTCCGTGTGTCAGTCCCATCACCGGGGACAGCCCGGGAAAGCCTGCGGTGAACCGCACCCGGCGGCCCGCGAGCCGTAGATCCGCCGCGCCGCGGTGCACGCTCGAGATCACCGTGTTGCCCGCGACGGTGGCGGGCACGGCGGACAGGTCGTAGCGCTCGATGCCGCGGCGCAGCATCCGCGCGGGCACGTACTCGACCGACCCGCCGGCGAGCGCGACGTTCGGGTCGTCCAGTCTCCGACGTCGTTCCGCGAGGTCGGCGGCGATGCGGGCGGCACGCTCCCGCAGATCGGCGACCTCCGGGAACAGTCCCACACCGACATTGCGGTAGGAGTTGCGCGAGCGACCGGTCGGATCCGGAACGGCCACCGTGACCTCCGCGCCGAGTGCGGCGATGTCCGCACCGTGCTCGGCGAGATACCGGGCGAGCGCCACCGAGATCGCGGTGGCGGCCGCCACCGTCACCGTCACGCCCGCACCTGTCAGACGGGCCGCGTCGCACACCAGCATCCGCGCCGTGCGGCTCGGGCCGGGGTCGGTGTTCACGCGGGTCAGCGGAAACCCGTCGGCGGGTGGCGGCACGGCGCCTGCCGCCTCCGCCGCCCGGACAGCCCGTTGCGCCGCCAGCGACCGACGTGCCACCGACACGGTCCCGGCGACCTGGCCGGGAATCTTGGCCGCGGCCCGCGCCAGCATCGCGGGTGCGAAGGGTGCGCGCGTGGGCGCCGGAGATCCGGGCGGCAGCCCGGGCCCGAACAACTGTCGCGCCGAAGCCGATGCCCGGCGGCCGTCGGCGAACGCGTGCGAGACCTGGAACACCGCGACCAGGGCCGGCTCGGAGCAGCGCGGCGCTCCCGTCACCGCCGGGAAGAGGTGAACCTGCCACGGGCTCTCGGTGATGTCGAGCGAGGTGGCGAGTAAATCGCCCAGCGCGCGCTGGAACCCGGCCCACGATCGATCAGCCAGGGAGTGCACCCGGATCTGATCCGGACCCTGTCCGCGCCGCGCCCAGTACGGGTAGTCGAGATCGCCCGGGACCGGGACGGCATGCACCTGCAGCTCCCCGATGCGGTCCACCCGATCTCCGATGTGCCTGCGCGCGGCGGCGACACCGTCGTCCCCCGGGCCGGAGCGGCCGTCCGTGCCGGAGAAGCAATACAGCTGGAACTGGTCGTTGCGGATCCGGCGTCCGATCCAGGACATCTGCGCGTCGGCGGGAGTGAGCTGCACAACTCGACAGCCTAGAGCGGGGCCTGCCGTACGTCGGCAACAATGGGCCGTATGACCGACCCCCATCTCTGGCTCGAAGACGTCACCGGCGACAAGCCCCTCGACTGGGTGCGCGAACGCAACGGGCGCACCGTCGACACCTACGCGGCGGACGAGCAGTTCACCGACCTCGAGAGCCGGATCAGGGACGTCCTGGACACCGACGCGCGGATCCCGTACGTGGGGATCCGCGGCGAGTGGCTGTACAACTTCTGGCGCGACGCGACCCATGTGCGTGGCCTCTGGCGCCGCACGACTCTCGAGCGGTACCGCACCGACGATCCCGAGTGGGAGGTGCTCGTCGACGTCGATGCACTGGCCGAGGCCGAGGACGAGAACTGGGTGTGGGCCGGGGCGAACGTGTTGCGCCCCAGTCAGTCCCGAGCACTCATCTCCCTGTCCCGAGGCGGCGCCGACGCCACGGTGATCCGCGAGTTCGATCTCGACAGCCGTACGTTCGTCACCGGCGAAGACGCCTTCGAGCTGTCCGAGGCGAAGTCGAGCATGGGATGGATCGACGCCGACACCGTCTACGTGGAAAGCGATTTCGGTCCGGGAACTCTCACCGACTCCGGCTATCCACGGCTGGCGAAGCGATGGCACCGGGGCGCGCCGCTGGACGACGCCGTCACCGTCTTCGAGGGCGCACGATCGGACGTGTCCGTGGGTGCGTCCTACGACGACACCGAGGGTTTCGAGCGCCACTTCGTCAGCCGGGCGATCGACTTCTACCACTCCGAACGGTACGAACTCCTCCCCGACGGTGCCCTGGTCAAGATCGAGGTCCCCGACGACGCGAGCACGGGCGTGTACCGCAACTGGTTGACGGTCCGGCCCCGCACCGACTGGGAGGTCGGCGGGACGGTGTACCCCGCCGGCTCGCTCCTGATCACCGACTACGACTCCTACATGGCCGGTGCCCGCGAGCTCACCGCGGTGTTCACCCCGGACGCTCACACCTCGCTCGAACAGGCCACCTGGACGCGCAATCATCTACTGCTGGTGACGCTCGCCGACGTGCACACCGAGCTGTTCGCTCTCACTCCGAGCGAATCCGGTTGGGCGAGAACTCCCATCGCAGGCGTTCCGGAACTGACCACCAGCGGCGTCATCGCCACGGACGCACGCAACAGCGACGCGTTCTTCGTCAACTCGAGCGGATTCACCACGCCGGCCACCCTGCTGTACGGCACGGTCGGGAGCCCGCTCGAACCGATCAAGAGGGCGCCCGCCTTCTTCGACGCCACCGGCATCGCGGTGTCGCAGTACTTCGCCACCTCGGACGACGGAACCGCGATCCCGTACTTCGTCGTCCGGCGTGAGGACGCCGAGGGGCCGGGACCGACGCTGCTGTACGGGTACGGCGGTTTCGAGAACTCGATGGTGCCCGCCTACAGCGGCGTGGTCGGCCTGGCGTGGCTCGAGCCCGGTGGCACGTACGTGGTGGCGAACATCCGCGGTGGCGGCGAATACGGACCGGGCTGGCACACGCAGGCCATCCGGGAAGGACGCCCCCTCGCCTACGAGGACTTCTCCGCGGTCGCGAAGGATCTCGTCGCGCGCGGGTTCACGACGCCCGAGTTGCTCGGCGCCCAGGGCGGCAGCAACGGCGGGCTGCTGATGGGGGTCATGCTCACCAGGTACCCGAAACTGTTCGGCGCGATCGTGTGCCAGGTGCCGCTGCTGGACATGAAGCGCTATCACCTCCTGCTCGCGGGCGCGTCCTGGATGGCCGAGTACGGGGATCCGGACGACCCCCGGGACTGGGAGTTCCTCGGCGCGTACTCGCCATACCAGAACACCGATCCCGCGGCGCAGTATCCGCCGGTGCTGATGACGACCTCCACCCGCGACGACCGGGTGCATCCCGGACATGCGCGGAAGATGACCGCATTGCTCGAGGAGCAGGGCCACGAGATCTGGTACTACGAGAACATCGAGGGCGGGCACGGCGGCGCTGCGGACAACGCGCAGGCCGCGTTCAAGTCGGCCCTCACCTACACCTTCCTCCGGCGCACCCTCACCCCTTCCTGACCACCCTGCCGCCTACGCCTCTACGCCCCCCTGCCCTGCCCCCTGTCCGCCCGCCCCCTGTCCGCCCGCCCTCCCCTGGGTGAAGGGACCATTCGACCGATCTGAGAAGGCGAAGGGCACCGTCACCCTCGGATGGGCAGGGGCGGGTGGGTGTAAGCAGGGGCGGGTGGGCGGCAGACCTACGGGTAGGCGTCGGAGGGGACGGCGGAGGGGCGACGGACCGTGCGGGTCATTCGCGGTCGGCGAGCCAGGTGGCGATCCGATCCACCGTGGACCCGGGGTCCCGGATCCACCCGTTGTGACCGAGACGTGCGGGCTGGTGCCACGTCGTGAGACGGGCGTTCGGCAGCTTCGCCACCAGGTTCCGCACCGACGCCGGGGGTGCCATGTCGTCGCCCTCGACGGTGATCGAAAGCACCGGCAGCTTCAGCCGGGCGATCCGCTCCTCGTAGTCGATGTCCGCTCCGGTCGGTTGGATCCGTCCGGTGCGGGCGAAGCGGGACCAGTCCGAGATCAGCACCCGCGACTGCCGTCCGAACCCGCCGACGTCGAGGCGGTCGCCGGGCCAGAAACCCGCGACCGACGCCGTCATCGACATCGCGGCCGAACCCATGAGCAGGCCGGGAGAGCGCACCCCGGGAAATCCCCGGTAGTAGGGCGAGCCCGACGCCACCAACATCAGCCCGCCGAGCCTGCCCCGGATCCGCGCCGCATACATGACTCCGAGCTGCCCGCCCATGCTGTGCCCGAGCAGATAGGGCGTGCTGGCGGGGAAACGTTCCCGGACCACTTCGAACATGGCCGGGAAGTCGACGCAGACCAATTCCTGGTAGCCGTACCTGCTGGCGGAACTCGGTCGTGGCCGGCTGTCGCCCTGTCCGCGCAGCTCGCCGACGGCGGCGTTGTACCCCCGCCGGACGAGTTCGTCGGCGAACGGTTCGTAGTAGCCGGCCGGAATCCCCAGGCCCGGGAACATCACCACGACGGGCGCCGCGTCGGCCCCCGGGAACAGGCGGACCGGAGTGGTCGTGCCGTCGGGCATCTGGATCGGGACTGTCTCCACGGACGTCAGCCTATGTCCGGGAATCGGCGTCCGGCTCGACGCACGGGAGGAGTCTCGCGTCAGGCCCCGAGCGGTCCGGCGATGACGGGCCAGGACTTGTGCAGCTGGTCCTGCCAGTACGGCCACGCGTGGGTACCGGTGGACTGGAAATCGAACGTGGCCGGAATGCCGAGTTCGTTCAGCCGGTTCGCCAGCTTGTGGGTGCACTGGTTGGTGGCCGCCTCGATGACCGAACCGAGGATGATCTGGTTCGCGAAGGTCTCCACGTCACCGTTGATGCCCTGGCCGTCGAGCCGGTCGTGGTGTCCGGGGAGCCCCGATCCCGTGCTCACGTACAGCGTCGTGCCGCGCAGCTTCTCCGCGTTGACGATCGGGTCGTTCTCGAGCCACAGCGGGTCGCCTTCCGGCCCCCACATGTTCTCCACCTTCCCGCGCCCGCGGGATTCGACGACCATGCTCACGTACGCCCGGCCCGGGTTGGTGCTGGTTTCCGCACATCCGCTGTACGCGCCGACGCTCTCGTAGAGGCCCGGCGCGGCCTGCGCGAGACTGAGGACCGAGCCGCCGGCCATCGAGATGCCGGCGATCGAGTTGACCCCGTTGGTGCCGAGCGCCGAGTCGATGACCGGGGGCAGCTCCTGGGTGAGGAACGTGGTCCACTGGTTGCGGCCCAGAACCGGGTCGTCGTCCTTCCAGTCGGTGTAGTAGCTGAACGCCCCCATCATCGGGGTGACGACGTTGACGTTCTTGTCGGCGAAGAAGTCCACCGCGTCGGTCTGTCGGTACCAGGTCGCAGTGTCCTCACCGCCGCCCGCGCCGTTGAGCAGGTAGAGAGTGGGCCGGGGAGCGCTGTCGTCCGCGGGAGTCAGCACCCGCAGCTCGATCTCGCGGTCCATCGCCGCGGAGTAGACGTACATCCGCTGCTGGCGGTCGTCGATCTTCTGGGTCCGCACGACGTGCGACGCCTGATCGGAGGACGCCGGATCGGCCGAGGCGATCGCCTGAGTGCCGAGGAAGGGGGCCGCGGTGATCGCGGCAAGTGCAACCGCCGATCGGATTCCGAACTTTCTCACGACCATGCGGTTGCGCATTTCTCACCTTCTCTGTAGTCCAGCGTGTCCGGCCCCGCGGCCTTCCGCAGGGCACCGAACCGAGCCACATTGTGACACAGGCCGCTCGGACGGCCGTACAACTCGATCCGATTCCCTCTATCGCGCGAAATCCCAGGGTTGTTATCGGGGCGTTCCCCGATGCCCGCGGACCCGCTCGCACAGCACACTCGATGCATGACATACGACAGCAACTCCCGCCCCTTCGTCCGTTCCTCCGACAGCAAGATGCTCGGCGGGGTCTGCGGAGGAATCGCCGAGTACTTCGGAGCCGACGCCAACCTCGTCCGACTGCTCACCGTGATCGCGGCCTTCGTCACCGGCGGTACCGCGATTCTCGTCTACCTCGCCGCCTGGATGATCATGCCGCAGGGCTGACCACTCCCTGGCGCAGCGCTACTGCGTCACGAGGCGCGCAGACGAGAACGGCGGGCCGGAGCTCATCCCTGCCCGACCCGCCGAGTACGTCGCGCTTCGCTCAGCTCGCGGAGCTGAGCAGCGGCGCCAGCAACTGGTACAGCTCGACCAGGCCGATGATGGTACCGATGGAACCCATTGCAATCTCCCAACTTTCGTGCGTTCGTGTGACTCGCGGTCACAGTACGGAAAGCTAGCAGCGCAGCAGGTCGCGCGGTGGAGTCCCAGATGTCCAGCGGATGAACCCGCAGGTCAGAGAGTTGGACATGTGACTAAGGACACTACGCGAAGCTGTAACGGATCGAGAAGCCCCTGGTGAAGCCGTCGACGCCGCCGCCGCGCACACACCGCGACGGCGGCGCCCAGACAGGCCGACGACTCAGAGCGAGCCGGTGACGATCTGCGGCATGATCAGCAGAATCAACTCGACGAATCCGCTGATCGCTTCCCACCCGTTTCCGATGCTACCCATGATTTTTCCTCCGATTGTCCAGTGCAAGAACGCCGTTCGACGTCCGGCATCGATCTGTCACCCCACGACCGGGGCGAGGTGTGGTCAGCTGAAGAACTGAGCGCTCTGCAGCAGGATGTCGAAGAAGAAGGTGATGATCTCCGTCAGGGTCGTGCTTCCCATCGGTTCTCCTCGTAATTGTCGTGTCGTGCAACACAATCAGATTGTGCCGTGTTGCCGGTCACATTGAATCATTGATGGTTCAACTTTGGAAGGGAATCCGAACAAGTTCCGCTGCAACACTTTTGATGCAGTTCGGGGCTGATTGGTTGTTCGAACACGACGAGGCGCTCCACCCGCACCGCGGATCGTGGAGGCAAGGCTCTACCGCCGCACTCACCGCGCGTCGGTGTCGATTCAGTTGCGGCCCATCCGTGGCCGACGTTCGGTGTCGCGGTTTCGCCCTGTCGGCTGTCGCCCTCCGGATCGGCTCGTCGTCGGCGCTCGCGGAATCGCGAGTGCTGCTAATTAGCAGTTCTACCGAACAGACGTCCAGAAGACATAGGAAACGAAAGAAAAAGTCGGACGTTCAACTAAAATGGAGTATGTCCAGACGTACGCCCGTATGCCTGACCTCCGCGTCCTGGTGGGACACGTCGGCAGGCTGTCCGAGGTCAACTCACCCCGCGTCCACGGGGAGCACCCGCGATCAAGACCCGCAAGCCCACCGGCGCTGGGCTCATCCCCGCGTGCACGCAGTGCACGCAGTGCACGCAGTGCACGCATTACAAGCCGGGCTCATCCCCGCGTCCGCGGGGAGCACAAGCCTTCGGAACGGACGCGTAGCTCCACCTCGGGCTCATCCCCGCATGCGCGGGGAGCACGGAGAAACAGGGACATGATGAGCCAGATTACGGGGCTCATCCCCAGGGGCCCGGCAAAGTCGCATTTCAGCTGGTCATGAGTAGATCGATGGGGCGTTGAGGATCGCGACCATGGTGTCTGATCGCGGCGGTTCTCGATCGCCCAATGTCCGCGCAGCCAGGTTGCGACCTGGCCGGGATGTGCGTCCAGCACAGACAGTGAGGTGACCGCGTAGACGACTTCGGTGCGTCGCTTGCAGTCCCGCCCTCGGCGGGTGGTGCGGGTCAGTTGCAGCACCTGGACGGCGTGCGGGAACAGCACTCCGTCGGAGATCTCGGTGGCTTTGAGTGAGCGGACCTCGCGGCGGCCGTGCCCGTTCTCGGTGGTGCGGCTGATTACCGGAATCTGTTTCCATGGCAATGATTTGAGCTGTCGTCGCAAGCTCGGCTGGTTACCTTGGACAGTGAGGATGTAGTGGCCACCTCGGCCGACAATGTGCTCGGCGGTCTCGCGTTGGCAATGCATCGCGTCCGCCGTGATCACAGTTCCGGCGATGTCCAACAGGTTCAACAGTTTCGGCAACAGAGGAATCTCGTTCGTCTTCGCTCCGACCGCGCACTGGGCGAGGACGGTCCCGGTGCGGTGACACAATCCGGCGAGTAGGTGGGCCAGGTTTCCGGCCGCATCCTTGGCGCCGCGTAGCGTCTTGCCGTCGAATGCGATTACCCTCGGCCGTCGGTAGTGTTGGTGTGCAGCCACATCCAGGAACCGATCAGGGCATCGAGCTGATCCGGTTCGAGTCGTTGCAGGCAGCGGCGGATCGTCGATTCGGAAGGGACGGTGCCGTCGATGCCGAGCCGGGCGTACTCGGTGGTGGGCACGTCGGCGATCCACTCACCGATCGCGGTGAACGAGCGGGCGCCGGCGATTGTTGCGGCCAGCGCGATCGCCAGCACTGTCGAGATCGTGTGGCGCACGCCGCGCCGCTTGCGTGGATCGGGGACCGCAGTCAGGATGTCGAGTAGGCCGCATTTCCAGTTCAGGCCAATAGGATTCGGGACGGCGAACGATATCTCTCAGCCTTTTCACGACTGCACTCTGAACGTCTCCTGGCCAGTCAGACACTCCTCGACGTACTGGGTCGGAAGCGGAGTCGATGCGCAATGCACCAATCCGAAACGCCGAACCGAAGCGATCGCCAATTGGTTCTTCACCCCGTCTGGAGGAAACGAACAAACAGCACACCGCTACACGCAGGCCGCAACGCAGCCTCCCAACAACGTGCACGAGTTCGAAGGTGAGCTGGTCGCATCTTGCAGGAACGGAACATGGCGAGCGAGGGTCGATTTCAACATCACCAACGCGGACGGTGGAATAATGTCGACTCGGCACCGCACAGACCCGGTGGCGATCAGCGGGTGCATGAGCCAGCCGCCGGTGTGCCCCTCATCGATGAGTCAGGCAGATTGCAACGCAGCCGCGGAAACGTACGTCTTTGCCGTGCAACATAATCTCGCTGCGCGGCCAGGGTACGCAGGCCACTCCCAGTTCGACAACGATCTTGGCCATCTTCCCGATCCGGTAGACTGAGGGGCTGGAAAGTTCTCGGACAGCGAGATTTGGTTATCTCAAGCCGCCTGATTCTGCTGGAACCACGCGGACTCTACTTCGTTCGGCGTGTGGTAGTCAATTCCGGAGTGCAGACGAATCTGGTTGTACCGCAACTCGATATAGCGGGTGATATCCCTTCGAGCGTGTTCCCGGGTCGGGTATTGAGTGCGGTTCACGCGCTCATTCTTCAGGGTTCCATTGAAAGATTCCGCCCAGGCATTGTCATAGCAAGTTCCCGTGCGGCCTACCGATCGCACGATGCCGAGTTCTTGTGCCACTGAGGCGAATTCAGCGGAAAGGTACTGGCTGCCGCGGTCGCTGTGGAATATTGTTCCTTCGACCATGATGGGCAGGTTCCGGATGGCCATGCGCCAGGGCTCCGTAGTTGTTGAGTAGCGGAGCTGTGGCCTGGTGGTTTGGGTTCGTTGGAGCGTGTGGGGGCGGTGGAGCGGGCATGGGGACAGGGGCCGATCATGGGTGTGTCTTACGCATCCAGATCGTCCACAAGGAGTCACCCATGCCCGCCGGGACAGTGTCCCCGATCGACCCATGCCTTGACCAGCTGACCCGGTTTGTCGGTGGTGTCGTCGACGAGAAGCAGGTGCCGCGGTTGATGACTGCACTCGAAGTGGTGCCCGATCCGCGGGATCGTCGCGGTCGCCGGTACTCGCTGCCCTCGTTGATCGCGATTGCCCTGTGTGCGGTTGCCGCGGGCGCTCGGTCGTATTCGAGTATCGCGGATTGGGCCGTAGCTGCTCCGCGGGAGGTGTTGGTGCGCTTGGGTATCCGGTTCCGTGTGCCGAGCGAGGCCACGATCCGGCAGGTCCTCGGACGGGTCGAGGGGGATGGGTTGGATCTGGTGCTGGGCCGCTACCTGTCCGATGCCGGCGATAATGACAGCGGCGGCGAGCGGGTGGCAGTGGCTGTCGACGGTAAAACTGTCCGCGGTGCACGAGCCGGCGAGGAGTCGGCCCCGCACCTGGTTTCGGCGGTCACCCATACCGGTGGTGTGGTACTCGGGCAGTGCCGCACCGCGGACAAGTCCAACGAGATATCCGCTGTCCGAAGGTTGCTGCGAGGAATCGACCTGGTCGGTGCGGTCGTCACCGTCGATGCCATGCACACGCAGAAGGCCACTGCCCGGTGTCTGCGTGAGCGGTGTCGGGCCGAGTACGTGATGGTTGTCAAGGCGAACCAGCCTGGGCTGCTCGCCCGGATCCGGGAGCTGCCGTGGGAGCAGGTGCCGGTGGTGTGGTCCGACCCGCTCGAACGTGGTCACGGTCGTGAGGAGGCGCGGATCTACAAGATCGTCACCGTCACCCGTGGTCTTCGATTCCCGTACGCGCAGCAGGTGATCGAGATCACTCGCCGTCGCCGCCGGATCGGTGCCGACCGGTGGAGCATCGAGGTTGTGTACGCGATCTGCTCGTTGCCCTGTGAGCAGGCGCCACCGAAGCTGCTCGCGAGGTGGATCCGCGGGCATTGGTCGATCGAGAACAGGGTCCATTGGGTACGGGACGTGACGTTCGACGAAGACCGCTCCACGGTCCGTGCCGGTCACGGACCGCAGGTGATGGCGACGCTGCGGAATACAGCGATCAGCCTTCATCGACGGGCGGGGCAGTCGAATATCGCCCAGGCCTGCCGACGTGTCGCGGTAAACCCGCATCGTGCTGTCGACCTGGTCTTGAGATCCTGAACCCGCAGGTCGCGGCCCTGGGCCTCAACAACTACGGAGCCCTGGGCCATGCGCAGGGCGTCGGTCACCAATTCGGTGCGCATATGGTCCGCCATCGCGTACCCGATCACCTTCTTCGAATAGCAGTCGAGCACGGTGGCCAGATAAAGCCACCCTTCCCAGGTACGGATATAGGTGATGTCACCGACGAGCTTGCGTCCCGGCGCGTCGGCGGTGAAGTCGCGTGCCACCAGGTCGGGCAGGTCGGCGGCGTCGCCGGCGATGGTGGTGACCGGTCGGAACGGCCGGGGCTGGCACGGCACCAACCCCAGCTCACGCATGATTTTCCGAACGGTGTCCGGATCGACCTGGGTTCCCCACCGGGCGAGCTGGGCGTGGACGCGGCGGTAACCGTAGGTGCTGTCGGAATGATCGAAGCAGAACCGGACTTCTGCTTCGAGGATTTCCCGCCACCGCGCGGTGGCCGAGGGTTTCCGGCTTCGCCAGTCATAGAATCCTGAGCGGGAAACTCCTGCCCACCGGCACATATCGACCACAGCGTAATTGCCTTCTTCGGACGCGATGAACGCGTACTTGACCGTTACCGGTGCTTCTTCGCGAAGAAGGCCACCGATTTTCCCAGGAAGCGGTTCTCGTCCTCCAGTTCCCGGACCCGCCGCTCCAATTCCTTCAAGCGGGCACGTTCCGGCAAAGACAACCCGGTATCCGCTGCCGAGTTCGTGCGCTGGAGCTGTTTCACCCAGTTCCGGATCGTCTGATCGGTTACCCCGCAATCGCGCGCGACATCGGCGATCGGCCGAGACTTCTCGAACACCTCACGTGCCGCCGTTTCCCGGAACTCCGGGCTGAACTGACGCGACTTCTTCTGTGCCACAAACAACTCCGTTCAGTCACCCAAATCTTACTTTGGGTCGCTGTCCGAGAAAGTTCCGGCACCTCAGACCGCTGGTTGGAGTACGATGTGTATCCCAGAAACCCGACGACTGGGGACCGCGAGGCCGAGCGCCTAGTCATCGACGAAGGAAACCCCATCTTCGGCCGAATCTGGTTCTCGAAAGATCACTTCCAAACGCAAGACGGATGGACGGAATTCTGGATTCGATGATCCGATAGTGTCGGGTGCCTGGTCTTCGTCCAGCGAGGGTCGGGCACCCGACGGATCTGCGAACACGAGAAGAGGACGCGGTGTCATACCCGAGGTGGACCCAGCTCGACAAAACAGAGAAGGCGTCTTGGTGGACTGCTTTCAACGCCGTCTACAACTTTCAGCCAGGTTCGGAAACTGACCCATACCCTGGGATTGTGGAACCAAAGAACTCCATCACCTTCGACCTCCGCGGATCGTCGTCTCCCCCACGGGCTCGGGTGAACACGGAGGCCGAAGAAGCCTTCCGTACTGCGTTTCCCTCAGACACCGTGCTGATTGCGCTCAACTGGCAGCATCCCGGATACCGCTTCCGGCCACACGGCGACCCGCTCCCCCAGAATATCTCGCCCATCCCCGTCTACCCCGATGGGGACTACTACCTGTTCTTCACCGAAGACCTCCAGTGCGGAACCTTCGGACACCCGTGGCACAAAACCCTCTGCGTCTTCGGCGAGCCACTCCTGTCCACCTTGGCAGAAGCACTGTCGACCTGGCTGCCGGTAGCCAGGCGCGGCGGCCACGAACCCCAGTGACCGGTCCAGACGTTCTGAGCATGAACACGAGTCATCCGAATGACCTCTGATCCAGAATGCGCCCAATCCCAAAACACGTACGTCGTGGCGTGAACGACCTAGCCACTCTCGCTCCCCACACGCGCGGGGCGGACAATCCGCCATGATTACGGGCGACGTCCCAGTACGAGAGATCCCCGCACGTGCGGGGCAAATAGATCGCTTCGGGACTGCCCCCGCGCGGCCAGGGATGGATCCCCGCACGCGCGGGGCACACAACCTCCGCCCCGACGACCCGGACCAGATGTCGGAGCATTCCCCACGCGCGTGGGGCAGACACTTCCCGACCAGCATAGACACCACCCGGCCTAGCCCGAGAACATCACTCCCCCACGGCCCCAACAGACCTCAGACCTCACCGACGACGACGTTCATGCCCCGCGGAACGCGAAATCTGCCTCAACAGCTCGCCCGTGTATCCGGATCCCCACACACGTGGGGCAGACTCCTGCGCGACACCCCCAGCGACGGAGCATTCCACGCCCCGCGCTACCAACAACGACTCGAACACGTCCACCAAATCCCCTGGCTGCTCGCCACCACATCGGACAGCAACTTCCACGGATTCGACGGGCCACCACCTGGTCTCCCCCAACGGGCCCTCAGCTGGTACTACCAGCGTGTACTCGCAGCAGGCACACGCAACCGCACCGCCCAAGAGGCACTGATCGGCGTCCTCAACATGACACGCCACCCCGCGAAACTACTCACCCCCCGCGTCGCCGGACCAACGCTCGTCTCCACCCGACCGACAACGACTCTCCCCACCCCGACACCAGGGCCTCGGCAAAGTTGTGTAGCCATGATCTGACCAGCAGTTTTGCTGATGACACGCCGAAGAGCCGCAGAACCAAGGGCGAGCACGGACGTTCCGGCGATGATTCAAGTTCCTACACAATCGTCACAACCAGGAACGAGCCACGCCCGCCGTGTCATCTTCGCCCATACCGTCCGTCACCGTCGACACCACCCTCACGATCGGCGCGTCGTCGCACCCCAGCGGCCTACTCGACATCCTGACTGCGGTCCCCGATCCACGCAAGCGGCGCGGCGTGCGCCACACGATCTCGACAGTGCTGGCGATCGCGCTGGCCGCAACAATCGCCGGCGCCCGCTCGTTCACCGCGATCGGTGAGTGGATCGCCGACGTGCCCACCACCGAGTACGCCCGGCTCGGCATCGACGGCACCGTCCCTTCCGAATCGACGATCCGCCGCTGCCTGCAACGACTCGAACCGGATCAGCTCGATGCCCTGATCGGTTCCTGGATGTGGCTGCACACCAACACTACCGACGGCCGAGGGTAATCGCATTCGACGGCAAGACGCTACGCGGCGCCAAGGATGCGGCCGGAAACCTGGCCCACCTACTCGCCGGATTGTGTCACCGCACCGGGACCGTCCTCGCCCAGTGCGCGGTCGGAGCGAAGACGAACGAGATTCCTCTGTTGCCGAAACTGTTGAACCTGTTGGACATCGCCGGAACTGTGATCACGGCGGACGCGATGCATTGCCAACGCGAGACCGCCGAGCACATTGTCGGCCGAGGTGGCCACTACATCCTCACTGTCCAAGGTAACCAGCCGAGCTTGCGACGACAGCTCAAATCATTGCCATGGAAACAGATTCCGGTAATCAGCCGCACCACCGAGAACGGGCACGGCCGCCGCGAGGTCCGCTCACTCAAAGCCACCGAGATCTCCGACGGAGTGCTGTTCCCGCACGCCGTCCAGGTGCTGCAACTGACCCGCACCACCCGCCGAGGGCGGGACTGCAAGCGACGCACCGAAGTCGTCTACGCGGTCACCTCACTGTCTGTGCTGGACGCACATCCCGGCCAGGTCGCAACCTGGCTGCGCGGACATTGGGCGATCGAGAACCGCCGCGATCAGACACCATGGTCGCGATCCTCAACGCCCCATCGATCTACTCATGACCAGCTGAAATGCGACTTTGCCGGGCCCCTGGGCTCATCCCCGCATGCGCGGGGAGCACACTTCCTGACCTGGGACGTTACTCGACGAAGTCCCGAATCACATTCACTTGTATCCGACCTACTCCCCAACGCCGGAGCCCGGCACCACCGAGGTGGTGCCGGGCTCCGGTCTGTGAAACAGGTGCCTGGGAAGGCTGGATCAGAAGTCCATGCCACCCATGCCGCCGGTCGGATCGCCCACGGGCGCTCCGGCCTTCTCCGGCTTGTCGGCGACAACGGCCTCGGTGGTGAGGAACAGCGCCGCGATCGAGGCTGCGTTCTGCAGCGCCGAGCGGGTGACCTTCACCGGGTCGTTGATGCCCTCGGCGAGGAGGTCGCCGTACTCGTTGGTCGCGGCGTTGAGGCCGTGGCCGGCGGGCAGGTTGGAGACCTTCTCGGCGACGACGCCGGGCTCGAGGCCGGCGTTGAGGGCGATCTGCTTGAGCGGAGCCGAGAGCGCGACGCGAACGATGTTCGCACCGGTGGCCTCGTCACCCTCGAGCTTCAGATCGTCCAGAGCGGGAGCCGACTGCAGCAGCGCGACGCCACCACCGGCGACGATGCCCTCCTCGACCGCAGCCTTGGCGTTGCGCACGGCATCTTCGATGCGGTGCTTGCGCTCCTTGAGCTCGACCTCGGTCGCAGCGCCGGCCTTGATGACCGCGACGCCGCCGGCCAGCTTGGCCAGCCGCTCCTGCAGCTTCTCACGGTCGTAGTCGGAGTCGCTGTTCTCGATCTCGGCGCGGATCTGGTTCACGCGACCGGCGATGGCCTCGGAGTCACCCGCGCCCTCGACGATGGTGGTCTCGTCCTTGGTGACGACGACCTTGCGTGCCTGGCCGAGCAGCTCGAGGCCTGCGGTCTCGAGGGAGAGACCGACCTCTTCGCTGACGACCTCGCCACCGGTGAGGATGGCGATGTCGGCGAGCTGAGCCTTGCGGCGGTCACCGAAGCCCGGAGCCTTGACGGCGACGGACTTGAAGGTGCCGCGAATCTTGTTGACCACGAGGGTGGACAGCGCCTCGCCGTCGACGTCCTCGGCGACGATCAGCAGCGGCTTGCCGGACTGGATGACCTTCTCCAGCAGCGGCAGCAGGTCCTTGACGGTGGAGATCTTGGAGCTGACCAGGAGGATGTAGGGATCCTCGAGGACGGCTTCCTGACGCTCCGCGTCGGTGGCGAAGTACGCCGAGATGTAGCCCTTGTCGAAGCGCATACCCTCGGTGAGCTCGAGCTGCAGGCCGAAGGTGTTGGACTCCTCGACCGTGATGACGCCTTCCTTGCCGACCTTGTCCATGGCCTCGGCGATCAGCTCACCGATGGACGGGTCGCCGGCGGAGATACCGGCGGTAGCAGCGATCTGCTCCTTGGTGTCGATCTCCTTGGCGGAGTCGAGCAGCTTGGCGGTGACGGCCTCGACGGCCTTCTCGATGCCACGCTTGAGGCCGAGCGGGTTGGCACCCGCGGCCACGTTGCGCAGGCCCTCGCGCACGAGTGCCTGGGCGAGAACGGTAGCGGTGGTGGTTCCGTCGCCGGCGACGTCGTCCGTCTTCTTGGCGACCTCCTTGACCAGCTCGGCACCGATCTTCTCGTAGGGGTCCTCGAGCTCGATCTCCTTGGCGATGGACACACCGTCGTTGGTGATCGTGGGAGCGCCCCACTTCTTCTCGAGAACGACGTTGCGGCCCTTGGGTCCCAACGTCACCTTGACTGCGTCGGCGAGGCTGTTGAGGCCACGCTCGAGGCCGCGACGGGCCTCTTCGTCGAACGCGATGATCTTGGCCATTGCGAAGTGATCCTCCGGATTGGGGGTGACACGCAAGGCGACCGCTCGTCGGGTCGCCTCATCTGTGAAGCGACCCCGTTCCGGGCCGCCTCAGTTACGCCTCGGCCGGGGTCAGTGCCCGCGACGGACGACCAGGGGTGTCGATGTTTCCCGGCCTCACCGTCCCGACCTGGCACTCACGTGTTGCGAGTGCCAGTTGCATTTTTAGCACTCGAACAGGGCGAGTGCAAGGTAGCGGGGCCGACTCACTCCAACGGCGTGAAGGATCCCGCGATCGCATCCGCGAGCTCGCGGTCCACCGACCCGGGGATGTCACCGAACCAGACCAGCCACCACCGGTCGTCGCCCCGTTCGACGACTGCGGCGTGGATCTCCGCGTCGTCCCGCGACGGCTCGGCGAAGTCGACCCGGTAGGACACGGTGCTGCCGGAGACGTGCTCGCCGGAGACCTGGCCGAGTTCGAGGTCGATCCGCTGTCCCGAATCCGGGAAGAAGAACTCGCCCATCCCGGACGCCAGCGACGAGGCGGCGGCCGCGGTATCCGATTCGGCGGAGGCGAACAGCGATCCGTCCAGCCGGCCGAGCAGCATCACCGAGTGGGCGTCACCGTCGCGGTGCAGCATCACCTGCCCGAAGAGGGGTTCGTCGTCCTCCTGGACGCTCCACCCGGTCGGCACGACGAAGCCCACCCCGGCCTCGGCGTCCTCGGCCCACGTTCCCCAGTCCGGCCCGTCGCTTCCGCCGGCGCGGGTGGCCAGGCCCCACACCAGTGCGACGGCCCCCACCGCCACCATGACGGCAGTGGACACCAGCACGATCGCGCGTGTTCTCGTCGTCACGAGGGGCAACGATAAGGCCGGATGACCCCGGTCCGGCAGAGTATTCCTACTCGGCGGGTCTCCACCGGGCCGAGATCACACCCGGACGTCACGCCTCGGCGCCTCGCACAGACACGTATCAGCGCATCGCGCAGAACTGCCCGGTCTGCAGGTTGACCGCGAGGGACAGCGCACCCGTGCAGTCGACGCCCAGCGAGTTGGCGGTGGCACCCGAACCCCACCCGGCGACCGCGAGCGTCGTCGCACCCTGCTCGGCTCCGGACAGGGCGATTCCGCCGCCCAGTGCCAGCGCGTAGGCATTGCCGCCGGAGTTCGACGCGGCCAGCGCGGTACCGAATCCCGTCGCCACCGTGTTCGCCGAACCGGGACCGTTCGCGGTGCCCACCGCGGTGCCCGTGTCGGTCGCCCACGAGTGCACGACACCCCCGTCCGTCGCCTTGGCTCCACAGCTCGCTGTGTCGGCGACCTGGATGTCGTTCTCCGACGGCGGCGACACACAGGACACCGGAGCCGCCTGCGCGACACCGGTTCCCACGAGCGCCGCACCCGCCGCGAGACCGAGCCCGACCATCGCCGTCGCGACGGTGCGCGTCAATCGTCGACCGAGGGAACTACCGAGACGAAACGAGAAGGAAGAACGGTCGGACGACGACGCATGTGGCATGGAGACTCCTATACGGAATGTGAACGGAGGATGCGGCCGCGAGAGTACCTGTTCTCGGCGCCCTTGGCTCCCCCCAATTTTCGCGGCGGGCGTTTCGCCCGGTCTCGGCGTCCGTCGACTCCGCCGACGTCACCCGAGGGTGTCGATCAGCCCCGGCAACTGCGCGACGGAGTCGATCACGTGGTCCGGCGACTCCGGCGACAGGTCCACGACGGACTGCCGAAACTTGCCGGTGCGCACCAGGATTCCGGTGAGCCCCACCCGCTGGGCCGGGAGCACGTCGGCGGCGAGGTCGTCACCGACCATGCAGGTCGCGTCGGGGTCGGTGTCGACGATGTCGGCGGCCGTCAGGAATGCCGCTGCCGAGGGTTTGCCGAGTGCCACGATCGAGGTGCCGGTGACCTGCTCGACGCCCGGCAGGTAGAGCCCCACGTCGGCACGGAGACCCTCGTCGGCGGCCCATACCGCACCTCGGTGCATCGCGACGGCGGGCACTCCGTCGAGCATCAGTTCGACCACACGCCCGAGAGTCTCGTGATCGAACTCGGGACCGGCGCCGCCGAGCACGATCACCTCCGGCCGGTGTTCGTCGAGTTCGATCCCGGCGAGGTCCGCAGCGACGTCGCCGCTGTTGAGCAGCCACACCCGGGCTCCGGGATAGGTCGAGCGCAGGTATTCGGCGGTGAGCCTGGTCGCCGTGACGATCTCCCGCTCGTCCGCGTCGATCCCCGCTTCCCGCAGCCCGTGGGCGATCTGCGCGCACGTCCGGGACGTCGTGTTGGTGAGGAACGCGCGGGCGACGCCCCGCTCGCCCAGCGCCCGCACCGCGGCGGCGGCACCCTCGATCGGTCGCCAGGACGTCACCAGGACGCCGTCGATGTCGAACAGCACTCCTTGAACCGCCATGCCCCGAGCCTATCCGCGCCGGCACACCGACGAGCGCCGACGAACGTCAGCCTCCACTCCCGGTGAGCTCCTTCGCCTCGTCCTGCGCCCTGCGCCCCCAGCCGACGTGGGCCTCGGCCCGCATCCGTTCGACCATGTGCGGGTAGTGCAGCTCGAACGCCGGACGCTCCGAGCGGATCCGCGGCAACTCGGTGAAGTTGTGCCGCGGCGGCGGGCAACTGGTGGCCCACTCGAGCGAGTTGCCGTATCCCCACGGATCGTCGACCGCGACCACCTCGCCGTACCGATAGCTCTTGAAGACGTTCCACAGGAACGGCAGCGTGGACACGCCGAGGACGAACGCCCCGAGGGTGGACAGTTGGTTGAGCCCGGTGAAGCCGTCGGTGGGCAGGTAGTCGGCGTACCGGCGGGGCATGCCCTGGGTGCCGACCCAGTGCTGCACCAGGAAGGTGCCGTGGAAGCCGATGAAGGTCAGCCAGAAGTGCCACTTACCCAGGCGTTCGTCGAGCATCCGGCCGGTCATCTTGGGGAACCAGAAGTACACGCCGGCGTAGCTCGCGAACAGCACCGCACCCGAGAGCACGTAGTGGAAGTGCGCGACGACGAAGTACGTGTCGGTGATGTGGAAGTCGAGCGGCGGGCTCGCCAGGATCACTCCGGACAGCCCGCCGAAGAGGAAGATGGCGAGGAAGCCGACCGAGAACAGCATCGGCGATTCGAGGGTCATCTGTCCCTTCCACATGGTGCCGATCCAGTTGAACATCTTCACGCCGGTGGGCACCGCGATGAGGAACGTCATGAACGAGAACCACGGCAGCAGGACGGCGCCGGTGGCGTACATGTGGTGCGCCCATACCGCGATGGACAGTGCCGCGATCGCCAAAGTCGCGTAGACCAGGCCGCTGTAGCCGAAGATCGGCTTGCGGGAGAAGACCGGGAAGATCTCCGAGACGATGCCGAAGAACGGCAGCACGATGATGTACACCTCGGGATGGCCGAAGAACCAGAACAGGTGCTGCCACAGCATCACCCCACCCGTCCCGGGATCGAAGATGTGCGAGCCGAGGTGCCGGTCCGCCCACAGCGCGATGAGGGCAGCGGCGAGCAACGGGAACACCAGCAGCGTGAGCAGGCTCGCGACGAGGACGTTCCAGGTGAAGATCGGCATCCGGAACATCGTCATTCCGGGTGCCCGCAGGCACACGATCGTGGTGATGAAGTTGACGGCACCGAGGATGGTGCCCAGGCCGCCTGCCGTGATCCCGAGTATCCACAGGTCGGCACCGACGCCGGGCGAGTGGAGTTCGTTGCTGAGCGGGACGTACGCGGTCCAGCCGAAGTCCGCGGCACCGCCCGGGGTGACGAATCCGGCGGTCGCGAGGATCGCACCGAAGAAGAACAGCCAGTAACTGAACGCGTTGAGACGCGGAAAGGCGACGTCCGGGGCACCGATCTGCAGCGGCATCATGTAATTGGCGAAACCGAAGAACACCGGCATCGCGAACTGCAACAGCATCAGCGTCCCGTGCATGGTGAAGAGCTGGTTGAACTGCTCGTTGGAGAGGAACTGCAGCCCGGGGGCGGCCAGTTCGGCACGCATGAGCAGGGCCATCAGGCCCGCGGCGAGGAAGAAGCCGAACGCGGACACCAGGTACATCAGGCCGATCTTCTTGTGATCGGTGGTGGTGAGCAGGTCGACGATCACCGAGCCCTTCGGGGCCTCGTTGCGCCGGAGGGGACGGTCGGCGGCCGGCAGGTGTTCCGGATTCTCCGGCGGCGAGGAGACCGGTGCGATGTCAACCACGGCGAACGCTCCCGGTGACGCGGGCGCGCTGCCGGGACACGCGCGAGGACACATTCGGGGACGCACACGGACACACACTTCGCACACACATGCGTGCAATCGTCGCGGCGCCCGCGGCCACCGGACGAGTAGCGAAGGTCCCCGCCGAACGGGACCAAACGCGGTGTCGCCGAAGGACCAGCGGCGCGACGCCGAGGGATTCCGTACGCCGGGATCGGGGGCCCGCGCTACAGCCGCCCGCGCACCACCAGTTCGATCTCGCGGGGCGTCATCAGCCGTTCGAGCTTCTCACCGGGCCACGTCGCGGGGGCACCGTCGAACGTCGCGGTCTGCAGGAGCGGAAGGGCGGTACCGGCGTCCCGCCGACCGAGTACACCGGCGTCCCGCCGACCGAGTACACCGGCGTCCCGCCGACCGAGTACACCGGCGTCCCGCCGACCGAGTACACCGGCTCCCCGACGGGGGATCGAAGGAATGTTCATGGCGCGATCACTTCCCTGGCGGACTTGCTGTGCGATCCGGCGGTGGCGCGAGCTACCGCCCTACAGGGTTCATCTCCACGCGGCGCCGGACAGTTACACCGATCGCGCCCACACGCGACCGCCGCGGCCGGGGTGTCGCCGCGCAAACGTGACCCAGTACACTTTGGAGAAGTTGCTGTAACCGCACGTACCACTCGACTCGTCCGCCCGCTCGACGCCGACCCGGCGCCCTCCCGACTGGAGACATCGTGGCCAACACACTCGAAGCCGTCATCGACATCGACGCCTCCCCCCAGGACGTCTGGGCCGTCGTCGCCGATCTGAAGCGGATGGGAGAGTGGAGCCCCCAGTGCCGCCGAATGCACATCGTCGGTGGGGCGGTCGCGGAGGGCACCCGCACGATCAACATCAACCGCAAGGGCCTGCTCGTCTGGCCGACCACGGCGAAGGTCGTCCGCTTCGTGCCGAACAAGGCCGTCGCCTTCCGCATCGTGGAGAACCGCACCATCTGGTCGTACGAGCTCGAGCCGACCGAGACCGGAACGCGGGTCACCGAGCGCCGCGAGGCACCGACCGGGACCTCCACGCTGTCCCAGTTCCTGGTCAAGAACGTCCTGGGCGGCAACGAGGACTTCGAGAGCGAACTCGTGCAGGGCATGAACGCCAGCCTGCAGCGGATCAAGAAGGAAGCCGAATCCGCCCGGGTCTGAGCACCACGGCGCCCGCCGGTTGACCCTCGACCAGGTCGAGGGCTCAGCCTCGTCACCATGGACATCGAAGACCACGTCATGGCCGAGATCGGGCGCGCGCAGGAACTTGCCGTCGCCGGTGAGCGGGACCGGGCCCGCGGCGCATTCGAGAAGCTCTGGGAACAGGTCGAGGAGGCGGGCGATCCCCTGCACGTGGTGACCCTCGCGCACTTCGCCGCAGATGTTCAGGACGATCCGGCCCGCGAACTCGAATGGGACCTGCGCGCGCTCGACGCGGTGCCCGCGCTCACCGACGCCCGCGCACAGCGACACCACCCGTCGCTGCGGGTGGCCGGATTCCTCCCCTCGCTGCATCTCAATGCCGCGGCCGCCTACGCGAAGCTCGGAAACGCGGCAGCCGCCGCGGAACACCTCGACCGAGCGCAGCTGCACTGCCGTCACCTCGCCGACGACGACTACGGTCGGATGATCCGGGACGCGATCACACGGTTGCGCGGGGAGATCCCCACTCCCGGCGAGGGGCGAGGAGCGCACACGTGCTGAGCATCGGCGACCTCGCCCGCGAGTCCGGACTGTCCGTCAGCTCCCTGCGGTACTACGACAAGGTCGGCGTCCTCGTACCGCACACCGTCGATCCGCACACCGGATACCGCCGGTACACGTTCGACCAGGTGGACCAGGCACGGCTCGTCGCGGGCATGCGCGGGATCGGCCTCCCGGTCCGCGAGATGGTCGAGGTACTGCGCGGCGACGACCCCCACGGCGTCCTCGCCGCACACGTCAGGCGGCTCGAACGCGCCCTCGACGAGGCGCGGTCCCAGACGTCGCGGCTGCACTCGCTGATCACCGACCGGGTGACCCCGACCTCCTCGGCCACCGTCTCCGCCGGTGCACTCGCAGCGGCGGTCGAGTCCGTGCTCTACGCCTGCGACCCACACTCACCGTTCGCCGCGCTCCGCGGCGTCCTGGTCGAGTGCGACGGCACCGCGCTGCGGCTGGTCGCCACCGATCGCTACCGGATGGCGGTGACCGAGGTGGCCGCGCCCGGATCGGATGAGTTCTCGACGCTCGTCCCCTCCGAGTTCCTGCGGACGGCGGTACACGACCACCTCCCTGGCCCCGGTGTCGCCTCGCTGTCCCGCCGTGCCGACACCGTCACCCTGTCCGGGCCGGCCGGGATCGCACGTGCGACGGCACTGCCCGAGACCTTCCCGGACTACCGCGTCGTGCTGGCCCCGCGGCCCGGCACCGTCGGCGAACTCGACCGGGACCGAGTGCGCCGGGCGTCCACCGCGGAGACCGTCTCCGTCCGTTGCGGTGCGGGCGGACGGGTCCGTCTGGCCGCGCCGGGCGTGACCGGCGGAGCCGACGACACCTCGGGTCCGCAGGTCCTGGTGCCGGCCCGGCACCTCCGCGAGGCCGTGGACGCACTGCCCGGCGGGCGCCTCACCGTCACCACCGCGGGCCCCTGGGCCCCGGTCGAGTTGCGGGCCGCCGACGCTCCCGGAACGGTCTCCCTGTTGATGCCGGTCGCCGACGCCTGACCCGGCGGGGCGCGTCTCGGTTAACCTGTGTCATCGACCACGTCCTCCGGGACGTACCGCCCCCGAACGTAAGAGGAGCCCGTGGCCCGTAAGCCCACACCCCCCGGAACCCCGCAGTCCACCGGGATCGGACACGTCGTCGACCTCGTCCGCGACGCCGTCCCCCCGCTGCATCCGGCAGGCGTGCCGTTCGTGCTCGCGCCCCTCGGAGTCGCACTGCTCGGTCGACGCCGCAAGTGGGTGCGCCGCGCGGGCCTGGTCTCCGCGGCCGCCTGTGCGGCCTTCTTCCGGCATCCGCACCGGGTACCGCCCAATCGCGCCGGTGTCGCCGTCGCGCCCGCCGACGGCGAGATCGCCCTCGTCGACCGCGCGGTCCCGCCCGCCGAGCTCGGGCTCGGCGACGCACCGCTGCACCGCGTGAGCATCTTCCTGTCCGTGCTCGACGTCCACGTCCAGCGCAGCCCGGTGGCCGGAACCGTCGAGAAGGTCGCCTACCAGGCCGGCCAGTTCCTCTCCGCGGATCTCGCCGACGCCAGCGAGGTGAACGAACGCAACAGCATGGTGTTGCGCACGGTCGACGGGCACGACGTGGCCGTCGTCCAGATCGCCGGTCTGCTGGCCCGACGCATCGTGTGCGACGCCCGCGAGGGAGACAAGATCACGATCGGCGACACCTACGGCCTGATCCGTTTCGGTTCCCGGGTGGACACCTACTTCCCGGAGGGCACGACTCTGCTGGTGGAGCGCGGCCAGCGGACCATCGGGGGCGAAACGGTCCTCGCGACGCTGCCGTGACCACCGACCCGAAGAAGCGCCGCCGACCGGTGCGACTCCTTCCCAGCGTCATCACCGTTCTGGCTCTGTGCGGCGGACTGTCCGCGGTGAAGTTCGCGCTCGACGGCGAGATCGGCATCGCGATCGCGATGATCGGCGCGGCCGCGATCCTCGACTCGCTGGACGGCCGTCTCGCCCGGCTGCTCGACGCCACCAGCAGGATCGGTGCCGAACTCGACTCCCTCGCCGACGCGATCTCGTTCGGTGTCGCCCCGGCGCTGGTGCTGTACGTGACCCTGCTCGACGGGCAGAGCTACGGCTGGATCACCGCGCTCGTCTACGTCGTGTGCATCGTGCTCCGGCTGGCGCGCTTCAACACCCTGCTCGATGACGACGACGTGCCCGGATATGCGCGGGAGTACTTCGTCGGTGTCCCCGCTCCCGCCGCGGCCCTGGTCGCGGTTGCCCCGCTCGCTGCCGCCGCCCAGTGGGGCGACGGATGGTGGACGTCCTATCCCGTCGTGGCGGCGTGGATCGTCGGCGCGGCCGCGCTGGCGGTGTCCCGGATCCCGACACTGGCGATGAAGACGGTGTCCGTCCCGTCGCACATGGTGGCGGGCCTGCTGGTGCTGGTGGCGTTGCTGGCGGCCGCTCTCATCACCTACCCGTTCGTTCTGGTGATCTTCCTGGTGGCCGTCTATCTGGTCCACATCCCGTTCGCGGTGCGCTCCCAGCGCTGGGTGGCCGCCCGGCCGGAGACCTGGGACATCAAACCCGCCGAGCGGCGCGCGATCCGGCGCCGACCGGACCCGGAGAGCCGGCGCTCGGCCGCCCGGCTGGGGCTGCGCAGGCCCGGCGGGGGGCGGTAGGTCCGGCCCGAGTAACGGCGGCGCGGGCGTCGTTCGGTCGTCGACCGTGCCACGTAGGCTCTTCTCTCGTGACCTCCGCCGAACTCGCGCTCACCGTACGACTGAATCCGTCGGCCGCCGACGCTCGACGCGGGGTCGTGCGACTGCACCCGGAGGCGCTGGCCGCGCTCGGTCTGCGCGAATGGGACGCCGTGTCCCTGATCGGTGCGCGTACGACCGCGGCCGTCGCGGGGCGCGCGCCTGCCGGATTCCCCACGGGCACCGTGCTCCTCGACGACGTGACCATGTCGAACGCGGGTCTCACCGAGAACTCGACCGTCATGGTGACTCCGGTGACGGTGTACGGGGCGCGAACGGTGACCGTGTCCGGGTCCGCACTCGCGGTCGGCTCGATCTCCGAGACGACGCTGCGGCAGGCGTTGCTCGGGAAGGTCGTCACCGTCGGCGACACCGTGTCACTGCTTCCCCGTGACCTCGGGCCGGGGACCAGCACGGCACCGGCGACCCAGGCGCTGTCCCGCACGTTCGGTGTGGCGTGGACGTCGGAACTACTCACCGTGACCGGAGCGGACCCGGTGGGTGCACCGGTCAGCGTGCAACCGAACACCGCGGTGTTGTGGGGCAACGGCCGGGCCCCGGAAGCGGCGCCCTCCGCCGCCTCCCCGGCGAGCGGGGAGAGCCCGGATTCGGGCGGGACTCCGCCACTGCCGGTGGAAAGCCTCGTCGGGGCACAGGCGCAGGCAGCGCGGCTCACCGAATGGCTCTCGCTCGCCCTCGACGAACCGGAACTGCTCCGCAAGCTCGGCGCCTCACCGCATCTCGGCGTGCTGGTCACCGGCCCGGCGGGCGTCGGCAAGGCCTCGCTCGCCCGCGCGGTGCTCGCCGACAGGCGGACGGTCGAACTCGACGGGCCCAGTGTCGGTGCCACCGAGTCGTCGTCCCGGCTCGAGCAGGTGAGCAACGCGGTGGACGCGGTGCGCTCGGGCGGTGTCCTGCTCGTCACCGACGTCGACGCCCTGCTCCCCGACCCGCCGGACCCCGTGTCCGCCCTGATTCTCGAGCAGTTGCGTCGCGCCGTGGAGACGCCGGGAGTCGCGTTCGTCGCGACGTCGGCCCGGCCGGAGACCCTCGACCCGCGGGTACGCGGACAGGATCTGTGTGACCGTGAGCTCGCGCTGACCCTCCCCGACGCGGCCGTGCGGCGGTCGCTACTGGAACTACTCCTGCTCACCGCCCCGACGGAGAGCCTCGACCTCGGCGTCGTCGCGGCGCGTTCACCCGGCTTCGTGGTCGCCGACCTCGCGGCCCTGTGTCGCGAGGCGGCACTGCGCGCGGCGTCACGCGCGGCCAGGAGCAGGGAGGAGCCCGTCCTGATCCAGGAGGATCTGGTGGGCGCCCTCGACGTGATCCGTCCGCTGTCCCGTTCGGGCACCGAGGAACTCGCGATCGGCAGTGTCACTCTCGACGACGTGGGTGACATGGTGGAGACGAAACAGGCGCTCACCGAAGCGGTGCTGTGGCCGCTGCAGCATCCTGATTCCTTCGCGCGTCTGGGCGTGGACCCGCCGCGCGGAGTACTGCTCTACGGCCCTCCCGGTTGCGGCAAGACGTACCTGGTGCGGGCGCTCGCCAGTTCCGGCCAGCTCAGCGTCCACGCCGTCAAGGGGGCGGAGCTGATGGACAAGTGGGTCGGCGCCTCCGAGAAGGCGGTGCGCGAATTGTTCCAGCGCGCCAGGGATTCGGCGCCGTCGCTGATCTTCCTCGACGAGGTGGACGCACTGGCACCGCGGCGCGGTCAGAGCTCGGACTCCGGGGTCTCCGATCGGGTGGTCGCGGCACTCCTCACCGAACTCGACGGCGTCGAGCCCCTGCGGGACGTCGTGGTGCTCGGTGCCACGAACCGGCCCGACCTCATCGACCCCGCCCTGCTGCGCCCCGGCCGACTCGAGCGCCTGGTGTTCGTCCCGCCGCCTGACGCCGAGGCGCGACGGGAGATCCTGCGGACGTCCAGCCGTTCGGTTCCGCTGGCCGACGACGTCGATCTCGACGCTCTCGCACACGATCTCGACGGCTACTCCGCCGCCGATTGCGCCGCACTGCTACGCGAGGCGGCGTTGTCGGCGATGCGCCGAGACATCGACGCCGCGACCGTCGGCGCTGGTGACATCGCCGTCGCCCGCGAGAAGGTGCGGCCCTCGCTGGACCCGGCGCAGGTGGCACATCTCGAGTCGTACTCGCGCCACCGCTGAACGCGCTAGCATCCCGGACCATGAGAACCCCGGTCCGGGCCCGCGCCGTTGCGGCGGCCATCTGGTCGGTGACGGCCCTCGTGCTGGGCGGAGCGGTGGTCACGACCGTCGGCACGTCGAACGTGGCGCCGTCGGCTGCGGCCGAACCCGAGGCGCCGCGGGCAGCCGACACCGACACGACGGAACCCCCTCCCGACACGACGACGTGGCTGTGCCGTCCGAGCGGGCCGGACGATCCCTGCGGTGGCCGCTCGGGCGCACCGATCGACTGCTTCTACGTCTACCCCACCGTGTCGCTGCAGCCGACACCGAACGCGACCCTCGACGCCACTCCCGAGGTCCGCGGCGTGGCCGCGCTCCAGGCCGCGCCGTTCGGCGAACACTGCAACGTGTGGGCACCGGTCTACCGGCAGAGCACGCTGCAGGGCCTCGCGTCGCCCCCCGGACCCGAACGCGCGGCCGCGCTGGACGTCGCATACGACGACATCGACAGGGCGTGGAGCGACTACCTCGCCCACCACAACGACGGCCGCGGCGTCGTGCTGATCGGGCACTCGCAGGGCACGCGCATGTTGCGCACCCTGGTCCACAACCGGATCGACGGGAAACCGGCACAGTCGCAATTGGTCTCGGCGCTCCTCATCGGCGGGGACGTCCTCGTCCGCAAGGGCGAGTCGACGGGCGGGGACTTCGACTCGGTTCCGGCCTGCACCGATTCCGCGCAGATCGGCTGCGTGGTCGCGTACTCGGCGTTCTCCGCCCCTCCCCCACCCGACACCCGCTACGGGCTTCCTCCGCAGGTACCCGGACTGTCCGGCACGCGAGCGGACCTACCGTACGGGCCCGGCTACGAGGTGCTGTGCACCAATCCGGCATCGTTGCGGGACAACCACGATGCGCCGATCCACGGGTTCGGTCCCGGACGCGGGACCACCGAATTCTCCGCCCGGTGCACCGAGGGCGACGGCCCGAACGTCCTCATGGTCGGCGGGCCCGGTGCCGATCTGCTGCCCGCGCTTCCCAGCGCGAACTGGGGTCTGCACGCGATGGACCTGAACCTCGCCCAGCGCACGCTCGTGGACCTCGTCGGCGCCCAGAGCGCCGCCTACTCCCGTCCTTGAATCCAGCGGTGATCCGAACCCTCGACGCGGCCGCCCGAGGGGCGTAATCGTGGAGGTATGAGCAGCACCGATCTGCCGATCATCGACCTCGACGGTCGGGGCGGGGACCTGCGGACGCATCGGGCCACCGTGGCGCGCCTGCGCGAGGTCACCCACGAGATCGGTTTCTTCCACCTGCGCGGACACGGGATCGCCGAATCGTCCGCTACCGAACTGATCCGGGCGGCACGGGCATTCTTCGCCCGCCCCGAGGCGGACAAACTCGAGATCGAGAACACCCGCTCGCCTCATTTCCGCGGCTACACCCGGGTCGGCGGCGAACGCACGCAGGGTTACGTCGACTGGCGCGAGCAACTCGACATCGGCCCGGAACGCGCTCCCGTCCCACCGGTGCCGGGCCGCCCGTGGAACGTCCTGCACGGGCCGAACCTCTGGCCGGCCTCGAATCCGGAACTGCGACCGCTCGCCCTGCGGTGGATCGCCGACGCCACCGCGGTCGGGACGCGATTGCTCCGGGCGTGGGCGCAGGCGCTCGGCGTCGCACCGTCCTTCTTCGACGACGCCTTCGCGGATCCTGATCCGCTCCTCGAGATCGTCCGCTACCCGGGCCACGACGGCACCGTCACCGATCAGGGTGTGGGCAGCCACAAGGACGTCGGCGCTCTCACGCTGCTGTACCCGGAGCCGGGCAGCACCGGCTTCCAGGTCGAGCGCGACGGGCGGTGGCAGGACGTCGATCCGATCCCGGGTCACTTCGTCGTCAACATCGGCGAACTCCTCGAGATCGCGACGGACGGTTACCTGAAGGCGACCACCCACCGGGTGCTGCCACCCCCGCCCGGATCGGACCGGGTGTCCTTGCCGTTCTTCCTCGATCCCGGGCTCGACCGCGAACTACCGCGCGTGCCACTGGCTCCGGAACTCGCAGCGCGGGCCGCGGGCGTCGGCCCGGACGCGCACGGCGGTGCACTGCACTCCGTCTACGGGATCAACGCGCTCAAGTCCCGCCTGCGTGCCCACCCCGACGTCACCGAGAAGTACCACGCACGTCTGCTCGACACCTACGGCTGACCGGCCGCGCACCGGGTGGCGGCGGCGAGGCAGGGAGCCTCGGTACGGTGAGCGCATGGATCTGCGCCCGGCCGTCACCTCCCTCGCCGCACTCGCCTCGGGTGGGCTGGCGGCGTTCGTGCTCACCAACCCCCGCACCCACGCCTGGGCGATCGCGGCGTCCGAGCGGGAGATCGAACGCTGGGTGGACAGCCAGCCCATCGGTGTCGCGGCCGGGGTGGTCGCCGTTCCGGTGGTCGTGGGCCTGCTGCAGCAGGCCGGATCGCGACGCCTGGCCTGGATTCTCGCGGCCGTGGCCGCGGCGATCCTGTGCGGCGCGACGTACGCCGTGCCCCACGTCGCCGGTGTCGACGCGCTCATCGCGGTCCACTTCGTGAAGACCCTTGCCGCGGGCGTGCTGCTCGGTGCGGCAGTCGCGGCACTGTGGGGCACGCCCTCCCGACTCGTTCTCGCCCTCGGCGTGCTGACCGGGTTCGCCACGGCCTCGTCGGGAAGGTTCGCGCCCTCCCCGGAGTCCGCGGGGCTGCTGCAGATGACGACGTCGGCCGCGGGCGAGCCGCCCTGGTGGTTGCTGATCGCCGCCGTCGTGACGTGCCTGGCCGCGGTGGCCGCCGCGCCCGCCGGTCTCCGGATCGAACGAAGCACGACCGGCGTGATCGTCACGGCGGTGATCGTCGCCTTCGCCGCGGCCGTCGGTCACCGGGCGCTCACCTGGTGGATCGACCGCAACGCGCTCGCCTCCGACGTCACGCTCTGGATCGCGGTACTCGTGTCGCTGGCGCTGGTGTGCGCCGGCGCGTTGCTCGCCGCTGCCCGGCTCGGCGTCGGCGAGGGACGGCTGATCCTCGCGTCGACGGGTGTCGCCGCGGTCGCGGCACTGCTGTTCCAGGACCTGCGGCATCCGCTCGCCGAGGTGCCTCGCGGCGCCGTGCTCACGGTCACGGGGCTGTCGGTGGCGGCGGGGCTCGCGATCGCCGGGCGGTGGCGACGCCCGGAGTGGGGGCTGCTCCTCATCGCGCTGATTCCGCTCGCGGCGGCGATCTGGCCCGAGTTCGGTACCGGCGGACCGCTGCTCCTCGTCCGTCTCGCGGTGTTCGGCGTGGGCGCGGGACTGGCCGTCGGGGCCGCACTGCCCACGGCGCCGGTGGCCGCGGCCGTCGGGCTCGGACTGCCCTTCGTCTCCTTCGTCTTCCCCACTGTCGCCTCGGCCACCCGCACGATGGCGGGCCCCGAGACCATCCTCGGCATCTCCTGGGAGGACGGCGAGACGATCCCCCGTTTCGAGAGTTCGTGGGGTACCCACATGTGTGCGGTGGCGCTGCTCCTGGTCGTACTCTTCTGCGCCTACTACGTCACACGCCGCGGGGTCGACGGCCGCGAACGGCGCTCAGTCGATGAGACCCAGGGCCCGCAGACGCCGGAAGACCAGTAGCGACCCCGGAGCGACCTCCGGCATCGCCGCGTACTCGTCGAGGGTGAAGTACCGCAGTTCGGCGATCTCGCTCGTGGCCCGCGGCTCACTCGTCAGTTCCGCGGTGAAGCACGTCATGTGCAGCGCGGTGCCGGGCCGGTGCCCGAACGCCGGGGCCTCGAACACGCCGAGCCGTTCCAGGGTGCCGGGGACGATGCCGGCGTCGAGTTCCTCCCGGATCTCCCGGTGCAGTGCCTGTTCGGCGTCCTCGCCCGGATCGATCTTCCCGCCCGCCATGTAGAAGGCCGTCTTTCCCTGCGAGCGGGCCTGCAGCAGCCGCCGGCCCCGGACGTGGGCGAGGGCGGCGGTGCGGATCACGGACGAGTGTGGTTCGGCGGATTCTGTTCCGGGGGTTCGTGCGGGCACCGGTCGAGGATATTCGTTCTGCCCCGTCCCTGCCCCACCCCCACCGCGCCCCGCGCGCATACACCAGCGCGCCCCGCGCGCATACACCACCGCGCCCCGCGCGCATACACCACCGAGGGTGGGGCACCTTACTCCGGTGGGGCGTCAGGCACAAAGGGTTAGCCAGTACGATGTACCGGGAGTCCCACCCGCCGGGTCGATTCGCGCCCCGAGGGGAGGGACAGTCGACTCGGTTCGTGCCCGTTCCGCGACACCCCGCCGCCCATCTACCCGACGGAGTGCTCTTGCTCGAGATACTGCTCGCCCATGCCGTTGCCGCCTTGCTGGCTCCGCTCGTGGTGCGTGTACTCGGGCGCAACGCGTTCCTCGTGCTGGCTCTCGTTCCCCTCGCGAGTCTCGGTTGGGTCATCGCCCAATGGGGCACCGTACAGACCCTGCACATCCAGTGGGCGCCCGGCCTGTCGATGGACATCGACATGCGCTTCGACGCGCTGTCCGGGATCCTCTCACTGCTGGTCCTCGGTATCGGGACGCTGATCCTCGTCTACTGTTCGCGCTACTTCGAGGACGACGAGCGCAGGCTCGGCATCTTCGCCGCCGAGATGGTCGCCTTCGCGGGCGCCATGTTCGGCCTCGTGACCAGCGACAACATGCTGGTGCTCTACACGTTCTGGGAACTGACGACGGTGTTGTCGTTCCTGTTGGTCGGCCACTACGCGGAACGCGCCTCGAGCCGCCGCGCCGCCACCCAGGCCCTGCTCGTCACCACCGCGGGTGGCTTGGCCATGCTCGTCGGCATCATCATCCTCGGCCAGGTCAGCGGCACTTACAACCTGTCGGAGCTGGTCGCGGATGCGCCCGGCGGCTGGCTCGCCGGTGTCGCGATCGTGCTCGTCCTGGTCGGCGCCCTGTCGAAGTCCGCGATCGTTCCGCTGCACTTCTGGCTGCCCGGGGCGATGGCCGCGCCCACCCCGGTCAGCGGCTACCTGCACGCGGCCGCGATGGTCAAGGCCGGTGTCTACCTCGTCGCCCGGCTCGCACCCGGTTTCGCGGATTCGGGCCCCTGGCGGGCCACCATCCTCGTGCTCGGTCTCGCGACGATGCTGCTCGGCGGCTGGCGAGCGATGCGCGCCTTCGACCTCAAGCTGGTCCTCGCCTTCGGAACGGTCAGCCAGCTCGGTTTCATGATGGTGCTCGTCGGGCTGGGTACCCGGGACGCGGCTCTCGCCGGCATCACCCTGATGGTCGGTCACGCACTGTTCAAGGCCACCCTGTTCATGGTGGTCGGCGTCATCGACCACAACACCGGCACCCGCGACATCCGCAAGCTCGCCCACCTGGGCCGACGCGCACCGATACTCGCGATCATCGCGGCCCTGGCCGCCGCCAGCATGGCCGGCCTGCCGCCGCTTCTCGGGTTCGTCGGCAAGGAGGCCGCGCTGGACGCGCTGCTGAACACCGACGTGCTCACCGGGACCGCGAGCGCGGCCGTCGTCACCGCTGTCGTGGTCGGGTCGATCATCACCTTCGCCTACAGCGTGCGCTTCCTCTGGGGAGCATTCGGGGACAAGGGTGTTCCCGAGCCGAGCCAGCACGTGCAGAAGATGCACACGCCGGGGGCGCTGTTCCTGTTCTCCCCCGCGGTGCTCGCGGTCGCCGGTCTCGGTGCCGGGCTCGCCGCACCTCAGGTGGAGAAGCTGTTCACCCCCTACACCCACGAGTTCCCGGCCACCGGAGAGAAGGACTACTACCTCGCTCTGTGGCACGGCGTGAACACACCGCTGATTCTCACGCTGGTCATCTTCGCCCTCGGTACCGCCTTGTACCTGGCCCACCGCTGGCTCGCGCGTGTGCGTTTCGAGCGGTCGGCGCTCGGCAACGCGGACCGGGTGTACGACGCCACGCTGCGCGGCATGGATTCACTGTCGATGCGGCTCACCGGGTTCACCCAGCGCGGTTCGCTGCCGCTGACGCTCGGCATCATCCTCAGCACTCTGGTGGCGCTGCCCGTCGTGGTGATGATCCTCGGCACGCACACCCGCGCCGATCTGCGACTGTGGGACTCGCCGTACCAACTCGTCGTCGGTGCGTTGATGATGGCGGCGGCACTGGCGGCCACCGTCATGCGCAACCGACTGGCGGCCGTGATCCTGGTCGGCCTCACCGGATACGGCTGCGGCGTCATCTTCGCCCTGCACGGCGCCCCGGACCTGGCCCTGACCCAGTTCCTGGTGGAGACCTTGACCCTGGTGATCTTCGTGCTGGTGCTGCGCAAGTTGCCGGCCGAGGTCGACGAATCGAAGGCCATCGGGTTCAAGCTGCCGCGCGCACTGCTCGCGGTGTCGGTGGGGGCCACCGTCACCGCGGTCGCGGCGTACGCGATGAATGCCCGGACCGCCCGACCCGTCCAGGAACTGCTCCCGGATGCCGCGTACTACCTCGGCGAGGGAAAGAACGTCGTCAACGTGATCCTCGTCGACATTCGCGCCTGGGACACGCTCGGCGAGATCTCGGTCCTGCTCGTGGCCGCCACCGGCGTCGCCAGCCTCGTGTTCCGCAACCGGCGGTTCGGCAGCGCCCCGCGGGTCTCGGACGCCCCGGCCGCCCGGTCGGATGCCCCCACCTCGGACACCACCTGGCTGCTCGGCGGCGACCTCATCGATCCGCGGCATCGCTCGCTGATCCTCGAGGTCACCACCCGGATGATCTTCCCGACGATCTTGGTGCTGTCGGTGTACTTCTTCTTCGCCGGCCACAACTCGCCCGGCGGAGGGTTCGCGGGTGGTCTCACCGCCGGTCTCGCGCTGGTACTGCGCTACCTCGCGGGTGGACGGTACGAGCTCGGCGAAACCGTTCCGATCGACGCCGGCAAGATCCTGGGCCTCGGGCTCACCTTCGCGGCGGGCACCGCCGCGGCGTCGCTGCTGTTCGGTGCTCCCCCGCTGTCGTCGGCCGTCTTCGAGATGACACTTCCCGTGTTCGGCGACGTGAAGCTGGTGACCGCCCTGTTCTTCGATCTCGGTGTCTATCTCATCGTGGTCGGCCTGGTCCTCGACGTGCTGCGCAGCCTGGGCGCCCGTCTCGACGCACAGATCGAGGTGAATCAGCGATGAGCGCGAACATCGGTCTCCTGGTGGTGATCGGCGTGATGATCTCCGCCGGCGTCTACCTGCTCATCGAGCGCAGCATCACGCGAATGCTCCTCGGCCTGTTGCTCTTCGGCAACGGCGTCAACCTCCTGCTGCTCACCTCCGGAGGCGGCGCGGGCAACCCCACGGTGGTCGGCCGCGACGGCGCCTACGAGACGATGGCCGACCCGCTCGCACAGGCGATGATCCTCACCGCGATCGTCATCACCATGGGCATCTCGGCGTTCGTCCTGGCCCTGGCGTACCGGTCGTTCAAGATCACCACGGCGGACACGGTGGAGAACGATCCCGAGGACGTCAAGGTGCTGCGGCGACGCTCGCCGGCGGAAGCGCCGGACCGTGACCGTTCCGACGACCCGCTCACCGGTGCGCCCCGCTTCGAGGGCGACGCCTTCGACAAGGACGGAAATCCCATTCCCATCGACAAGCTGGAGAACCTCAACCTCGAGGACCTCGAGGTGTACGAGGACCTGCACGAGGGCGATTTCGACGACGACGACGAGACACCCGGGAAGGGACGGCGCCCGTGACGATCTCACCGGACATCGTCGGCGCACTGACGCCGCTGCCCGTCCTGATCCCGATGCTCGCCGCCGCGGCGACCCTGGTGCTCGGTCGCCGGACCCGCGCCCAACGGTGGATCACCATGGGCGCATTGACCTCGGTCTTCGCCGTCTCCTGCATGCTGCTCTATCTGGCCGACCGGGACGGCACCACGGCGGTGCAGGTCGGTGGCTGGGACTCCCCGATCGGCATCACCCTGGTCGTGGACCGCCTGTCCGCTCTGATGCTCGTCGTCTCGTCGATCGTGCTGCTCGCCGTCATGGCGTACGCGATCGGCCAGGGTATCTCCGACGGCAGCGACGACCAGCCGGTGTCGATCTTCCTGCCCACGTATCTGGCTCTGGCCGCCGGTATCTCGAACGCCTTCCTCGCGGGCGACCTGTTCAACCTGTTCGTCGGTTTCGAGGTGCTACTCGCCGCCAGCTTCGTGCTGTTGACCATCGGGGCCAGCGCGGACCGGGTCCGCGCTGGCGTCTCCTACGTGATGGTCTCGATGGCGTCCTCGTTGATCTTCCTCGTCGGCATCGCGCTGGCCTACGGAGCGACGGGCACTCTCAACCTCGCGGACATGGCCCTGCGCATGGACGACGTCCCGCCGGGGACGCGGACCGCGATATTCGCGGTGCTCCTCGTCGCCTTCGGCATCAAGGCCGCGATCTTCCCGCTGTCGACCTGGTTGCCCGACTCCTATCCCACGGCGCCCGCTCCGGTGACCGCCGTCTTCGCCGGCCTGCTCACCAAGGTCGGCGTGTACGCGATCATCCGTGCCCACACCTTGCTGTTCCCGCAGGGCGACCTCGACGACGTCCTACTCGTCGTCGGTCTCCTCACCATGGTCGTCGGCATCTTCGGTGCCATCGCCCAGACCGACATCAAACGACTGCTCTCGTTCACGCTGGTCAGCCATATCGGCTACATGGTGTTCGGCATCGCTCTGTCCACCACTCCCGGGCTTTCCGGGTCGATCTACTACGTCGCACACCACATCCTCGTCCAGACGACGCTGTTCCTCGTCGTCGGACTCATCGAGCGCCAGGCCGGGTCCGCCTCACTCCGGCGTCTCGGCGGGCTGGCCGCGGCGAGCCCGATTCTCGCCGTCGTGTTCCTGATCCCGGCACTGAACCTCGGCGGTATCCCGCCGTTCTCCGGGTTCATCGGGAAGGTGGCGTTGCTGCAGGCCGGCGCGGCGGATGCGAGTGTGCTGGCCTGGATCCTCGTCGGCGGCGGCACACTGACGAGCCTGCTCACGCTGTACGTCGTGGCACGTGTGTGGACGAAGGCGTTCTGGCGGGCCCGCGCCGATGCGCCGGAAGGTGCTCTCGCCGACGTCAGCCCGTCCGCCCTGCTCGACGAGTCCGCCCGGGACATCGCGTTCGCGGATCGCGCGGACGTGGGGCGCATCCCGCCGATGATGTTGCTGCCGACGGTCGCGCTCGTCGGCGTCGGCCTGGCACTGACCGTCTTCGCCGGCCAACTCATCGACATCAGTGACCGGGCAGCGCACGATCTACGGGACAGGTCGATCTACATACACGCCGTGCTGGGTGACGCCGCCATCGGCGACGGGACAGGGAGCGAGGCGCCGCGATGACACGTTCGGGCATCGTCCAGATCGGCGCGCTGGCGTGGTTGACGCTGGTGTGGGTCGCCCTGTGGGGCTCGGTCACGCCGGGCAACATCGTGGCCGGGCTCGCCGTGGCGGTCACCATCATGGTGCTGCTGCCGCTGCCACACGTACCCGTCGAGGGTCGCGTCCATCTCCTCTCGCTGCTCAAGCTGCTCGGTGTGGTGATCATGTACACCGCGCAGTCCAGCATCCAGGTGTCCTGGCTCGCGATCCGGCCCAGCCCGCCACCGGTGACGGGAGTGCTGCGGCACCAGTTCTCGATCAAGTCGGACCTGGTGCTCACGCTGTGCATCGACGTGATGAACAACATTCCCGGCACCATGGTGATCGAACTCGACCAGGCCCGGCGGATCGCGTACATCCACGTCCTCGACGTGGGTTCGGAGAAGAGCGTCCAGCAGTTCTACCGCACCATCCACCGCCTCGAATCGCTGTTCATCGATGCCTTCGAACGCGATTCCGACTGGAAGCCCAGCCCGTGGCACGCGAACGGCACCGCGGCGGCCGAAGCGTCCAGCGCGACCGGCGGGGCGGACACGGAGGACAAGCCATGACCGTCGTACTGATCATCTCGGCCGTCTGCCTGGTCACGGCAGCCGTCCTCACCGCCTTCCGGCTCCTCGACGGCCCCAGCTCGCTGGACCGCCTGGTCGCGCTCGACACCATGCTCGGCGTCTCCATCTGCGGCCTCGCGGTGTGGGCGACGTTCAGCGGCGACACGACCCTCGTGGCCGGCATCGTCGCGCTCTCGCTCGTCAGCTTCGTCGGGTCCGTCTCCGTCGCACGATTCCGGGTGAGTGACAAATGAACACCGCACTGCAGATCCTGTCCGGCACCCTGATCCTGTTGGGTTCGGTGCTCGCCCTCACCGCCGCCATCGGCATCGTCCGGTTCCCGGACACCCTGCGGCGCATGCACTCCGCGACCAAGCCGCAGGTCGTCGGCCTGGTGTTGATCCTCTCCGGGGCGATCGTGTCGCTGCGCGACAACATCGACATCTGGATGATGGCGCTGGCGATCCTGTTCACCCTCGTCACCGCACCGGTCATCGCGCACACCGTCAGCCGGGTGGCGTACCGCGAACAGCGGGACGAAGACGGCATGGCAATGATCAACGAGCTCGACCCGGACAAGGGTATTCGGCCTCCGGCCGAGTAGGGGCATCAAGCCTCCGGCCCGGTAGGCATCGAGCGGTGTCAGGTCGGCAACTCCGCGACGAGCGAGTCGACCACGGCAACCAGGTCTCCGCCGGTCTGCGCCTCGACCTTGCGCTGACGCTGGTAAGACGCCCCTCGTCGGGGGATCTCGGCGACGGCTGCCAGTTCCTCGACACAGTCCAGGCGCTTCGCGGTCGGTGTCAGCCGCTCCAGCAGATCGTGCAGATCATCGGTGACCAGCCGCTCGCGGCAGCCCTCGTCGACGATCACCTCCGCATCGAGCCCGTAGCGCGCGGCGCGCCACTTGTTCTCCTTGACGTGCCACGGCTGGAGGACGGGAAGGTTCTCCCCTGCCTCGAAGCGCCGGTCGAGGTCGACGATGAGGCAGTGCACGAGCGCGGTCAGCGCGGAAAGCTCACTGCGCGTGGAGATCCCGTCGCACACCCGCACCTCGATGGTGCCCCAGCGGGCGGAAGGGCGAATGTCCCAGTGCATCCCGCCGATCTTGGTGATCACGCCGGACTTCATCTGATCCGCGATGAACGACTCGTACTGCTCCCAGTTGGCGAACTGATAGGGCAGGCCCGCAGTGGGCAGCTGCTGGAACATCAGCGCCCGGTTGCTGGCGTATCCGGTGTCGACGCCCGCCCACATCGGTGACGACGCGGACAGGGCGAGCAGGTGCGGATACTGCAGCAGAAGGGCGTTGATGATCGGAAAGACCTTCCGGGGCGACGAGATCCCCACGTGCATGTGCACGCCCCAGATCAGCATCTGCCGGCCCCACCACTGGGTACGTTCGATCAGCTCGTCGTAATCCGGCGTCCGGGTGACCAACTGGGTGGACCACTGCGCGAACGGATGCGTTCCCGCACTCAGCAGGTCCACCCCGGCCGGCTCCGCGGCACGACGGAGCAGGTCCATCGACTCGTCGAGGTCGGCCATCGCCGCACCCACCGTGGGATGCACGTCGGTGACCAACTCGACGGTGTTGCGGAGCAACTCCTTCGTCACGCGGGGGCGCGCGTCACCCGCCAACTCCTCGACGGCCTCGAACACCTCGGCCGCGGTGTTGGAGAGATCGCGTGTGGCCCGATCGACGAGCGCGATCTCCCACTCGACGCCGAGGGTGGGCCGCGGTGAGCCGGGAAACGGGACTGCCACGTGTCGATCCAACCACAGCACGCGCGAACGGGCGGTGATCGGCAGCCTCGATGAGCTGCCGATCACCGCCCGTTCGCGGTGGTGTCCTTCGTTACGTGCCGACGATCAGTACAGCCGATGCCCCGGCCCGGGTCGGCACAGCCGATGCCCAGGCCCGGGTCAGTGCTCGCCGATGACCCCGCACGCCACGCGCGGGCCGGCATCGCCGGTCGCCAACGTCTCCTCGTCGGGGGCCGGTGCGTACCGGGTGGGGATGTTGCCGAAGTTGTCCGCGTCGGCGTGCACCATGAGCGAGGTGCCGTCGCCCGCCTGCAGATCCTCCAGCGTGAAGCTGTCGGTCACGGTCACCAGCTCGCCGGAGCCGTCCGCGAGCACCTGGATCGACGTGAGGTCGCCGGACGACGGATGGCCCGTGTGGCCCTCGGCCTGGAAGTGTCCGCCCGCGGAGAGGAACGCACCCGGGTCGCCACCGGCCGGTGGCGCCGACTGCGGCTCGCACTCGCCGACCTGGTGGACGTGGACGCCGTGGAATCCGGGTTCGAGACCCGTCACGGTCAGCGCCACGCGCACACCGCCGTCGACGGCGGCGAAGGTCGCCGTGCCCACCTCGGCGCCGGAGGGATCGACCAGATCCGCGGTCAGCGACTCGGACGAGGCGCCGTGGCCGGCGGACCCGTGCCCGTCACCCGCCGCACCGTGTGCGTCCGGATCCGCTGCACCGGTCCACACCGGTGGGGTGGTGCCGGGAGTGTCCGACGCCTCCTCGCTGTTGCTGCATGCGGTCAGACCGAGCGCGGCGACAGCCACCACGGGGGTGACTACGCGCCAGGACATCCGACGGGTGGAACTCGAGGCCATCAAACCGCTCCTTTGGGGTGGCGAAGAAGGTGCATCGATCATAAACGTGGACGTTTCGGGCTCCCGACCCGCGTCGGTCGCCCGTCCGTCAGTCGGCCGTGACGATCACGACCACACCGGGCGACGAACTGGAGATCCCGGCGAACCGAGGCTTGGCGGGAACGCCGAGCTCGTCGGCGATCTGCTCGGCGGCCTGCCTCTCCGCCGCCGAGTTCCCGTAGTACACGGCGGTTTCCGCGATCGTGCCGTCGCTGTAGTTGCCGGTCTCGGCAACCGTCCAGCCCGCGGTGATCAATTCCTGGGCGGTCTGCGCCGCCAAACCCGTCACCGCACTGTTGTTGAAGACACGAACCGGCACCTCGGCGGTGAGCGAACCGTTCGCCGCGGTGGCCGTCATGGTCGGTGTGGTGGTCGTGGCGGCCGCGGCATCGCTGTCGGCATCCGGTTCCGCCGCCCCCGCCCCCGCGGCAGCAGGAGGCGGCGCGGCGGCCGGGGCATCGGTGGTGGTGGTCGTGGTTTCCGTCGCGGGTGCGGCATCACCGGATCCCGACGAGCCGAGGGAGGCGAAACCCAGACCGGCGAACACCACCGCAAGCGAGATCAACAGCATCGCGAATGCGCGCAGCGGTGGTCCTGAGGACGCGGATTTCGGGTTGCTCACCCTGCCGACCCTATCGACTCGCCTCGCCGCGGACGAGTCCACTCGTCCGAATCGCCGCCGCGATCATCCGCTGTCGCCGCCATGACCGGGCGCACTCAGGTGACGTCGAATCCCAGGCGCCGGGCCGCGCGTGCCTTCTGCCGGGACGCCCGCAGCCTGCGCAGTCGCTTGACGAGCATGGGGTCGGCGGCAAGCGCCTCGGGGCGATCCACCAGCGCGTTGAGGACCTGGTAGTAGCGGGTCGCCGACATGTCGAAGAGTTCCTTGATCGCCTCTTCCTTCGCGCCCGCGTACTTCCACCACTGGCGTTCGAAGGTGAGGATGTCGTGTTCGCGGCGCGTCAGTCCGTCGTCTCCCGGGTCGTGGATACCCAGGTCCGACGCTGTCGAGTTGTCGTTGTCACCGGACTGGTTCCGACTACGCGCTGCTGCGCCGTCCATCTCACTCCTCGACTTGCTCATCTCGCCCGACTTCAGCGAAACCACGTTCCCCCCGAACCCAGGCGGCTCGTGACCGGCCGTCTGGCGAATTACACGCATGTTCTTCCGAAGTATTGAACCACGAGGAGCCCCGGGGCGGGATTCGACACGCGAGGGACCGGGCCGATGGCGCCTCGGGCCAGTTCCGTCGCTGCTCGAGTGCCCCACTATTGTCTGTGGCCATGGCGATTCTCCCGATCCGGATCATCGGCGACCCCGTCCTGCACCAGCCCACCGAAACGGTGACGCAGTCTCCGGCCGAGCTCGCGGACCTCATCCGCGACATGTACGAGACGATGGACGCAGCCAACGGAGTCGGCCTGGCCGCCAACCAGGTGGGAGTCCCGCTGCGTCTGTTCGTCTACGACTGCCCCGACGTCGACGAGAGCGGGAAGGCCGTGCGCCGCCGTGGCGAGATCGTCAACCCGGTGCTCGAGACCTCGGAGATTCCGCAGACGATGCCGGACCCCGACGAGGACTTCGAGGGTTGCCTGTCGGTTCCGGGCGAACAGTTCCCGACCGGCCGGGCCGAGTGGGCCAAGGTCACGGGCACCGACGCCGAGGGCACACCGATCGAGATCGAGGGCCGCGGATTCTTCGCTCGAATGCTGCAGCACGAGACCGGCCATCTGGACGGATTCCTGTATGTCGACGTCCTCGTCGGCCGCAACGCGCGCGCAGCCAAGAAGGCGATCAAGCGGTCCGGCTGGGGCGTGCCCGGGCTGAGCTGGGTTCCCGGCACGGTCGAGGACCCGTTCGGCCACGACGAGGACGACTGACCGCGCGCCGGTGACGGTACCCACGGACATCCCCCTCGGCACCCGGGTCGTGGTGCGCCATCGTCTGCCGCCCGGCTACAGCCACCCGATGACCGACGTCATCGGGGTTCTCGAGGCCCACGAGCCGGTCACCGTGCGCACCGCCGACGACCGCACCGTGCAGATCGCCGCCGACCGGATCGTCGCGGTGAAGGCGCTCGGTGCCCGGCCCGTACGCACCGGCGAGATCCGCTCGCTCGAGGTGGCGGCCGCACTCGGATGGCCCGGTGTCGAATCCGCGTGGATCGGTGGATGGCTCGCCCGGTTCGGGCACGGCATCACCGGCCGCGCGAACTCGGCGGCCCCACTGGGGATGCCCGGCGAGCTGGCCCCGTTCGAGGAGGTCGCCGACGAGTTGCGCGCCTGGTACTCCGTGCGCGGACAACCTCTGCGGCTGCTGTTGCCCGATCGGCTCACGTCGGGGTCGCTTCCCCGGCCCCGGGACACCGACCCGGTGTCCGTACTCGCCGCGGACATCGGCGACCTCGTGCTCCCCACCGGTCCGGCGGTCTCCCGGGTCGCGGCGGAGCCGGATTCCGAGTGGCTCGCCCGTTACCCGTTCCGGACCGGGCGCAGGTCCGCGGAGATCCAGGTCCTGAGTGCGATTCGCGGTGGTGAGCTGGGTTTCGCCCGGATCGGCAACGCCGGCGCGCCCCCGATCGCGATCGGACGCGCCGCGATCACCCGGGCCCCCGACGGGAGGGTCTGGGTCGGCCTGTCGTGCGTGGAGGTCGCCGCCGAGCATCGCCGGCACGGTGTCGGCTCCCTGGTGTGCGCCGAGATGATCGCCTGGGGCCGCGAGCGCGGGGCCACCCACACGTATCTCCAGGTCACCGACGACAATGCCCCCGCGCTCGCGATGTACCGGAAGCTCGGGCTGGTCGAGCACCATCGTTACCGATACGCGGTCCCGGTCGCCGCCGACGGGCGCGGCGACGTCGAGTGAGTGCCCGTCGACCGTGACTCGCGGGCACCGACGGCACGCTCCTTCTCCCGGATCCGCGGACATACTCCGAGCCGTGCTCCCGAACCTTCGAGAGCACGGCCGACACAACGTCCGCGGATCTCGAACCTTCGCCCTTGCGGCCCGGTGAGGGTGTCGGACGAGACCGCTAGGGTGGCACCGTGCGCATCGCTACCTGGAACGTCAATTCCGTCCGTGCCCGAACCGACCGGATCGTCGACTGGCTGCAACGCACCGGTACCGACGTACTCGCCATGCAGGAAACCAAGTGCAAGGACGAGCAGTTCCCGTACGCCCGGTTCGAGGAACTCGGCTACCAGGTGGCCCACGTCGGCATCAGCCAGTGGAACGGTGTGGCCATCGCCTCACGCGTCGGCCTCGACGACGTGCAGATCGGGTTCGAGAACCAGCCCGGCTTCCACAAGGACCCCGAGGTGGCACCCGTACAGGAGGCACGCGCGATCGGGGCCACCTGCAACGGTGTACGGATCTGGAGCCTGTACGTGCCCAACGGCCGCGAGCTCGAGGATCCGCACTATCGGTACAAGCTCGACTGGCTCGCCACGCTCCGGGACGACGCGAGTCGGTGGCTGACGCAGAACCCTGACCAGCAGATCGCGCTGGTCGGAGACTGGAACGTCGCTCCCCACGACGAGGACGTCTGGGATCCGGCGTTCTTCGAAGGCAAGACCCACACGTCGCAGCCCGAACGGGACGCCTTCCAGGCGTTCCTCGACACGGGCTTCACCGACGTGGTCCGGCCGCATGCTCCCGGCCCCGGGGTCTATACCTACTGGGACTACACGCAGTTGCGCTTCCCGAAGAAGCAGGGCATGCGCATCGATTTCGTCCTGGGCTCACCCACCCTCACCGGCCGGGTGGACAAGGCCCACATCGACCGGGACGAACGCAAGGGCAAGGGCGCCAGCGACCACGCCCCCGTGGTCGTCGACCTCGGCGAGTAGCCGGTCCCGCACTCGTGTGACAGAGGAACGTCCCCTGATGCCCGGGCATCAGGGGACGTTCCTCGTTCGGGTACCGGCGTGATCAGTCGACCGCGACCGGCGCTCCGTTGTGCTCCGGCACCTCGTCCGACCCGGGCTCCGGCGCCGCGTCGTTCGTCGGCACCTCCCGCACGCCGTTGAGCATCCCGACCACGTCGACCCCGCTCGATTGCAGCGTCTCGATGACCCCCGCGATGACCTGGGGGCTGATCCCCAGCAGCGAGCCGACCCCACCCTGAGCACTGTCGCTGCCGCCGATGATGGAGATCCGATCGATCTCACCGACCGGCTTCGCCGCCGCCGAGGTCGCGTCGACCAGCGCCTTGAGCACGTCCGGCAACATCAGCAGGCGAGCCGCTTCGGCGCTGTAGGAGTTGAGTGCGTCGGCGACCTGCCGCTTACCGACGGCCTCCGCCTCGAGCCGGGCGCGCAGGCCGTCGGCCTCCGCCTCCTGCTCGGCGCGCAGCGCATCGGCCGCGACCTTGCGGCCGTCCGCCTCGGCGGCGAGCTTGGCGCGCAGGCCGTCCGCATCCGCCTCCTGCTCGGCACGAACCGCGTCGGCGACGAGCTTGCGCGAATCCGCCTGAGCCGCACCGGACTGCCTGGCGGCCTCGGCCTGCGCCTCGGCGCGCAGGATGGCGGCGCGCCGCTCACCCTCCGCGCGGGCGATGGCGGCCTGGCGTTCGGCCTCCGCGGGTGCGATGACGTCCGCCTGCAATGCCGCCTCGGACTCCTGGGCGCGACGACGTTCCACCTCGGTGCGGGCTTCGACCCGAGCGGCCTCGGCCTGCTCGCGGGCGATACCGACCGCCTTCTCCGCGGTGGCCTGCGCCAGCGGCCCGGCCTGGTCCGCCTCGGCGTTCTCCGCCTCGGTCTGCGCCCGCAGCCGGGCGAACTCGACGTCGCGGCGCTGGTTCGCGGCCGCGATCGCGGTGTCGGCCTCGGCCTGCGCCACCGAACCGGCCTGGCGGGCCTTCGCGGACTGGATCTGGGAATCCCGCTCGGCCTCGGCGGTGCCGATGGCGGCGTCGCGCTTGACCTCGGCGATACGGCGCTGGCCGAGCGATTCGAGGTAGCCGTTGAAGTCGGAGATCCCGGCGATCTTGAGGACATCGACCTCCATGCCGATCCGCCCCAGGTCGCCACCGGCCTCGTCGACGACGCTGCGGGCCAGCGAATCACGGTTGGAGTTGAGGTCCTCGACGGTCATCGTCGCCGTGATTCCGCGGAGCGAACCCGCGAGGATCTCGTTGATCTGCCGCTGCAGTTCGTCGAGATCCGAGGTGAGGAATCGCTGGACCGCGGTCTGGACGGCCTCGTCGGCGGAGCCGATCCGTACCAGTCCGACGGCCTCGACATTGACCGGGACGCCGTCGTTGGAGAGGGCGTTCTTGAGGTTGATGCTCACGTTGAACGGCTCGAGCGACATGATGTCGACGCGTTCGATACCGGGGATCTTGAACCGGGCACCACCGCGCACCACCTTGGGTTTGCCGCGACCGGTGAACACGGCCACCTCGTTGGGTGGGACCTTGATGTAGTTCTTCACGTAGATCGCCGGCAGCGCCACGAAGACGACAATGGCGATCACGACCGCGATGAGTACGGCCATCATCTGGAGAGTTCTCCCTCAGTTGGCGTCGTCGATTGCGACGACGTGGAGATACTGATCGTCCACATCGGCGATGTAGACGGTGGTGGCGGGTGTGAGTGCAACCGGTTCGTCACTGACGGCCCGGCCCAGCACCCGGTTTCCTTCGGGATCGACGAACGACACCTCGCCCCAGCCACCCGGCTCGACGGCGAGGGTCACGGTACCGATCGACCCGATGTAGGAGGTACGACCGATGTGCGAGTTCGCCTGCTGCCGAAGTAGATACGGCAACAAGAGCCCGCGGGTGCCGACGACGAGAACGATCGCCAGCCCGACGGCCAGCAGCGTGGCGGCAACCGTTCCCAGTCCGGCCCAGGTTCCGGCGACGCCGCCGGCACCGAAGCCGAAGAGCCCGGTCGCGACGACCGTGAGACTCAGGAAGGGGAGGCCGTCGACGTCGGCACCGAGATCCGCCAGCTCACCGACGAGGAACGCCCCGAGCAGGGCGACCATGCCGACTACCAGACAGATGACGAACGCGATATCCATGCAGCCCCCACACGATCACCCCGGCCCCACGCCGGGGTTCCTGGGGAACCTTAGCACCGTCCGCGTCGGACCGGACGTTTGCTGCACATTAACTATGCGAACTAGGCGCGCGTCATCCGTCGACGAGGTCGCCGTACTCCGGACGGAGCGACAGGAAGCGCTGCACGTACGTACACACGGGCCGGATCAGGAGGCCACGGTCACGGATGTCGTCGAGGGCCTGCGCGACGAGCACGGCGGCGAATCCACGGCCGCCGAACTCCTCCTTGACGACGGTGTGCATCAGCGCGAGGACGGTGCCCGGTGCCGCGACAGCTCCGGGCATGGCGGCCTCGTCGCGGTAGCCGAGGATGCCCACGAGTTCGCCGCCGAGCCACAGGTCGAACCGATCATGGTCGGGATCGTTGCGCACGGACAGCTCCGCGGTCGGGGCGGCACCGACCGGCCGTTCATCGACTCGTGTGTGATCCGAATCACTCATGTCACCAGTATCCACGAATCCTCGGGATGCGAAAGGGAATGGAAGATGCCCTGCGCTACGCCGCCGTGGACACGTCACCGAACTCGGCGTGCTCGGCGAGGTAGCGCCGGACATGGGTGCACACCGGTCGCACCAGCCAGCGGTAGCTGCGTGCCCGCTCGAGCGCCGCCGCCACGAGGACCGGCTCGAATCCCAGGCCGCAGTACTCGTCCGCGACGATCGTGTGCAGGAACGAGACGGTGACCCGGTCCCAGTCCGGGACCACCCCCTCCTCGGATTCGATGTCCTCGTTCTCGAAGTAGCCGAGGATCCCCACGAGCTCGCCACCTCGCCACCATTCGAATCGATCGTGGTCGGCGTTGTCGGTCACCTCTGCGAATGCGGTACCTGTCACTGGAGCCTCCCGAACGGGGTGCGGGCCCGGCCACGTCGTCGAACCCGATTCACGGCACCTCCCCTGTCTACCCGGCGCACGTGTCACGCGTCGTTCGCTCAGATCACCGTGAAGAAAACTTCCGCTACTGTTCACAGAACCGAACGATGCAGAACCACACACGGGTGCTCGCACCAGCGGGCTGAGAGGACGGCTGGGGCCGTCGACCGTAGAACCTGTCCGGGTAATGCCGGCGTAGGGAGAGAGTTGATGGACACCGCCGCACCCCGATCCGACCGGCCGTCGCCGGTAGGGTCCGAATCCGTGACCCTGCTTCCCCTGGCCCCCTCCGGGCAGACTCCCGTACGCGCACTCACCATTGCCGGCACCGACTCCGGCGGCGGCGCCGGGATCCAGGCCGACAGCCGGACGATGGCGATGTGCGGCGTCCACGCCTGTGTGGCGGTCGCGGCCGTCACCGTGCAGAACTCGGTCGGTGTCAGCGGATTCCACGAGATCCCGCCGCAGATCGTCGCCGACCAGGTGCGATCCGTCGTCGGCGACATCGGCGTCACGGCCGCCAAGACCGGCATGCTCGCCTCCACCGCGATCATCGAGGCCGTCGCGGCGGTGTGCACCGAGGTGGGGATCGGGCGCGATCAGCCCGTGCCGCTCGTCGTCGACCCGGTGTGTGCGTCCATGCACGGCGATCCGCTCCTGCACGAGGAAGCGCTCGACGCGGTGCGGAACACGCTCATTCCCGTCGCCACCGTCGTCACCCCGAACCTGGACGAGGTTCGGCTGATCACCGGCATCGACGTCGTCGACGACGCCACCGCCCGCCGGGCGGCCGAATCCCTCCACGCGCTGGGTGCACGGTGGTCCGTGGTCAAGGGCGGCCACCTGCGTTCGTCCTCGGTGAGTACCGACCTGCTCTTCGACGGGGACCGGTTCCTCGAGTTCACCGCCCCACGGATCGACACGGGCAACGACCACGGTGGCGGCGACACCCTGGCCGCAGCCGTCGCGTGTGCTCTGGCACACGGGTACTCGGTGCCGGACGCGTTCGAGTTCGCCAAGGAGTGGGTGACCCGCTGCCTCGAAGCGGCGTACGACCTCGGGGCCGGTCACGGCCCGGTGTCGCCGCTGTGGCGGCTCCGGGTGAGCTGACCGACGAATCGATCAGGCGCGACGCACGCGCCAGATCCCCAGCTCCGGGGGGACCCCGTTGGGAGGTGACCCGAACAGGGGTCTGCGCCACGGGCGGGCGACCAGACCGAGTCGCTCGAGGGTTCCCTCGTACAGGCCGTCGAGCGCGGACGCCGACGCGACGACGTTACCGTCGGCGCCGAGTTCCATCATCCGTGCCGCGATGGTGACGTCGACGCCGATCCAGTCGGCACCGACCTTGCGCGGCACCCCGGTGTGTATGCCGACCCGCATCCTCGGGCAGTAACCGTCCACCTCGACGTCGGCGAGTGCGTCGCGGGCCTCGAAGACCGCCTCGAGCGCGCGATCGGGGCTCGGGAACACTGCCATGACCCCGTCACCGAGGCGTTTGACGACGTGACCCCCGCGAGCCCGGAACGGGGTTTCGACGGCCCGGGCCACGTCCTTGAGCAGTGCGAGCGTCGCCGCATCACCCGCGGGAAGGGACCAGGTGGAGAAGCCGACCAGGTCGGTGAACACGATGGTGACGTCACTGGTCCCCCGGCCCCGCCCGACCCGCTCGAGCACCGCCTGCCACACCTGCAACGCGCCCAGGCTCACCTCGCGGGACGCTCCCGGCTGATCGTCGAGGAACCGATCCGCCACGCGCGCGAGCGCTCGCGCGCTGCCCGGGCCCGCCGTGGACAGCGGATCGCCGAAGGACGGGTCACCCGGCAGCGTGTGCCGCAGCTTGCGCAACCCGGAGACCAGGGACGGGTGGCGATTGACCTCGCCGATGCGTTCCAGTGCCTTCGCGGCGGCACGCACCTCCGCCGCGGACTCGGCACCGTCCGCACCGTCGAACTCGCGGCCCGAGGTGTCCGCTTCCGGGCCGTCCTGGTCACTCACATCCATGAGCGTAACCGAGCGTCACATCCACCTTCGGCTACTCGCCCGCGCGGGCCTGCGTGCGGGCCTCGCCCGTGGGCACCCCGTTCGGCCCGTCCAGTGTCGACGCGTACGTCCCCACCGCGAACCCGACCGCGGCGGCGTGCTGGGCGAGCGCGGTGCGGTCCACGTTCGCGAGCGTGTCGTCCGGGGTGTGGTAGTTGCGGTCGAAGTTCACCTCCGCCTCGCCACCCCACTTCTCTGCTTGCGCGGGCGTCTTGACGTCGTCCGCGCCGCTGAACACGCCCCCGGAGGGAATCTGCTGGGCAACGAACGGGCCGTAGTCCGAGCGGCCGTCGAAATCGGTTCCGTCCGCCGCGATCCCACTGTTCCCGAGGAACTCGACGAAGGTGCGTTCGATCCCGGCCGACCCCTCCGGCCCGGGACCGGCCCCCACCTGGTCCGAGTCGTCGCCGTCGTAGGCGAGGTAGCCGGCATTCTCGGACCCGAGCATGTCGAAGTTCAGGTACAGGGCGATGTCCTCGAGTTCCTCGGGGCTCAGGCCCGCCACGTAGGTCTCCGAACCGATCAGCCCCAACTCCTCCGCGCCCCAGAAGGCGAAGCGCACGGCATTGGTCACGTTCGGCTCGGCCCCGAGTTGCACGGCGGTCTCGAGCACCGCCGCGACGCCGGTGCCGTTGTCGTTGATACCCGGACCCTCCACCACCGAATCCAGGTGTGCGCCGACCACGACCACGTCGTCGGTGGACCCGGTGCGGGTCTGGGCCAGGACGTTGCGTGAGGTCGAGGACTCGGTCACGGTGTCGAGCACCAGCGTCACCTCACCCGGGGCGGCGCGCAGTGCGGCGCCGTCGGCCTGGCTGATGCCGCCGGTCGGGACCTTTCCCGCCTCGGGCTCACCGAGAGTGCCCCCGGTGAGCGCTCCCTCCTCGTTGTTGGCCACCAGCACCGCTGCGGCGCCGCGCTCGGCGGCGATCTCCTGTTTGGCGGTGAACGGGCACACACCACGGTCGACGAGGACGACGGCACCGGCGACGTCGAGGCCGTCGTAATCCGTTGCCTCGCAGCCCGGTGTCTCGTCCACAGGCGCCGGAACCACCCGTGCGGTGATGCCCTCGGCGCCGGTCGACGGCGAGTACGCGAGGGCACGCACTTCCAGATCGCTGCCCGCGGAGCTCAGCGTCTCGGCGGAGACGTCGAAGGAATGGAAGTCGAATTCCGGTGTCTCGACGTCGAACCCGTGATCGCGCAGCACGTCGGCCACGTAGTCGACGCTGGCGTCGTAACCGCTGGTTCCGGCGGCGCGGTTGCCGTCGTGCTCGCCCGCGATGTCCTCGAGCTCCTGCAGGTGAGCGACGAGGGCGTCCTCGGTGATCGACTCGGACAACACGGCGGCGTTCACGGGTTCCGGTGGGGTGTCGGGCTCGGAGGAGTCGTCGGACGAGCACCCGGCCAGGACCAGCACTCCGGCCGCCACCAGGGCGAGGGAACCGCGTGTCCCTCTCGCCCGCGAAGAAGACGTCATCCGCGATGAAGATCCCCGAAGTCGCATCCGCCGAGACTAACCCAGTCGATCGGGGTCCTCGACGTGAAACGCGCACGGACTTCCGGGCCGTACCCGGCCCCGGCACACGACAACGGGCCGACACGGATGGAGTCCGTGTCGGCCCGTGGCCGGTCGTCTCGGTGGAGATCCCGACGATGCTCCCCTGGTACGAGACGAAGTTCGCGATCAGGCGTCGCGCTTGTTCACCACGTAGAGCGAGGCCGCGAACACCACCGCGACGAAAGCGGTGAAGTACACCAGGCTGCCCCACGGTCCCCAGTGGAAGTCCACGTTCTGGGTGACCCCCAGGAACTGGTTGGCGTTGGTGAACGGCAGGAACGGCATCACGTTGCGGCCGAACGAACCGAACAGGTTGAACAGGCTCTCGATCAGCAGCGGCCACAGCAGCAGCAGCGCGATCGCCCCGGCCGACTGACGGAGCAGCGCGCCGACGGCCACGGCGAGCACGACGCACAGCAGCGCGAAGATCGGCACGCTGTAGATGACCCGCCAGTCGTCGGAGGTCGACAGGGTGAGGCCCGCCCCGGCGGTCTCCCCCGCGGTCGCCTTGCCGATGGCGTAGGCACCGAAGGTGAGGACGAGGGACAGGATCGCGCCGAAGACGCCGACCAGCGCGGCCTTGGCGATCAGCACCGACGAGCGGTTCGGAATCGCCTGGAACGTGGTGCGGATGACCCCGAACCGGTACTCGCTGGTCACGGTCAGTGCCGCGAGGATCATCAGCACCAGCACGCCGAATCCGGAGACCCCGCCGACCACGTCGGCGAGCGTGGGGATGAACGGCTCGAAGTCCGGCGTCTGCCCGGCCGCGATCTCGTTCTCGAAGGCGTTGACCGTCGCCTTGGCGCTGAGGCCGATGACGGCGGCCAGGCCCAGGCCCAGCGCGACCACGATGGCGGTGCACCACCACGGTGAGCGAGTCGTGGTGATCTTGATCCGCTCTGCATCCAGTACGGCCATCACAGCGCACCCCTCATCACGTCGTCGAGTCCTTCTGCGTGGTACTGCACGTCGTCGCCGGTCAGCTTCATGAACGCGTCCTCGAGCGATCCCCGCTGGGAAGCCAGCTCGTGCAGCACGATGCCCTGGGCTCCGGCGATGTCGCCGATGGCGTCGGTGGTCGAGTCGAGCACGACCAGCCCCGGCAGCCCGTCGGAGCCGTCCTCGCGGACCGTGAGGCCCTGCGAGGTGAGCGCGCTACGGAGCGCGTCCAGCTGTGGGCTGCGGACCCGTACCGTCGACTCCGACGACTTGGCGACGAAGTCCGCCACCGTCGTGTCCGCGATGAGACGTCCGCGGCCGATCACCACGAGATGCTCTGCCGTCAGTGCCATCTCGGACAGCAGGTGGCTGGAGACCAGCACCGTGCGCCCCTCGGCGGCGAGCCGCTGCATGAACTTGCGGATCCAGACGATGCCTTCCGGGTCGAGACCGTTGACCGGCTCGTCGAAGAGCAGGATCTTCGGATCACCGAGGAGCGTCGCCGCCAGGCCGAGTCGCTGCGACATGCCCAGGGAGAACCCTCCGGCCTTCTTGCCCGCGACCTCGGTGAGGCCCACCAGGTGCAGCACCTCGTCCACCCGCGACTTCGGGATGGAGTTCGATGCCGCCATCCACTGCAGGTGGGCTCGCGCCGAGCGATTGGGGTGCACCCATTTCGCGTCGAGCAACGCGCCGACGGTCCGCAGCGGCTGCTTCAGCTCACCGTACGGTTTGCCGTCGACGAGCGCCGTTCCCGACGTGGGGCGGTCGAGCCCCAGGATCATCCTCATCGTCGTCGATTTGCCGGCCCCGTTCGGTCCGAGGAAACCGGTGACCATGCCGGGTTGCACGGTGAACGTGAGATCGTCCACCGCCTTCGTTGCCCCGAAGGTCTTGGTCAGTCCCTTCACTTCGATCATGTATCGAGGATCCCGCACCGGCGGCAGCACGCACATCGGCCCGCGGTCTATTTCCTCGTCATCCTCTGGTACGACGCCCACCCCGACGGCAGCTCCGGGTTCCCCCCTACCTGCCCGCACTCTCCTGCCGTCCGCCCCAGCCGCTGGCACGATGTCACACCGGTTCGATCCAACGAAACCCGTGTCACATCGTGCCGAACGCGGGAAGAGAAGCGCGGGGAGGGATCAGGACGACGCCTGGGCCCAGAAACGCTTGGGGATCCGGCCTGCGCGCCGGGCCTGGTAGCCCGCGATCACCGCGTGCCGCATCGCGGCGGCCATGAGCGCCGGGTTCCTGGCGCGGGTGACCGCGGTGGCCAGCAGCACCGCGTCGCAACCGAGTTCCATCGCGAGGGTGGCATCGCTCGCGGTACCGATGCCGGCGTCGAGGATCACCGGGACGGACGCCCCTTCCACGATCATCTCGATGTTGTGCGGGTTGGCGATCCCGAGCCCGGTACCGATCGGTGAGCCGAGCGGCATGACGGCGACGCAGCCGACGTCCTCGAGCCTCCGGGCGAGGACCGGATCGTCCGTCGTGTACGGCAGGACGACGAACCCGTCGTCGACGAGTTGTTCTGCTGCGGAGACGAGTTCGATCGCATCGGGCAACAGGGTGCGCTCGTCCGCGATGACCTCGAGCTTCACCCAATCGGTCTCGAGCGCTTCACGTGCGAGCTGGGCGGTGAGAACCGCCTCGGCGGCGCCGCGACAGCCCGCGGTGTTCGGCAGTGGCGCGATGTCCAGCCGGCGCAACAGGTCGAGGACGCCCGTCCCTCCGGCGGCGTCGACGCGACGCATCGCCACGGTGGTCAGTTCCGTCTCCGAGGCGACCAACGCCTCCTCGAGTACCGCGAGATTGGCCGCCCCGCCGGTGCCCGTGATGAGCCGCGAGCCGAACTCGCGACCGGCGATGACCAGCGGATCGGCTGCCGTGACATCGGCGAGAACCTGGTCAGCCACCCTGCACCGCCGTGAGGATCTCGATCTCCGAGCCGCGTCGCACCGGCTCGTCCCAGCGGGTACGCGGGAACACGGCGCCGTCAACGGCGACGGCGATGCCCTTCGTGGGCAACGACAGCTGTTCGAGCAGCTGCGACATCGTCACCGGGACGGGAAACTCGTGGTCCTCGCCGTTGACGGTGACTCCGATCGGGACCGCGGTCTGCGGTTCACTCATGACTGACCTCACTAGCTCGTCGATATTCGGACCGGGTGCTTCTCAGGATCCGGCGAATCGGCCCGGATCCGCCGCCCGGGTGTCCTCGAGATCCGATCCTTCCAGCAGCGCCACCACGGCATCCGCGGTGACCGGGGTGAGCAGGATGCCGTTGCGGCCGTGCCCGGTGGCCACGATCACCTTCTCCGACAGCCTGCCGATCAGGGGCAGGTTGTCCGGAGTCGCCGGCCGCAGGCCCGCAGTGGCCTCGTGCAGCTCGTACTCGCCGATCGCGGGCATGAGGGCCTCGGCGTCGGCGACGAGGTCCCGGATCCCGGCGACCGTGACCTGGGTGTCCGCGGCCTCGTACTGTGTGGCGCCGACGACGATGCCGTCCGCGCGCGGTACCAGGTAGGACGGCCGGCCGTGCACCGTGCCACGAATGGTGCGTCCGGGCGGCGGGGTGGCTCCCGGCCGCGTCCGCAACCTCAGGATCTCGCCCTTGACCGGGCGGACGGGCAGGCCCGGCCACAGTTTCGGCGACGACGTCCCGGCGGCGAGCACCACCTGATCCGCGTCGAGTGCTCCGAGATCGTGCACCGGCCCGTCGGCGAACTCGACACCGGCGGTGACGGCGGTACGGCGCAGTGCCTCGACGAGCAACCGGTTGTCGACGGCGCGCTCCGATTCGGCGAGCAGACCCAGGCGCACCGCGCGACCGAGGCTCGGCTCGAGCTCGCGTACCTCGGCCCGGTTCAGCACGCGCATTTCGCGTCCCTGCTCCCCCACCCACTCGGCAATCGTGCGCAGGTCCTCGGCATCGGCCGAGTCGAGGGCGACCGTGAGCGAGCTGGACGAGGTGAACAGCTCGAGGCCGGTCTCCGATTCGAGGGTGCCGCCGAAGTCGCTCCAGCGGTCCAGCGAGGCGACACCGAGAGCGAGGACGTCCTGCTCACCCGGCCAGCCTTCCGAGAGCGGCGCGAGCATGCCGCCGGCCACCCACGAGGCACCCGAGGCGAAATGGGGATCGTGCAGGCGGACCCGCCAGCCGCGGCGAGCAGCCTGCCAGGCGATCGCCGTTCCGATGACACCACCGCCGACGACGGCCACCGAACGGGACACGAGAACCACCTCCACTTCCTGCGCCGGCATGATCCGGGTCAGGTCAGACGGTCGGGCGCGGCGCGCGCCCCTCTCAGCCCCACGAACCCGGGACTCCCGTGTTGCACTTTCACCCTAGAGGCTACCGTCATGCCGTGACTTCGACGCATCACCGCAGCCTGGACGACCGTCGGCGCCGACTCGGGGCAGCCCGGCTGTACCTGTGCACCGACGCGCGCCGGGACACCGGGGACCTGGCCCAGTTCGCGGAGGCCGCTCTCTCCGGCGGCGTGGACATCATCCAACTCCGGGACAAGGGTTCGCGTGGCGAGCGGGAGCTGGGGCCGATGGAGGCCAAGGACGAGCTGATCGCACTGTCGATCCTGTCGGCGGCCGCCCGCAGGCACGGGGCGCTGCTGGCGGTCAACGACCGCGCCGACATGGCCCTGGCCGCCGGGGCCGACGTCCTGCATCTCGGCCAGGGAGACCTGCCGGTGCCGTATGCGCGCACCGTCCTCGGCCCGGACGTGCTCATCGGCCGTTCCACCCACAGCCGCGCCCAGGCCAGCCTGGCCGCCATCGAGGACGGCGTCGACTACTTCTGCACCGGGCCGGTGTGGGCCACCCCGACGAAACCCGGACGCACCGCCGCGGGCCTCGATCTGGTGAAGTCCACGGCCGACGCGGATCCGGCGCGTCCGTGGTTCGCGATCGGCGGCGTCGATCTCGACCGGCTGCCCGAGGTCCTCGACGCCGGCGCGACGCGCGTCGTCGTCGTCCGCGCGATCACCGAGGCGCGCGATCCGCAGGCCGCGGCGCGCACGTTCGCCGACGCCCTCCGCCCCCGTGGGTGAAAGGGCCATTCGACCGGTCTGACGAGGCGAAGGGCACCTTCACCCAGGGAGGGGCGGGAGTGGGTCAGCTCATCCGAGCGGTGGGGGCGTCAGCGTGACGACGGACGCCGGGAGTCGTTCGAGGAGCGCGCCGTCGGCGCTCAGCACCGCCGTCAGGGCTCCGTCCCGAGACGGGGTGACCGCGCCGAACGTCCCCTCCCCCAGCGCGCTGGAGCGGGCGATCTCCGAGATCCACCCGAACGCACCGTCCGGGAGTGCCACGATCCGCGGTACCCGGGCCGGGACGTCGGCGGCGATGCTGTCCCCGTCGACGAGCAACCGCACCGGCCGGGTCTGCAGCCGTAGCCAGCCGTCCGCGAATCCCGGGTGCAACGGCATGGCCGCGACCTCGGCCTCGCGGACCCACCGGAGCTCGGTGCTCTCTCCGTTGGGAACGGTGTCCAGGAGCGAGTAGGTCTCGGCGAGAACGGTGGTGTAACTCCATCCACCCGGCACCCGCATCGTCACCACCTCGGCGCGGACGTCGACGGACGCCGGATCGATTCCGGCCTCCTCGTGGGCTTCCCGGACCGCGGCGTGGGCGGTGCTCTCGTGGGAGTCGCGGGCACCGCCGGGCAGAGCCCACGTCCCACCCTGGTGGCTCCACGCCGCCCGATGCTGCAGCAGGACGGCAGGTGTCCCGTCGTCCAGTGGCGCCCGCAGGAGCAGTCCCGCGGCCCCGTGCCGGCCCCAGTGACGACGTCCGTCGGGGCTGGTTGCCCAGCCGTCACCGTCACCGCGCATCGACTACCCCTGTCCGGACCGAACGGTCGTGTCGGGATCGGACCCACCGCCCGAATCTCACCGCTCGGATCTCTCTCTCAGTCCTTGGTTCCCTCACACTAGCGTTTCCGGCGGAAATCTCGATCCGTCCGGACGGCGCAGGCAAGGCACGAATCGCCCGGCGCGACGGTTGCTGCTTGTATGTTGCTCACACACGGGATGAGAGCGAGGGTGGGACGTGGTGACGCGGGAGATACCGTCGACGCAGCCACACGGCGTGCGCGGTATCGACGCGTCCCGTTCCGCCGAGCCCGGCTCCAGCCCCTCCGATCCGGGTCGCCGGGCGGAGGTACGCGAGTTCGTGCGCTCCACCCCGGCCCGCCTCACCGCGACGGGGATCGTCCTGCTGCTGCTCACCCTGACCTCGGGGATCGTCACGGTCGCGACCGTCAACGGGCGGGAGGCCACGCTGCAGACCCTGCTGGCCGAGACGGAACCCCTCGCCAATTCTGCCCAGAACCTCTACAGCGCGCTGTCCGTCGCGGACGCGTCGGCGACGACGGCGTTCATCTCGCGGGGCCTCGAGCCGGAGGAGGTCCGGGACCGGTACCTGCGTGCCGTCGCCGTCGCCTCCGCGGAACTGGTGTACGCCACGGCGGGGCTGGCCTCGACCGATGTCGACAACGCCCGCCTGCTGGCGTCGATCTCGTCGGGGTTGACCACCTACACCGGGCTGGTCGAGACGGCCCGAGCCAACAACCGAGCGGGAAATCCGGTGGGATCGGCCTATCTCGGCGAGGCGTCGACACTGCTGCAGACGACGGTGCTGCCGATGGCACAGGAGCTGCACGCGAACCAGGAACGCCGGGTCGCAGACACCCAGCGGTCCTATTCACGCCCACCCTGGCCGGCCTTCGCCGTCCTGCTGGTGACGGTGCTCGCGCTGGTCGCGAGCCAGATGGCGATGACCCGGCACAGCAGACGGACGTTGAATCCGGGATTGATGGTCGCCTCGGCGTCCGCGGTCGTCCTGCTCGCGTGGCTGATGGTGGCGGGCCTGTTCTCCTCCCTGGACACCGGTCGCGCCCTGACCCGGGGCGCGACGCCGTTGCACGAGCTGACCGACGCCCGGATCACCGCGCAACAGGTGCGTGCGGAGGAGACGTTGAAGCTGGTGCGCAGGGAGGGTGACGCACCGTACGACGAGGCGTACCGGGAGAAGTCGGCACACCTGACGGAGGTGCTCTCGGCGTATCCACCGAGTGATTCGGTGACCGTCGCGCGGGCCGAGGTCGAACGCGCCCTCCTCGCGTGGCGCGACTGGGCGGGCGCCCACGAACGAATGGATTCCCTCCTCGACGCCGGCGACTATCCCGCTGCCGCGGCGATCGCGGTGGGCAACGGGCCGACGGACGCGCCCGCGCGGTTCGAGGAGGTCGACGACGCACTCACCGACGGGATCGTCGGCGCCCGGCAGACGTTGCGGAGCCACATCGCCGCGGCGTCGAACGTCCTCACGGCTCTGGCGGAGGGCGCGGTGGTACTCACCGTCATCGGACTGGCCGGCATCGTGGCCGGGTTCTGGCCGCGGCTGCGGGAGTACCGATGAACGCCCGGGCACTCCTCGCGCTGGGCGCGGTGGTACTGATGACACTCACCGGGTGCGCCACCGCTCAGCCGTCGGTCGCCACCCTCGAGGACGGCGAAAATCCTTACACCGCACCGCCATTGCCGAACGGCGCGGAGTTCGCGACTCCGCTGCCTCCGGTGACCGATCCGGAACCGGACTGCGGTGACCCGACCGCGAGTCTGCGGCCCGACCCCGCCGGACCGATGCCGACGGTCGACGCCATCCGGGCCCGCGGGCACCTGGTGGTAGGTCTCGACACCGGCAGCAATCTCATGAGTTTCCGGGATCCGTCCACGGGCACCGTCCAGGGTTTCGACGTGGACATCGCGCGAGAGGTGGCGCGTGACCTGTTCGGCGACCCGAACCGCCTCGATTTCAAGATCCTCACCTCCGCGGACCGACTGCGTGCACTGGAGGAAGGATCGGTGGACATCGTCGCCAAGACCATGACGATCACGTGCGAGCGTCGGCAGACGGTCGAGTTCTCGAGCCAGTACTTCGTGGCACACCAACGGGTTCTGGTCGTCGGCGGGTCCGGTGTGGACGGTGTCGACGACCTCGGCGGACGCACCGTGTGCGTCGCACGGGGAACCACCTCGCTGACCCGCCTGCAGGAGTTGCTCCCCGATGCCCGCATCCTCACCGTTCCGATGTGGTCCGACTGCCTGGTGGTTCTGCAGCAGCACCAGGTCGATGCGGTGAGTACCGACGACACCATCCTGGCCGGACTGGCGTCCCAGGACCCGTATCTGGAAATCGTCGGCGACAGCCTCGGCATCGAGCCGTACGGAATCGGAATCCCCCCGGCCGCCACCGATCTCGTCCGGTTCGTCAACGGGACTCTCGAACGGATTCGCCGGGACGGCACCTGGACGCGGCTCTACGACACCTGGCTGACGACGCTCGGGCCCGCACCGGCCCCGCCGGCAGCCACCTATCGGGACTGAGGCAGCAGTGACGGATCCGAACACTCCCGAACGGGATCGGGGCGACGACGAGACCACCCGTCGCGCCGCGCCGCCCGACGAGGAGACCACCCGCCGCACCGCACCGCCGGCGCCGGACGAGGCACCCGACGACCTCCCGGACACCGCTGCCGTGCAACGTTCGGAGCCCTCGCGCGGCTCGCGAACCGGCAACTCCGGTACCGGGCGGTCGGTGCGCTCGCGGCTGAGCCGCTCCGGCGGCCGGATGCGGCTCGGCGGCGGGCTCGTCGAGGTCCCCGCCGTCCGCACCGTCGACCCGGCGGCTGCGGTCATGGCCGACCCGCAGGTTCCGGAGCGAAAGCGCTTCTGCTGGAAATGCACCCGCCCCGTCGGTCGCAAGAGCGCCTCCACCCGGTCCGCCGAGTACGGGCAGTGCCCGCACTGCGGCGCCACGTTCGACTTCCGCCCGCTCCTGCGCCGCGGCGACCTGGTGGCCGGACAGTACGAGGTGCAGGGCTGCATCGCCTACGGCGGACTGGGCTGGATCTACCTGGCGATCGACCACAACGTCAGCGATCGTTGGGTGGTACTCAAGGGACTGCTGCATTTCGGCGACGCCGAGGCACAGGCGGTCGCGGTCGCGGAACGGCAATTCCTCGCCGAGGTCGCCCACCCGAACATCGTGAAGATCTACAACTTCGTCGAGCACCCTCGCCCGGACGGAACCCCGATGGGCTACATCGTGATGGAGTACGTGGGCGGGACGTCACTGCGGGACGTGTTGTCCGCGCAGCCGGACGACCACCGCCTGCCTGTCGACCAGGCGATCGGATACGTCCTCGAGATCCTCCCGGCGCTCGGGTATCTGCACTCGATCGGACTGGTCTACAACGATCTCAAGCCCGAGAACGTCATGGTCACCGAGGATTCGCTCGAACTCATCGATCTCGGTGCGGTCGCGGGCATCGAGGACTACGGGTACCTCTACGGGACACCGGGTTATCAGGCACCCGAGATCATCAAGACCGGGCCCACACCGGCGACGGACATCTATACGGTCGGGCGCACGCTCGCCGTTCTCACGCTCGACATGCCGGTGGACAAGGGCAAGCTGCGCAGCGGCCTGCCGACCCCGGAGGAAGCTCCTCTGCTCGCCGAGCACGAGTTCTTCCACCGCCTGCTGCTCCGGGCGACCGACCCGGACCCGAAGCAGCGCTTCGAATCCGCCGAGGAGATGGCAGGGCAGGCCACGGGCGTGCTCCGGGAGATCGTGGCCGGACGCACCGGCCGGGAGCGTCCGGGGCTGTCCACCGTGTTCAGCCGTCCGCGCAACACGTTCGGGACGGACGAGCTCGTCGAGCAGACCGACGTCTACGTCGACGGTCGTGTCCGCGACCCCACCCTCGATCCGCGCTCGGTGGCCCAGGGCCTCCCCGTCCTGCTCGTCGATCCGGGAGACCCGCACGCGCGTCTGCTCGCGGCCACCGTGCAGGCCGAACCCCGACAGACCCTGGACTCCATCGCGCACGCCCGCGAGAGCGGAATCGAGCGCCAGTCCGGCGAAGGACGCGTCGCACTGTCGCGCGAACTCACGTTCGCGGAGGTGGTCGCCCACCTCGATCTGGGAGACCCGGAGACCGCCCGGAATCTGCTCGACCGTCTGGAACGGGACATCGGAAGTCATTGGCGCATCGACTGGTACGCCGGCCTGACGATGCTCACGGAGGCCCAGTACGAGCCGGCCTTCTCCCACTTCGAGGCGGCCCTCACCGCCGCGCCCGGCGAGGCGGCACCGAAACTGGCACTCGCCGTGACGGCGGACCTGATCGTCCAGCACTGGGACAGCAGCGACCAGCGACAGTGGCGGGACTTCGCCGAACGGTACTACCGGACGGTGTGGTTGACCGACCACGGCATGGTGAGCGCGGCCTTCGGGCTCGCGCGCCAGTTGACCGCACGAAGCGACCTCGACGGTGCGGTCACCGTCCTCGACCAGGTACCGGCGAGCTCGCGGCACTACAGCATGGCCCGGATGACGGCGGTGCTCACCCGGCTCTCCGGGGCGCTGGTCGACCTCGACGAGGCCGCGATGCGGGAATCGGCGCGGCGGGTGAGCCTGCTCGCCGCCGAGGAGAGTCGTGCACTACAGATGCGCACCCTCGTACTCGGGACCGCCCTGGACTGGATGCGCTGCGGGAACCGGCCGTCCGACGACAGCCCCATCCTGGGCGTGCCGTTCACCGAGGAGGGCCTGCGCCGGGGCGTCGAGAAGTGTCTGCGGGCCCTCGCCCGTGGCGCCCAGGAGCGCACCCACCGGTATGCCCTGGTGGACATGGCCAACGCGATCCGGCCCCGCAGCCTGTTCTGACCGCCCCTGCTGTCGACTAACGGGCGCTCGCGCCCCTGGCGGACGCACCCGGCGGGACGACCGGTTCACCCGGTCCGGCGGCGGCGAGCCGGTACACCGCCGTGGGTCGGCTCCGGCCGCGCAGCGCGATCTCCCCGCACGCGACCCATGCGTCCGCCGCGATCGATGTCCCGGCGATCGCCGATCCGGCCGCGGCTGCGCTCCAGCCTCTCCGCTTGGCCACCTCGCAGAGGCGTGCCGCCTCGTGCACGGCGGCGCCGACCACCGTGTATTCGAACCTGGTGTCCGTGCCCACGTGACCGGCGACCACCGTGCCCGCGCTGATGCCGATGGCGATGCGGTAGGGCACCTGCTCGTCCCGGGCTCGCCGCACGATGGCGGCGGCAGACTCCACCGCGCGCGAGCGGCCGTCCGGGAGGTCCTCGGGGGCACCGAAGATCGCGAGCGCTCCGTCCCCCTCGAACTTGTTGACGACGCCACCGTGACCGGCGATCTCGCCGACGACGATCCGGAAGAACTGGTTGATGAGGCGAACCGCCTCCTTCGGCGGGCACCGTTCGACGAGCCCCGTCGAGCCCACGATGTCGACGAACAGCACCGCGACATCGCGCAGTTGCCCGTCGAACTCCGGGCCGTTCCGCACGGCGGTCTCGGCGATGGGCGCGCCGACCTGCCGATCGAGGAGGTCGCGGAGTCGCTCACGTTCGCGCAACCCGCGGACCATCCGGTTGAATCCACTCTGCAGGTCACCGAGTTCGGTGCCGTCGAACACGACGACATCGACGTCGAGATCTCCCTTCTCGACGGCGGCCATCGCGGCACGCACGCTACGCACGGGGGCGACGATCGCGCGGTTCGCGAGAATCATGAGTACGAGACCGGCGACGAGGCCGACCACGCCGATCGCCAGCACCGACACCGCCACGTCCGATCCACCGGAGTGGATCTCCGCCGACACCACCAGGATCACCCCGAACAACGGCACCCCGGTACCGAGGAGCCAGCCGAGCTGCGCCCGCAGGGACAGGTTCGATCCCCCGTCCGGTCGGGGGTTCCCCCCTTCCAGTGCCCAGGCGGACACCGGTCGTGCGATGGCCTCGGCCAACAGATAGCTGTTGGCGCACACGACGAGTCCGCCGCAGACGATCGCCACCGCGGTGACCGGGAACAAGCGGGCGTCGACATAGCCGTAGGCGGGCGGAAGCAGCACCAACGAGCCGCCCCAGGCGAGGGCCTGTGCCCGAGTGAGGACGACTGGGATCGACACCGCGAAGAGGCGGTCCTGCCGGCTCGGCTCCGAGGCTGCCAGAACCTCGCGCAGGCGGCGCGCGACGCGACGAGGCACGTAGACGGCCGCGAACGCGCAGGCGACGGCGATGTACGCCGGCATCAGGACGAAGTTCACCGGTGCGAGTTGCCTCGTGTAGACCTCCGCCCCGGGCAGGGCGAACCCGACGAGGCCGCTCATCACGACCACTCCGAGCAGGCTGGAGACGACGATCGACCGGGTCAGTCGCGAACGGACGACGTCGACATCGACCTCGTGTGCCACTCCGGTGCGCTCACCGGACACGGAGCACGACCAGCGTGGCGAGCGCGAGCCAGCCGGCCGTGAACACCACGAAGACCGACAACTCCGCGGCCTGGAACACGGCAGACTCGCGCAGCGACGGCCGGGCCGAGAGCGCGAAGAAGGACAGCGGCTGCACGACCGCCCCGAGGACGATCGGTATCGCGATCCACAGCGGCAGCGGGGACACCGCGACCCCGACCGCCACCTGGATGACGCCCATGAACAGCAGATCGAGGTGTCCCTTGCGCAGATAGCCCGCGTCGCGCAGACCCAGGGCACGCAGCCAGGCGGGGCGGTCGGACGCGAGCAGCATCAGCCATCCGGAGAGCACACCCACGGTCAGCTCGAGCACTCCCGAGACCACGAGAATCGGCACGGGCATCACCTCTCGGTCAATGGTGCATGATACGTGCACTATTTCATGCCGAAGGCAGTAAATTGAGGGAATCGCCGCCACCGGGGGCGGAGCCGACCGGAAAGCGAGGTACGTCGATGGTTGCCGACACGTCAGGAGGCCCCGACACGGCGGCCCCGAGATCCGGCCGGGTCCGGATCGCCGGACGGCAGGTGCACTACGTCGAAGCCGGCACCGGCCGCCCGGTACTGCTCATCCACGGTATGGCCGGGAGCTGGACCCACTGGGCGCGGACCATCCCGTTCCTCGCCCGCAGACACCGCGTCGTCGCGATCGATCTTCCCGGCTTCGGCGACTCCCAGGCGCGGCTGAACGGATGCTCGTTCGACGCGATGGTGGACACCGTCGACCGAGTACGGGCCCTGCTGGATCTGGACCGGCCGGTGGTGATCGGCCATTCGATGGGCGCGCCCGTGGCCCTGCGGTACGCCGCGACACACCCTGACCACGTGACCGCGACGATCGCGGTCTGCGGGGCCGTCTCCTGGTTCGCGCTGCCGGCGAGATCCGGGCCCTTCGGTGCGCTGCGACGACGACTCGACCCGGCGAACACCGCGGTGTTGTTCGAGGTGCTCACCGCAGGGGTTCCCGTGCCCACCGCCCTGCGTCGTGTCGTGGCCCGCCACGACACCCTTCGCCGGGCGGCACTCTGGCCGTATCTGGCCGGACCGAACAACGACGAGGAGACCGCGTCGCTGTTGCTGGCCGGCGCAGGATCGGCCGGGGCACTGCCCACGGTCGCGAGTATCGCCCTCGCGGATCCGTTCGACCGCCTCGACCGCATCCGGTGCCCGGTGCTGTGCGTCGGGACCGCCCACGACAGAGTGTCGCCTCCCCGGCTGGTACGCGCTCTCGCAGAACGCATTCCGTCGGCGGAGAACGCAACCATCCCGCACTGCGGCCATCTGCCGATGCTCGAGCAGCCCGGTGCGTTCCACGCCGTCGTCGACGGCTACCTGCGCCGTCACACCTGACCGGCCGCAGGCAGCCGTCGACCTCGACCGTCCTGCCGTATCGCTACCCTCTACTCTCCCGCGCGCACCAGTTCCTGGCGCTCCGGCTCGACCTCGGTGCGGACCTGCGGGCGGGGCGTGCCCGGCCACCACCACGCCCGGGCACCGAGCAGCTTCAGGGCGCCGGGCAACAGCAGCAGCCGGAGCAGAGTGGCATCGACCAGGACGGCGACCACGAGCCCGATTCCCAACTGCCGGTTGACCGGGAAGGTGGTGAGCGCGAAGCCCGTGAACACCGCGATCATCACCAGCGCTGCGCCGGTGATCACCCGGGCGGTACCCACGATGCCGCCGTTGATCGCCGCGATCGGATCTCCGGTGCGGAGCCACGCTTCACGAATGCGCGACAGCATGAACACCTGGTAGTCGATGGACAGGCCGAACATGATGCCCATGATCCCCAGTACGGCCGTGCCCGCGATGTAGACGGGCACCTGCTCCGGCCCGACCGTCCCGTCGTACAGCAGGGCCAGGACACCGAACGCCGCCCCGACGGTGAGGACGTTGAGCAGCACTGCCACCAGGGGTACGAGCAGGGACCGGAGCAGGACGACGAGCACCAGGTAGGAGGCCCCGGACAACACCAGCAGAAGGAGCGGAACCAACCTCGTGATCTCCTTGCCGAAATCGACGACCAGCTGGCCCGACCCGCCGACCACCACCGTCATCCCCGTCGACCCGGCGAGACTCTCTGCCGCCGAGCGTAGTTCGTCCGAGAGCCGGACGGCCTCCGGGCTCCCCGCCGGTGCATCGGGGACCACCACGAAACGTGCGGTGTCCCCGCCCAGATCGATGTTGACCACCGTCGCCGCGAGTCCACGCAGATCGGAGCGGGCCCCGTCGAGAGCGGCCAGGCCGAGGTACCCGGACTGCAGGACGTTCGGGGACTGGGCGATCATCGGGCCCACGTCCACCCCCGCCGAACGAGCGGCGGACAGCAGGGCCGGCGGATCGAGCGACTCGACCGAGAGCAGCCGGTCGGCCACCGCCCCGGCTCCCAGCACCTCCGCGACCCCCTCGGTCTCGCGGAGTTCGCCCTCCAGTTCACTGAGCTCGGTCAGGAGTGCCGGCGTCGTGACCGGGCCGTCGGGGTTCTGCGCCACCACGATGAACGGCGCCGACCACCCCGGCCCCATCACCTCCGAGATACGGGTGTAGTCCGCGAGCGCACGCTCGCCCTTCGTCAGCAGTTCCACACCGGGTGTCCCCGTGCGCATTCCGAGTGCGGGAAGGGACAGCGGGATCAGGACCAGCAGCACCAGCAACCCGACCGGCACCGGACGTCGCAGCGCGAGGCGGCAGGCGCGCAGCACGACGCCGCCCTCCGTTTCCTGCGTCCGGGTGCCACGCCGCCCGTTGATCCGGCGGCCGGCGAAGCCGAGCAGCACCGGCACGATTCCCACCGCGGCGATCACGCTCATGACCGCGGCGGCACCGACCGCCACGGTCGCGGACACCAGGAAGGGGCCGGGAGCCACGAGCAACGCGGCACTCACCGCGGCGAGCAGAACGCAGCCGGCCTCGACGACGGTGCGTCCGGCCGTACGCCGGGCAAGCGCGGCCGCCTCCCACGGCTGCAGCCCGCGCGCGAGTTCCTCCCGGAATCGGGAGACGATCAACAGCGAGTAGTCGACGCCCAGTGCCAGCGACATCATCGAGGCGATACTGATGGCCAGCGAGTCGAGCGAGACCGCACCGGCGAGCACGCTCAGTACGCCCGACGTCGCGATCAGCACCGACCCCCCGATCACGATGGGGATCGCGGCGGCCAGCAGGGACCGGAACACCAGCAGGAGGATCACGATCAGCAGGGGCAGCGCGTACAGTTCGCCCTTGCGGAGTTCTCGTACGCCCGCCTCTTCGAGGGCGCTCCCCACCACTCCCTCGCCGGTGATCGACGCCGCCACCGGGTCGGCGATCACCTCGTCCACCCGGTCGACGATCACGTCGGCGTCCTTCATGGCGCCTTCGGATCCACCGGTCATGGCGAGCAACAACGCGGTGCCCGGCTCGGGTGCGAGCACGTCGGCCACCGAGTCGTCGGTCCACGGCGTGACGACGGGCCCGTACCCTGCACCGTCGAGCTCGGTGGCCAGACGCGTTCCCTGTATCCGGACCTGGTCCGCGGGGCCTTCGAGCAGGATCGCGACGGCAGTCGATCCCGGGAACCTCTCGTCGAGGATCTGGTCGGCGCGCTCGGAGGCGCTGCCGCTCACCGTCAGGTTCGGCTCACCGACGCGGTCGTGCACCGCCAGGGCGGGTATCCCCAGCGCCACCAATACCACCGGCCAGAGGATCAGAATCAGCCGCCGAAACTTCTTGTCCTGCATCGAGTATCCCTATCGTTGGAATGGCATCCGGCCCGGTGGACGGTGCCGCGAGTCAGCTCGCCACGCTCACGGCGTGAACGAGCGCGGCGGCGAAGTCGGCCCCGAAATCGCCGAGTGCCACCGGGTCCCAGGTGATTCCGACGCTGAGCTCCGCACCGGTCAGCACACTGGTGACCGACAGCGAATTTCCCAGTAGCGGCGACACCGGCCGGATACTCCCGACCTCGCGCCCGAGCACCGTGCGAATCGAGTGGTACGCGGGGTTGAGGCCGACGTGGATGTCGGGCCTGATCGTGGCCACGGTGCGCCGTGACGCGGCCTTGCGCAGACCCCACGGCAGGTGGGCACCCAGCGCCGAGACGGCCGGGATGGCGTGCTGGGTTCCGGATTCCGTGGCCGAGACCAACTGCGCCCGGATCTCCCCCAGTGCGTCCACGCGGGATCGGGGAGCCAGAGTGAGATTGACCAGCGTCATCGACACGGCATTCCCGGTGTGCCGCAGGCTCGGGTCCAACGTCGCCGGGGTGAGGACCCGCACCCCGTCCCGGCCGGGCCCCGGCTCGAGCCCGGCGATCTCGGCGGCGCGGCGCAACGATTCCTCGACCAGGACGAGGAGATAGTCGGCCGACCCTGCACCGTTGGCCACGGCGGAAGCACGGAAGTCGACGGCCGGCACCGCCGCCGTCCGCACCCGGCGTTGCCCGGATGCGAGGGGAGCCAACCCGGGCGAGCGCCGCGCGCCCCGCCAGGACGCGACGAAGGAACGGGCAGCCCGGGAGACGACGGCCCGGCCCGGGGAGGACCAGCGGAACCGGTCCGAGTCGACGTACCGGTCGAGGTGCGCCAATCCGGCCTCGTCGCCGTCGGCGAGCAGACGCGCGAAGCCGGCCCCGGCGATCCCGTCCGACATGCAATGGTGCACAGCCAACACGATCCGCCGCCGACGTGGACGTTCCTGCTCCACCGCCACCACGCGCCACAGCGGACGATCCCTGGGCAACGGCTCGGACATCAGCCGTTCGACCAGCGCATCGCCTGCCTCGTCACCGACCGTCCGGCAGATCTCGACGTTCCGTGCCGGATCCCAGTCGACCGCCTCGACCAGGCGAGGGGCCCGGCGACCGGTTCCGGAGAGTGCGAGCCGGAAGAGACCGGACGTGGCGACTCGCTCGCGAATCCGCTCGGTCAGCTCGTCGGCCGTGATCTCCGCACCGTCCGTGCTCAGCTCGAAGACGAGTGCCCAGTGTGTCGGTCGTCGTGCGCTCTCGATGCCGAGAAAGAACTCGTCGAGTCCGGTGAGTGACGCCTCGTCGGCCGCCGACGCGTTCGTCAGGGCGGTCATTCGCTCACCGTCCGTGCGTAGCCGTCGAAATCAGGGGTGAGACCGGTCGCGACCAGCTCCCACAACACCTCGTCGGCCCCGCCGCCGACCCGCGCCAGTTTCATTTCACGCCACCACTTCTCGACAGGTGCCTGACCGACCAGATAGCCGGCCCCGGCGAACACGTGGAGGCACTCGGACATGACCTCCTCCCCGAGACGCGCGGCGGTGACCTTGAGCCCCGACGCCGCGCGGATGCTGGGGACCTGGCCCGAGGCGGCCAGACCCTGCAGAGCCCACCGCAACACGTCCAGCCGCGCCTGCAGGTCGGCGAACCGAAGCCGCAGCGCCTGGTGATCGAACAACCGGCTACCGAACTGTTCACGCGACTTGAGCCTCGCCACCGTGATTCCCATCGCGAGATCGCACGCGCCGACCACCTGTCCGGCGATCGAGAGCCGTTCCTGTGCCAGACCCCAGCTCAGTGCCGCCAGACCGGTTCCGGCACGGGCCACCAACGCCTCGGCGGGCACCTCCACGTCGAACGTGATCGGGGCCGTCTCCAGACAGTGCGCACCCAGCTTCTCGTAGGCGGGGCCGACCTCGACGTCGTTGCGGTCCAACGCGATCAGAGCGAGTTCGCCGGCGCTGCGCGCGGTGTCACCCGCCCGTACGACGACAAGCACCACGTCGGCCACCGTCGACAGGGAGACGAACTTCTTGGCACCCCGGACCCGATACCCGCCCGGGACCGGAGTCGCCGTGGACTGCACGACCTGGAGATCCGAGCCGCCCCCGGCCTCGGACGCGCCGAGGCACACGACGGCGTCCCCGCGGATCGCCCGCTCGGTCAGATCGACGAGCATGTCGGAGCGGGCGAACCTGCGCAGGATGGCGATCGCCGAATCGTGCAGGCTGACGCCGACGGAGATGCCCGCCGACCCGGTACGGCCCAGCCGCTCCGCGAGCGCGAACAGCAGATGGAGATCGGGGACGTGCCCTCGCTGCCACTTACGGGCGAACACCTCGGCGTCGCCCAACGCCGCGATGATCTGGCGAGGGAACGTGCCCGTCCGATCCGCCTCCTCGATCAGCCCGTTCACCCGCTCGTCGAACACACTGTCCAGCAATGTCGAGAACTCCACGCGTTCGTCGACGTCCGATATCGTCACGGTCATCGGCGCACACCCCCGCCGTGCGCCGGATCGCCGGCCGACGCACCGAACCTGCTCTTCACCTCGAGCCGCCGGAGCTTTCCGGAGGTCGTCTTGGGCAGGGTGCCCGCGCCCACGAGTTCGACGGCCCCCGGGGTGACTGCGCACTCGGAGGCGACCAACTCGCCGATCTCGCGCCGGGCGGCCGCGTGATCCGACCCGACGTACTCGGCGACCACGACCAGTCGGTCCCGGCGCGCGGCACCGCCGCCGGACGACGTCGAGAGCACCGAATCGTCGGCGAACGCGACGACGCAACCGGTGCGGACACCGTCCGCCCGTGCCGCGGCCGCCTCCACGTCCTGCGGGAAGATGTTGCGCCCGGCGAGGGTGATCAGCTCCTTGCTCCGGCCGCACACCACCAGCTGGTCGTCCACCAGGTAGCCGAGGTCCCCGGTCTTCACCCACCCGCCCGGAACCAGGTCCGGTTCACCGAGGTAGCCCTTCATCTGTGCGGGAGAGGAGACCTCGACCTCGCCGACGGAGCGCACCCCGTCGAACTCGGTGGACTGCCGGGTCTCGGCGATGCGGAGCCGGACTCCGTCGAGCGCCGGGCCCAGCAGTGCGTGCCGACGTTCCCGCCCGTCCTTCGCGGTCACGGTGTCCGTCTCCAGACCCGACGACGGCAACGGCATGGTCACCGCGCACGTCACCTCGGCCAGGCCGTAGGCGCAGGCGACGGCGCGGGGATCGAACCCGAATCGCGACAACTCGCGAGCGAACCGTTCGGTGCTCTCGACGTCGATCGGCTCACCTCCGTTGATGGCATGGCGAAGCGCACCCAGGTCCGCCTTCGCCGCGCCGGACGCGTACCGGCCCAGCAGGCTGTACGCGAAGTTCGGGGCCGCGGTGATGGTCGCCTCGCTCACCGTCAGCCAGTCGAGCCAGTCGAACGGCGAACGCGCGAAGCACGACGTCGGCGACAACCACGTCTGCGTACCCGACAACAGGCCGGCGAGCAGCATCGACAGTCCCATGTCGTGGTACAGCGGCAGCCACGTGGCCAGCGAATCCCGGGAGCCGTCCAGGGCCACTCGCTGTTGCAGCGCACGGATGTTCGCCGTCACCGCAGACGCCGTCAGCTGCACCGTCTTCGCGTTGCCCGTGGACCCGGCCGTCCCCTGGTAGAGCACGGTCGCGTCCTCCGCGGCCGGCACCGGGCGGAACGACGACGGTGCGCCCGGCCACCGCGAGACCTCGGCGAGATCGAACACCTCACCGACCGTGTCCGCCTCGCGTAACAGACCGAGCGGTGTCCCCGAGCTGAATGCCGCGGTCACACCGAGGGTTTCGAACTGGTCGAGGGTGCGACGCACCCACGCCTCCGGCGTGGCGGTGCGCACGGGACCGGCGAGCACGGTCACCGCCCGGCCCGCGAGCCACGCCCCACACAGGACGGACACCGTCTCCGCGGTGGGCTCGCCGACCACCGCCACCGGTGCGGTGGGCGAACCGGATCGCGGATCGAGCAGCCGCGCCGCGTACGCCTCCGCGCGGAGGTACACGTCGCTCCACGGCCGGCGGATCCAGCTGCCGTCGGCCTTGTCCAGGACACCGAGGGTGCGTCCCGTGTCCATGGCCGCCGAGATCTCCGAGACGAGGTCTGTGCGCGAGGCGACCCCGGTGTCAGGCATCGGTCACCACCGCGTCACGCTGCCTACCGACCAGCCCGGCCACGTCGCCGAGGGTGCGGCACGCGAACAGCTCCTCCTCGGCGAGACGGACCCCGAACCGGTCCTCGATCGCGACGATGGCGATGGCGAAGGCGACGGAGTCGAGTCCGAGATCTGCCGTCAGATCGGAGCCGGCGTCGATGTCGACGACACCGACCGCGAGTTCGGTACGGACCACGTCGACCAGATCCGTGAGGATGTCCCCGGCCATGTTCACTGTCCCTTTCCGGTGGAGTCCGCGGCGACGAGCCTGCCGGCGGAGGGCTGTTCGCTGCTGAACGCGTCGATGAGCTCGGTGATGTTCGCGCGGAGCGCTCGCTCCGCAACCGGATCGAGCATCGCTGCCAGACTCGGCATTCCGAGATCGAACTCCGCCGTGAACGTGATCCGGACGCCGGGCTCGAGGTCCTGTACCGACCAGGATCCGCGGAAGGCCGCGAGGTCTCCGTCCACCTGCTCGAACGTCGACCGCAGGTTCACCCGGTCGAACTCGTCGGATTCGACCCATCGCAGGATGCCGCCGCGGAACGCGACGTCCCAGTGCGACGTGCACCGATCCCCGTCCCGATCGGTCACCTGGACCTGCAGAATGCTCGCGGCAACGGTCGGATAGCTCTCGACGTCCGCGATCCGTTCGTACACCTCGTGTGCGTGAGCGTGCTCGATCTCGCGCTCGATGATCATGACTGGCATGGGATGTCCCTTCACGTAGTGGCGAGCGCGACGAAGCTCCGGGAGACTTCGTCCAGACTCAGGTGTAGGCAGTCGACGAGTCGTTCGACCTCGTCGGGGGTCATCACGGCCGGCGGGGTGATCCGCAGGACCGCGTGATCGTTGAGCGAGTGGTTGACGATGACGCCGTGGTGCAACATCGTCGTCGCCACCTCGGCGGTCACGTCGGGGCGGACGAACTCGATTCCGAGCAGCAGTCCGGCGCCGCGGACCTCGACGATCAGCTCCCGGTACGGGGCGCACACGTCGACGACGGCCCGGAGCAGGATGTCGCCGAGTTCTCCGGCACGTTCGACGATCCGTTCCCTGTCGAGGGTTCGGAGCGTGGCGAGCACCGCGGCAGAGGCGAGCGGCGACCCGCCGAACGTGGACGAGTGCAGTGCCGGATCGTCGGCGACCGGCTTGAACAGCACGTCCGTTGCCAGGACCGCCGCCACCGGAACCACCCCGCCGGACAATGCCTTGCCCACGAGAAGGATGTCCGGACACTCGATTTCGGGCTGGTGCGCCCACGTCCGGCCGCACCTTCCGAGGCCGGTCTGGATCTCGTCGACGATCAGCGTCGCGTCGTACTGCCGGCACAGTCGCTCCACCTCGGCGAGGTATCCGCGCGGCGGGACGACGACCCCGCCCTCGCCGAGGACCGGTTCGAGGATCACCGCGGCGCGGCCCGGTACACCGGCGAGTACCTCGCGAAGTGCATCCGGATCGCCGTAGTCCACGGCCGTGGCGTCGAGAAGCGGAGCGAACAGCGACTGGTAGAGCTGATTGGAGGTCACCGACAGCGCACCGAGCGTCTTCCCGTGATATCCACCGCGCATGCACACCAATTCGGTACGGCCATGTGCCCGAGCGAGTTTCAGGGCGAGTTCGGTGGCCTCCGCGCCGGAGTTGACCAGGAACGCCTTGTCCAGCCCCTCCGGCGCGAGCGACACCAGCGCCTGCGCCGCCTCGGCGATCGTCGGCTCGAGCAGCAGCCGGGTCGCCAGCGGGTGCCGGCGCACCTGCTCGACGACCGCCTCGACGACGGCCTCGTGGCAGTGTCCGAGCAGGAACACCGAGTAGCCGCCGCAGTCCAGCAGCGACGCACCGTCCGCGGTGGTCACGGTGCTCCCGGACGAGGACACCTCGATACCCGCGCCGATGTACTCGGCGAGCCGGGCGCGCCCGGCACCCAGATAGCGGCGGTACCGGCCGACCAGCGCCGCCCGATCGGTGGCGGGCATCAGATCGCCTCGCGCAGTGCAGGCGTCCAGTACCGATCGACCGTCGCCTCGATCAACGCTGCCGAATCGTTCTCGGACAGAGCCAGGCCGGACAGCTCCCCCTTCCCCAGATCCGAGGGGAACACCTCGTCCGCGAAGACCGAGGCGACGGCGAGCAGGTGCTCGAACTTGTTGCGGTCCCGACCCTCGAGCTCACTGAAGAACGCGGGCTGCAGGAGCCGCTGCACCGTCTCCGTGGGAAAGAACCGGGGGCTGTCGAGGTGCACACCCGCCGGTGCGAGAGTGCCGCGGACGAGGTCGACGAGGGCCCGAGCCGTCAGCGAACCGCGTCCCGCGGTCAGCCACAGCTCCTGACCGGTGAGGTCGACCGACAGTAGGCGAGCGATCGCGGCCGCGACCACGTCACGGGGAACGAAATCGATGTAGGTGTCCTCGGGGAACGGCACGAACGGGAGGGCGCCCTTGGCATAGGCGCCCAGGAAGGCATGAAGGCCCTGATGGCGCGGAATCTCGCCCGAACCCACGTCGCCCGCGAGCAGCGAGGGCCGCACGATCGCGTAGTCCAGGCCGCTCTCCCGGACCACCTGCTCGCCGAGCGTCTTCGAGCGCAGATAGGCGTCCCTACCGTCCGCACAACCGGACACCGACAGTGCCTGTTCACGCCGGTCGACGAACGCGGTACTCACGTGCACGAGCGGCGCTCCCGCCGCACGTGCGAAGGCGACGACGTTGCGCGTCCCGCCGAGGTTGATCGTCTCGATCGACTGCGGTTCGACGTTGAAGTCGACCGCCGCGGCGATGTGCACCACGTGCGTGACCGAAGCGGCCACGGCGTCGTACTGCTCACCGAGGCCGAGATCCGTCGCGGTCACGTCGCCCCGAACCCACTGCACGTGGGATTCCTCGTGCACACGGCTCTGGTGTTCCAGCGCGACGACACTGCGAGAACGCAGCGCTTCGAGCAGGGACCGCCCGATCACTCCGGACGCCCCGGTCACGAGAATCTTCGTCTGGTCACTACTCATGGGATTCTCCATCGGTGGTGTTGTCGGTGCGGATGTGGTTCAGACGATCCGGAGTGGCTGTCCGGCAAGCGAATCGAGCAACGCCGGAGCGGCCCGAGGCAGACCGGGTGGATGAAATGCCAGGCATCGAGTCGCCTCGGCGAAGTAGCGGATGTCCGAGTCACCGCGAATGAACGCCATTCCGCCGAGCAACTCGACGGACTCGTCCACACTCTGCGCGATGATCTTCTGTGTCGTATAGCGGGCCAGGAGAACTCGGCGGAGCAGCTGCTGTCCGGCTCCCTCCCGATCGAGCTCCGCGGCGATCGCGTCGATCGCGCCGGCACAGGTGTCGAGACCGCCGGCGAGCAGCGCACGCCGCACCGGGCCGCCCCGCTCCTCTCGGAGTACCCGATTCACCAGTCGCGCCGCGATGCCCAGGTAGCTCGCGGTCATCAGTAGTTCGAACCAGACGAATCCGGCCTGCTGGACCTGATCGACCGCCGCGGCGCCGGGGACCCCGACCCGGACGAGCTGGGGCTCCGCGATGCGCACGTCGGTGAGGACGACGGCATCGCTCTCGGCGGCCCGGAGAACCGTGGCATTCCAGAACGGTTCGACCTCGATGCCCTCGGCGGACGCCGGAACGACCGCGACGGCAAGTTCCGGCCCGACCGGGGAGTCGACCGAGACGCTCGCAGTGAGCAGGTCCATCGACCTCGCCAGGCTGCACGGCCGCTTGGCGCCGTCCAGTCGGTACCCGCCCTCGACCCGTTCGGCCGACAGGCTCGGCGTCAGTACGCTCGCACCGGTCGTCCCCTCCGCGAACCCCGAGGCCATCAGGAGGTTCTCTCCCGCGATCGCCTCGAGGAGCAGCAGGTGCGCACCGTCGCCACCTCGCGCGGCCTCCATCAGGCTCGCCAGCGAGAAGTGATGCATCGTGCTCGCGACGGCGAGCGACGGTGCTCGCGCGCCGACCGCACGTTGGATACGGACCGCGTCGAGCGCCGAGGCACCGAGCCCGCCGGATTCCACCGGAGCCAGCAGGCGGCCGGCGCGGGATCCCTTGAACAGTTTGATCGCCGGCCCACCCTCGGATTCGAGTTCGTCGAGCGACGCGGCATTCAGAGCTTCGAACAACTCGGGCAGCCGAGCCTCCAGCAGACAGCCTTCGTTTGCGAGCAACATCGCACTTTCCTCCCCGTAACTGGCACACCGACAGCCGGATCGAGGCCCGAGTTCGGCCACTCTTCCTACGCTGCTCTCTTCGCATCGACCCGAATGACGTTCAGCAGAGCGATAACTCACCGGCTTCGTGAGAATGATGGTCGCATAACTGCACTGTCGCAGCAATAATGCATTCCATGTGCAAAAGGTCACACGAGGGCCGCGACGCACCTACGCCGGTGCGGCATGTGACCGTGACCGGCAGTTATAGATAGTTGAATTCGACGTGACCGCACCCGGCATCACGCCACGGCGACGTCCGGCGCAGATCCGCCCGTCGGCACACTGTGACGGGCACCGGTGGGAGTTCCCGACCCTTGGTGTCGATCACAATGCCGGCCGCCCGGATGGGAGGACGCAGGCCTAGGACACGTCGGCGCGCAGGAGACCGAAGGCGATGATGGCCCTGGCCTCGTTCAGCACGTCCTCGAACTCGTCGTCGCTCAAGCCCATGTGACCGGGCATCATGTGACACGCGATGACGCCGTCCCACGAGGCCCACATGTACGTGGCGATCGCTCGCGGCGAACCCGGACGGAAGAGCCCGAGGTCGATCGCCTCCGTCACCGCCGTCGACATCCGGTCGATCTCGCTCGCGATCCGGTCGGCGACGTGCTGCGTCGGCTTGTCGAGGTGTGGGTCGCCGTACACGTCCGAAGGCGGGAACCGGAAGATCCGGAAGTACCCCGGCTGCTCACGGTAGAAACGGAGATACCCCTCGGCGATACCCTGGATGCGGCCGATCGGATCGTCGGCGGCGTCCCATCCGGCGTCGCAGTATTCGCGGTCGAGTTCGAGCGCGTGATCGATCAGAGCGGCGTAGAGTCCCCTCTTGTCCTCGAAGTGGAGATATACCGAACGCAGGGCGACGTCGGCACGCTCGGCGATGTCCGAGACCGTGGCCGCCTGATAGCCGCGTTCGGAGAAGGCTTCCAGCGCGGCTGACAGAATCTGCGACCGCGTGCGCTGCTTGCGGCGCTCCTGTCTCTCCGACGGCCGGCCTGCCATCCGGAACCTCCAGTTCACCTCGCCGCACCCATCAACTTACCCACACTAACTTGAATGTCGGACGAGCAGCGCGACGCGCCGAGGCCGACCCGAAGGAGCCCTCGTCGCCCCTGACGAATACTGTGGCGCAACGTAGTTACCAGCGAGTAGCATCAGTCACACTCCTGCGCGGGGTGAGACCTGCTCCATGTACTCGGAAGGAGTCGACAGGCCGATCATGCCGATCGCACTCTCCAGGGTCCACGCCATTCGCGCCGTCCTGACAACGGCGGGAGACGAGTGGCGCCTCGTCGTCCACGACATTCCCGAAGTGCTCCGAACCTCGGCCGAGGGCGATGTGCCGGAAGTCGTATGGCTGACCGACCCGGTCGAACACGTCAGCGGGCTTCAGCACTCGGTGCTCTACCGCGACTATCTGAGCGGCCGCTGGTACTCCACCGGTTCCGCCCTGGCCTCGGCCGATGCGACGCCGAGCACTCGGGAGAACCCTCCACGCTGGGCGTCCCCGACCCACGAGCGGCGGTCGTTTCCGGCACCGTGATGCGCCTGGCCGGACACTCGGTGCCGTCCCGAGGTGAACCGGGGCTCGCCGGAAGCAGGTAGCCTCGACTCCCGCCATGGTCAGCACAGATCCGTCCGATGTCCCCGACGCTCCCACCAGCCGCATCGACTCGATCACCGGATTGAGGGCATTCGCGGCGCTGCTGGTGGTGGGCACCCACGCCGGCTTCTGGACGGGAAATTACACAGAAGACACCGCTGGGTGGTTCTTCGCGCGGCTCGAGGCCGGCGTCGCCGTGTTCTTCGTGCTGTCAGGGTTCCTGCTGTTCCGCCCCTGGGTGACGGCACTGGCCCGCGGCACCTCGGGTCCGAGCCTCACTCGCTACTTCCGGCACCGCGCCCGCCGGATCCTCCCGGCGTACTGGCTCGTCGTGATCTCGACGTAATCTCGTCTACCGGCACCGCGACGCCGGCGAGACGGGGCAGGGCGTCGAGGGATTCCTCCGGAACATGACACTCACCCAGATCTACGGGCTCGGCCATTTCCACGCGGGACTCACGCAGATGTGGAGCCTGGCCGTCGAAGTGGCTTTCTACCTGATACTTCCCGTCCTGGCCTGGGCACTGTGTGTCCTCGTGTGCCGCCGTGGCTGGCACCCGGGACGGCTCGTCGGCGCGCTCTGCGCGGTGGCCGCGGTGACCCCGGCGTGGGTGGTCTTCACCCACTCCGCCGACATCGACTACTCGGCCCGGCTGTGGTTGCCGGGATTCCTCGCCTGGTTCGCCGGCGGGATGGTGCTGACCGTGGCGGCGGTGACGATCCGCCGGGTGAGCACCCCGCTGTTGCTGCTCGGAGCGGTGGCCGCCTACGCACTCTCGTGCACCCCCGCCGCGGGCGAGGCGACCATCATCCCGCAGGATGCGGGAGCCGCGATCACCAAGTCGTTCCTGTACCTGGCGTTCTCGATGTGTCTGCTCGCTCCGCTCGTGATCGGCAGCGACGGCGGTGGGCTCTACGGACGAGCGCTCTCACACCCGGCCGTGGTGTGGTTGGGCGAGATCTCCTACGAGTTGTTCCTGGTGCACCTGGTGGTCATGGAACTCGTCATGGATCTACTCGGTTACTCGACGTTCCAGGGCTCGGTGGTCGGTGTCTTCATCGTGACGACGGTGTTGTCGATCCCGATCGCGTGGGTGCTGCACCGGAGCCTCGAGTGGGTGTTCGGGTTGCGTGACCGTCGTCAGGAACGCACCAGCCGAGCAGCGTCCCGGGCGATCGCCAGTTCCTCGTTCGTCGGTACCACCAGTACCGCCACCGAGGACGAGTCGGCCGAGATCCGCCGCTCCCCCTGACCGTTCTCGTTCCGGTCGTCGTCGATCACGATGCCGAACATCTCGAGATCGGCGAGCGCGTCCCGGCGCACCGACGCGGCGTTCTCCCCGACACCTGCGGTGAAGGTGATCGCATCCACTCCCCCGAGTTCGATCAGGTAGGCGCCGATGTACTTGCGGAGCCGGTGCACGTAGACGTCGTACGCGAGCTGCGCGTCCTGATCTCCGGCAGAGATCCGTTCGGTGAGGGCACGGAAGTCGTTCACTCCGGACAGCCCCCACAGCCCGGACCTGCGGTTGAGCAGGGCGTCGATGTCGTCGACCGTCATCCCGGCCGTGCGGGAGAGGTGCAACAGCACTCCGGGATCGATGTCGCCGCCACGAGTCCCCATCACCAGTCCCTCGAGCGGGGTGAATCCCATCGTGGTGTCGACGGCCCGGCCCTTCGCGATCGCCGACGCCGACGCCCCGTTGCCGAGATGCAGCACGATCTGGTCGATCTCGTCGGTGCCGCGGCCGAGGACTTTCGCGGCCCGCTCGGACACGTACTGGTGTGAGGTCCCGTGGAATCCGTAGCGGCGAATACCGAACTCGCGGGCGACGTCCCGGTCGATCGCATACGTCGCGGCGGGCATGGGCAGGGTGTGGAAGAACGCGGTGTCGAAGACGGCGACCTGAGGAACGTCCGGCAGCGTGTCCCGTGCGACCTCGATGCCGACGACATTGGCGGGGTTGTGAAGCGGTGCAAGGTCGGACAGCGTCGAGATCTCCTTCAACACCCGATCGTCGACCAGGGTCGGTTCGTAGAACTCGCTGCCGCCGTGCACGATTCGGTGACCGACCGCGATGATGCCGGATTCCGGCAGGGGATGACCGACCGACGCCATCAGTTCGGCGGCCTTGCGCAGTCCCGAACGGTGGTCCTCGATCCGACCGACCTCCTCGAGGACCTCCCCGTCGTGGTGCAGGACCACTCGACCCTCGGGCTCGCCGATGCGCTCGACGAGACCGGACTGGCGGGCGACACCGGAATCGGGTTCGATCACCTGGAACTTGATCGAGGACGAACCCGAGTTGATGACGAGAACGGTGTCGTCGCTGCTCATGCCGAATCTCCCTGTGCCGCTTCTCCCTGGGCTGCTTCTTCTCCCTGTGCTTGGATCGCGGTGATCGCGACGGTGTTGACGATGTCCTGCACCAGGGCACCGCGGGAGAGGTCGTTGACGGGCTTGTTGAGTCCCTGCAGAACCGGGCCCACCGCCACCGCGCCGGCACTGCGCTGGACGGCCTTGTAGGTGTTGTTGCCGGTGTTGAGATCGGGGAAGATGAAGACGGTCGCCTTGCCTGCCACCTGCGAGTCGGGCATCTTCTGATCGGCCACACTCTGTTCGATCGCCGCGTCGTACTGGAGCGGCCCCTCCACCAGCAGTTCCGGTTCCCGCTCGCGGACGAGGGCGGTGGCGCTGCGCACCTTGTCGACGTCGGCCCCGTATCCGGAGTCGCCGGTCGAGTAGGACAGCATGGCGATGCGCGGGTCGATCCCGAACTGTGCGGCCGTCTGTGCCGACGAGATCGCGATGTCGGCCAGCTGTTCCGCGGTGGGATCCGGCACCACCGCACAGTCGCCGTAGGCGAGAACCCGGTCCGACAGGCACATCAGAAAGACGCTCGACACGGTCGACACCCCGGGCTCGGTACGAATGATCTCGAACGCCGGCCGGATGGTGTGCGCCGTCGTGTGCGCCGCGCCGGACACCATGCCGTCGGCAATCCCCATGTGCACCATCATGGTTCCGAAGTACGAGATGTCGGCGACGACCTCCCGCGCCCGTTCGAGCGTCATCCCCTTGTGCTCGCGGAGCTTGGCGTACTCGACCGCGAACGACTCGCTGTACGAACAGGACGTCGGGTCGAGAACCTGGGCGTCACCGATGTCTACTCCGAGTTCGGCCGCACGGCGACGCACCGACAGCTCGTCGCCGAGGATCGTGAGATCGGCGACCTTGCGTTGCAGGAGGCGTCCGGCAGCGCGCAGGATGCGGTCGTCACCCCCCTCCGGGAGCACGATGTGCTTGCGGTTGCGCCGCGCCCGGTCGATGAGCTGGTACTCGAACATCTGCGGGGTGACCACCGAGGGAATGGTCAGCTTCAGGCGGTCCAGCAAGGCCTGGGAATCGACCCGGCGTTCCATCAGGCTGAGCGCGGTGTCCACCTTCTGCTGCGACCCCACACCGACGCGGCCCCGGGTTCGTGCTGCGGCACTGGCGGTTTCGTACGTGCCGAGGTCGGTGGTGAGGATCGGCAGGCGGGGTTTCAGGCCGGCCATCAATTTCGCCACCGCCGGATGGGGCGCGATCCCGCCGTTCATGATGATCCCGGCCAGCGACGGGAACCCTTCGGCCTCGTGGGCGTTGACCAACGAGAGCAGCACGTCGGAGCGGTCGCCCGGGGCGACGACGACGATGCCCTCCTTCAGCCGTTCCAGAATGTGCTCCGCCGTCATACCGCCGACCATGACATCGAGCGCCTCCCGGTGCAGCAGCTCGGGGTCGCCGCTGTAGAGCTGCCCGTCGGTAGCGTCGAGGAGCTCCGCCATGGTCGGTGCCACCAGCAGGGGGATCTCCGGCAGGCTCCACGCCGGGACACCGGTGACCTTCAACGCCTCGGTCACCTCGTCCAGCTCGTGGGGATCGCACCGGTTGGCGACGATCGCGATGAGGTGCGCGTGCTGCGCGGCGAGTTCGACGGCGCACAGCTGCGCCAACTGGGCGACCTCCTCCGGCGTCCGGCGGGCCCCACGTACGGCGAGCAACACCGGTGCGCCGAGGTTGACCGCGATGCGGCCGTTGAACCCGAGCTCGCTGGGGCTGGCGACATCGGTGTAGTCGCTGCCGATGACGACCACGGCGTCACACTGGTCGGCGACCTCGTGATACCGCGCGACGATGGTGCTCAGCGCCGCGTCCGGGTCGCGGTGCACGTCCTCGTAGGTGACCCCGAGCGACTCCTCGTACCCGATGTCCGCGGTGGCGTGTTCGAGCATCAGCTCGAGGATGTAGTCGGACTCCTCGGTCGATCGGGCGATCGGCCGGAACACACCGACCCGCGCGACCGTGGCGCACAGCATCTGCAGGACGCCGAGCGCGATCGTCGACTTTCCGGTGTCGCCCTCCGGGGAGGCGATGTACACGCTCGACGGCGCGGGACGTGCCGGGCTGGTATCGGACTGCGATGACGCGGACGCTGCCATGGTCCTCAGCCTATCGGTGCCCGGCGATTGACAGGACCCGACTGCCCCGGGGCAAGATGTGACATGGCCGATTCCCCCTTCCCCGACGTGCGCTGGGGCAGCGAGACCACCGTGTTGCGTCGACCGGCCGAGGCATTCGCCTCCACCAAGGCCGGCTCCTGGCTGATCCGGGAGGCGGCGGGCCTGGACCGGCGCGTCCTCGAACGCACCGGGGGCCGATTCACGCTGCTCGGGCCGATCGGCGCCCCTGTCGTACTGCTGCGGACCACCGGGCGCAAGAGCGGACTGATCCGCACCTCACCATTGCTGTACTACCGGGAGGACCCCCGGATCTACGTCGTCGGCAGCAACTTCGGACAGGACAAGCACCCGGCGTGGTCGGGAAACCTGCTGGCCGAACCGCAGGCGTCGGTACTGATGGGCGGACGCGAGATCCCCGTGACCGCAACCCTGCTGGACGAACCCGAACGGAGCCGGATCTTCCGGGCGTTCGAGGAGATGGTCAGCGTGTACGGCGTCTACGGCAACCGCACCGACCGTGCGATCCGCGTGTTCGCGCTCAGCGCCGAGACCTGACCGGGCGGGCTCGGGTCACAACCGCTGCGCGATCTGGACGAGGTTGCCGCAGGTGTCGTCGAACACCGCCACCCGGACGTTTCCGAGATCGGTGGGCCCCTGCACGAAACGCACACCGAGCCCGGTCAAGCGCTCGTACTCGGCGGCGAGGTCCTCGACGCCGAAGCTGTTGAACGGGATGCCGTCCTCGACGAGGGCTTTCTTGAACGGCTTCACGGCAGGGTGCCGGTCCGGTTCGAGCAGCAGTTCCACACCGTCGCGCGCAGCGGGGGACACCACGGTGAGCCACCGGGCGTCGCCCAACGGCACATCGTCCTTGGTCTCGAAACCGAGGACCCGCGTGTAGAAGTCGAGCGCCTTCTCCTGGTCGTCGACGAAGATGCTCGCGGTGGTGACGATCATCGGTACTCCTCCGGTTCGGTGGTATCGGTATCGGTAGCGGTGTGGGCGGCGAGCCATTGCTGCGCCTCGTGCAGCGGTCCGCGGTTCAGGCGATGGATCCGGGTCCGCCCCGACCACCGGACGTCCACGACGCCCGCGCGGGACAGAACGGCGATGTGCTTGGCCACGGCCTGCCTGCTCACCGAGATCCCACGACGGGTGATCAGGGTCGTGCAGATCTCGAACAACGACTGCCCGTCGCGAGCGGCGAGTTCCTCGACGATCGCGCAGCGCGTGGAATCGGACAGTGCACGGAACACGTTCTCCACACACCCGACAATAGGCAACCAAATGGTTACCTGTCAATGGTGAGAAAGAGGCGCGCAGCCGGATCGGTCGTCCGGCCACGCGCCTCGTCGGGGCGGAGGTGGCGGCCCGGGCAGAGTCAGCGCAGGGCGCGCAAACGCGGAGCCAGATCGCGCTGGAACAGGTCCAGGAAACGCTTCTGATCGTGCCCGGGGGCATGGAAGACCAGGTGGTTCAGGCCCGCGTCCAGGTACGGCGTGATCTGCTCGACGGCCTGGTCCGGATCCGACGCCACGATCCACCGCTTGGCCACCTGCTCGATCGGCAGCGCGTCGGCGGCCTTCTCCATCTCGATCGGGTCGTCGATGGAGTGCTTCTGCTCCGCTGTCAGCGACAGAGGTGCCCAGAACCGGGTGTTCTCCAACGCGAGGTCGGGGTCGGTGTCGTACGAAATCTTGATCTCGATCATCTTGTCGATGCCGGCGACGTCACGCTCCGCCTTCTCCGCGCCCTCGGCGACCGCGGGCATCAGCTTGTCGTTGTACAGTTCCATCCCCTTGCCGGACGTGCAGATGAACCCGTCGCCCGCGCGTCCGGCGTACCGGGCCACCACCGGGCCGCCGGCGGCGACGTACACCGGGATGCCACCCTCGGGGACGTCGTAGATCGAGGCGCCGCGGGTGGAGTAGTACTCGCCGTCGAAATCGACCCGGTCACCCGTCCACAGGGCGCGCATCAGCCGGACCGACTCACGGAGCCGCGCGAAACGCTCCTTGAAGTCCGGCCACTCCGCCTGGTAGCCCGTGGCGATCTCGTTGAGCGCCTCACCGGTCCCGACGCCGAGCATGATCCGGTCCGGGTACAGGCAGCCCATGGTCGCGAACGCCTGGGCGATGACTGCCGGGTTGTACCGGAACGTCGGCGTCAGTACCGACGTGCCCAGCTGGATCCGCGACGTACGCTCGCCGACCGCGGTCATCCACGCGAGCGAGAACGGCGCGTGCCCGCCCTCGTGCCGCCACGGCTGGAAGTGGTCGGACACGGTCGCACTGTCGAGCCCGTGTTCCTCGGCGAGCACTCCCAGCTCGACCAGTTCCCGCGGCCCGAACTGTTCTGCCGACGCCTTGTACCCGAGCTTGAGTTCCTGTGCCACGCCGCGCTCCTCCACGTTCACTGTCGGCTTTCGCCCTTCGCGATCCTGCCTAACACACTAGGACCCGGCACACTAGAGCGCGGCGACCACACTGGCGACGGCCGCCGTGAACGCCACGAACGTGAGAACGACGGCGAACAACCACAACTCGTGGGGTGGCGGCATGGGCGCCCCCGACCGCAACGCCTTCTCCACCTGTGACCACCGGCGCAGTCCCACCACGGCGGCCGCCGCCGCGAGGAAGATCAGCACCAGCCCGAGGGTGGTGCGCACCCATCCGGTCGAGAACTGCGGCACCAGGTGGATCATCGCGATTCCACCGGCCAGCAGCGCCAGCGAACTGCGCATCCAGGCGAGGAACGTGCGTTCGCTGGCGAGGGTGAAGCGTTCGTCGGGACGCTGCTCGTCGGGACGCTGTTCGTCGGTCACGATCGTGATTGTCGCACCGACCACACCTCCCTGGCACGGTGTCACACCGGTTTCGACAGATCGAACCGCTGTCACATCGTCCCGGGGAGGTGGACCGATCAGGCGGCCCGGAGCGCGGGCAGACCCCACTCCCGCGCGAGAAGCCGGTACGAGCGCAACCGGTCCTCGTGGCCGTGGGTGATCCCGGTGATCACCACCTCGTCGGCACCGGTGAGCCGGCGCAACGCGTCGAGGCGTTCGGCGACCGTCGACGGCGATCCCACGAACTGGGTGACGATCCGGTCCTCGACAAGCGCGCGCTGCTCCTCCGTCAGGGCCGGTGCATCCGCCGGGTCCGGGTACGGGATCGCTCCGTGCCCGCTCCGGATGCTGTGCGCCCACACGCCGTACGACGACGCCAGCCGTCGGGCAGTCGCGTCGTCCTCGGCCACCACCGCGTCCGCGGAGACGACGACGTACGGCTTCTCGAGCACCGCGGACGGCCGGAATGCCGCCCGGTACGCCGCGACCGCGTCGACCGTGGTTGCCGGGCTCACGTGATAGTTCGCGCCGAACGGCAGCCCGAGCCGTCCCGCGAGTTCGGCGCTGGGCCCTGCGCTGCTCCCGAACACCCATACCTCGAGGTCGGCCCCCTCACCGGGACTGACGTGCAGTTCGACGCCGTCCTCGGTGCGGTAGGCCCCACCCAGCAGCGCGAGGATGTCGTCCACCTGAGAATCGAAATCCGGCGGCTGCGCGCCGGGCTGCTGTAGCACCTGGAGTGACGCGGCCACCCGCGGCGACAACAGCAGCCCCGTCAGATCGTACGGCGGCGGGATCACGACACCGTCCCGGACGACCGTCGACCCCTGCGGTCCGGGAGGAGCCGGCTTCTCGCCGCGTTTCGCGGCGTCGAGGGCCTGTGCGCGACGCTGCCCGGAACGACCGAGACCGAGGTCGATGCGGCCCGGATACAGCGCGGCGAGCGTCCCGAAGGCCTCCACCACCGCGGGAGCGGTGGTGTGCCCGAGCTGTACCGCGGCGGCACCGACCCGCAGGGTGCTGGTCGCCGCGGCGATCTGCCCGATCAGGACGGCGGGCGAGGAACTGGCCACTCCGACGAAGTGATGCTCGGCCACCCAGTACCGGCGGTACCCCCACGCCTCGACGTGACGCGCCAGATCCACCGAGTTCCGCAGCGCGGCGGCCGCATCGGATCCGGCGCTGACCGGCGACAGATCGAGGACGGACAGCGGGATCGTCATGACGGCACCTTCTCGCCCGCCTCCACGGCGAAGCTCAGCCGGTTCTCCGGCGGTGCGACCGGGCAGGTCGCGTACGCCGTGAAGGCGCAGGGGAGATTGACCGCACGGTTGAAGTCCAGGACGGCAGTTCCGTCCGCCGGGACGGCGACCGTGAGCGAACGCGCGGAGGGATAGGTACTCACACCGCTCGTCGCATCGGTGAACAACACGTGCAGTGCACCGGAGCGTCCCGCGAACGCAATCAGGGCGTGTTCGACTCCCTCGTTGCGGAATTCGAGTCTGCCGAGCGCCTGATGATGATGCTCGAGGCCCTCCACGACAGCTCCCGTGGTGACCGTGCGGGCATCGTCGAACGGCACGAACCGGGCCTCGAACACCCACCGCGGATCAGGCGCGAACGTGGGCACGCCGGAGAAATCGGCCAACGTCTGCGCTTCCGGGTCGTGCACGCGCAGCGCGAAATCCCCGGTGCGACGGATGACCTCGACGATCCGCTCGCCGTGTCGCAGCTCGATGCCCGGCGCGCCCTCGATCGCAGCGATCCGGAGCTCGCCGTCGACGGGGGCGCCGTCCCGGACCAGCCCGTCCGCGGCGGTGGCGGTGACCACGACGGCGTCGTCGTCGGCGCGCCAGCGACCGGGCAGGTCGCCGAACGTGGTGTCGGTGTCCACCAGCCAGTGCAACGCCGTCGGACTCAGCCAGCCCACACTGTCGCGAAGACCTTCCTCGCGTTCGAAATGCCATTTCTTCCAGTCGGATTCGAAGTCGGAGAGGGTGAGGTTGTCGATGGGGGAAGTGGTCATGACGCGCGGGCTCCCTTCGCCTGCTGATGGGGATGCGCCAGCCCGAGGTGGCTGCGCAGTGTCGCTCCTTCGTATTCGGTGCGGAAGCTGCCGAGTTCCTGCAGTTCGGGGACGACCCGGTCGACGAACTCGTCGAGTCCGGCCGGGGTGAGGTGCGGGACGAGGATGAATCCGTCGCACGCATCGGACTGCACGTAGCGGTCGATGTCGCGAGCGACCTCGGTCGCGGTGCCGACGAACTGCTGGCGGGCGGTGACGGCGATGATCAACTCGCGAATACTGAGCTTCTCCGCCTCAGCGCGCTCACGCCACGCGGCGGCCACCTCCCGGGGATCCTTCACGTGTCGCACCCGCCCACGGGTGATGTCCGGGTTGTCGGCCGGGTCCACGTCCGGAAGCGGCCCGTCCGGGTCGTACTCCGAGAGATCGCGCCCCCACACCTGTTCGAGAAAGGCGATCGCCGTCTGCGGGCCGACCTGCTGGTGCCGGATGTGGTCGGCACGCTCGGCAGCCTCCGCCGCGGTGTCGCCGAGCACGAAGGTGGCGGCGGGCAGCACCTTCAGTTGGTCGTGGGTACGTCCGTACCGCGCGAGCCTGCCCTTGACGTCGCGGTAGAACGCCTGCCCGTCCTCGAGGGTGCCGTGCACGGTGAAGATGGCGTCGGCCTGCGCGGCACCGAACTCACGCCCCTCGTCCGAGTCCCCGGCCTGGAGGAGCACCGGGTACCCCTGTGGGCTCCGAGGCACGTCGAAGTGGCCTCGGATGTCGAACTGACTGCCGGAGTGCACCACCTCGCCGATCGCCTCGTCGGGGACGAACACTCCGCGAGCCCGGTCGACGACCAGTGCGTCGCCGGCCCAGCTGTCCCAGAACTTGCGTGCACCGACGATGACCTCCTCGGCCCGAACGTAGCGATCCGAGCGATCGAGATAGCCACCACGACGAAAGTTCTCGCCGGTGAAGGCATCGGACGAGGTCACCATGTTCCAGGCTGCGCGACCGTCCGACAGATGATCGAGGGAGGCGAACTGCCGGGCCAGTTCGTACGGCTCGTTGAAGGTGGTGTTGATGGTGCCGGCCAGCCCGAGACGAGTCGTCGCGCCGGCGAGCGCTGCGAGAACGGTCAACGTGTCCGGACGGCCCACGACGTCGAGGTCGTGGATGCGCCCACGGTGCTCGCGCAGCCGCAACCCCTCCGCGAGGAAGAAGAAGTCGAACAATCCTCGTTCGGCCGTCTCCGCGAGATGGACGAACGAGGAGAAGTCGATCTGACTCCCCGACTCCGGGTCGCTCCACACCGTCGTGTTGTTGACGCCCGGGAAGTGAGCGACGAGATGGATCTTCTTGCGCTGGGCGCCCGTTCGGGTGTCACTCATGTCGTCGGTCCTGTTCCACGAAGTGCCTGTTCCACGAAGAGATTCGCCGGCCGGACGACACCGAGTCGGCGACGGAGCGCAGTGGCGTCGGGCGGTGTGGGCTCCGTGGCTGATACGTCTCGCCGTAGCCGAGGCAACACCCGATCCGCGAGCAACGCGACCGCCGACGCCAGAGCCAGTGGCCTGACCGTCACCCCGTCGAGGTGCCCGGCCTCACCGGTGGGCGATCCCGTGACGGTGTCGATCAGATCGACCAGTCCGTCCGTGTCGCCGACGTAGAGAAGCGATTCCGGCGCGTACCGCGCATCGGCCCACTGTTCGAGTTCGGCCAGATCACGTTCGGCGACATCCGCATCCGCCGCGGTGAGCACCTCGACGTCGAGCAGGATCCGGACATCGTCGGCTCGTCGTCCAGCTTCGACAGCGGCCGCGCGGACCTGCTCCGAGCGCTCACGCGCCGTGGCGGCATCGAGCGCGGACACCCGCACCACATCGGCACGGGCAGCGGCGAGACGAAGTGACTCGGCGTCGTCGACCGACACCACGACGAGAGGATGGCCCTGCGGAGGTCTCGGAGTGATCGACGGACCCTTCACCGAGAAATATGTGCCGACGAAGTCGATGTAGTGCAGTTTGTCCCTGTCGACGAACCGGCCGCTGTCGAGATCACGGATCTCCGCGTCGTCCTCCCAACTGTCCCAGAGTCGGGTGACCACCTCGATCGCCTCTTCGGCTTCGGCCCAGAGGTCGGCGGTGTCCTGAGCGTCCTTGCGCCCGAACAGCCGCGCCTGAGTTGCCCCCTCGGACACCGCGACCTGCCACCCCGCTCGACCGAGCGTCGTGTGATCGAGACTGGCGATCGCCTTCGAGACGTGGAACGGCTCGGTGTGGGTGACGGTCACCGTCGGGACCAGCCCGATCCTGTGGGTGGCTGTCGTGGCACGCGCCGCGATCGAGACGGCGTCGAGACGTCCCCGCTGAACGGCGTCACCGTGCTCGGCCAGGGCGAACGAATCGCCGATGAAGGCCAGATCCGCGCCGGATCGGTCGAGCGAGGCGAGCAGGCCGGTCCAATATCGCGCCGAGAACACGTCCTCGGCCTGCGAGTCCACGCGGCGCCAGGCGCTGGGGTGGATGCCCGTACCGTGGAGATCGACCCCGATCAGCGGAGACGCCTTCGCGGCGGTATCCGAGTCCTGAGACGCCTTCGCGTCAGGCATGTGCGGCTTCCTCTCGTACGGACACAGCGCTGCCCGGAATGGCATCCAGCAGCTCGCGCGTGTAGTCGTGTCGTGGTCGGTCGAAGATCTCTGCCGCGCTGCCGATCTCGACGATGCGGCCGGACTTCATCACCGCTACCGTGTCGCTGATCTGCCGGACGACGGCGAGGTCGTGCGAGATGAACAGGTAGGCCAGACCCAGCTCTTCCTGCAGCTTCCCGAGCAGTTCGAGGATCTGCGCCTGCACCGACACGTCCAGCGCGGACACCGGCTCGTCGAGCACCACCAGTTCCGGATCCGGTGCCAGCGCCCGGGCGATGGCCACCCGCTGACGTTGTCCGCCGGAAAGTTCGGCCGGCGTACGGTCCAGATACTCGGGGCCCAGCGCAACCTGTTCGAGCAGAGTCCGTACCCGCTCCGTACGCTCGGTGCGGGTCCCGATGTCGAACGCCACCAGCGGCTCGGACACGATGTCCGCCACCCGGAGTTTGGGATTCAGCGAGGCGAACGGATTCTGGTAGACCATCTGGATCCGCCGACGAAACGGACGCAGTCGACGGCCGTGCAAGGCGGTGACATCGGTGCCGCCGAACTCGATCCGGCCGCCCGTCACCGTCTCGAGCCGCGTCGCCATCCGGGCGAGCGTGGACTTGCCGGAGCCGGATTCGCCGACGATCGACACCGTACTTCCGCCCGGAACATCCAGCGAGACTCCGCGTACCGCGTCGATGCTCGCTCGGCGGTCGATCCGGAACGTCTTGCTCACCTCGGTGATCCGCAACAGCGGTTCGCTGCGGTGGTCTTCCTGTCCCGCCGGACGGACCCGGCTCGTCGCCAGGCTGGGTGCGGCGGCGAGCAGCGTCCTCGTGTATTCGTGACGCGGACGGGAGAGAACCTCACCGGTGGGACCGGTCTCGACCACACGCCCGTCCTTCATCACCACGATCCGGTCGGCGCGGTCCGCAGCGACCCCGAGGTCGTGGGTGATGAGCAGAACGGCGGTGTGATGCTCGGCGATGCGGGCATCCAGATGGTCGAGGATGCGCTTCTGCACCGTGACGTCGAGTGCGCTGGTCGGCTCGTCCGCGATGACGAGATCCGGATTGCAGGCGAGCGCGATCCCGATGAGGACCCGCTGCCGCTGGCCACCGGACAAATCCTGCGGGTACTGCCGGGCCCGCGTTTCCGGGTTGTCGATACCTGCCTCACGCAGAATCCGGATCGCCTCGACCCGCGCCGAGCGACGGTCCGCGAGGCCGTGGATACGGAGTACCTCGGCAACCTGTTCACCGATGCGGAGCACCGGGTTCAGCGCCGCGGCCGGATCCTGCGGGACGAAACCGATCCGGCGGCCGCGCAACCGTTCCTGCGCCCGGTCGGGGAGGCCGTCGATACGCTGGCCGTCGAAGGTGACGGTGCCCCTGGTGATCTGGGCGGAACCGGCGAGCACTCCGATGATGGCCTGTGCGGTGGTCGACTTCCCCGATCCCGATTCGCCGACGAGTGCCACCACCTCTCCCCTGCCGACGGTGAGATCGACCTGCGACGTCGCCGCCACGTCACGGTCACGGGTGCGGTAGTGGACGGACAGCCCCGAAACCTCCAGCAGTGGTCTGCTGCTCATCGGCCGTCCCTCTCGTCGATTGCGTGTCCCAGCCGGTGCGCCGCGAGGACCACGGCAACGATCACGAGCCCGGGAAGGGTGGTCATCCACCAGGCGGTGGCCAGATAGTTGCGCCCCTCGGAGATCAACGACCCCCACTCCGGGGTGGGCGGAACGGCACCGAACCCGAGGAAGCTCAGGGACGACACCGCGAGCACGGCCATACCGAACTCGACGGCGGCCAGGGCGATGACGGGCGGGTACGCGTTGCGCAGGACGTGCCGAGTCAGGACCACCGGCCAGCGCACCCCCGAGGCGACGGCGGCCTCGACGTACGGTGCCCGGCGAACCCGCAGTACCTCCGAGCGCATCACCCGGGCGAAGTTCGCGATGAGCGACACTCCCACCGCGATCGCAACGTTCACCGTGCCGAATCCGAGGGCGGTGACCAGAGCGAGCGAGAGCAGCAACGTCGGGATCGACAGCATGACGTCGACCACCCGCATGAGCACGGCGTCGACGACACCGCCGATCGCCCCGGACAGCAGGCCGAGAACCGAACCGACGACGAGTGCGATGGTCACGGCGAGGAGCGTCGCCGTCAGCGACAGGCCCGCGCCGTGCACCACGCGAGTGAACACGTCCCTGCCGATGTTGTCGGTGCCGAACCAGTGTGCACCGCTCGGCGGCTGCAACTTGTCCGCGGGGACCCCCACGAGGGGATCCCCCGACGCGAAGAACGAAGGGAAGAGCGCGAAGCCGGCAGCCAGCAGCAGGACGAACGCCGAGACCGCGACCACCCCGTTCCGGCGCACCGTCCGAGCGATGCCACGGCGCCCGGCCCGTCCCGGCGCCGCGTCGGGCTCGGCGGGGCCCGTACCGCCGACGACCGGTTCTCGAACCAGCAGGTCAGACATGGACTTCCCTTCCCGCGGAGTCGACCTCACGGTCGACGAGGTCATCCGCGTCCGACTCGTCCTTGCGGCGCCTGCCGTCCACGATGCGCGGATCGATCAGCGGATACAGCAGGTCGACGATCAGATTGACCGCGACGTAGACGACGGCCGTGAAGACGACGATGCCTTGCACCACCGGGATGTCCTGGGCGAGAACCGAGGTCTGCGTCAGCCGTCCCACCCCGGCACGGGAGAAGACCGTCTCGACCACCACGGAACCGGCCAGGAGGTTGCCGACGAGGACACCGGCGATGGTGAACGCCGGAATGCTCGACAGGCGCAGCGCGTGCCGGATCTGGATGTGCCAGCGCGACGCCCCCTTGGCCCGGGCGGTGTCGATGAACGGTTGCCGCCAGGTGGTGGTGAGGCTCGCGGCGAGCACCTGGGCGATGACCGCCCCGGTCGGCAAGGCCAGCGTCACTGCCGGGAGGACCAGTGCCGAGGCGGTGGCATCGCCGAAAGCGGGGAAGATCCGCAGCTGGAAGGAGAACACCTGCAGCAGGATCAGGCCCACCCAGAAGGTCGGTACCGCCACACCCAACGGCGGGAGCGACAGCAGCAGGCTGTGCAGCCACCGAACCCGAGTGTATGTCGCGAGTATCGCCACCGACGCACCGAACAGGACGGCCAGTACCAGCGCGGTGCCGGCGAGCGCGAGGGTGCTCGGGATCGCCGCCCCGATGGCCGCCGTCACCGACTGGCCGGTGGCGATCGAGTACCCGAAGTCACCGCGAACGGCGTGACTGAGCGAGGTCCAGTACTGCACCCACACCGGCTGATCCAGGCCGTAGCGTGCCTGGAGTTCGGCGATGGCCGCGGGGTCGACGGCCTGTCCCGAGCCCGCCGATTCCACCGCGATACTCACCGGGTCCGAGGGCAGCAGGTACAGCACCGCGAACGACACGGTGAAGGCCGCCCACAGGACGCCGAGCGCCTGCGCGAATCGAAGTGCCAGGTAGCGGGTCATCGCCGTTACTCGCTGATCCAGGTGTCGAAGAACTGGAGCCGCGACGACGCCTCGAACTTCAGGTCCTGCACGCGCGGTCCCGCCCCGATGGCCTGGGAGAGCTCGACCGTCGGGATCCACAGCCCGTTGTCCAGGACTAGTTGCTGCGCGCGAGCGAGGATCTCGTTGCGCTCGTCGGCGTCGATGGTGGTCAGCTGTCCCGCCAGAGCCTCGTCGAGGTCCGGGACGGGCCCGCGGTTGTTGAGGTTGCGCTGGTCGAGCCCGAACGACGTGCGCAGGATGTCGCCGTCGGCGCGGGTGCTGTTGTAGTAGGTGGCGACGAAGTCCTTCGAGGCCTGCCGCGCCTGCGTCTCCGGGGTGGGCACCAGATCCAGTTGCAGGTCGATGCCGACGTTGCGGACCTGCTGCTGCACCAGTTCGAGAATCGCCTGGTTACCGGCGAAGACGGAGCTGAACATCACCGGGAAGGCGAGTGGGCGTCCGTCGCGCTCGCGGATCCCGTCCGGACCGAGTGTCCAGCCGGCCTCGTCGAGCAGAGTGTTCGAGCGGTCGGGGTCGAACGTGACGTCGTCGAGTGCGACATAGCCCGGGGTCCGGCTCGCGAGGGTACTGGTCGCGGGCTCGAAATCGGGTCCGAGCACGGTGTCGACCAGTTCCTGCCGGTCGATCGCGGAGACCAGCGCGGCGCGGACAGCGGGATCGTCGAGCGGCGCCTCGGCGATGTTCGGCTGGAATCCGAAGGGAGTGCCGGGGTTCGAGATGGTCAGGATCTGTCCACCCACGGCCTCGATCTGCGGCGCATCCTGCGGGAGCGCATCACTGATCGCGTCCAGCTGGTCCGAGGCGAGAGAGCCGGTGCGCACGCCGGATTCGGGGACGATGGTGAACTCGATCCGGTCCAGATAGGCCTCGCCCTCGTGGCCGAACACCTCCGAGCCCCAGTCGTATCCGGCGCGCTTGGCCAGCGTCACGGACCGGTCCTGCTGATAGTCCTCGTACACGAACGGCCCGGTTCCCGCGATGTCGCCGGTGCACCTCTCCTCCGCGGTGAGCTCAGTCGTCGCGGCCGAGAGGATTCCCAGCTGGGGAGTGGACGAGGCCTGCAGGAACTGTGCGTTGGGAGCGTCGAAATCGACCTGGGCGGTGGTGTCGTCGATTGCGGTGGTGCCCGCGTACCCGCTGAGATAGCTCGCGCCGAGCGGTGCCTTCGCGGCAGTGAGCGTGTCGGCGATCGAGTCGAAGGTGCGTTTGACGGAGTCGGCGGTGAACGGCGTCCCGTCACTGAACGTGACTCCCTCCCGGAGACGGAAGGTGAAGGACGAGGCGTCCTCGTTCACCTCCCAGCTCTCGGCGAGCCAGGGCGTCAGCTCACCGGTGTCCGGGTCCTGGTCGGTGAGCGAATCGACGACCTGACGCGTGACGTAGATCGTCTGGTTGGTTCCCGACTGGGCGGGATCCGCGCACGTCGGAGCCTGGGACAGGCCGTAGCGCAGGGTGCCACCGGGCTGGGCGGGGCCGGCGGCGGCGCTTCCCGAATCGGTTCCGCCGCAGGCGGCGAGGGTCGCAGCCAGCACCGCGACGCCGACGACACCTCCGACGCGGGTTCGGCGAAGCGGCGACGGCAAGGACGTGTGGGACACAGGGATCTCCGTGATCTCGATGGGAAGGATCGGGAAGGGGGAACGGTGCGGCGAGACGCGGGTCAGCGTCGACAGATCGACGCAGACAGCCGGCCCAGGTCGACGTGCCTGCGCGCCCAGGCTCCGGTGAAGCCCTCGCTCGTCATCGGCCGACCGCCCCGAGTGGCCGGCTCGGCAGGTCCCGGCGCAGCACCGGAGCCACACTCGACTGGAAGAGCTCGAGGCCGCGGCGATGCTCCTTGTCGGGCAGACCGTTGCGCTCGGCGGAGAGATGGATCACCTCGTGACCGAACTGCTCGTGGTAGCGGTGCACCTTGTCGATCACCTGTTCCGGACTCCCGATCAGAGCCGAACTGCGCTCGACGAAGTCCTCGACCGTCTCGAACACGACGGGCAGTCCGTGCCCGCGGGCGAAGTCGAGTTGGGCAGCGTGGATCGGCCGCCACGCGTCGATCGCGTCCTGCGAGTTCTCGGTCACGTGGAAGCCCGCGGTACCGGCTCCCACGAGGGCGTCGACCGGGTCGTGGCCGTAGTGGACCCACCGCTCCCGGTAGTACCGGACGAGTTCCGCGTACGGCTCGATCGGATTCGTGACGTTGGCGGAGAACAGCGGGTCCCCGTACCGAGCGGCGAGGTCCACGGACTCGCGGCTGGTCGCGCTGCCGTGCCAGATCCGCAGCCGCGGTTGCAACGGCCTCGGAAGAGTCACCGCGTGCTCGAGCGGGGGACGGAAACGTCCCGTCCAGGTGACGTCCTCGCTCTCCCACAGCCGCCGCAGCAACTCGTACCCCTCGCGATTGCGCTCCCACTGGTCGTCCGGGGTGACGTGGAACAACTCGGCCTGCGCGGTGCCGTTTCCCTTGCCGATGATCAGCTGCAGCCGACCACCGGACAGGTTGTCGAGCGTCGAGTAGTCCTCGAACGCCCGCACCGGATCCAGCAGGCTCAACGTGGTGACCGCGGTCCAGAGCGCCAGGGTCTCGGTGCGTGCCGCGATGTTCGAGAGCACGACCGGCGGCGACGACGACAGGAACGGATGCTCGTGCCGCTCACCCACCGCGAACCCGTCGTATCCCAGTTCCTCGGCGAGCACGGCGGCATCGACCACCTCGCGCAGCCTCTCGGAGGTGGACTGCTTCTCGCCCGTCACCGGATCCGGCCTGTGCACGATCAGGCTCATCAGCAGGAACTTCACGAATACACCCCCGACACGGCGGGGCGGGCGCACGAACACGCACGAGAGTTCACAACGATTTCCTTCCCATCGATCCCGGCGGTAGCACCCGCACCCGAATCCCCGCGGCGAATGCGCGAAGTCCGGAGGGTTGCTGCGACGTCAACGAGCCAGGTCTCTCGGTCGCTCTGGATGGCAACCCGAACTCTAGGCCCGGCCGGCCAGGTCGTCAACTCGTCAAACACTCACTCCCGCAATGATTTAGCCGATAGAATCTGGGTGAATTCAAACCGTGACGACGGGCCGCGAATGGTGTTCGATGGGCCTCTCACCCGTCCGTCACCTACTCGGGACGGGCCGGTAACGTCGCTGTGATGACTTGGTGGGAATCGCTGGTGATCGTGCTCGCCGGCCTCGGCGCCGGGGCGATCAATGCCCTCGTCGGCAGCGGCACCCTCATCACGTTTCCCACCCTGGTCGCGTTCGGGGTGCCGCCGGTGACCGCGACCATGTCGAACGCCGTCGGGCTCGTGACCGGCGGGATATCCGCAACCTGGGGGTACCGGCGCGAGCTCGCCGGTCAGGGCTCGCGACTGAAGTGGCAGATCCCGGCATCGCTGCTCGGTGCACTCGGCGGCGCGTGGCTGCTGCTGCACCTGCCGGAGACGGTCTTCGCGCGCGTCGTGCCCGCACTACTCGTCGTCGCTCTCGTCCTGGTGGTGTTGCAGCCGCGGATTCAGCGTTGGGTCGGTGCCCGCGAGGATCTGCCGCTGTCCCGGACGCGGCTGCTGCTCCTCACCGTGGGCACCTTCGCCGTCGGTGTCTACGGCGGCTATTTCACCGCGGCCCAGGGCATCCTGCTCATGGGCGTGATGGGTGCGATCCTGCCCGAGTCCGTGCAGCGGATGAACGCCGCGAAGAATCTGCTCGCGCTCGTCGTCAACATCGTGGCCGCGGCGGCCTACATCGTCGTCGCGGGCGACCGGATCAACTGGCAGGCGGCCGGGCTCATCGCCGTCGGATCGGTGGTCGGCGGGGTCCTCGGCGCCCGCTACGGGCGGCGACTGTCCCCCGCGGCACTGCGAGCGACGATCGTGGTCGTCGGCCTCGTCGGGTTGTGGCGACTACTGGCCTGACCGGTCACACTGCCAGCGCCCTGGCAGGGTGACGGACGACGAGGAACGCCCCGGCTGGACCTACCTCATGGACATGGACGGAGTCCTGGTCCACGAGGACAAGCTCGTGCCCGGCGCCGACTCCCTCGTCGCCGAGCTGCGCGAGAACGGGACGCCGTTCATGGTGATCACCATTGAGGAATAACTTCTCAGCTGGCAAACCACCCGGAGATCGAGGTCAGGATGATTTCCCAGAAGTTCCACACGTTCACGGCTAACCCTTTCGACCTGGTGAACGATACGCTCTGTGATGCCCGTCACACAGGAGAAGCGCGATGCCACTCGACTCCCGGGTTCGCTGGTTTCAAACGATCGGTGATCGCCCCGAAGAAGATTTCGGATGCGATCTCGAAGGCGTCGACCAACAGCAGGCGAAAGACTATATCCGCCAGACTTGCAACTACGTCCGGGCCGACTTTCCGTCTGTCGACGTGAACCTGCGGATCTTTCGGAAGTTCGACCAGAAGGTCACCAGCCTCGAAGTCGAAGCCGCCCTCTCCGATGGAACCGTCATCGTCCACCGGTGGGTCATCGAGCGGGCGTGCCACGTCGAAGGGTGCCCCGAGGTGTCCGTCGCTACCGAGAAGAAGGCCCGGGTCTGCGACACCCACCGCACACCGAAGAAGGAGAAGGCCACATGAGGAAGAACAGCGCCTGGCTGGGGATCGTCGCCGGAGCGCTCGGACTGGGTCTGATCCTGGCGCTGACGATCGGGTGCAGCAGCAGCGATGCCGGATCCGGACCACCGACAGCGGCCTACACGGGAGAGGTGGTCCCGCCGCACGATCCGTACAGCACTGCCGGCGTGTGGAAGGTGCCCGAAGACATCAAGCCGGGGCGATACGCGGTCACCGAGGGATTCGGGGCGATCACTCTGGCGTGGGTGGGGATCTGCCCCGACCGCTACTGCGACGCCGGCTCTACAAGCTTCCCGCCTGCGCTTCGCGACACCGGGTTCGCCTACGCGCCGTCCGGTGGGGGTACGGCCTACATCGTGGTACCCGACGATCCCACAGTACTCGCCGTCAGGAACATGGGCGTGATCCTGACACCAGTGGAGGAATGATGACCACAGCCAAGCAAGACCCGCCGGGTGTCGCCCTGATCGAGCTGGACCGGTGCCGCCGAGGTGTCGCCCGCTGGAGCGCCTGGGATCGCACGTTCTGATTCGGCAGACGAGTCGCGCTGATGCTGTTCCTGTCCGGGCTCGGACTGTCCGTGGCGCCCCAGGTGTTCGGGCTGAGCCTGATCGGCACCGCGGCACAGTTGATGGGGATTGGTGTGCTCATGGGGTTCGTCAGCTGTCCCCGAACGCGCTGCGTGCCGTGATCGTCGGGTTGTGGCGACTGCTGGCCTGACCGGTCACACCGCCAGCGCCCGGCGGGGTCTGCGGCGCATACTGGCAGGGTGACGGACGACGAGGAACGCCCCGGCTGGACCTACCTCATGGACATGGACGGAGTTCTGGTCCACGAGGACAAGCTCGTGCCCGGCGCCGACTCCTTCGTCGCCGAGCTGCGCGAGAACGGGACGCCGTTCATGGTGCTCACGAACAATTCGATTCGTACGCCACGGGATCTTCGCGCCCGGCTGCTGCAATCCGGTCTCGACATCCCGGAGTCCTCGATCTGGACGTCGGCGCTGGCCACCGCCAAGTTCCTCGGCGACCAGCGCCCGGGCGGCACCGCGTACGTCGTCGGCGAATCGGGGCTCACGACCGCGCTGCACGATGCCGGGTACGTCCTCACCGACAACCACCCCGATTATGTCGTGCTCGGCGAAACCCGCACCTACTCGTTCGAGGCGATCACCAAGGCGATCCGCCTGGTCGAGGGTGGCGCCCGGTTCATCGCCACCAACCCCGATCCGACGGGGCCGTCGCGGGACGGGGTGCTGCCGGCGACCGGATCGGTGGCCGCCCTGATCACGAAGGCGACCGGCCGCGACCCCTACTACGTCGGCAAGCCGAACGCCCTGATGATGCGTTCCGCGTTGCGCGCCATCGGTGCGCATTCCGAGCACACACTGATGATCGGGGACCGGATGGACACCGACGTCGTCTGTGGGCTCGAATCCGGCATGCGCACCATCCTCGTCCTCACCGGTATCTCGAGTACCGCATCGGTCGAGTGGTTCCCCTACCGGCCGACCGCCGTCATCGGATCGGTCGCCGATCTGGTGGGCCGCACCGACGACCCGTTCGGCCCGCCAGGGGACTGACCCGCTCGGTGGCATCTTCGCCCACGGCTCCGTATCGGTGGGTACTGGATAGTGGATCTCCACAACATTCATCGAGGCGTATTCGTCGACACCACAACTCGTCCTCGGCGAACGCGCATTTCACAGGCCCGCAAGGCATCCCGTACCTTGTTCACCAACCTACGGTGCAGTAACCTTACTAAGTAGTAACTTAGTATCCGGCGACGCCACATGCGCGGAAGGAGACCACGATGCCGATACCGCTCCGCAGGGTTCACGAAATCCGAGATCTCCTCGACGCTGCGGGAGACGAATGGCGAAGCAGGGCAGCGAAACTCCCGGAGATCCGGACGGTCAGCGAGCCCGGACTCACACCTGAGATCGCGTGGCTCGACGACAGGGTCAGCCACGCGACCGGAGATCAGCATTCACTTCTCTACCGCGACTACCTCAGCGGCCGTTGGTATTCCACCGGTTCGGTGGATTCGGATCCGCCCACGCCCGGACAAGCATCAGGGGCACTGCCGAGGTGGTCACGGCGCAGCGGGCCTACCGCCCCCGACCAGAGTTCACCGCACTCGAGGTGACCGAGCTACGGAGCTGCGTGGTCACGCCGCCCGGCCGCGCTCCAGCACTCGCACGCTGACGGCAGCGAGCAACGCAACGGCCGCCACCACCGCGCTCGTCACCGCGACCGCGGTCGACGGCGCCGTCGCCTCGTCGCTGCGGGCCACGGCGATCCATACGAGCCCCCAGGCAATCGCCACTGCCGGCGCGAGCCGTCCGTGGCCGGCGGTGGCCAGCACGACGGAGACGACGCCCACGACGACGAGCACCACGATCGCCCACGTCGTCGCTCCCAGCCCGAACGGATCGATGCCCTCGGACGCGAGTGCGGCGGCGATGTTCGCCACCACCGCCACGCACACCCACCCGAGGTACAGGAACATCGTGCCGTCGGCGACCACGGCCTCCACCGTCGACGCCGGCGGATTCGACACGAACGATCGGAAGATGACGACGAGGGTCGCCAGGAGCGCGAGGATGACCAGCACACTGACCCACAGCAGGTCGAACTGGATCGACAGTATCCAGGCGGCATTGAGGATCATCGCGAGCGCGATCCACCAGCCGGCCCGCCGCTGGCGTTCGTTCGCCCGCTGGGCGGGGAGCGCCTGCCAGATCGCGTAGGCGACGAATCCGACGTAGACGACGCTCCAGATCGAGAATGCCGGACTCGCGGGCGCGACGGCCGTCGCGCCCGGGGCGAGAGCCCCTCCCGCCGCCTCGGCGACGGGCGTGCCGACCACCACGCCGGAGCCGACGAAGGAGCCGACGATCGCAAGGACCGTTGCACCGACGACCGCGACGATCCGGGCAGTGTCGGAAGAGGCCGCGGAGTGCGTGTCCATGACCCGACGCTAACGGATGTCCAGCCGCCCAGGGACCGTATCGGTCGTCGGTCAGTGCCTCCGCCGGCTTCGCACACTCGCCTTCTTGGCCTCGTGGACTTCGCTCATGGTCAGGGCCGGCTCGGGGAGCGGCAGCCGTCCGCCGGCGTCCGCGCGGAGCCCGTCGAGCAGCAACGCGAGGTATCGGCGCCACGAGCCCGGAACGACGGGCTGGACGAATTCCGAGATCGCTCCCACCATGAAGAGCAGGCTGAAGAAGTCGCTCGGCACCGCGTCCGCCCGGAGCACACCCGCCACCTGTGCGCGCCGGAACAACTCCTCCACCGCGGGCTCGATCCGCGAACGGTGGCAGGCGACCTGCTCGCAGCCGTCGTCCAGGCCGTTCATCACGTCGACGAGACCCTGGTTCGCCGACATCGAGCCGCAGGCGAAGTCGAAGAATCCGACCAGCGCCTCCCACGGGTCGTCGAGAGTGAGGGCGTGGTCCGCCTGCTCGGCGATCTTCTCGAAATGCCGCTGGAACACCCCGTCGATCAGCTCTTCCTTGTTCGCGAATCGGCGGTAGACGGTCCCCACGCCCACTCCGGCGCGCCGCGCGACGTCGTCCAGGGTGACTTCGATCCCGCGTTCGGCGAACAACTCACGTGCCGCGTCGATGATCAGCAAACGGTTTCGCGCAGCGTCGGCGCGCAGTGGCCGGGGTGCCGTGACGTCTCTCACCGTGCTCACTCCTCCACCCTACCCGACAAGCGGAGGTGACACCTCCATTTACGTGCTAGCCTCGGTGACTAACCGGAGACGCCATCTCCGCATATCCGTTGCGAGGAAGAAAAGACACATGACAGATATCCATGAGCAGGAACGGTCGAGCCTTCCCGACCTCCCTCCACACACCGACGGCAACCACGCCAAGAGGTGGCTCGTCCTCGCAGTTCTGGGAATCGCCCAGTTGATGGTCGTGCTCGATGCCACGATCGTGAACATCGCACTGCCCGCGGCGCAGCGCTCACTCGAGTTCGGCGACGCCGACCGGCAGTGGATCATCACCGCCTACGCGCTCGCCTTCGGCAGCCTGCTCCTGCTCGGCGGGCGCCTCGGCGATCTGTTCGGCCGCCGCAAGGTCTTCATCGTCGGCCTGGTCGGGTTCGCCGTCGCCTCCGCGGTCGGTGGCGCGGCCGTCAACTTCGAAATGCTCGTCGCCGCGCGGGCGGGTCAGGGCGTGTTCGGGGCGCTTCTCGCGCCCGCGGCACTGTCGCTGCTTTCCGTGACGTTCACCGATCCGGCCGAACGGGCCAAGGCATTCGGAATCTTCGGTGCCATCGCGGGAGCGGGCGGCGCGCTCGGGCTCCTCCTGGGTGGCGCGCTCACCGAGTGGGTCGACTGGCGGTGGACTCTCTTCGTCAATCTGATCTTCGCCGCGGTCGCCCTCGCCGGCGCAGTGGCGCTGCTCTCACCCCAGCGCAGCGAGCACCGGCCCAAGCTCGACATTCCGGGTACGGTCACCGTCTCGATCAGCCTGTTCAGCATCGTCTTCGGCTTCTCCAAGGCCGAATCGAACGGCTGGAGCTCCTCCACCACCATCGCCTGGCTCGTCACCGGTGCCGTCTTCATGGCGTTGTTCGTCTTCCTTCAGACCCGGGTGGCCAACCCACTGCTGCCGCTGCGGGTGGTGCTCGACCGCATCCGCGCAGGGTCGTACCTTGCGATCTTCATCTCCGGCGCAGGCATGTTCGCGGTGTTCCTGTTCCTGACCTTCTACATGCAGTTGATCCTCGACTACTCGCCGATCGTCAACGGTGTGGCATTCATGCCGATGGTGGCCGGGATCGTGCTCAGCTCGACGATCTCGACAGCGGTACTGCTGCCACGCGTCGGACCGCGCATCCTCCTCACCAGCGGCATGATCATCGCTGCGGTCGGCATGGCCCTGCTGGCACAGATCGAGGTACACAGCAGCTACCTGCCGGACATCCTTCCCGGCCTGATCGTCATGGGACTCGGCATGGGAACGATCTTCGCACCGGCTATGCAGGGCGCGACTTCAGGTGTGCAACCGGAAGACTCGGGTGTAGCCTCAGCGACCGTGAACACGATGCAGCAGGTCGGTGGCTCCATCGGCACCGCACTGCTCAGCACGGTCGCCGCGACCGCCTCGACCAACTACCTGGCGGACCGGGCACCGAGCCCGGAAGCGATCGCCCAGGCCGCCGTCGAGAGCTACACCACCACCTTCTGGTGGGCTGCCGGGATCTTCGCGGCCGGAGCAGTGCTGGTGGCACTGGTCATGCGGTCCGGCCTGCTTCCCGCCGCCGCAAAGGGGGAACCGGTACTCGTGCACTGAGTCCCACGACGACATGAACACACCGACAGAACTCGGCGACCACGGCGGCCAGGCCGTCCTCTCCCCTCGCACCACGTATCCGTGGTGCGGGGGGAGAGCCGATCGCTGTCGACTGCGAGGCGACGGCGTCATCGCTCAATTCGTGCGGTTCGCACTCGTCGGCGGGTCGAGCAACATCGCCTACGTAGCCCTGTTTCTCCTCCTCGACTCGAACAGCGTGTTCGTGGCCAATGCGGTCGGCGCCGTCGCCAGCACCATCCTCGCGAACGAGCTCCACCGCCGACTGACCTTCCACGCGGCAGATCGGGTGCACTGGCTCGTCGCGCAGTGGGAAGCGGGCGGGCTGGCCCTGGCAGGCCTGATGCTCACCACCGTTGCGCTCGCCGTTCTCGGCGCCACGTTTCCGTCCGCAGCGGGCACCACACAGGTGATGCTCGTCATCGCGGTCGGCGCAGTGGTCGGCACCCTGCGATTTCTCGCGCTGCGGGGCTGGGTCTTCTCCGTACGCTAGCGATCACCCCCGCGCACCGCCGTTCTTCCCGGATCCGCGAGCAAACTCCGCGAGATCACCGCTCGGAACTCCTCCGACTACTCCCAGCCCACGCGGGTGATGACGTCCCGAAGAAGAGGGACGGAGCGGTCACAGACCGAATTCGATTCGTCGACAGGCTCGTTCGCGAGCGTCCTGGTGGGGGGTGAAATCGAGACGGTCAGCACGCGATCGTCGGTGAACGATATCGCCGCGAGGCACGAACCCGGGTCGCCCGAAGCGGAGTTCGCCGGCCGGCCCACCGCGCCGCTCAGCCGTGTCGACGCAGAATCCTCCCGGGCTTCGAATTCACCGACATCGAACCAGATACGCAGATACGTGTCGTCCCAGCTGCAGCTGTCGCCGAGGGGGTCGCTCTGGAGTTGCGGGCCGAGGTCACGCCTGGCCTTTCCCACGGGGGCACCTGAGAACTCACGTGCTTCCTCGGAAGTGACCAGGCTGCACGGATCGACGCCCTCGAACGCCCCTGAAGGCTGGCGTACGGCCGAGGACGGTTGCCGATCCGCCTCCGTGGCCTCGCCGTCGACGGCGTGCGCACAGGACACCTGTGTCACCAGGGCGAGCGCGCACAGTGCCAATCCGGCGCGGCTCACTCCCACTCGACGGGACAGGGCTCGTCCCACGGATCCTCCCCGCTTCACCTGGCGATCAGCCCAGCGCCTGCTCCAGGTCGGCGAGCAGGTCCTGCGTCTCCTCGAGCCCGACGGACAACCGGACCACACCGTCGGTGATGCCCACCGCGGCACGACCTTCCGGCCCCATCGCGCGGTGCGTCGTCGTCGCGGGATGCGTGACGAGCGACTTCGCGTCCCCCAGGTTGTTCGAGATGTTCACCAGCCGCAGGCCGTTGAGCAGCTCGAACGCACGCTTCTTCGCCTCGCCCTCGGGGGCGTCCAGCTCGAACGTGACGACCGTGCCGCCGCCGCTCATCTGCGAGGTGGCCAGTTCGTGCTGGGGATGCGACTCCAGGAACGGGTAGCGCACCCACCGCACTGCAGGATGCTGCTCGAGGAACCGCGCGACCTGCAACGCCGAATCCACCGAGTACCGCACCCGCAGCGGCATCGTCTCGAGGCCCTTGAGCAGGGTCCAGGCGTTGAACGGACTCAGCGCAGGCCCGGTGTGCCGCATGAGGTTCTGGACCGGGCCCTCGATGTAGTCCTTCGGCCCGAGGATCGCACCGCCGAGGACGCGGCCCTGTCCGTCGATGTGCTTGGTTCCGGAATAGACGACGACGTCCGCACCGAGTTCGAAGCTACGTTGCAGCAGCGGTGTCGCGAAGACGTTGTCCAGCACCACCTTCGCCCCGGCAGCGTGCGCGAGTTCGGTGACCCGCCGCACGTCGACGAGCGTCTGCATGGGGTTGGAGGGCGTCTCGAAGAACACCGCGGTGGTGGGCTCCGACAGCGCCCGCTCCCACTGGTCGAGATCCTCACCGTCGACGAAGACGGTCTCGACTCCCCACCGCGGCAGGATCTCGTTGCACACCACGAAGCACGAACCGAACAGGCTCCGAGCCGCGACCAGACGATCGCCGGCCTTCAGCAGCGCGCCGAGGGCGGTGAAGACCGCGGACATCCCGCTCGCCGTGCCGAACGCGGCTTCCGCGCCGTCGATCAGCCGCAGCCGCTCCTCGAACATCTTGACGGTCGGGTTGCCGTAGCGGGAGTAGACGAAATGGTCGAGGTCGCCGGTGAACGACGCCTCGGCCGCCTCGGCACTCTCGAAGACGAAGCCGGAATTGAGGAAGACCGCCTCCGACGTCTCCTCGAACCCCGAACGCAGGGTTCCGCCGCGCACGCTGATGGTGCCCTGACCGATGCCGTCGGGAAGCGCCTTCTCGAACGCGCCGCCCTGGGGGATGGAACTCACGATTGCCTCCACGGCAGGCCGTGCGCCCGCCAACCCTCGGACCCGCGGTGACCTTCGGCGTCCAGTGCGCCTTCGAACCCCTCGAGCACGTTGTACGACGGGCCGATACCCGCCGCAGTCGCGGCCTCCGCCGCACCGATGGACCGCTGGCCGGAGCGACACAGGAAGATCACGGGCGCGGCCTCGCCGCCGGTGATGCCGGCTTCCTTCAGCTGGTCGACGAAATTGTCGTTGCGGCTGCCGGTCGGGTAGCTGACCCACTCGATGAGCACGGTACGGCGGCCCAGTGACGTGATGTCCGGGACGCCCACGTACTTCCACTCGGCATCCGTGCGCACGTCGACCAGGACGGCGTCGGGGTGTTCGCCGAGCAGCTCCCATGCGTGCTGGGGCGTTATGTCACCTGCGTAACTCACGGTCCAAGCTTTCCACAGGCCCGGGCGTCGCGCCGCCCGGGCGGTCGGTATCAGTTGCAGACGCGCCACATGTCGCCGGAACGAGCGTACTGCCAGGTCCCGGTGCTGTCGCCGCCGTCGGCGGTGACCCGGACCTGCGCGGTCGCCCGGTCCCCGTCGAACGTGATGTCCTCGACCGCATCGAGGGTGACGTCGCCGTCGCGGTCCGCGAGCGGCGAACGGTCCTCGTCGTATGCGGGGCACACGATCTTCTCCCGTGCTTCCTCGTCGTCGTTGTTGTGGACGAGGACGAAATCCGCGGTGACCCGGCTGACGCGATCGGCGTCGGAGAGGGTCTCGTCGGAGGAGAACCAGCTCGACACGACGATGCCGACGAGGAGAACGACCACGATGACCAGTGCGGCGATGAAGGGCGTGGCCGTGCCGCGGCCGCCGCCGTCGGCCGGCTGATCACTCGAGTCGGACATGATTTCCTTTCGGCGAACGGTGCGGCTGCGAGTCTATCCACCACCGCCCACAAACCAATTTTGTGACCCCTCAACCGCGAGCGGGCTACCGCTCGACGCGGAGAGGGAGGACGATCGACGATGCAGCACCCTGCCCGGCCCGGTTAGGCTGGGCTCAACTTAAGCTGAAGCTTCGATGTCAGACCCCGTCCACCCATCAGTAAGGTAGCTCGCCCCAGATGACTGACCAGACACGTCCGCTCCGCGTGGCGATCGTCGGTGCCGGCCCGGCCGGAATCTATGCCGCCGATGCGCTGATGAAATCCGACTACGCTGCCGGCCCCGGCGTCAGCATCGACCTGTACGAGCGCATGCCCGCTCCGTTCGGTCTGATCCGCTACGGCGTCGCCCCGGACCACCCGCGCATCAAGGGCATCATCACCGCGCTGCACAAGGTGCTCGACAAGCCGCAGGTCCGGTTGCTCGGCAACATCGACTACGGCACCGACATCACGCTCGAGGATCTGCAGAGCTTCTACGACTCGGTCATCTTCTCGACCGGGGCGAACGCGGACCGTGCCCTCAAGATCCCCGGCATCGAACTCGACGGCAGCTACGGCGCCGCCGACTTCGTGTCCTGGTACGACGGCCACCCGGACGTGCCGCGCAACTGGCCGCTCGACGCCGAGAAGGTCGCCGTGCTCGGCGTCGGCAACGTCGCCCTGGACATCGCGCGCGTCCTCGCCAAGACCGGCGACGAACTTCTGCCGACCGAGATCCCGCCGAACGTCTACGAGGGCCTGAAGAACAACAAGGCCGTCGAGGTGCACGTGTTCGGCCGCCGCGGACCCGCCCAGGCCAAGTTCACCCCGCTCGAACTCCGCGAGCTCGACCACTCGCCGAACATCGAGGTCATCGTCGACCCCGCGGACATCGACTACGACGAGGGTTCCGAGGCCGCGCGTCGCAACTCCAAGCAGATCGACATGGTCGCCAACACGCTGCAGGACTGGGCGATCCGCGACGTCGGCGACCGCCCGCACAAGCTGTTCCTGCACTTCTTCGAGTCGCCCTCCGAGATCCTCGGCGAGGACGGCAAGGTCGTCGGCCTCCGCACCGAGCGCACGCAGCTCGACGGCACCGGCAATGTCAAGGGCACCGGCACGTTCAACGACTGGGAGGTCCAGGCCGTCTACCGCGCCGTCGGCTACCTGTCGCAGAACATCGCGAAGCTGCCGTTCGACGACCAGGCGGGCACCGTGCCCAACGAGGCCGGCCGGGTCATCGCGGACGACACCGTCGAAGGTGCGGGGCGGTTCATGCCCGCCACGTACGTCACGGGCTGGATCAAGCGCGGCCCCGTCGGCCTCATCGGCCACACCAAGGGCGACGCCAACGAGACGGTCGCGAACCTGCTCGAGGACCAGCCGAACTTCCCGGGCGCCGAGAACCCGGCCGAGGAAGCCGTCATCGAGTTCCTCGAGGGCAAGGGCGTGCCGTACACCACCTGGCAGGGCTGGTACCGCCTGGACGCGCACGAGCGCAGCCTCGGCGAGCCGGAAGGCCGCGAGCGCGTCAAGGTCGTCGAGCGGCACGACATGCTCAAGGCCAGCGAGCCCGACAAGGCCTGACCCACCGGCAGCCCCTGATCTCCACCGGATGAATGGCACTTTCATCGCCTCTGAGGCGATGAAAGTGCCATTCATCCGTGAGGGGCGGTGGCAGGCGGTGGCCGCCCGGGTCGGGGTCAGCGGAGGGGGACGGGAAGGCCGGCGACGAGCAGCGTCACCGTGTCGGACCGCTCGGCGACGGCGGCGTTGACGCGCCCCAGCAGGTCGCGGAACAGGCGGCCCGACGCCGACGCCGGAACCACTCCGCTGCCGACCTCGTTGCTCACCGCCACCACCGGCACCCGGCAGGCCGTCCATGCGTCGAGCAGATCGTCGACGTCCCGCGAGGTGGCCGTCACGTCGCCACCGTCCCACACCCCGTGCCGGTCCAGCATGGCCGTCAGCCAGGTACCGAGACAATCGATGAGCAGCGGTTCACGAGCTTCCCGGAGCACCTGCGCCACATCGACGGTCTCGAGCGTCGACCACGACGACGGACGACGATCGCGGTGCAGCGTCACTCGCTGCGCCCACTCCGCGTCGCCCTCCCGGATGCCTCCGGTCGCCACGTAGGTCACCGCGCCGTACGGTTCCAGGAGCCGCTCCGCGTGCCGGGACTTCCCGGACCGCGCTCCCCCCAGCACGAGCGTCCTCCGTCCGATCGGTTCGCCCACGACCATCACCTCTCCGTCCGTCCCCGGCCGGGCCCCGGATTCCGAGAGCCGGAGCCGCAATGTGTCGATGTCGGGATTGTGATGCCCCAGGTGCACGGCGACGACGTCGGTGTCGTCCCGGACCGCCCCACATTCGCGCAGCTTCTCGACGGTGTGCGCGAACGCCGGGAGATCGTGATGATCGGTGCCGTGGTCGAGTCGGTCGCCGAACGTCTCCTCGAGGAACACCGCATCGAATCCGGCGTCGGCGACGTGCCCGTACCAGTGCGCGGGAAGCGGCCCGGTGTCGCACGCCCACAGGATCCGGCCGCCGGCCCCTTCGACGTCGTACAGCACCGCGTCGCCGTCACGGAACACCCGGTGTTCGGCAGCCAGCACCCGGACGCGGTAGTCGCCGACCGTGAGGGAATCACCCGCCGCGACGGGCACGAACCGAACCGGATCGTCCGGGCCCACCCAGGTGCGGCACGCCTCCAGCGCATCGGCCGGCCCGACCAGGTCCAGCGGCCCGGCACCGTCGGCCCACGAGCGCTGCAACAGCGCCTGCGGACCGAGGTGATCGAAGTGCGCATGCGTGATCAACAGATGCCGGACACCGGACAGCGAGCGCCCGTACCGCAGCGCGGCCCGGGGCACCTCGGGGCCGCAATCCAGCAACAGCGTCTCGTCCACCAGCGCCGCGGTCTGTTCGCGAATCCGGCCGTGCGCCAGCGCCTTCCGGCACGACGCACAGGTGCAGAAGGGGTTGGGCCAGCCGTCGGCCGCCCCGGTGCCCAGCAGCAGCACCTCCATCACTGTCCCTCCCCGCCGGCATCCCCGGCTCCGGCCGAGTCGTTCCCAGTCTCACCCGCAGCCGGCAGCGGCAGCACGGCGGGGGTGCTTCCCGGACGGTGTAGAACTTCCACCCTGGCCCCGTACACCTGGGCGATCCGCGACGCCGTCAGGACCTCCGCGGGTGACCCGTCGGCGACCACCCGGCCGCCGTCGAGCAGCACCAGACGCTCGCTGTACTGCGCCGCGGACGTCAGATCGTGCATCGCCGCCAGCACGGTCAGCCCGTGCTCGCGTCGCATCGAATCCACCAGGTCCAGTACCTGCTGCTGGTGGCCGATGTCGAGCGCGCTGGTGGGTTCGTCGAGCAGCAGCACCTCGGGCTCCTGCGCGAGTGCACGGGCGAGAACCACACGCTGCAACTCGCCCCCGGACAGCGCACCGGCCGGCCGGGCCGCGAGCGGTTCCAGATCCAACCGGTCCAGCACCTCCTCCACGACCTCCCGGTCGTGAACCGATTCCACCCCGAAGCGGGCGATGTGCGGGGTCCGGCCGAGCCGGACGAGTTCGCGCACGCTCACCCCCTCGGGAACCGTCGGCCGCTGCGGCATGAGCGCGACGGCCCGTGCCGTCGCCCGGCGGCCGGTCCGCTGCGGGTCGACACCCGCGATCCGCACCTCGCCCGACGCCGGGATCAGCCCCGCCAGTGCGTGCAGGAGTGTGGTCTTGCCGGACCCGTTCGGTCCCACCAGCCCGAGCCACTCGCCCTTCCGCACGGTGAGATCCACCTCGTGGACCACCGGGACCGACCCTCGGGACACACCGACCCGCACACACGACACCGCGGTCACGACACACCTCGACTCCGCCGCAGCACCACGAGGAAGAACGGTGCCCCGATCGCCGCCGTGACCACACCGATCGGCAGCTCTGCCGGCGACATCACGGTGCGCGCCAGCACGTCCGCCAGCACCAGGAACGCCGCCCCGGCCATCAGCGACAGCGGGAGCAGCAGCCGGTGCCCGGGCCCGACGATCAGCCGCACCGCGTGCGGGACGACGATGCCGACGAACCCGATCAGTCCACTCGCGCTCACCACGGCAGCCGTCCCCAGAGTCGCCACCGCCACCAGGATCAGCCGCACCCGCGCCGGGTGGACACCGAGGCTCGCCGCCTCGACGTCGCCGACCGCCATGACATCGAGCGTCCGCCGGTACAGCAGGATCACCAGGGCCGACACCACCACGTACGGCAGGACGATCAGCACGTCGGACCAGCCGTCGGTGCTCAGTCTGCCGAGCAGCCACGCGTACACCTGCCGCAACGAATCGTCGTGGAACTGCTGGAAGAACGTCTGAGCGGCGTTGGCGAACGCCGCCACCGCCACACCGGCGAGGATGATGACCACCTCGGACCGGGCGCCGCCGACGGTCCGGCCGAGGGCGTAGGTCGCGGCAACCGCGAGCAGGCCGCCGACGAACGCGGCCACCGGGACACCCACCATGCCGAGCACTCCGCCCGTGGCGATCGCCAGCGTCGCACCCAGCCCCGCTCCGCTCGAGACACCGAGCAGGTAGGGGTCGGCCAGCGGGTTCCGGAACACTCCCTGATACGCGGCTCCGGCGATGGCGAGCATCGCGCCGACCAGTGCGCCGAGCACCACCCGGGGCATCCGGATGTCCCACAGGATGGCCTGCTGCCGGGTGGTGAGTCCGGAATCGACGTCCACGAAAGGCAGTGCGTCGACCAGTTCGAGGACCACACCCCGGATCGTCAGATCGGCAGGGCCGACGAGGATTCCGACCGAGATCGCGACCACGAGCACCGCGGCCGCGCCGAGGACGGCGACCGCCGGGTGACGCGGTGACGTCACGGGGCGGGTGCGGCCGCGGGTATCGCCGCGACGATCCCGCCCACCTCACGCATCAGGTCGACGACGCGCGGGCCCCACCGGCTGGCGACGTCCTCGTCCAGGACGAAGACGCGCCCTTCACGCACGGCGGTCAGCTCGGGCCAGCCGGCCCTCTCGGCGACGGTCTCGGGGGTGACACCGCAGCACTGTCCGTCGGCCAGGAAGATCACGTCGGGGTCCGCCTGCAGGATGAACTCGGCCGACAGTTGTGGATACGCGTCGGGGCCCTCGGCGATCGACCGGAGCCCGAGCATCGAGTAGATCCCGCCGATGAAGGTCGCGTCCGTGACGCTGAAGTAGGTGTCGTCGAGTTCGTGGTAGTACGTCAGCGGCACCTCACGGTCCGGCAGTCCGTCGAGGATCTCTGCGATGTCGGTCTGCATACCGGCGACCACCTCCGCGGCGTCGCCGACATGCCCGGTGGCGGCACCGACCTGCTCGATCTGTACATACACGTCGTCGAGGGTCTGCGCCGCGGGAAGCACCAGGGTCGGCACCCGTGCCGTCGCCAGCCCCGACACCAGGTCGGCCGAGTCCTCGGTGGTGACCACCAGGTCCGGCTCGTAGCCGAGGACGGCCTCCACGTTCGGGGTGTAACCGGACAGAGCCGTCCGCGGCGCGTTCTCCGGATAGTCGGACCGGTCGTCGACGGCGACCACCTGGTCGCCCGCGCCGACGGCGTAGAGCATCTCGGTGGCGGTGGGGCCCAGGGAGACGACGGACTCCGGCCGGGACTCGATCGTCACCGATCCGTCGCCGGTGCCGATCGTCACCGGAAAGGCGCCGTCGCCGGTCGGCGGGGAATGCGCTTCCGGCGAGTCGGTGGAGGTGCCGCAGGCGGCCGCGGTCGTCACGATCGCGGCCAGGACGAACACGAGCCCGCGTCGCAGGTGGGGGGTCATTTTCGCAGCCTAACCCACCCGCGACGCGGATTTCTCGAACGGTGCCGAAGCCCTGAACCTTCAGCGGGACGCAGCGATAATTCAGCGGGACGCAGTGACCTTCTTGACGGCGAACAGGAGAATGACCGCACCCAGGAGGCAGGTCAGGAAGCTGAAGAACATTCCGCCCCCGGCCACGTCGACGCCGAAGAGGTTGAGCAGGAAGCCGCCGAGCACGCCGCCGATGATTCCGACGACGATGTTGAGCACGATGCCCTGCTGCGCGTCCGTTCCCATGATCTTGCTTCCGATCCATCCGGCGATTCCGCCGATGATGATCCAACCGAGAATTCCCAGACCCAACATGTTTTCTCCTTCAGAAGTTCCGGTGCCGACCCGTGCCGGCACCTGGGGTGTGTCGATGTCGGTCTCGCGACCTGGTGCCGCCCTCAGCGATGCCGCGCGCGGCGGCCTCGACGCAGGGCGAGAACGGTTCCCCCTGCGCACAGGCCCACACCGGCCCACAGTGGCGGCACCACCGACATGCCGACGAGAACGGCGGCGACGGCACTGATTCCGAGCAGGTCCAGCACGAGCTTTCCCGGTGCCTGATCGACCAGCGCCTCGGACTGCGGTGAGTGGAGCGACCTGCCCGGAGCCTCAACGGACACGGGCACCTCGCTCGACCCGGACCCGGGTACGGGTCGCGACGAGCGGACCGACCATCGCCGAGAGCTGCTCGCGCACCTGCTCCGTCGAGGCGAGCGCGGTGTCGATGCCGCCGGCAAGGGAGACGGTCACGTCGAGTTCCACGGTGGGCACTCCACGATCGACCACGGCTCGGCCGTCGGCCGAGAGCACCTCCGGCACCGACTCCGCCGCGACCGCTGCCGCCGAGGCGATCTCACCGACGTCCACGGACACGACACCACCGGCGCCGTCCGTGGGAACCACCAGCCGCCGCACCTTCGACGCGGGCCCGTGCGCGAACAGCCAGCGCAGAGCCAGCAGTGTCAGCGCGAGACCGGCGCCGCCGAGCAGCCAGGGATACCAACCGGCCGCTCGAACGGAGTCGAACCACGGAGTCGTGAGGTGTTCCGGAGCCCCGGAGACGAGATCGGTGTTCCACACGATCGCCGCCGCACCCGCGGCGAGGAGGGCCAGACCCACCAGGAATGCGACGACACGGTCCACCGCTGTGGCGATTCTGGTCACGGCCGGTTCCTCCGAGTTCGTATCCGTACTTTCGGCGGTGTCTCCATCGCCGAGAATGCCTGGTTCACGGCGTCTTCCACCGGGTTCGTGTCGACGGAGTCGTCCGAGGTGGTGACGAGCACGGAGACCTTGCGCCGTGTCGCGGTGGAGCGGGCTTCGACGACACCGGGAACGGATTCGGCGGTCGCGGTGGCCAGTCGGGCGATGTCGCGGGGTTCGATCCACACTCCTGTGGTCGTGGACACGGCGGTACCGACCTTGCCGCGCGGCTTCACCGCGACGACGAGCGCCAGCACTCCCGCCACAGCGAGCAGCACCCCCACCGGCACCATCCAGGTACGCGGACTCGCTCCGTCCACGGCCCTCACTCCGGAGTCGATCCATCGCTCGCCGTCGAGCCACGGTGTCGACACCGCGGCATCCCGGAGTGCGATCACTCCGACGGCCAGTAGGGCGATCGCCACGAGCGCGCCGACGTATCCCGCAGCCGCGGGGCGTACCGGCTCGCGGCCGGTACGCAGGATCGCGTCGTCCGTCGTCATTCCGGCCCCTCTCCCGTGTTCGCACGTTCCGGAACGATCCGGGCGACGGCCACGTCCACACCGTGCACCGCGAGCCCACCCAGTTCCGTCAGCGCCTCGGAGACGTTTCTGCGCACCGCGGTACCCACTTCCTCGACGGATCGGCCCCAGCCGACCGCGATGTCGACGCGCACCCGCGCCCGCCCCGAGGACACCGCCACCCGTACCCGGGGGAGCTCACGGGCCGCGAGCCGCCCGAACGGGCCGGAGGATGCCGATACCAACACCCCGTCCGTGCCGGTGGTGGCACGCTGCGCGATCCGCTGTGCGGCCTTCTCCCGCACCACCAGCGCACCGCGGTCGTCGAGGTGCGGGGTGCGTACCGGATCGGGTGCGACACCGGAGTTCCCGAGATCCCCGACGGCGAGCGTCGGGCTCGTCGGCGTGGTCGTCGTCGTGTCAGTCACGTGTGTTCCCCTCATCCACGGCCGCGCCCCCGGAACAGCATGGCGAGATCGATCTCGCCGTCCCGGTGTCCTCCGACGAGGTACCCCACCACGCCCAGGACGAGGGCGAGGAGGAACCCGGTGAGTCCGCCGGTGGCCCCGGCGACTCCGAGCAGCTGTAGGTTCCCGCCGGAGGTGTCAGTAGTGCGGCGCACGGGCCTGCGGCTTTCCAATTTCGTGTCAGTCAGGGATTCTCACGATCTTGTCGGAATCCTCAGGCATCCCGGACGATGTTTCGGTCCTGTGCCCAAGCCGCGAGAACCGAATCGAAGAGTCTGCTGCCTCGAAGCCTGAGTTCTGACTCAATGCGGACGATCGAGAGTGAGCTGTCGTTCGTGGAAATCGAAATGTCTGACGGGATATCGGTACAGCTCACCAATGGTCATGTAATCGGTGAAGAACGGGTCCCAGCGCACCGGGAAGAACATTCCCCGTCCCAACGCCTGCTCCGATTCGCGTTGCAGTCGGCGGCTCAGCGCACCGATGACCCGGTCGGCTTTCGTGCCCATCCGGTTCCGGTCAAACACCAGGGCTGCAGCGCATGAACCGTAGTAATTCACCACGTCAAAAGGCCGCGTACCGGCATCGAGGACCTGGGCGAATCGACGCTCCACTCCGGCGGGCAGCCGGCTGACCATCCGCACCAAGGGCAGCAGCGCCGCCACCACCATGTACCCGAAGACCATGTGGAACAACAGTTGCTCGTTGGTCCACCGCGTCCCCGCCGATCGACTCCGCAACGAGGTGTCGGAAGCGTCGGCGAGGAGCCGGTGCAGATGCACACGGGTGCGTTCGAGCTCGCCGGCGATAGCGGCCCTGTCCACCCGCTCGGAATGGCCCATGATCCACCACCTGTCCAGGGAGCCGACGGCACTCGATGGCCGTCGATACCAGACTTCCCCCTCCCGGGCGGCCTCCACAACTGCCGGCCGAATTCAGTCTCATGTCGCGAATCGATATAGCGCCCCCGTCGACCCTCGGATGCCACGTCGGACGTACCTGCCGCAGTGGCGCGGCGCGGATCGCCGTGTCGTGACCGCCGGACGGCTGGCGTAACAGCAGCAGCGCGGGATGACGTGCGCCGCTCAGAGATCGAACAGCGAGAATTGGTCCTTCTGTGCTCGAGTCTCGGAGTCGGCGAGGTATCGGTCGGCCATGGCCCGGGCGACGGTTTCGTCGCAGCCGAGCTCGGCGGCGACTTCACTCCAGTCGTGTCCGTTGTGCTGGAGTTGCCACGCCAGCTGGTGCAACTGTTCGTCCATGTCCATCAGCGCCGCTCCCGCGGTCGTGTCGGCCGGAACCCGTTCGACGACGCGGGTTCTCATTGAGACAGATGGTAAACGCGGATGCGGGCATGCGGCGGCAGACATGCCGCCCACCGTCTCGAATCGGCGACGGATCGCACGAGAGATAGGTAAACCCGCCCCCGAGGGGACGGGCGGTGTGCCGTCCATGGTGTCACCGTTTCCGTGAACATCTATGGACGCAGCGCCGGTCAGGGACGGATAGGCAGTGCGCGGCGGGACCGGGCGGCGGCGACCACCCGATCGGCGACCCGGCCGGCGTCGCGGCCGACCCCGCGCAACGACGCCGACGACAGGCTGCGCTGCCATTCGAGACCGACATACCCCAGCCCCAGATGAGTGGTGGAGAGACCCTGCCGGTGCCGGGGCCGGCCCGTCTCGTCGAGAGCGCCGAGACCGGTCAGATAGGGCAGGTGCGGGCGATAACCGGTACCCAACAGCACGGTGTCGGCGGTGGTGGCGGCGCCGTCGGGCCAGAACACCCGGCGGTCGTCGAGGCCGGTGAACAGCGGCCGCGGCTGCGGGTTGCCGCTGGCCAGGGCACGCCGGTAGCGGCCGGTATCGAGGACCTGCTGGGTCGGCGACGCAGGCAGCCACGGCCCCAAGGGGGCGCGGTCGACTCCGGTGACCGTGAGCCAGAAGTGCACATCACGGCCGAAGATCCGCTGCGGCAGGAACTTCGGCGGTCGGCGGCTGGCCAGAGTCACAGTAGCGACCTCGGCGAGTTCGGTGGCGATCTGCACCGCCGAGTTACCGGCACCGACCACCACCACGTTCTGGCCCGTGAGTGCAGCGGGGTCGCGGTAGTCGCCGGTGTGCAGCACCGTGCCGCCGAACGTGTCCAGCCCCGGCAGCGGTGGGATATTCGGGGACCCGAGATAGCCGGTGGCCGCGATCAGAATCGGCGCGGTGACACTGCCGCCGACAGCGGTGTGGGCGGTGTAGACGCCCCGCTCGCAGGTGACGGTCTCGACGCGGGAGCCGGTCACAATGTCGACGTCGAGTCCGGCGGCGTAGCGGCGCAGATACTCGATCACCTCATCGCGCCGCGGATAGCGATCCGGATCGCCCGGAAACGCCAGGCCCGGTAGGGCGCTGTATTTCGCCGGGGAAAACAGGGTGAGGCTGTCGTAGTAGTGCGGCCACGCCCCGACGGGCTCGTCGCCGGCTTCGAGCAGTCCGGTGCGCAGGCCTCGGGTGGATAGGGCGTGGGCGGCGGCGAGGCCGGACTGGCCACCACCGATGACGAGGGCGTCGTAGTCGGTCATGAGGTTCCTTCGACAGTGTCGGTGGGGGTCAGCCGCGGCACGGACGCGATCGCCAGGAGTGCGGCGAGCGCGGCAACGACCGCGAGCACGAGGTAGGCGGTGGCGTAGCTGCCGGTCGCGCTGGCCAGGGCCGTTCCCGCCCACGGCGCCAACGCCATCACCACCACGATCGGGGCGGACATCAGCCCCCCGAGCCGGCCGTAGTGGGTCGAGCCCCACCGGTCGGTGATGGCGGTGGCCTGGATCAAGGTGAACAATCCGCGCACCAGCCCCGCGCCGATCGCCGCGCCGACCAACGCAGCGGCCGTGGTCACCGCCCCGAGCAGCGCGGTGGTTGCCGCGGCGGCGGCCAGGATCACCACGATGCGGCTGCGGACGCTGGTACGGGCGACCAGGGTCAGATAACCGAGACGACCGAGGACCTGTCCGCCGCCGCCGAGCCCGAGCGTCACCGCCGCCACCGACGGGGAAAAGCCCTGTTCGAGCAGCAACGGCACCAGGTTGAACACCCCGGCGAAGGCGGTGAACGCACCGAGAGCCAACGCGGCCACCAGCGCGAAGAACGCGGGGCTGCGGGCGATCTCCCGGTGCCCCAGGGCCGCGCCGTTCGCCGGTGGGGCCGCGGCGGGCCAAGATCCGCGCAGTCCCCACCAGTGCCCGGGGATCGTGATCGCGGCGAGGATCGCCGCGAGAATCAGGTAGGTGGTGCGCCAGTCCGACTGCTGATCCACTGCGGAGGTCAACGGGGCGAAGACGGTGCTGGCCAGGCCCGCGGCGAGGGTCAGGATCATCAGGGCGCGGACGGAGCGGTCGCCGTACCAGCGGGTCAGCGCGGCGAACGCCGGTGGGTAGAGCACCGCGCCCATCGCGGTGCCGGCCAGCAGCCACCCGGCGTAGAACACCGGCAGCGTGGGGGCGAGCGCGATCAGGACCAGCGCGGGGACGGCGAGGACCGAGCCGGCGGTCATGATCGTGCGCGGTCCGACCCGGTCGAGGATGCGCCCGACCGGGATACCCGCGAGCGCGGTGGCGAGCTGACCGAGCGAGAACGCCGCGGTGATCGCCGTGGGCGACCAGCCGGTCTCGGCGGAGATCGAGACCGACAGGACCGGGAACGCGTAGTACAGGATGCCCCAGCTGGTGATCTCGGTCAGGCACAGCACCGCCAGCACCCGCCGCAGCCCGGCCCCGGTGAGGGCACCGGGCTGCGGGCGGATCGAGGTGTCGGTCACCGGCGTTATCCGCCGGCGCGGGCGGAGAGGGTGACCAACGCCGGCTCCGCGGGGCCGCAGCACCCACCCGCGTCGGCGGTGTCGGCGGCGGGGTCGTCGAACACTCCGGCGCCGCCGCACACTCCGGTCTCGGGCAGGGTCAGCTCGACGCGGGCGGCGGCATCATGATCACCGGCGAGGGCGGCGGCGATGCTGCGGACCTGCTCGTAGCCGGTCATCGCCAGGAACGTCGGGGCCCGACCGTAGCTCTTCATCCCGACCACATAGAAGCCGGGTTCGGGGTGGGTGAGCTCGGCGACGCCGTGCGGGTAGACGGTCCCGCACGAGTGCACGTTCGGGTCGATCAGCGGGGCGAGCGCGGTCGGGGCCTGCAGCACCGGGTCGAGGTCGAGACGGATTTCCGAGAGCCACGACAGGTCCGGCCGGAAGCCGGTGGAGGCGATGATCTCGTCCACCGCCTCGAGGCGGGCTCCGGTATCGGAGACCACCGCGACCTGACCGTCGGTGGCGGGTTCGACGGCGGCGGTGCGGAACCCGGTGACCACGGTGAGCAGCCCGTCGTCGACGGCCTTTTTCGCGCGCAGTCCCAGGGCGCCGCGGGCAGGCAGTTGGTCGTCCTGGCCGCCGCCGAACGCGGCGCCGACCTCGCCGCGGCGCACCGCCCAGGTCAGGCGGGTGCCGGAGGCGGTGCGGGCGAGCTCGGCCAGCGCCACGATTGCGTTGAGTGCCGAGTGGCCGCTGCCGGCGATGACGGTGTGGCGGCCGGCGTAGCGGGTGTGCACCGCATCGTCGCCCAGGTCGGGGACGCGGTAGGTGATGGTCTCGGCTGCGGCGCGTTCACCGAGGGCGGGCAGGCCTTCGCCGCCGAGGGGGTTGGGAGTGCTCCAGGTGCCGGAGGCATCGAGGACGGCGCGGGCGAGCAGGCGGGTGTCGGTGCCGTCGCGGTGGCGGATGTGCACCGACAGTGGTTCGGTGTCGCGGCCGGCGTCGACGATGCGGTCGCGGCCGCGGCGGGCGATGCCGACGACCTCGTGATCGAGGCGGACCGCGTCGCCGAGGGCGGTGGCCAGCGGGCTCAGGTACTGCCCGGTCCAGTCCTGGCCGGTGGGGTAGGCGTCGTCGTCGGGGGCCTTCCAGCCGGTGGTGTCGAGGAGGCGGCGGGCGGCGGGGTCGATCAGTTCGGCCCAGCGGGAGAAGGTGCGGACGCTGTGCCATTGCGTGATGGCGGCTCCGACGACGTCGCCGCGTTCGAGTACCAGCGGTTCGAGGCCGCGTTCGCGCAGGTGGGCGGCGGCGGCCAGGCCGATCGGTCCGGCTCCGACGACGACGATGGGCAACTCGCTCATGACAGATCCTTTCATCGATGGGTATCGATCTAAGCTGCTGTCAGGGTATCGATGGTCGTCGATGTATGCAACCATCGATGCTGATCGATACAGTGGGGGTATGACAGCACTCGGCTTACCGATCACCGCTCCTGGCGCGGAGGTGGACTTCGACGCCCTGAGCCCGCAGGATGCGGCCACCTACGCCGGATGGTTCGCCTGCCTGGCCGAACCCACCCGGGTGCGGCTGCTGCACCACGTCGCCGCCCATCCGTCCGGCATCACCGTCGGCGAACTCGCCGACAGGCTCGGGATCGGCCAGCCCACCATCTCCCATCACGTCCGCAAACTCGCCGACGTCGGCTTCGTCACCACCGGAAAACACGGCACCAGCACCGTGGTGCGGATCAACCCGAGCTGCTGCAGCGACCTGCCCAGTGCCGCCGACGCGGTCATGGGGGTGCTCACCGCCCGCCCGTGCTGCCCCGAGGACGTCCCCGCCGACGTGGCCGTGCGCCCACTCGCAGGCGGTGACTGGGAGGCGGTGCGCCGCATCTACGGCGACGGCATCGCCACCGGCACCGCGACGTTCACCACCGAGGCCCCCAGCCGCAACCATCTCGAGCAGCAGTGGCTGCCCGAGCATCGCTGGGTCGCCGAGATCGACGGTCAGGTGGTCGGCTGGGCGGCGTTGAGCCCGGTGTCGACCCGCGAGTGCTACCGCGGGGTAGCCGAGAACTCGGTGTATGTCGGCGACGGCATGCGCGGGCGCGGCGTCGGCAAGGCCCTGCTGCGCACCCAGGTCATCGCCGCCGATGCGGCCGGGTTGTGGACGTTGCAGACCTCGATCTTCCCGGAGAACCGGGCCAGCCTGGCGCTGCACCATTCGGCGGGCTTCCGCACCGTGGGTGTACGCGAACGTATCGGCCGGCTCGACGGCATCTGGCGCGACACGGTGCTGCTCGAACGCCGCTCCGAGGCCGTTTCCGCCGCCGAGAACTAGTGAAAGCGACTCAGATGAAGATGGACATCGAACTGCTGTACTTCGACGGCTGCCCGAACTGGGAGGAGGCCCGGGGCCGCCTCGCCGAGGCCCTGGCCGCGACCGGCAACGCCGGTACCCCCGATCCGGCTGCGCCGTATCGAGACCCCGGAGGCCGCCGAACGCGCCGCCTTCCCCGGATCCCCGACCATCCGCATCGACGGGACCGATCCGTTCGGCCCCACCGACGGTGTCGGGTTGACCTGCCGCGTCTACCGCACCGCCGACGGGCTCGAGGGTGCCCCTAGCACCGCCGATCTGATCACCGTGCTGCGGCTCGGTAGGGATCCGGTGTCGCACGTGTGAGCGGTGCACCGCCGATGGACTCCCAACAGGCGTCGACCCGGCGACGATCAGGTCATCGAGAGTGCCAGGACACTCAGGCGCGGGCGACGTCGAGAACGAGCTCGGCGATCAGCGCCTCGACCTTGACTTGATCTCGTCGCGGATCGGACGCACCGCCCCCACCCCTCGGCCGGCCGGATCCTTGAGCACCCCATCCCGATACGACGTGCCCGGAAACCACCGGGCACGTGTCACCGCGAATGTCGCGCACCGTCTCGAGCGACTCGTCGTCCGGATCGATCAGTCGAGGTAGCGCATATCTTCGGGAAGGGGCTACTGTCGCACGCCACCGTCGACAGCACCGACGTTGTCGGCCCGGGCGGAGCGGCGAACGCTCGCCGACCTCGGCGTCACCGCGGCGGATCGTGGCGATCTGCTGTCTCTTGCGCCCGCCGACCCGGCCCGAGACCCGCACCTGCCTTCGGTCGGCAGTACGAGAGTGCGGTCAGCGCTGTGGTTCCAGCCCGGTCAGGATGATCGCAACAAGCCGGCGCACGGCAGCGGGTGAGTCGAGCCCTTCGGCCGCCGAGATTGCGTGCAGCACGTATCGGGTCAGCTCATCGGCAGTGGCATCGTCGCGGATTTCACCCGCCCCCGCTGCGTCGGTGAGCAGGTCTCGGACGAATTCGTGCAGACGTTGCTGGGCGTCCACCGTGTGCTCACCGCGATGCAGCCCGGCCGCGATCGCCCCGCCGGGATGATGAGCGAGGATCTGGGCATATGCCGCGAGCACCGCCGCGAGCCGGGCGCCGGGGCCGGCGGCGTGATCGCGGATCTCAGCGAGATGGTGCAGATGACCGGTGATCTGGCGTTCGTGCCAGGCGGACAGGACAGCGTCGACGTCGGCGAAGTACTTGTACAGCGTGGCCCGGCCGGTCCCGGTGCGTTCGGCGATCTTCGACATCGTCACCGCGGCGAGTCCGGACTCGGCAACCACTGCCGCGGCCGCGTCCATGGTCGCTTCCCGCACCGCACGGCGATGCGAGGCGATGGTCTCGTTCCATAGCTTCGGCACCCCCGAAGCATACGCAGTGGCGCCATATCGACACACTGATGTCGTCTGTGACAGTGTGTATCGAAAGAGTCGTCTTTGTGTTGAGGGGGCTACCGCCGGTGACCGATCCCACTCCCACCTCACCGCCACCGCGCCGCACTGTCGGCGGCCCGGAACACCGCACGCCACGCTGGGTGAAGGTGGTCGCCGTCGTCGTCGGCGTTCTCATCGTGCTGGTCGTCGCCGTGATGCTGCTCAGTGGCGGCAACCACGGTCCGGGCCGGCATCTGTCCGCTCCTGCCGCGGTGATGCACCCGATGATCAGCGCCGACGGCGTCGAGTCCTCACCGGACACATGGACCGGACCGATCCTGCGGTGACGATGACGCCACGGGCGCGCACCCTCGCGCGAGCCGTGCACATCGGTGCCTCGGGAGGATGGCTCGGCGCCGTCATCACCTATCTTGTGGTGGCTGCGGCCACGTTGATCAGCGCCGATCCGGAACAGGTACGCGGGAGCTATCAGGTGATGGCGATGCTCGCCGACGCGATGCTGCTGCCGTTCGCGGTGGCCTCATTGGTCACCGGGTTGATCTGCTCGCTCGGCACCGCGTGGGGGTTGCTGCGCCACTACTGGGTGCTGTTCAAGCTGGTGCTCAACCTGGTCGCCGCTGTCGTTCTGGTGCTCTACACCCGCTCGATCGAACACGCCGCGACCGTCGCGGCGCAGCCGACCTGGTCAGAGGCCGACCGGGCCGTCCTGCAGGATCCGGCCCATCTGGTTCATGCCACCGCCGCGCTGATCGTGGTGCTCGCTGCGCTGGTGCTGGCGGTATACAAGCCGCGCGGGATGACCGCATACGGGCACCGCAGGGCACTGCGGAACCGGGCGGCGCCCAGTGTGTCCGCCTGAGTCGCGGTCGCGACGTTCTGCCTGACAGGCCCCGAGAAGGCACGCCCAAGGCGCGATTCCCCCATTCCGTGTCACCAAGCGCCAGGAGGCGAACGTGGGATCTTGGGCGGAGCGGCCCCTACCGCCAGTCCTCGTGCCGCAGAGCGTCTGGGCCGGTGTCAGTCCTCAACCCAAGGTCAGGGAGCGGTCGCCGAAATCGGCGACGACGCGCAGGTGACCGCCGAGAGCTTCCACATAGGACTCCAGAGTGCCGAGCTGGGTGTGCCGAAGGTCGCCTCGCTCGATCTGGGAGACCCGGGACTGGGAGATCCCCATCACCTCGGCCACCGCGTCCTGACGAGTCCACCCTTGCTCGCGACGGATCTCCACCAAACGGTGGGCCCGGACTTCTTCCTGCATCGTCTTGCTGGCATTGCTGACGGCCTGCTCATCGAGTTTCTCGGCGACCTCCGCCCGCACCTCGCGCCAGTGTCGAGCCATGTTCCACACCTCCTGGTGCCTTAGCGTTTTTGCTCTTCGAGCCACATGTCGTAGCGATCCTCGGCTATGGGGATGTTGTCGATGTACCACTGTTTCCATTCGCCGGCCTTGTCTCCTGCGATCAGCAGGACCGCCTGCCGCTGGGGATCGAACACGAACAGGATCCGGATGGAGGTTCCACTGGGGCGCAGCTCTTTCATATTGTGGACTCGGGAACCTTTGACCTTGTCCACCACAGGCCGACCCAACGTCGGCCCTTCACGTTCCAAGTAATCAATGGCGGCGGTGACAGCAGCCGCGTCGCCGTCATCGGATTCGACCAGACGGAGGTACCACTGCTCCACGTCGTCCAGGAGCACAACCTCGCACTCCATGGACCGACCGACCTCCGCAATCCTGTGTGACCCTTCGTGGCCAGTGAGCCACCAACAATATAACGCTGAACTTCTATTTTTGGTAGAGGTGCGCCTCACATACTCCGGTCAGGACCGGACTAAACGGGCGATGGCGTCGGTGGCTTCCTTGATCTTCGCGTCCGCTTCCGGTCCGCCGGCGACGGCGGCGTCGACGACGCAGTGACTGATGTGGTCTTCGAGCAGGCCCATCGCGACGGCCTGCAGAGCCTTGGTCATCGCCGAGACCTGCGTGAGGATGTCGATGCAGTACTTCTCGTCTTCGACCATGCGCTGGAGTCCGCGGGCCTGGCCCTCGATGCGCTTGAGTCGTTTGAGGTAGTCGTCCTTGGCGGTGATGTATCCGTGTCCCGCGTGCTCATGGCAGTCGGCTTCGGGAGCCTCGGGTGGTGTGGCCGCGGGGGTGGGGGTGGCCATGGTGTCCTCCTGGAATCCGGCTGTCACGGCGGGCATCGTCGATTATGTCCGTCGGGGGGTATGCGGACGGTTCAGGTGCGAATCCTCCACGCGGTGGCCGATCGCCGCTGCGGCGCACCCGGCTGCGCACCGGGCCGCCGCCCGGGCGGCGGGATGGCGGACGATCCGGAGCAGAGCCGTGGTCACTGTCGACATGTTCTTTCTCCTGGTCGTGCGGTGCTGAACGAGGCAGGTGTGTGGCGCGGCGCGCCACACACCGGTTCCCGTGTGTCTTCGGGTGCTTCCGGTCCGATTACCGTGCGGTTCAGTGGAATCGGCGCAGTCGCAGGCTGTTGCTGACCACGAACACCGACGAGAAGGCCATGGCGGCGCCCGCGATCATCGGGTTGAGCAGACCCATCGCCGCCAGTGGCAGTGCGGCGACGTTGTAGGCGAAGGCCCAGAACAAGTTGCCCTTGATGGTGCCGAGGGTGCGACGGGACAGGCGGATCGCATCCGCTGCCGCCCGCAGGTCACCGCGGACGAGTGTCAGATCGCTGGCCTCGATCGCGACGTCGGTGCCGGTGCCCATCGCGAGCCCGAGATCGGCCTGGGCGAGGGCGGCGGCGTCGTTGATCCCGTCGCCGACCATGGCGACGACCTTGCCCTGATCCTGGAGACGCTTGACGACGTCGACCTTCTCCGCAGGCAGAACCTCCGCAATGACCTCGTCGATCCCGACTTCACCTGCGATGGTCCGGGCTGCAGCGGCGTTGTCTCCGGTCAGCATGATCGGCGTCAGCCCGAGACCGCGCAGCTGGGTGATTGCTTCGGCGGAGGTCGGTTTGACGGCGTCCGCGACCACCAGGACCGCGCGGGCGGCACCGTCCCAGCCGACTGCGACGGCGGTCTTGCCATCGGCTTCGGCGGCCTGCATGGCGTCGGCGAGGTCATCGGGCAGGTGATGCGCGTAGTCGGCGAGCAGTCGCGTGCGGCCGACGAGTACCGCATGACCGTCCACTGTGCCCTGCACCCCAAGTCCCTCGAGGTTGGCGAATTGCTGCACTGCCGGCAGGCCACCCACCTGATCTCGGGCGCCCTTGGCGATGGCCTGTGCGATGGGGTGCTCGGAGGAGTCCTCCACTGCCCCGGCGAGCCGGAGTACCTCGGCTGTGTCCTCGCCCTCGGCGGTGATCACGTCGAGCAGGGTCATCTTGCCGGTGGTGACCGTTCCGGTCTTGTCGAGCACGACGGTGTCGATTCGCCGGGTGGACTCCAGCACCTCGGGGCCCTTGATCAGGATGCCGAGCTGGGCGCCGCGGCCGGTACCGACCATCAATGCGGTCGGGGTTGCCAGGCCGAGGGCGCAGGGGCACGCGATGATCAGCACGGCGACGGCGGCGGTGAACGCGGCGGCGACCGAGCCGCCGGTGCCGAGCCAGAATCCGAGGGTGGCCACCGCCAGGGCGATCACGATCGGGACGAAGATCCCGGAAATTCTGTCGGCCAGCCGCTGGGCCTGGGCCTTCCCCGTTTGGGCGTCCTCGACGAGCCGGGCCATCTGGGCGAGCTGCGTGTCGGATCCCACGCGGGTGGCGCGCACGAGGATTCGTCCGCCCACGTTGACGGTGGCACCGACGACCTGGTCGTCCGGACCGACTTCCACCGGGACGGATTCGCCGGTGATCATGGCTGCATCCACTGCGGAAGAGCCGTCGACGACGACACCGTCGGTGGCGATCTTCTCTCCGGGGCGGACTACGAACTCGTCGCCGACGGTGAGCTGATCGACCGGGATGCGTTGTTCGACTCCGTCCCGGAGAATCGAGACTTCCTTGGCGCCGAGGTCGAGCAAGGCGCGCAGTGCGGCGCCGGCGCGGCGTTTGGCGCGAGCCTCGAAATACCGGCCGGCGAGGATGAAGGTGGTGACCCCGGCAGCGGCCTCGAGATAGATGTTGCCGGTGCCATCGGTTCGGGCGATGGTGAATTCGAAGGGGTGCGTCATGCCGGTCACGCCGGCGGTGCCCCAGAACAGCGCGTAGATCGACCAGCCGAGAGCTGCGAGGGTGCCGATGGACACCAGGGTGTCCATGGTGGCGGTACCGTGCCGGAGATTGATGTAGGCGGCCTTGTGGAACGGCCATGCACCCCACACGACCACCGGGGCAGCGAGGGTGAGCGAAAGCCACTGCCAGTTCGGGAACTGCAATGCCGGGATCATGGCCATGGCGATCACCGGGACGCTGAGGACCAGCGAAACCAGTAGCCGCTGTCGGAGAGCGGCGGTCGGATCGGGTTGCGCAGCGGGTGCGGATTCGGTGGCGGTGGGGGGCGCAGGAACCGAAGCCGTGTATCCGGCCTGCTCGACGGAGGCGACCAGGTCGGATGCCGAGATGTCACCGACATAGTCGACACGTGCCTTCTCGGTCGCATAGTTCACCGAGGCCGTGACGCCGTCCATCTTGTTGAGCTTCCGCTCGATCCGGTTGGCGCAGGACGCGCAGGTCATGCCCCCTATATCGAGTTCGATCCGGCCGTCGGCGGGATGCGTGACGGGATTCACCTGTGTGCTCCTCTCGAACTGCGATGGTCAGTGTCCGTGCCCGGCAGGAGCCGGATCGGTGGTGTCGAGCGTGGGTGTGGTGTCGAGCGTGGGTGTGGTGTCGGTGTGGGTCGTCGGGGTGGCCTCGGGGCCGAACGCAGCGCCTGCCCCGAAGGCGAGTGCGAAGACCACGGCCAGTCCGGCGGTGAATCCAGCAAACTTCGATGACGCCTTCATCGTGAGAATCTCCTGTCCGGGTCCGATAGGTGGGGTTGACTCGAGCGGGTTGTCAGTCGGCGAGCTGGTAGCCGGCTTCGTTGACTGCTGCGGCGATGACGGCACGGTCGACCTCGGCCGACGAGTCGATCTCGACCCGGCCGCTGGCCACATCGACGTTCACACCGGTTACCTGGGGAATCCGGCCGATTTCTTCACGGACCGACGAGGCGCAGTGTCCGCAGGTCATGCCGGTCACGGTGATGGTGGTGGTGGCGCTCATGTCGAAACCTCTTCTCGATCGATGGGGGACACAGAATCCGTGTCGGGGCAGTCTCCTGGTCGGAACCACAGCCATTTTTACCATACCCCCCTAGGGTATGCAATGGAGATGATGTTGCCCTGCGTTCGCTGCGGTCGAGCCGTTGTACTCCGTGCACCGAAAGGAGTGTCTGCAAAGGTATTTTCAGGAATCAAGACGGATAGGACCCGTCCCGCGCCTCAACCGGGCTTCTTTGCTTCGTTCAGGTCAGAGATACCCCTTACCCGTATCTGTTGCGCAGTGTTGGGGTCGGCGCAGTATTGGGGGCCGCAGTTGCTGCCGGCCGGTACATCGGAGAGGACCACGCTGGGACCGCGTGGTCCCCACTGGAATGTGTCTGCAGTTCCGCAGGGCCCGGGCCACTGCTCACCGGGGTCAGTTCAGCGGATAGAGCATCTGCGCGGTCGCGGCGTAGGCAGTGTCGAAGTCGACGGCGAGCACTGCTTCGACCGGCCCGAGCACCGCATGCTGCTCCCAACTCTGGCCAGTACGGCTGCGCCACGCAGCGCCGGCCGTGTCGATGCCCCACACTGAGCCGTCCTGCGCGGCAGACAGCAACGCCAGCGGTGGGGCGTCCGGCACCACAGTGAAGGTGCGCCCGCCGTCGGTGCTGTGCTGCAGCCCGGCGGTGGTGCTCGCCCACACCCCGGCGTCGGTGACGGCGAGCGCGGCCGCAGCCACCGGAGCGCCCGCGGTCCAGCTGCTGCCACCGTCGGTGGAGATCAGCAATCCGGTCACGCCGTCGAAGCCGACCAGCAGTTCACCGTCGGTGGCCAAGGCGTGAAAATCCACCTCGCCGGTCAAGGATTTCGGCGTCCAGGTGCGGCCGCGATCAGTGCTGTCGATCAGCCCTAACGGATTCGGCGCCGAACTCGACGGACCCGGATGCCCGGACGCGAACAGACGGTCGGTGCCCGGCGTCCCGGTCAGTCCCATGAAGTCGTCGTCGGAGTCACCGACGCGGGTGGTGCGCCCGTTCGCGGTGATCTCGACGAGGCCGGTGTGGGTACCGGCCAGCACCACACCGCCGGAATCGAGGTGCAGACCGTGCAGATGATCGAGTGCCGGTTCCAACGCGACGCCGGGCACCTCCGAGGCCACGGGGGACGAAGCCGAACCCGCTGATGCTGCGGGTTGCTCGCCGGTCGCACAACCGGCAAGCACCGCCGCGGCAGCAACAGGCACCAGGACATGCGCCCACCGGCGCAGGGGAAAACTCGACATGAGAAGCAGGAACTCGTTTCGGATCGATCGGGTGACCGGCTCAGGTGTGAGCCAGACGGCTGGGGTCGAGGTCGAGGCGGCGCAACAGTTGGGCGTTGAGCGCCACGACGATGGTCGAGACGGACATGAGAATCGCGGCGACCGCGGGAGAGATCGCGACGCCGGCGAACGCGAGCACACCCGCGGCCAAGGGCACGGCGATGATGTTGTAGCCGGTGGCCCACACCAGGTTCTGCCACATCTTGCGATAGCTGGCATGCGAGAGTGCGATGATCGAGAGCACCGCTCGCGGATCGTTCGCTGCGAGCACGACCCCGGCGGATTCGATGGCCACATCGGTGCCGGCGCCGATCGCGACACCGACATCGGCGCGGGCCAGGGCAGGGGCGTCGTTGACGCCGTCGCCGACCATGGCGACCGTGTGCCCGCGCTGCTGCAGTTCGGTGACCTTGGCGTCCTTGTGCTCGGGCAGCACCTCGGCGAAGACTTCGTCGATCCCGAGGTCGGCTGCCACGGCGTCGGCGACCTGCCGGGCGTCGCCGGTGATCATGGCGACCTTGACCCCGCGGGCGTGCAGGGCGTCGATGGCCTGACGGGATTCCTCGCGGACGGCGTCTTCGAGCGCGATGGCCCCGAGGACTCGGTCCCCTTCGGCGAGGTGCAGCACCGAGGCTCCGCGCGCCACCCACTGCCCGGTCACGGCGGTGACGTCGGCGGGCACCGACAACCGCAGATCGCTGAGCATGGCCGGGCCGCCGATGGTGATTTCGGTGCCGTCGACGAGGGCGCGCACCCCGCGGCCGGGCAGCGACCGGAAGTCGGTGGCGGCGATCCGCTCGTCTGCTGGGACACGGGTCTCGGCGGCGGCGACGATGGCCCGGGCGACGGGGTGTTCACTGTCGGCTTCGACGGCCGCAGCCAGCGCGAGCAGGTGCTCGTCGGTGATCTGGTGGGCGCTGGCGACGCCGGTGACCTGATGCCGGCCCTGGGTCAAGGTGCCGGTCTTGTCGAACAGGACCACGTCGACGGTGCGCATGCGTTCGAGCGAGAGCCGGTCTTTGACCAGCACCCCGGATTTGGCGGCGCGTTCGGTGGAGATCGCGATCACCAGCGGGATCGCCAATCCGAGAGCGTGGGGGCAGGCGATGACGAGCACGGTGACGGTACGGACCACCGCTTCGTCGACGTTACCGACGAGCAGCGTCCAGATCGCGAAGGTGAGAACGCCCGCGATGGTGGCGAAGTAGAACAGGAACGCCGCGGCCTTGTCCGCCAATGCTTGCGCACGCGACGAGGAGGCCTGCGCGTCGGCGACCATCCGCTGGATACCGGCCAGGGCCGTGTTCTCGCCGACCGCGGTGATGCGCACCCGCAGGGCGCTGTCGGTCGCGACGGTGCCGGCGACCACCGTGTCACCCACTTCGCGAACCACGGTCTTGGATTCGCCGGTGATCATCGATTCGTCGACTTCGGCGCGGCCGTCGGTGACGGTGCCGTCGGCGGGCACCCGGGCTCCGGCGCGCACCAGCACCAGATCCCCGAGCGCCAGTTCCGACAAGGGCACGTCGGTGGTGCCGGTCTCGGTGATCTTCTCGGCGGTGTCCGGCAGCATCGCGGCGAGTGCGTCGAGGGCGCCGGAGGCGGAGCCGAGGGCACGCATTTCGAGCCAATGCCCGAGCAGCATGATCACGATCAGCAGGGCCAGTTCCCACCAGAAGTCCAGGTTGAACCCGCCGAGACCCAAGGTGGTGACCCAGGACGCGAGGAACGCGACGCTGATCGCCATGGCGATCAGCAGCATCATCCCGGGCCGGCGTGAGCGGAGTTCGGCCCAGCCTCCGGTGAGGAACGGCATGCCGCCGTAGACGAAGATCACCGTGCCCAGCACCGGGGGAATCCACATGGCGCCGGGGAAGTCCGGCATGGTGTAGCCGAGCAGGTCGGCGACCATGTGACTGAAGAACACCACCGGTATCGCCAGCACCAGCGACACCCAGAACCGGCGGCGGAACATCTCCCCGTGTGCACCGTGCCCGGCGTGCCGATCGTGACCATCGTGCCCGGCGTGCCGATCGTGCCCGGTGTGCTCACCCGGTCCGACGTGGGCGAGGTGCTCGCCGTGCCCGGGGTGAGCATCGTGCTCGTCGGGGGGCGGGCTCTGGGCATCGGCGCCGTGAACGTGTCCGGCGGGCGCCGGGTCCGGGTGGGGGTGTCCGTGCTGCGGGTGCGACATCGAAAGCCTCCTGGGATGGCGAACGGGCCGAGAGGAACCGGGCGGGGCGTGGTTACAGGGTGCTCAGCAGCTCACGCATGGTCTCGATCTCCTGCTGCTGGGTGTCGACGATGGTGCGGGCCATCTCGACGGCGTCGGGGAACTGTCCGTCCTCGATCTCGGTCTGCGCCATGTCGACGGCGCCTTCGTGGTGGGCGATCATCTGCTCGAGGAACAGTCGGGCGGCGTCGGCGGCTTGCGCATCGGACAGCGCCTGCATGTCCTCCTCGCTCATCATCCCCTCCATACCTTCCATACCTTCCATGCCGCCGTCCATGCCCTCGTCCATGCCGGGCATGTCGTGGCCTGTTTCGGGCATCTCGGTGGGCTCGCCCCACTGCCCGAGCCAGGACTCGAGTTGTTCGATCTCCGGGCCCTGAGCGGCCTTGATCTGCTCTGCCAGGGCGGTCACGTCGGCGGGGATGTCCTGCTTGGCCAGCAGCATGTCGCTCATCTCGATCGCCTGACTGTGGTGCGGCAGCATCATCTGCGCGAACATCACGTCGGCGTCGTTGTGCGCCGCGGCCTCGTCGGTAGCCGAGGTGGTGGCCGAGGTCGTCGCGGGCGAGGTCGCGACGGTGGTGTCGGTGTCGGTCCCGGTGTCACTGCACGCGGCCGCGGCGAACACCACCGCCAGTGCGGTGGCGCCGACGGCGAGAATCTTCTTGTTGTTCATGGGATGTGGTCCTTTCTCGAACGGTCACAGACCGCCATGGCACCGGGGCCCGGGCACGGCCGGTCGGCAGGCGGGGATCAGGCCAGGTAGGACACGGTGGTCATCATTCCCGCTTCCTGGTGATACGCGTTGTGGCAGTGCAGGGCCCACTGGCCCGGGTTGTCGGTGTCGAATTCGATCTCCACGGTGCGCATCGGCCCGATCGTGACGGTGTCCTTGAGCAGGCCGGTGTCGGTGAGCGCGAAAGTGTGCCCGTGCAGGTGCATCGGGTGGAACATGTCCGACATGTTCCGCATCCGCATGCGCACCCGCTGCCCTTCGTTGACGTTCAACGGCGGGATGTCGGGGTGGGCGCGGCCGTTGAGGGTCCACCGGTACGGCGACATGGTCCCGCCCATGTCCACGCTGTGATACACATCGTGCTCCTTCTCGGCCAGGCGCACATATTCCCGGGGCGCGAGGTCGATGCCGAGCAGCACCTGCCGGTCCAGCTCGCCCGGGCGGGTCTGTGCGGGCAGCTCCCCGACCGCGGTGCGTACAAGGGCCTGCCCGTGCCCGGTCTTCCCTTCGGCCTGCGCGAACAACGGGAAGACGCCGTCGCCGAGGGTGACGAGCACATCGACACGCTCGCCCATGCCCAGCAGCAGCGCGTCGGTGTCCTGCGGCACGACCGGGAAGCCGTCGGTGTGGGTGACGGTCATCCGGTGCCCGCCGAGCGCGACGCGGAAGGCGGTGTCGGCGCCGGCGTTGATGAACCGGATCCGCGCCCGCTGCCCGGGTGTCGCGGTGAACACGATCGGGTCCTCGGGGACGCGCCCGCCGACGAGGAAGTGCGGGTAGGTCACGTCTCCGGCGCCGCCGAGCAGTGGGGAGAGCATGGTTTCCTCGCCCATGTCCATGCCGTCCATGTCCATGGCGCCGTGGTCCATGGCGCCGTGGTCCATGCCGCCCATCCCGCCGTTGCCACTGTCACCGGTGGCGGCGCCGATGCCGAGGTCGCGGGCCACGTCGTCGGGGGTGCGGCCGGTGCCGTCGAGCCAGTCGTCGAGCACCACGATCCATTCGTGGTCGTAGCCGCCGGGCTCGTTCGGGTCGTCGATGACCAGGGGCCCGTAGAGGCCGCGGTCGAGCTGCAGTCCGGAGTGCGAGTGGTAGAAGTAGGTGCCCGGATCCGGGACCGTGAACTCGTAGGCGAACCGGGCCCCGGGGGCGATGGGGTCCTGGGTCAGCCCGGGCACCCCGTCCATGTCGTTGCTCAACGCCAGGCCGTGCCAGTGCACACTCGTCTCCGCCGGCAGCTGGTTGTCCACCTCCACCCGCAGCAAGTCTCCGGCGCGGGCCCGGATCAGCGGACCGGGCAGAGTGTCGTCGTATCCCCAGGTCGAGACGATGCGTCCGCCGAGGTCCACCTCGATCGGACGCGGCGTCAACCGGGCCGAGACCACCTGCTGGCCGCCCGGGCGGCGGCGCGCCTGCTCGACACGGCGGACCGCATTCGACGTCGGCTGCACAGGGGCGCCGGTCGGCGAGCCCGATCCGGAGCAGGCCGCCACGATTCCGGCTCCGGCGAGGACCGAGCCGAGAAGGAAGGATCGGCGGGTCACGCTAGCCACGGCCCTGCCCCTGCCTGAATTCGGGCATGCCGGTGGTCTGTGTCAGCACCTGCCGACGGGCCACGAATTCGTCGGAGTCGATGTCGCCGCGGGCGAACCGTGCCTCGAGCAGCCGCAGCGGATCGGCCTCCACGGTGGCGCGGCCCGGCCCGTTCACACGATCGGTGCGGAACATCATGGCCACCAGATAGAGCACCACCGCCCAGAACGCGAACATGCACACGGCCATGACGACCCATCCGGTCCAGGTCAGCTCACCTGCCCAGCCCATCATGATCGCCTCCTTTCTCCGTTCATGTCTTCAGCCTGACGCCCGTACCCCCCGATTCCTGTGGAGGTCGTATGAAGATTTGCTCAAGAAACCCCACCGCGTCGTCGACAGCGATACTCGCCGGTGAAGATGGACGCCATGGACTCCTCCGCTCGCCCTCTGACTGCGGCCAGCGACCCGGCGCCGCCGCCGCGTCCCGCGACGGGGTTGCGGGCGATGGTCGTCGAGGACGAGGCACCGTTGGCGAACCTGATCGGCTCGTATCTCGAACGCGACGGGTTCGAGACCGCGATCACCGGTGACGGCGCCGACGCCGTTACCCTCGCCCGGCAGGTCGACCCCGACGTCGTGGTCCTCGATCTCGGTTTGCCAGGAGTCGATGGGGTCGAGGTGTGCCGGCAACTGCGGACCTTCTCCGACGCCTATGTCGTGATGCTCACCGCCCGCACCGAAGAAATCGATACCCTCATCGGGCTGTCGGTCGGCGCGGACGACTACATGAGCAAACCGTTCAGCCCCCGCGAGCTGATGGCCCGCATCCAGGCCATGCTGCGCCGTCCCCGCACCGGGATCGCCGCACCCGGACCGGCCGAGAACACCACCGGCGCTGATCCGATCCACCGTGTCGGGAACCTGACCCTCGACATCGATGGCCGCGAGGTCACCGTCGACGGGAAGCCAGTGCCCTTGACCCGCACCGAGTTCGATGTTCTGGCCGCGTTGGCACGCGATCCCGGCGTGGTGCTCACCCGGGCCCAGCTGATCGAGGCAGTGTGGGGGCCGAGCTGGACCGGCGACGCGCATCTGGTCGACGTACACATCGGTCATCTGCGCCGCAAACTCGGCGACGACGCGACCCGCGGCCGCTACGTGCGCACCGTCCGTGGAGTCGGCTACCGGATGGGCACGGGAGCATGAATCCCCAGATCCCCGCTCCACGAGGGTCGGTGCGGCGGGCACTGGCGGGGTCGAGTTTCGGCACCCGATTGTTCCTGGCCCTGACCGTGGTGGTGGTCGGCTGCGCCGCCAGTGCCTGGCTCGTCGCCTCCGCCCTTGCGCCGGGTATCTTCCACGATCACCTCGGTCAGGCCGGCATCGACCACAACTCCAGCCAGGCCGCCCATGTCGAAGAGGCGTTCGCCTGGGCAATCGTCCTGGCGTGGGGTCTGGCGGTGGGGATCGCGGTGCTGCTGGCGTTGGCGGTGAGCTGGTACATCACCCGCCGTGTCCAACGCTCGCTGACCGCGGTGACCACCTCGACCGCCCGGATCGCCGGCGGCCGGTACGACACCCGCGTAACCAGCCCCGGACTCGGCCGCGAATTCGACGACCTTGCCCTCACCGTCAACGAACTCGCCCGCCGCCTCGACGCCACCGAAAGCACCCGTCGCCGGATGCTCGCCGACCTCGGCCACGAGATGCGCACCCCGATCGCCACCCTCGACTCCTATCTCGAAGCCCTCGACGACGGCGTCCGCACCTTCGACGACGACACCCGACAGATCCTACGCGCCGCCACCCACCGGCTGGGTCGTCTCGCCCAGGACATCACCGCGGTATCGCGCGCCGAAGAACACCTCACCCGCATCCGGCCGGTGCCCACCACCACCGGCGCCCTCGTCACCGCCGCGGTCGATGCGGTGCACGAACGGTACGACAGCAAAGGCGTCGCACTGCACAGCCGTGTCGACGACTCCGTGGTCGTGACGGTCGATCCCGACCGGCTCGGTCAGGTCCTGGGCAACCTGCTCGACAATGCCCTGCGCCACACCGCCTGTGGCGGCACGGTCACCGTCGCCAGCAGAAAAGCGCACACCGACAGGGTGGAGATCACGGTGGCCGACACCGGCGAGGGCATTGCCGCCGATCACCTCGACCACCTCTTCGACCGGTTCTACCGCGCCGATACTGCCCGCGATCGCCGACACGGCGGCAGCGGTATCGGCCTGACCATCACCCGTGCCCTCGTCGAGGCCCACCACGGGCGCATCCGAGCACACAGTGACGGGCCGGGCCGTGGGGCACGCTTTACGATCGAACTGCCCGTCATTGCAGTCTGACCTCGGAGTCTGCTTCGGTGTTGCCGTATCCGGTACATCTCAATCCGTGGACTCACGACCTCCGAGCGCGGGCCCTCGACTTGAGGGACTGAACGCCTCCGTCATGTTTGTTGTCATCGGCGCCGACGGACCACCCCTGTCAGGCGTGGGCGCCGTCAGGGACGAGTTCGGCGATCAGCGCCTCGACCTTGGCTTTGATCTCGTCGCGGATCGGACGCACCGCCTCCACCCCTTGCCCGGCCGGATCCTCGAGCACCCAATCCCGATACGACTTGCCCGGAAACACCGGGCACGTGTCACCGCACCCCATGGTGATCACCACATCCGAGGCCTGCACCGCATCAACGGTGAGGATCTTCGGGCTCTGCGCGGAAATGTCGATACCCACCTCGGCCATCGCCTCGACGGCGGCCGGGTTGACCTGCTCGGCCGGTGCCGAGCCCGCGGAACGGACCTCGACCCGGTCGCCGGCCAGCGCGCTGAGGAATCCCGCGGCCATCTGGGAACGGCCGGCGTTGTGCACACACACGAACAGCACCGAGGGTGTGCGGGCGGTCGTGGAGTCGATGGTCATGGAACCAGACGTCCTTTCGTAGAAGTCAGACAGCGACAGAGTCGAGTTCGGCGAGAAGCGCACGCACCCGGGCGTCGATGCTGTCGCGGATCGCGCGCACCGCGCCCACCGTTTCGTCCTCCGGGTCGAGCAACGACCAATCGAGGTAACGCTTACCCGGATACACCGCGCACGCATCACCGCACCCCATGGTGATCACCACATCCGCGGCCGCCACCACATCGTCGGTCAGAGGTTTGGGATATTCGCCGCCGAGATCGAGCCCGATCTCGGCCATCGCCTCAACCACGACAGGATGAATCGCCTCTGCAGGAGCCGATCCGGCGGAGCGCACGTGCACCCGCCCCGCGCCGTGATGAGCCAGCAGTGCCGCGGCCATCTGCGAACGCCCGCTGTTGCGCACGCACACGAACAGCACCTCCGGCACATCCTTCGGCACGGCGCTCTCGGCCTGCGCCAGAGCAGTGAGACGTTCGCCCGCGAAGCGGGTGGCCAGCGAGGGCAGATGGGTGTGGATCTTGGCGGTGCGCCGCAGCGCCGCATACGACTCGAAGACCATCCGCTCGACGGTCTGCGCCGAGAACACCCCGGCATACTTCTCGGCGAGATGTTCGGCGCTGCGGTGCAACACCGCCTGAGGCATCAGTAATTCCGGCTGAGCAGCGTGCTCGGACATCATCGACTCCTGAGGTGGTCGGTCCTTACGACACAGCGGGGGCGGGCGAGCGGGTGAAGCGTTTCCGCAGTGCGAGCGAGACGTAGATGAGAGCAACCAGGATGGGCACCTCGATGAGCGGACCGACCACCCCCGCCAAAGCCTGGCCGGAGGTGACACCGAAGGTGCCGATCGCGACGGCGATGGCGAGCTCGAAGTTGTTTCCGGCGGCGGTGAACGCCAGTGTGGTGGTGCGCTCGTAACCGAGCCCGACCGCCGCCCCGAACAGGAACCCGCCACCCCACATGAGGATGAAGTACGCGAGCAGCGGCAGAGCGATCCGCACCACGTCCCAGGGCTGCGAGGTGATCTGCTCGCCCTGCAGGGCGAACAGGATCACGATCGTGAACAACAGCCCGTAGAGCGCCCACGGGCCGATCTTCGGCAGGAACGTGTCCTCGTACCACTCGCGGCCCTTGGCTTTTTCGCCGAAGTGGCGGGTCAAGAAACCGGCGACGAGGGGGATACCGAGGAAGATCAGCACCGACTTGGCGATCTGCCACGGCGAGACATCGAGGGTGGTCTGTTCGAGCCCGAGCCAGCCGGGCAGGACCGACAGATAGAACCAGCCGAGCACCGCGAACATGATCACCTGAAAAACCGAGTTGATCGCGACCAGTACGGCGGCGGCTTCACGGTCGCCGCACGCGAGGTCGTTCCAGATGATGACCATCGCGATGCAGCGAGCCAGGCCGACGATGATCAGTCCGGTGCGATACTCGGGCAGATCCGGGAGCAGCAGCCAGGCGAGGGCGAACATCAATGCCGGGCCGAGCACCCAGTTGAGGATCAGCGAGGAGATCAACAGCTTGCGATCGCCGGTGACGGTGTCGAGGCGGTCGTAGCGCACCTTCGCGAGCACCGGGTACATCATGATCAACAGACCGAGCGCGATCGGCAGAGAGATGTTGTCGATCTCGATGACGCTCAACGCGTCGCCGAGCCCGGGGATCAGTCGGCCGAGCAGCAGGCCGGCGACCATGGCGATGCCGATCCACACGGCCAGGAACCGGTCGAGGACCGACATCTTGCCGGCGACGGACCGGTTGTCGGTGGCGGTGGTCACGAGGCGGTCTCCTCGAAAGGTTCGGCCGGTGCGCAGGTGCAGGCCGAACCGGGCAGGACCCCGGATTCGGTGGCGAGCACCGCGGACAGTTGTTCCAGCGCTGCAGGGAGCAGCCGGTAGTACACCCAGGTGCCCCGGCGCTCGCAGTCGAGCAGTCCGGCTTCGCGCAACACCTTGAGGTGGTGCGAGATGGTCGGTTGCGACAGGTCGAACGCGGGGCTGATGTCGCACACACAGCTCTCCCCACCCTGATGGCTGGCGATCATGCTGAGCATGCGCAGACGCACCGGATCACCGAGGGCCTTGAACATGCGGGCCAGGTCGGTGGCCCAATCCGAGGTCAGGGGCTCACGGGCGAGCGGCGGGCAGCACGGCTCGGCCTCACTCGACAACTGATTCGACATGCGTCTATATTGACTGTCATCAATCCAGTAGTCAATCCGAGAACCTCGGGAAGGACCACTCTCGTGCCCACTGCTTCGGTGCTGTTCGTGTGCGTGAAGAACGGCGGAAAATCCCAGATGGCTGCCGCCCTCATGCGTAAGACCACAGGCGACCGGATCGCTGTCCATTCCGCCGGCACCACGCCCGGATCGTCGCTGAACGCACTGTCGATGCAGGTCCTCGGCGAGGTCGACGCCCCCACCGCAGGTGAGTATCCCAAGCCGATCGATCCGCAACTCCTCACCGAAGTCGACCTAGTGGTCACCCTCGGCGGCGAAGCCCACGTCGATGCGCCCGCCGGGGCGGTCGTCGAAAACTGGGACACCGATGAGCCGTCCGAACGCGGCATCGACGGCATCGAGCGGATGCGCCTGGTCCGCGATGACATCGCCGTCCGCGTCGAGGAGCTCGCTACCCGGCTGCTGTCCGACGCCGACGCCCGATAACCGAGTTCGTCCCGGAAACTCTGTTCGCCCTCGAGCACTGAAGGAATACCTGATACCTATGAGCACCATCGCAGTCTTCGAACCGGCCCTGTGCTGCAACACCGGCGTGTGCGGCGAGGACCTCGACCAGAACCTGGTCACCTTCACCGCCGACATGGCCGCGCTGACCGAGCAGGGCGCCGCCATCACCCGCCACAACCTGGCCAACGACCCACTCTCGTTCGCCCACAACGAGACCGTCAAGAAATTCCTCGAACTCGCCGGATCCGACGGGCTGCCGCTCGTGCTCGTCGACGACGTCACCGTCGCTACCGGGCGCTACCCGACCCGCACCGAGCTCGCCACCTGGGCCGGCCTCGAGGTACCCGCGCCGCCGTCCGGGGTGACGATGCTCGGGCTCGCCGACGACAACGACTCCTGCTGCACCCCGGGCGAGTCCACCTGCTGCTGACCATGTAGATCCGTATCCCGCCCGCCGATATCCCTCCGACGAGGAGTACCTGCTTTCATGGCTGCCGCCGACCCGACGTTTCTGACCGACCCGCCCCGGTTTGTGTTCTTCACCGGTAAAGGTGGGGTCGGTAAGACCTCCATCGCGTGCGCGTCGGCGGTGCGCCTGGCCCGGGCCGGCAAGAAGGTGCTGCTCGTCTCGACCGACCCCGCCTCCAATGTCGGGCAGGTCTTCGGTCTGAGTATCGGCAACACGATCACCGAGGTCCCCGCGGCGGCGGGGCTCTGCGCGCTCGAGATCGACCCCGAGGAGGCCGCCGCCGCCTACCGCGAACGCATCGTCGGTCCCGTCCGCGGGTTGTTGCCCGCAGCGGAGATCGCGTCGATCACCGAGCAGTTGTCCGGCTCGTGCACCACCGAAGTCGCGTCGTTCGACGAATTCACCTCACTGCTCACCGATCCCGACAACCGGGTCGCCGGGTTCGATCACGTGCTGTTCGACACCGCCCCCACCGGCCACACCATCCGGCTGCTGCAACTACCCGGCAACTGGACCGAATTCCTCGACCACGGCAAAGGCGACGCGTCCTGCCTCGGACCGCTCGCCGGACTCGACAAGCAGAAAGCCATGTACGCCGGCGCGGTCGAGGCGCTATCCGATCCCGGCCGTACCCGCCTGGTGCTCGTGGCACGCGCGAACCGTGCCGCTCTGGCCGAGATCGCCCGCACCCACAGCGAACTCGCCGCGATCGGCATGACGAGACAGCATGTGGTCGTCAACGGCGTGCTGCCCGACCCGGCCGATGACACCGACCCGCTGGCTACCGCCGTGTACCAGCGTGAGCAGGCAGCATTGGCGGGTCGCGGCGCCGCGATCGTCGCGCTGCCCACCGATCTGGTGGAGCTCAAGCCGGTCAACATGGTCGGTCTCGATGCTTTGAGCACCCTGTTCGACACCACCACCACCACCGCTGTGAGTGTCGACGACACCGAACCGGGTGTCGCCGCGGTCGCCGATGCTTCACTGGCGGATCTGGTCGATGCGATCGAGGCTGATGGCCACGGGCTGGTGATGTGCATGGGCAAAGGTGGAGTCGGCAAGACCACCATTGCCGCCGCGATCGCGGTGGCGCTGGCCCGCCGTGGTCATGACGTGCACCTGACCACCACCGACCCCGCCGCACATCTGACCGACACTCTCGCCGGGGAACTCGATCACCTCGTGGTCTCCCGCATCGACCCTCATGAGGCGAGCGAGACCTACCGCGACCGGGTGCTCGCGACCAAGGGCGCCGGGCTCGATGAGGCCGGCCGCGCCACCCTCGCCGAAGATCTGCTCTCCCCGTGCACCGAGGAAGTCGCGGTGTTCCAGGCCTTTTCGAAGGTCATCCACGAATCACGCCGCAAGTTCGTCGTCGTCGATACCGCCCCGACCGGGCATACTCTGCTGTTGCTCGATGCGACCGGCTCGTATCACCGGGAGATCGCCCGGCAGATGGGCGATGGCGGGCGCTTCATCACCCCGCTGATGCGGCTGCAGGACCCGGCGCAGACCAAGATTGTGCTGGTCACTCTTGCCGAGACCACCCCGGTGCTCGAGGCGGCCGGTTTGCAGGATGATCTGCGGCGCGCTGGTATCGAGCCGTGGGGGTGGGTGGTCAACAATTCCCTGGCCGCGGCGGCGCCCACCGCGCCGCTGCTGCGGCAGCGAGCGGTTGCCGAACTCGAGCAGATCGACACGGTCCGGGACGAACTCGCCAATCGGTGCGCGGTGATTCCGCTGGCCGTCAGCGAACCGGTCGGAATCACCGCGTTGGGACAGCTGGCCGAACGGCATCCGGCACCGGTGCGTTGATCCGCCAGCACCGGGCCGGGTCGTCCACTCATGTCGTTCGTGTGAGACATGCCTGAAGCCACGATTCGGATCACGCTGTGCCAGTGAGGACGTCGGTCAGATCGGCGGGAATCGGCATGGGGGTCATCAACCCTGCAGCGACGCGGCCGGTGTTGCCTTCGGGGTAACCCCCGAGCGCGGAACCGGGGGCAGCAACCATGATCCGGATGATCTGCCCAAGGGCTTCGCGACGGTCGCGTTGACGCACCGCGAGACCGAGCATGGCGAGGTGATTGCGAGTGTGCGGCCACGGGTAGGGCTGCGACAGGATGTGCGCGCGTTCGAGATGGGTCCACCGCTCGGCTGCAGTGTGAGTGTGTCGAGCGGCGGTCATCTCCGCGGCATACCAGGCTCGGACAGTTGCAGGCATTGGACTCATGGAAGGCCCTTCAGGAAGAAAAGGATTCTCGTACCCCAGGATTCGACGCAGGTGCCGCCGATCCGGAGATTGTCAGGGGGCGAGCGCGTCCGGCGCGGACCCCGTTGGCGATCACGATGATCTCGGCGACCTCGTGAACCAGGACAACCGCCGCCAGGCCGAGTACCCCGAACAGGGCCAGGGGCATCAGGACGGTGATGATCGCGAGCGAGAGGCCGACGTTCTGCAACATGATCGTTCGTGATCGGCGGGCATGCTGCAGGGCTTGAGGTAGATGCCGTAGGTCCTCACCCATCAGGGCGACGTCGGCGGTTTCGATGGCCACGTCGGTGCCCATCGCGCCCATCGCGATCCCCAGATCGGCGGTGGCCAGGGCCGGGGCGTCGTTGACACCGTCGCCGACCATCGCCGTCGGCCGTGTACCGCGGAGGGTGTCGATGATGTGGGCCTTGTCCTCCGGACGCAGATCGGCGTGCACCTCGTCGATACCGACATCGGTGGCCAACGCTCGTGCGGTGCGCTCGTTGTCGCCGGTGAGCATCGCCACGGTGTAACCGTCGCGGCGCAGCCCCGCGACGACGTCGCGGGCTTCGGGACGCAGTTCGTCGCGCACCGCGATCGCCCCGATCAGGGTGCCGTCGCGTTCGATGAGCACCGCAGTGGCTCCGGCGTGCTGCATCCGCTCGATATCGGCAGCCAGAGAGCCCGGGTCGATCCACCCGGGCCGGCCCAGACGGGCAGGAATGCCGCCGACGTGACCGGTCAGTCCGGCACCGGGGACCGCGTCGACGTCCTCGGCGGGGGTGTAGTCGTCGACGGCGGCGAGGATCGCTGCAGCGAGGGGGTGCTCACTGCGTGCCTCGAGCGCAGCGGCGACATTCAGAACGTCGGCGCGGGTGGCGCCGCCGGTGGTGGCAACGTCGATGACCTCGGGGCGGTTCCGGGTCAGGGTGCCCGTCTTGTCCAACGCGACGGTGCGGATCCGGCCCAACGCTTCGAGGGCGGCACCGCCCTTGACCAGGACGCCGAGCTTGGAGGCGGCGCCGATCGCGGCGACCACGGTCACCGGGATCGCGATGGCCAGCGCACACGGGGACGCGGCGACCAGCACGACGAGGGCGCGTTCGATCCACACCAGCGGATCACCGAATACGCTGCCGATCGCGGCGATCAACGCCGCGGCAACCATCACTCCCGGCACCAGGGGCTTGGCGATCTTGTCGGCCAGACGCTGGGCCTCGCCCTTGCGGGATTGCTCGGCCTCCACGATTTTCACGATCTTGGCCAGCGAGTTGTCCTGCGCGCCGGCGGTGACCTCGACCTCGAGCACGCCGGTGCCGTTGATCGACCCGGCGAACACCTCGGAGCCCGGTCCGGCCTCGACCGGCACCGATTCCCCGGTGATCGCGGAGGTGTCCAGGGCGGTGCGCCCGGTGCGGATGGTGCCGTCGGTGGCGAGCCGCTCCCCGGGTTTGACGATCATGATCTCCCCGAGCCCCAACTCCGCGGGGGCGACGGTCTGTTCACGGCCGCCGCGCAGGACGGTGGCAGTGTCCGGCACCAGATTCAGCAGGGCGCGCAGGCCCCGTCGGGTGCGAGTGACCGCGTACTCTTCGAGACCCTCACTGATGGCGAACAGGAACGCGAGCATCGCGGCTTCGCCGACCTCGCCGAGCAGCACGGCGCCGACGGCAGCGATCGTCATCAGGGTCCCGACCCCGATCTTGCCGCGGGCCAGCCGCTTGAGGGTCGAGGGGACGAAGGTGTAGCCGGCGACGACCAGCGCCACCGCCTCGAAGCCCGTCCCGAGAGCGTCGGGCCCACCGGTGACGCGGACGATCAGGGCCGCAATCAGCAGGACACCCGCGGCGGCGGCCGCCCGGATCTCGGTGACCTGCCACCACTTGTCGGGCTCCTGGTCGTCTTCGCCCTCGACGCGGGGTTCGTCGGGGCCGCATCCGCAGGCGTCGCTCATGCCGTCACTCCCGTGTCGGTGTCGGTGCCGTAGTTCGGGCACAGCGCGACGGCGTTGCCCGTGGCGGCCAGGAGGGTTTCGGCCGAGGCCAGCAGGTCGAGCAGTTCCAGTCGGGCCAGCGAGTAGAACACCTGCCGGCCCTGCGGGCGGCCTTGCACCAGGCCGCAGTCCCGCAGGCATGCCACGTGCGCCGACACTGTCGATTGCGCCAATCCCAGCTCGCCGACCAGGTCCGCTACTCGGGATTCCCCGGCGGCGAGGCGGCGCACGATGGCCAGGCGGGTGCCGTCGGAGAGACTGTGGAACAACGCTGCTGCAGAGTCGAGACTTTCACCGAAGCAGGTCGTCGCTCGCTCATTCATCGTCATAAAACGATGATATTGAGGAAACATGATTAATCAAGCGGAGGGAGCGGGACAACGCGCGTTCTACTCCGCCAGTGCGGACTCCGACAACGGTCGCGAATGATGACGGCTGGCGGATTCTCGGACCGGCTCGTCACGACTCAAGGGACGTTCACAGACTGGCCGGCTGGCTCCCAGCCTGGAACGGCCAACGGGTCGCATGCCAGTTCTGCCTCGCGGGAGGATCGCCTTGCTCAGACTGTCCAGGCCGGTCGCCAGGTCCTCGCACGGGAGAGCCGATCGTGTCGACGAATCGACGGCACAGCTCGTCGAGCACCTCGGTGATGGGCATGTCGGTGGTGCCGTAGCGCAACTGTCGGCTCGGCTGAAGGTCGGCGAGGGCAGCGAACTCGATCAGATTCTGCTGGGCATGACACAGCTTCGCCGGTGCAGCGAGGACAGCAGCGTCACGCAGGTCGTATCGGCAGAACGGTCTCACACGCCCCGGGCGTTGCGGTTCGCGAGCATGGCGCTGCGGGCACTGCCACGGCGGGGCCAGAGCGCTCATCCACGCCGTTCCTGTCCACGGCACCTGACCGCAGCCTTCGCATGTCGACTGCAGATACACCTGGTGGCGTACACAGAGCGGCAGCAGCGGATTGGCCCAGCCTGCATGCCACCACGGATCGGGTTCGGCCAGGCATCGGGCACAGAAACGCGATCCTCCCCGGTCGGGCCGAATGTGGCGGTGGTGCACCAGGTACCGTGCCGCGGCGGCATCGATCGGCCGGCCCCACAGGGCGGCGCGCAGGTCACCGGCAGGGACACCGAGGTGAGCGGCGATCCACCGAGCGTGCAGGCTCAGGTGCTCGAGAACGAGGTGATATCCGGTCGGGCTCCGCGGCACACGGAGCTCGCGCAAAATCTGGATCGGGGTCAGTTGGTAGCGACAGCCGACGCGCATCAGCCAGCCCGGCAGATACTCGGCGGGATGTAGTTGCACGGTGATCGGCCACCGGTCGACTCTTATCGTGGCCATAGTGGTTCCCCAACCACTGAGCCGGCCAGGGCGGGACCAGCCGGTATCAGCCGGTGCGGGCGGCGGATTCGCTGGCATTGTCGACGGTCGCGGTCGTAATCAACTCAGCAGTGACGGCTTCGACGCCGGTGACGATCGCGAGATACGAGATCCGGTCGAGCAGATTCGTCAACGACGCGATCCGCCCCTGGGTGCGGCGGTGCAGCAGCCGAGCATGCTCGCACAGCATCCCGTCATGGCTGCCGGCGAGGGTGAGGTGTTCTTCGGCGGTGCGCAGCAGCGCGAGCCAGCCGCGCATCCCGGTGTCGGTGTCGATGCTGAACGGGGCAACCGGGCAGCGGGTGGCGCGGCGGCTGGTCTGGGCGTAGACGGTGTGCTCGCCGAGCAGGCCTTCGTCGAAGAAGCGTTTGGCGGTCAGATTCACCCCGACGTAAATGAAGGTAGCGGCCATGTCGTTGGCCAAACCCTTGAGATGGTTCGATACCTCCAGGCCGTTGCGGTGCCGGAAGTCGACGAAGTGCAGATCGTCGAGCACGATCAACCGGGTACCGCAGGAGGTGACACAGTCCACCGCCAAGGCCCCGAGTTTCGAGGTGGAGGCACGGTCCACGGCCGGATGGCCGTAGAACCGCAGGATCTGCTGATTGAGGCCTTTGAGGGTGACCCCGGCGCTGAGCGGGATGAACGCCACCGGCCACCGTTGATGCCCCTCCACGGTGAGGGGTCCGTCGCGGCGCAGAACTCGCCGGTGGACGTCGCGGGCATAGCGGGTGGCGATGGTGGTCTTGCCGAGGCCGGGTTCGGCGTCGATGACCACCGAGCCGCGCAGCTTGTCGCCGTCCCGATACGCCGAGGCCATCACCTGATCGCAGATCCCGTAGGCGGCGGCGAGTTGGCTGGTCTTGATCGTCGGCAGGTTCGCGTTCCACACCATCCGGGCTTCGTTGTAGTCCTCGAGCTCCTCCTGCGACAGTCGGGACATCGCGGTGCGGGAGAGGACCTCGAACGGTTCACGCGGTGGGGCGGTGACGAAGGCGTGCCAGCCCTGTTTGCGGGAGAGCTGGTAGCGGACAGTGCCATACGTTGCCAGCCAGGTGGCCCAGGGGTTCATTCGTCGAACACCTCGAACACGTCTTCGTCGGGATGCTCCGCGTAGTACCGGTCGAATACGTCGACGTCGTCGACCACCTCCAACCGTTGAGTTCGACTGGTGGCGAGTTCGTCGAGCAGCTCGGCGACGCCCGGCACGGACGCAGTGTCGCGTTCGTCGTCGATACCGGACTGCTGTCCTTCGGTTTCCGGATGCGGGCGGTGGGCACTGAGTCGGCGGGCCAGGGCGCGGTCGCGGCGTGTCGCGACGTCGTCTCGGCTCCACGCGAGCAGCAGATCCCGTACCGCGGCGGCGGGATCGAAGTGGCGATGCTCGCGCACGGCGATGCGTTTGGCGTAGTCGGCGGCGTCCCTGCTGAACGGCTGGTTCAGGCAAGCGCCGTGCTCCCACACCAACTGATGCCAACGGTGGCTGTCCGGGTCCTGGAACCAGGCGTGCCGGATGTCGTGATTGTCGACGAAGATCGGCCACTTGCCGGCGTGCACACCGCCATACGGCGAACGGGTGGTGCGATACAAGGTGAGCCCGGATCCGTCGTAACGCAGTCCGTCGACCTCGACGCCGTAGTGCTGGATCGTACGCCAACGCACATCGAGGAACTCATACGCCAGATCCGGATTCGCCGGCAACAGCAGACCACCCGATTTGGCGACCCCGATCTCGAACATCTCGCTCGGCGAAAACCCCACCCGCGGCAGTTCCGGCACGCACAGCCCGTCATGTCGGGTGTGGTGATAGACCCGGCCCACCCATTCCCGGATGATCTGCTCGAGTTCGCTGGCGTAGTAGAACGCGGCGTCTTCGACGTCTTTGCCCCGTGAGTACACGTCCGGGCCCTTGTAGGCGGGCAGGTGCTGTAGCAGTGATTCGCGCAGGGTGCGGAAGAAGCGTTCGACGGTGGGTTTGTCGGTGGGCTTGTGCGGGATCGCCGGCTGAACGGTGATACCCAGTCGGGCGCAGACTCCGATCACATGAGAGGACAGGTACTGCTTGCCGTGATCGACGACGATCGCCTCGGGCAGACATGCCGGTAGATCCCCGACGCGTCGCTGGGAGATCCCGTCCGGGGACTCGGTGCCGACGAGCAGGTTTCGCGGCACCCCGTGATACGGCCAGAGTTGATCCGCAGTCGGGTCGGTGTCGCGGGCGGGAGTGATGCACTGGTACAGCACATTCGCCACGTCCTGGGACCGCGTCGACAGCGGTGTCAGGCGCAGTCCGAGGATGCAGCGGGTGAACAGGTCCATCGCCACGGTCAACTCCACCCCAACCCAGCGCATGGTGACCGGTTCCATCGCGAACACATCCAGCGCGGTGGTATCGAGCACCACGTACTCCCCCGGACGGGTCGCGCGCAGTCGGCCGAGGACACCGCGGGGCCGGTCCGCCACCGACCGCCGGCCTTTCGCGCTACCGAACGCGTGCCGCCCCTTCGACAATGTCTTCACCCGCCGGTATGCCGTGCTCAGGGAGGGCAACGGCACCATGCCCGGCCCGAATTCTGCTTCCAGGTCCTTGGCAACGGCATCGATGACCGCGCCGATCGTCGGGGTCGAGACGGTGACGTACCTATCGAGCACCCGCACACATGCTGCGTCCCACCGGTGATCGACACTGGTGGCGTAGCGGCTACGGATCCGACTGTCCGTGAGTCCGGCAACTCCTGCCGCGCGGTATCCGGCGATCCAGCGGTACAGGGTGCGCACAGAGACGTGAAGTTCCGCCGCTCTGGTGGCCAACACCGATTCGAGTTCGGCGCCGGAGGTCGCAACCTCGGTCAGGATGCCGCGGACGTGTTCGGCTCGTGTTTCCAGTTCCTGAATCTGGGTTGCGGTCAGCGAGGAGAGCACTACGGCAGCAGGGTCAGCGGAGGCGGTGTCGTCCGGCGGTGAGATCGCTGTTCCCCGTGCCGCGATCTCGGTGACCGCGACACGCTGCATCCGCTCTCCGGACCGGAGGGTGACATCGTGTCCCTGCAGCGCCACGACTTCCCATGAGCAGCCGTCGAGCCAGACCTTGATTCCTGCACGTAGTTCGACGATGTTGGTCACGGCGTGCTCCTTACACCGGACACCTGCGACTGTCCGGACAGCGGCACCGTCAGGTCCACCGACCACAGACCGGACCACAGCTTCGCCAGCACCGCGATTCGCGAGCCGGGCCTGTTCACCGATGCGGCGAGGTCGTCGAGGGTCATCCCGGGCACTGCGACGCTGTCGAGTGCCCTCATCACCGCGGGGTCGATCCACTCGCTACGACGAGCGCCCCCGAGGATTCGGAGGTTCGCCAGCACTACTGGGTTTGCACCGGTCCACACTTCATACGACCAGCCCCGACTCGAACACAGTCGTTCGGTCCAGGCGAACACCTGCGCAACTGCGTCGCGACGGGCGAACTCGGCGGGTTTGACGTCGACGACCGTGAATCCGCCGTCTGTGCGTTGGAGCAGCAGATCGGGCGCATGCCGACGCATGGTCTTCCCGTCCGGGCCGCACAGCCACATCGGCTGTGCGGCGATCCGCACCACTTCCGGTGCGTAGTCCGCCAGCCACAACCGGTCCAGTTCGAGTCGGCTCTCGTAGAGGACGTGGCCACGGTTGGTGGCCGACCAGAACATCCCGGAATAGTGGCGCTGATGGGGGTGACTGCGGACTTTCCGTACCGGCAGGCCCAGGATCATCCGATAGGGATCTGCCGCAGCGAGGGTCGTCGCGACAGGATCACCTGATTCCTGCACGTACCTGACCTCAACCTCGCTGGTCCGGGGCACTTTTTCAGGGTCCCGCTACTGACACGAATTTGAGAAACCGACACGCCGCTGACAGGCGACTGACATGAAATTGAGAAACTGACACCGAATCCGAGAACCTACAGCAGCAGGCCGGCGAGTAGTCCGACAGTGGAAGTGGTCATGATGTCCTCCGTTGATGGGATGGGGCGAAAGTGAGTTCGGAGTCCGGCAGCGGTCACAGAGCGATGTACCGGCGGCGGACCCCGGGTACCAGACGCGCGGGTGTCGCCGCCCGGAGCGCACGCCAGCGCACCCGGACGTGTCGGGCCAGGCGGGCACGTCGCCGGACGATCACGACGACCGGCTCCCGGGTGACCGGGCGGGCGTCGATCCGGAAGCGGGCGTCGATCCGGAAGCGGGCGTCGATCTCGGCGAGCGCCCGAGTGAACGACTCCGCGTCACCACCGAGGTCGGGGTGCAATCTGCGTGCCGCCTCGCGACGCGCCGATCGCCGGACCGCCTCCCGGCGAGGGTCGACGGGCCCCGGCACGCCGGTCACGACGGCTCGTCCCGCGGGACGATGTCCTCGACGGTGACGTCCACGACGCCGCCCACCAGGGCGGTCACGTCGTCCCGGATCCGCCCCGCGGTCTCCCGGATCGGAGCACCGACGTAGAGCGCCACATGGATCTCCGTGGTCTCGCCGTCGGTGCGCACGCCTACGACCCTCCGCCGGGGCAGGTACGTGGCGACCTCACCGAACATTCCACCGTGCAGGTCGTACACACCCGGCACGGCTCGCACCACCTCGGCAATGCTCTCGGCTGGCTCGGCCACCGTTTCCTCCTCGTGTCCTGCTTCACTCGGTCGGGTACGCCTCGGGCGCACCCGTCACCCGTTCCTACTGCACGCGTGTGGATTCCGCCGTCTCGTCGTCGCTTCCGTCGTCGAGGTGGATGTCGTGCACGGTGATGTTGACCTCCGTGACCTCGAGACCCGTCATCCGCTCGATCGCAGCGATCACGTTCCGCCGGATGCCACTGGCGAGGTCCGCGAGGGCGACTCCGTATTCGGCGACGATGTCGATGTCGACGGCCGCCTGGCGCTCACCGACCTCCACGGAGACTCCCTGGGACTGGTTGACGCTCGCGCCCGGAATACGTTCGCGCAGCGCTCCCACCACCCGAGTCGCGCCACCGCCGAGATCGTAGACACCGCTGACCTCGCGGGTCGCGATTCCCGCGATCTTCGACACGACGGTGTCGGAGATCGTCGTCGAACCGTGGGTCGAGGCCAGGGCGGAATCCTCCTTCTTCGCCACGTCCTTGACGGCGGTTGCGGTCTGCTCGCTGGTCGGCATGTGATGTCCTCTCTGTTGTGGGCTGGACATCCGTGTAGTCGGACGCCGACACCGAATCCGAATGCACGAATACTGTGACTCCACTCACGCCGATACCTGCTCCTGCCGATACTATGGGCCCCTCCGCGACAATGGGCGCGTGCGAACCGAGGAAGGAGTTCGGTGACATCGTCCGAACCGAGCGAGGCCGCTTCCGACCGGGATCTGGTGGATGCGGCGAGACTCGGCGATCGCGGCGCATTCGAGGACCTCGTCCGGCTCAACGGCCCACTGCTCTACCGCTACGCGCGGCGGATGGTGACAGACGAGGGCGTCGCCGCCGAGGTCGTCCAGGACACGTTCGTCGCCGCCTGGCGTCAACTGACGGACTTTCGCGGCGAATCGTCGTTCCGCACCTGGGTGTTCTCGATCTGTTCCCGCAAGATCACCGACTCGCGGCGGGTCAAACGCGCGCAGCCGATCGACGACCAGCTCCTGGTCCCGCTGCTCCCCACCGAACGGGACGCGGACCCTATGGTGGTCGTCCAGAACAGCGCATTCCTGGAGGCACTGGAATTGGCGCTGGCCGAGCTTCCCCCACGCCAGCGTGCCTGCTGGGTACTCCGGGAGGTCGAACAGATGACATTTCCACAGATCGGAGAGATCCTGTCCATGTCTCCCGATTCGGCCAGAGGGCATCACCACCGGGCCCGAACCACGCTCGGTCAGCGACTGATGAGGTGGCGATGAACGACGACAGCGACACAGCACTCTCGGCCGCCGCGCGGTCGCTCCGAGCCGCCCCCGAGCCGGGGTGGGAACGTATCAGCGGCGCCGTACTCGACGCCGTCCGCAGCTCGCCCCGAACCTCGTGGCCTCTGACGGCGGAGCCGACCGCCCCGAGTGGTGTGCAGATCCCTGCAGGCGCGCTGGCGGTCAGTGATCACGTGCTCCGCAGCGCCATCGCGAGCACGGTGCGCGACCGGCATCCGGGCCGGATCACCGTGATCGAATTCGGAGTCGACGGGCACGCGCTACGTCACATCGTCCTCGAGATCACGGCTCCCTTCGGGGTGGATCTGCGAGCGCTCTCCGACGAGGTCCGGCGCACGGCGGCGGAGGTGGCACGAGACGTCCTCGGCGACACCCAGCCCCCGGTGTCGGTCGACGACATCGACGTGGTCGTCTCGGACATCGACGAGTAGACCCTCTACCCCAGACCCTGCACCTCCCCAGACCCTGCAACCCGGGACGGCCGCGGGGAGGGTACGCGCGTACCCTCCCCGCGGCCGTCCCGTCCAGACCGGGCGCTCTCCCGGCGCAACGTCGCAGGCTACTTCTCGCCCCGGAAGAACGCTCCGGCAAGGGAAATGGACTCACGTCCGTCCGGACCGACCGGGACGTCACCCTCGAGCGTCGTCCGGTACAGCACCCGGGTGACGTCGAGATGATCGAGATCCGTCGGGGCCAGGTGCGCGGTGGCGCGATTGTCCCAGAATGCGACACTTCCCGGCGCCCAACGGAATCGGACGGTGAACGCCGGATCGGTGATCTGGGCGAAGAACAGGTCCAGCAGCCGGTCGCTCTGCGCCGGTGACACCCCGACGATGCGGCTGGTGAACCCCGGAGTGACGAACAGTGCCCGCTCACCCGTCACCGGATGCACGCGGACCACCGGATGCTCGGTCACCAGTGGGTTCTCCCGCGTCTTGCGGGCGTAGCTCGAATCCTCCGCCCACTGCGGGTGCCTGCCACCGAAACGGTGCTCGGCACGAAGACCGTCGGCCAGCCGGCGCAACGGTTCCGGCAGGGCCTCGTACGCGGCGACCAGGTTGGTCCACTGGGTGTCGCCGCCCTGCTCGGGCACCAGGTGTGCCCGCAGGATCGTGCCCGCGGGCGGATTGATCAGCGCGGTGACGTCGGTGTGCCACTTGTTGTCGTAGCTGTACTTCTTGCGCCCGAAGCGACGCTCGTACTTGCGGCTGTCGACGGCGAGGATCTGCGGGAAGCCCTCGGGTGCCTCGTCGTCGTACGGATGCGACGGCGTGACCTCGCCGAACCTGCGCGAAAAGGTCACCTGCTCGGCGTGGCCGATGTCCTGCCCCCGGAAGAACACCACCTTGTGACGGTGCAGCGCCTCGCGGATCGCGGTGACTTCGTAGTCGGTGAGCTCCCGGCTGAGGTCGACGCCGTGGATCTCGGCGCCGATGTGCCCGGCCACCGGCCGGACATCGAGTGCTTCGGCGGTGTCGAGTGTGGCCCCGGTGGCGGTGTCGCCGGGCGCAACGGTTGTCGCAGCGGTCATGGTGATCACTCCCTGTAGGTGGTGTCGCGTGTGTGTCGGACGAAGTGGAGACGCGTGGCGGCGAGCCGGAGACGCGTGCGAGAGCTGCCGGGCCGGCGCCGAGGCACTCCCACCGTGGCACACGCCCGCACCGGCCGCGCCGGTTGTATTCACGCTGATTCCGTATCGGATCGAGTTGTGTTCACGCTGCGGAGAACGGTTGTCACCGTGAGGTTTCCGTCCGTAGCGTCACGACTCGGACTACGCGGATCCGGCGCCCCTCTCCCCGCTTTCAGGAGGCCCACATGTCACGGCGACCGACCCTGCTGCACCAGTGTGAGAATCGCTCCGGGCCCGCACGGCACCGGCGGCCCCTGTACGGCCTGGCACTCGCGGAATCCGTTCTGGTGGAATCGATGAGGAAACGCAGGTTCGATCGGGTGGTCCGCTACGTGCAGCGCTCCGGTGCAGATTTCGTCGTCCTCGGCCTGGAGTGGCTGACGCCGTCCGGTCCGGCACCCACCGCGGCGCTGTCGACGAGTCTGTCGGCGGCTGCTCTCACCGCCGAGACCGATCATCTCGGGATCTTCGTCGCACCGGTGCCCGAGCTGGACCATCCGCTGAACCTCGCCCGCAGGCTGGCCACCCTGGAGCCGGCCAGCAGAGGCCGGATCGGCTGGCTCACCGGTGGCCGGGACCGCAGCTGGGATTCCCGTGACACGCCGCCGGCGCTGCCCGCACTCTGGTGGGCTCACGGCGACGACGACCCGGTCGACATCTGTACCGCCGATCTCGCCGTGCTCGATCGGGACACGCTCACGCTCCACCGCAACAGCATTCGTGAGGACACCCTGCTCCTCGCCGTCGACTCCCCCGATGACGAGGACGTCGACGGCCATGTCGCCACGGTCGACGATCTGGGCCGGCCGATCACCGAATGGCCCCGCCGGCCCCGATCCCGCACCGCGTACCGGCCCTCCTTCCACGCCGGGCTGCAGACCCGATCACCGAACTTCCATCGCCACGACGGTCTCGGAAACTGAGTCCGGCACGAGGACAGGCGAACTGCACCGAGTGCAATTCGTCTCTGCCCGCCGGGGCATGAGACAATCCGCCCTGCGACCGGCGCACGGGGGCCCGGTCATTCAGGGCAGGATGGACTCGTGTTCGACGCGCACCTACACATCATCGACCCGCGGTTTCCGCTGGTCGAGAATCACGGCTACCTGCCGGAGCCCTTCACGATCGCGGACTATCGCCGCCGGACGGCCCATCTCGACGTGAACGGCGGAGCCGTCGTCACGGCGTCCTACCAGGGAACGGACCAGACCTATCTCCGAGCGGCGCTGGCCGAACTCGGTCCCGGCTGGGTGGGAGTGACCCAGCTCGATCTGGACGCCACCGACGAGGACATCGTCGAACTCGACCGGGCCGGGGTGCGGGCCGTGCGATTCAATCTTCGGCGCAGCGTGAGCGATCTTCGGCTACTGACCGCGCAGGCGTTGCGTGCGTACGACATCGCCGGCTGGCACGCCGAGTTCTACGTGGACGCCACCCTGTTGCTGTCCCTGGAACCGGTGTTCGCGAAGCTTCCCGCGGTGAGTATCGATCACCTGGGGATGTCCACCCGCGGGCTGCCGTACCTCCTCGATCTGGTGGACCGCGGGGCCCGGGTGAAGGCCACCGGCTTCGGGCGGACCACCATCGAGGACGTCGGGGAGGTGCTGCGGCGGATCCACGCCGTCAACCCCGAGGCGCTCATGTTCGGTACCGATCTGCCCGGTAGCCGGGCGCGGCGTGTGTTCGAGGACCCGGATCTCGACATCGTGGCCGAGGCCGTCGGCGACCTGGACGGCTGGACCGCCGTGACGAGCGGCAACGCGCGCCGCTGGTACCGCTGCCCCGAGCCGGAACCCGGTGCCGCTCCGGAGTGAACCGGGCCGGGTCTGGGGTCAGTTCAGGTCTGGGTCAGCGCCGTGAGCCACACCGCCGTCGCCACCAGACCGCCGAACAGTTCCACGAGGATCGAGAGTCCGACGGCCTTGGTCGCGTGCCAGCTCGATGTCCAGGCGAGGCCCGGCCGGCGCAGGCGGCACCACTCGGCGGCATAGGTTCCGGCGACGAAGCCCGCGAAGAGCCCGACGACGGGGACGACGAAGAAGCCCACCAGCCCGGTGAGCCCGCCGACGACGATCGACCGGTTCGGCACACCGGCAACTTGCATCCGACGGCCCGGCCACGTGTACTTCACCACCCCGGTGGCCACCAGGACGGCGGTGGCGATGCCGAATGCCACCCAGGCCGCCGTGCCACCGGTGAACACCGCCCAGACCGTGATCGCGCCGAAGATCAGGATCACCCCGGGCAGAACCGGAACGACGATCCCGATCAAGCCGACCAGGATGACGAGCCCGACGACCAGCTCGGCGGCGCCGCTCACCCGATCGGGCGCACGGCGGCCGCGGCGGTCCGGGCCCGTGCGCGCGCCGTCTCCACGTCCGACCCGGTTGCCACGGCGACACCCATCCGGCGGCGCGGGAAACTCTCGGGCTTGCCGAACAACCGTAGGTCCGTCTCCGGTACCGCGAGGGCCTCCGCGACGCCCTCGTATGCGATGCCGGTGGCGTCCACCCCGCCGTAGATCACGGCCGAGGCCCCGGGCGCGAGCAGTGTGGTGTCCACGGGAAGACCGAGCACCGCCCGCGCGTGAAGTTCGAACTCGGACAACCGCTGCGTGCGCAACGTGACCAACCCGGTGTCGTGCGGGCGCGGGCTGACCTCGGAGAAGTAGACGTCGTCGCCCCGGACGAACAGCTCGACCCCGAACACTCCCCGGCCGCCGAGCGCACCGGTGACCTTCTCGGCCACCTCGCGGGAGCGGGCCAGCGCGGTCGCGCTCATCGGCTGCGGCTGCCAGGATTCGACGTAGTCGCCGGACTCCTGCAGGTGCCCGATCGGCTCGCAGAACGATGTCCGGACCTGACCGTCCGCACCGAGTGCCCGCACCGTCAGCAGGGTGATCTCGTAGTCGAAGTCGACGAACCCTTCCACGATGACCCGGCCTCGGTTGACCCGGCCACCGGCCAACGCGTACTGCCAGGCCGCCTCCAGTTCGTCGGCGGCGCGCACGGTCGACTGGCCCTTGCCGGACGAGGACATCACCGGCTTGATCACACAGGGGAATCCGATGCGCTCGGCGGCCGCTCGCACCTCGTCGAGCGATTCCGCGAACGCGTACGGCGACGTCGGCAGGCCCAGTTCCTCCGCGGCCAGCCGCCGGATCCCTTCCCGGTTCATCGTCAGCTGCGTGGCGCGTGCGGTGGGCACGACGGTGGCCAGGCCGCGTTCCTCCACGGTCGCGAGGGCGTCGGTGGCGATGGCCTCGATCTCCGGCACCACGTAGTGGGGTCGCTCCGAGTCGATCACCGCGAGCAGCGCGGCGGGGTCGGTCATGTCGATCGTGTGCGCGCGGTGCGCCACCTGATGGCCGGGTGCGTGGTCGTAGCGGTCCACCGCGATCACCTCGACACCGAGGCGTTGCAGTGCGATGACCACTTCCTTGCCCAGCTCACCCGAGCCGAGCAGCATCACGCGGGTCGCGTTCGCAGTGAGCGGCGTGCCGATGCGCAGTTCGTCCATGAAGAGAACTGTAGGCGCAGCCTCCGGGCCTGCAATCAGACGTTCTGCTCGAACAACGACAGCACGTTGTCGTGGGGATCGCGGAACCAGGCGACCCGGCCACCGTTGGGGCCTCGTTGTGTGGAGTGACTTGGTGACGTTCGAGGTGCAGCATGCTGTCTCGCCACGTAGCACTGGACGCTTCCAGGCTGGAAGGGTCGGTTAGCATGACGGCCGAGCACCACTATATGAGGACCCGGGGGGCACTGATGAGTGAGCAGAAACCGCTACATCTGACAGACGGCGCGATCGAAGAACTCGTCGGGATATGCGAGGACATCATCACGAATCTGGAGGAGGCGATGGGGAAGTCCGCGGCGCTCGACTGGGTAAGTGGGTTCGGCGGTTTCGATTCAGCCAATCAACTCGAGGTCGGATACAAGCGGAAGGGCTCTGGCGGCGAGGACTCCGTGTATGACCGATTGATCGACTTCAAGGAGGCTGTAGAGGCGATGAGGGATGCGTTTCGGGCAGGTGGTGACGCCTACGCGGATCAGGAAAGTGCCGTGATGCAAAAAATTGCGGGTATCGCCGGAGGAATCTCGTCGTGAGAGCCTGGGGTATCGTGGCATCGACCTGTGCGGCCGTTCTGGTTTCTGGATGCAGCGCAGGCGGCCAGGAGGGCAATTCGCCGTTTGCGAGTCCGTCGTCCACTTCGGAAATCCGTAAACCTAGGCTCACGGATCTGTCCGCTCGCCCAGATGTAATTTTTGATCCGTGTATGGATATTCCCGATGACGCATTGCGAGCAGCAGGCCTGGAGCCGTCGACGCGCTCGTTCGAGGACGTATCCAGTAGTGACCGCACCTTCCTGATTTGCGCCTATCGGCCGGGGCCCCGAGGAATGTACGTGAATATCGGCTCATCAAACTCGACATATGATGAGTATGTTGCGAAGGAGTCGGAGTCCGAACTCCACGAGTATGATATAGACGGCCGCCGTGCAGTAACCAAGCATGTTGGAAGCCGAGGGGGGAATTGCATACTTACCGTCGAGACCTCCTACGGAACCCTCGGCGTGACCCGCGACCTCTTCGACAGCGAGTTGCCCCGCGAGCAGTCGTGTGACGGCATCGATGACATGGCGCGGATATTTCTGAGCCATCTTCCCGAGGGTGCTTGAACGGTTCGAGGCTGTTCAGATTCCTCAGCCGGAAGGAACCCTGATAGGGACGTGCTTAATGGCCTGTTGGTTGTCATCTCCTGGATGAACTCATTCGTTCCGCCATTCGAACGTCGCGGCGGTACTGTTCGATCGTTCGACGGGAAGCCCACAGGGCGAGCACAACTATGAAAACGCCGATGGGAAGCATCTGTGATGGCGCGTCAGAATCTGACACGAATGAGTAGATGAGGAATGACGCCAAAGCAATCGCACCGATCCAGAATCCAATAGCGAAGTACGGGCGACGGACTCGGGCAGGGACGGCGGACGCCGGAACTGTGTTTTCGAGCTTGAGAACAGCAAGCGCCCGCGGCGAGATTTCGCACTTCCCAGAGTGAAGCGAGTGCAGAATCCCGTTGTAGGTGAGGTCCCATAATTTCGCGTTGACCTGCACGTCACGCAGCGACAGGCTTCTAATCTCTCTACCACTGCTGTCCGCGACCCGGAGCACTCTCTTGACCCCGTCGATGCCGAAGTCGATGCTGGTGAGTTCATAGGTGCTGACCCAATTCTTTCCATGCTGAACCCAGGACGCCCCTGCCGCGCACCAGTGCGACCGACTCAGCTGCCACATCACAGCCCCAAAAATGGGAAAGAAAGCCCAAATCACTTGCACCCCAGGGTCCGACAGATCGGTCAACCAGCCCCAGCCCGTGTTCGCGAAAGCCAACGCCGCAACCAGAGCGAATCCGAAGAACACCGCTTTCCACTGATCCCACACCGTATCCTGCACCCACTCCAGGACTGGCCCTTCGCTTTCGGGAACAGGTGGATGACCACGCTGATTGCGACGCCGAGGGGTAGGGCAATCACCCCTCAACTCGCGCGGCGCGGCGGGGGGACGCGGCTCACCACTGACGACATCGGGCATCGACGGCAACGTGGGGGTAGCACTATCAGGACTCACAAATTTCAACTCCGTGTGTCTATTTGAGTACTTTATCAACTGCGAGGGTCGCCCCGTAGCTCAGAACCAATCCACCACCGATAATCGCCCACACGGGTGCACCTGCTGTAAATAGCGCCGCAGACGCGGCTGAACCGACGATCAACCCCGCTGTATTCTTGGTCGTAATACGCGCGACGTCCCCACCGTCCTCGGCTGTCGTCGCTATTTCATGACCGGTTTGGAGCACCGTGATTCCGGTGCCGATCACCGGAATCCGGGGAGCGATCTTGCCTCCGGTGTGGATCAGATCATCGAGTGTCATTGCCGCCAATCGGGGAACCCTTGCGTTGGGGTTTCCTCCCGCCAGCCTCGCATTGAACGCTGCGGCATTTTCGGCATTTCCTACCCCGCCCGCAAATCCAACCATGGCACCGATTGCAGCCCTGCGGTAAGTCTCACTCACCGCCTCGGAAGCTATTGTTCTGTATGTCGCGACGTTGGCTGCGCGGGTCTGAGCAACATCGGTCCATTTGTCGTAATGCTTGACTGCTTCCCCGATCGTTCCCACTACCGCCTGGGCAACGAGCCAGGGGGAGTTTGCGATAAGGTCGGCACGCAACATCGCGAGGAAGCTTTCTTCATCTGTCAGCGCTTGTCTCAGCGCGGCGTGCGCTTCCTCCTCGATAACGCGGCCTTCGGAAGCGAGCTCGAGAGCTGCCGCATACGCTTCCTGCTGCTTCGCCAACTCGATCTCGTCGGCAAGAGATATCGGACCGGTGGATACTTTCCGAACCGGGTCGCCGATCCACTCGGGGTCCACAACCCTGGGTTCCACCACCAGACCCGCATGAGCAGCGATACTTGCAGCAAGATCCATACGGCACTTCACCGTGGTCAGCGCAGAAGCCAGCTCTTCCACCGCACTTGCGACAGTGTTCGCCGAGTCAGCGATCTTCCTGGAGACATCACGAACACCATCGACGCGGTCCCGGAAATTGTCGCCAGCGTCGCCCTTCCCCCACTCGGATCTGGACACGTCCCCAGACCTCCCGAGGAGGTCGATACCACAGGGCTCCGTAGTTGTTGAGTAGCGGAGCTGTGGCCTGGTGGTTTGGGTTCGTTGGAGCGTGTGGGGGCGGTGGAGCGGGCATGGGGACAGGGGCCGATCATGGGTGTGTCTTACGCATCCAGATCGTCCACAAGGAGTCACCCATGCCCGCCGGGACAGTGTCCCCGATCGACCCATGCCTTGACCAGCTGACCCGGTTTGTCGGTGGTGTCGTCGACGAGAAGCAGGTGCCGCGGTTGATGACTGCACTCGAAGTGGTGCCCGATCCGCGGGATCGTCGCGGTCGCCGGTACTCGCTGCCCTCGTTGATCGCGATTGCCCTGTGTGCGGTTGCCGCGGGCGCTCGGTCGTATTCGAGTATCGCGGATTGGGCCGTAGCTGCTCCGCGGGAGGTGTTGGTGCGCTTGGGTATCCGGTTCCGTGTGCCGAGCGAGGCCACGATCCGGCAGGTCCTCGGACGGGTCGAGGGGGATGGGTTGGATCTGGTGCTGGGCCGCTACCTGTCCGATGCCGGCGATAATGACAGCGGCGGCGAGCGGGTGGCAGTGGCTGTCGACGGTAAAACTGTCCGCGGTGCACGAGCCGGCGAGGAGTCGGCCCCGCACCTGGTTTCGGCGGTCACCCATACCGGTGGTGTGGTACTCGGGCAGTGCCGCACCGCGGACAAGTCCAACGAGATATCCGCTGTCCGAAGGTTGCTGCGAGGAATCGACCTGGTCGGTGCGGTCGTCACCGTCGATGCCATGCACACGCAGAAGGCCACTGCCCGGTGTCTGCGTGAGCGGTGTCGGGCCGAGTACGTGATGGTTGTCAAGGCGAACCAGCCTGGGCTGCTCGCCCGGATCCGGGAGCTGCCGTGGGAGCAGGTGCCGGTGGTGTGGTCCGACCCGCTCGAACGTGGTCACGGTCGTGAGGAGGCGCGGATCTACAAGATCGTCACCGTCACCCGTGGTCTTCGATTCCCGTACGCGCAGCAGGTGATCGAGATCACTCGCCGTCGCCGCCGGATCGGTGCCGACCGGTGGAGCATCGAGGTTGTGTACGCGATCTGCTCGTTGCCCTGTGAGCAGGCGCCACCGAAGCTGCTCGCGAGGTGGATCCGCGGGCATTGGTCGATCGAGAACAGGGTCCATTGGGTACGGGACGTGACGTTCGACGAAGACCGCTCCACGGTCCGTGCCGGTCACGGACCGCAGGTGATGGCGACGCTGCGGAATACAGCGATCAGCCTTCATCGACGGGCGGGGCAGTCGAATATCGCCCAGGCCTGCCGACGTGTCGCGGTAAACCCGCATCGTGCTGTCGACCTGGTCTTGAGATCCTGAACCCGCAGGTCGCGGCCCTGGGCCTCAACAACTACGGAGCCCTGGTCGATACCACCGGCAACGCCTTCGGCCAGAGTTCGGAGCCTGGTGGCACATGTATGGCATGCGTCCGGATTGCCGAATACCTTCACATAGATAGGCATCAGCGTCCGCCGGGGGGTAGATCGTCGCCGATCTTCTCGAGTTCCAGCCTGTTGAGATTCTCCGCCTCGAAGTAGTCTTCGCCACTAGTCTCCACGGCGTCAGCGAGAGACGTGACGGTGTCGACGAGTTGGGACATCGAGTTCGCGATGGCCACTAGTGCATCGCCGACACGGGCGGTGGACGGTCCCGCATCGGGAGCCTCCGGAGCCTGACTGCTCAGGTTCGCGAAGCCCTGCGCTGCTTGATGGAGCGGCGACGCGACTGCGTTGAGGTCACCTACCTCCATCTCGTTCGGCCCACTCATCTCGAACCTCCCCGCTTGTCGAGTGGCGACTCCAGCCATCTGTCAGGTAGATGAGAGTCTTCGTCCTCCCAATGAAGGTCCACGCTTTGGTTCTTCTGCTGCTCGATCGGCAGCGCACCGTCGACCAGAATGACACTGGCTCCGACCTGTCGTTGCACTTCGTGCAGCTTGTCGACGGCGACAGTCGCGGCCGCCTGGTGTGTACCGCAGCAACGTGTCAATTCGTGGGGGCTTGTGTATACGAGCAGTGCCATGGACTCGTCCGCGAGCCGTCGAAGCTCGAGTTGAATCGGCTCAGTTCCCCTTCGCGTGCGCACCGGCACATAGAGCATTCCAGCCCATGTGAGTTCATCGCACCCCCCCTCGGAACGTATTCGAGAAAGGTATCACGCGGGGCGCCCCACGCGAGCGTCTACTCCACCCACTCGCGACGCCCCTGCCAGCGCATATGCCTGCCGGGCCCGGAAGTCGCCGTCAAGCCGGCCTGCGATCAGACGTTCTGCTCGAACAACGAGAGCACGTTGTCGTGGGGATCGCGGAACCAGGCGACCCGGCCGCCGTTCGGCGTCGTCCAGGCGGCGTGCTCGTCCTGGTCGAGGCCCGGATAGACCGTGAACACGATGCCCTTCTCGCGCAGCGCGTCCACCACCGGGTCGAGGTCGTCGACCTCCCAGCCCAGCACCGTGTACCCGGTGTCCGCCTTCGACTGCACGAGCGTGACCCGCAGAGCAGCACCCCCGCCGTCGAGGACGAGGGCGAACTCGTCGCGGGCGACGAGTTCGAGACCGAGCGTGTCGACGTAGAACATCGCGGACACGTCGAGGTCGGTGCTGGCGACGAAACTGACGATGCGTCCCGGAAAGGCCATGGATCAACTCTGCTCCGCACGCCGCGCCGTCGGCAAGGAAACCGCTCACAAAGCGCTACTTCCCGTGACCCGCGGCACACAGATACTTTCGGACAAGTTAGCGTCGATTCGACAGGTTGTCGTGCACGGGAAGAGGAACCTACGTGTCTGCTGCATCTACCGAGAAGAAAGGCCCGCTCGCGGGCATCCGGATCGTCGAGTTGGCGGGCATCGGCCCGGGACCACATGCCGCCACCCTGTTGGCCGACCTGGGAGCCGACGTCCTCATCGTCCAGCGCCCCGGCCAACTGTCCCCGGAGGGCGTGCCGTCCGACCAGACCAAGCGCGGTCGCCGCGTGGTGGAGGCGAACCTCAAGGACCCGGAGCAGATCGAGAAGGTCCTGGGCCTGATCGAGCGTGCCGACGTCCTGATCGAGGGGTTCCGGCCGGGTGTGACCGAGCGGATGGGGCTGGGCCCGGACGAGTGTCTGGCCCGCAACCCGCGGCTGATCTACGGCCGGATGACCGGCTGGGGCCAGGAAGGACCGCTGGCGAACGCGGCGGGCCACGACATCAACTACATCTCGCTCACCGGCATCCTGCACGCCGTCGGCCGCAAGGACGAGCGTCCGGTGCCCCCGCTCAACATGGTCGGTGACTTCGGCGGCGGGTCGATGTTCCTGATCATGGGTCTCCTCGCGGCGCTGGTCGAGCGCCAGTCCTCGGGCAAGGGCCAGGTGGTGGACGCCGCGATGGTGGACGGCGCGCTCGCGCTTTCCCACATGATGTGGGCGTTCCGCGGCCGGGGCCTCTGGTCCGACGAGCGCGGGGTCAACCTGCTCGACACCGGCGCCCCCTTCTACGACACGTACGAGACCTCGGACGGCAAGTACATGGCCGTCGGATCCATCGAACCGCAGTTCTACGCCCTGCTGCTGCAAGGCCTCGAGATGGACCCGGCGGACCTGCCGAACCAGATGGACGTGTCGAAATGGCCGGAGATGAAGAAGATCTTCGCGGACAAGTTCCTCACCAGAACCCGCGACGAGTGGTCGGAGATCTTCGCCGGCACCGACGCCTGCGTCACCCCGGTGCTGACCTTCGACGAGGCCACCCGCAACGAGCACGTCGTCGCCCGCGAAGCCCTCGTCGAACTGGACGGTGTCACCCAGCACGCGCCCGCACCGCGGTTCTCGCGGACCCCGACGGACGTCCCGGCACCACCGGCTCGGGAAGGCGTCGACATCGACACCGTCTGGACCTGAGCCGGAAGTCCGGCACGGCCTCCGGGTCGTGCCGGACCCCCGCTCGGCGGCTGAATGGTGTCAGAGCGGGGTCAGAGCACCACGCCGGTGCGTTCGACGTCGTGGTGCGCCAGCGTCGCGTACGCCGCGGCGACAGCGGCGACACCACGACGCAGATCCTCCGCCGGCCGCGCGTACGGCAGCCGGAGGAACCGTTCGAATGCGCCCTCCACGCCGAACCGCGGCCCGGCTGCGAGCAGGACGCCGTGGCTCGGTGCCGTCGCGGCGAGGGCCGACGACACCGGGGTCGGCATCCGCAGCCACAGTGACAGCCCGCCGGCACCGACCGTCGGCTCCCACCCCGGTAGATGTTCGGCGAGCGCGCCGAGCAACGTACTGCGCTGCTCACGCAACTGCGCACGACGCCGATCGAGCAGGTCGGCGTCGTCGGCCATCAGCCGCGCGGCCGCGAGCTGATCCATCACGGGTGTCCCCAGGTCGACGGCGGCGCGGGCGCCGGCCAGGCGGGCGATGAGGGTCGGATCGGCCCGGATCCAGCCCACCCGCAGACCGCCCCAGAACGACTTGGCGGTCGAACCGATCGTGACGACCTCCGTCTTCGCGCCGCCGCGCCCGTACGAGGCGACCGACCCCGGGGAGGGCGCGTCGAGCCACAGATCGACCATCGTCTCGTCCACGACGAGCGTCATCCGCGTCTCGCGTGCCGTCTCTGCCAGCCGGGCCCTGCCCGGTCCGTCCAGGCACAGACCGGTCGGGTTGTGGAAGTCGGGGATCAGGTACGCCATGCGCGCGGCGGTCTGACGCGCCGCACTGCGGATGCCGTCGAGGTCCCAGGCCGCCGCCCCGCCGGCCTCCGGACGCACCGGCACCGGCACCGCCCGAGCACCCACCCGCCGGATCGCCTCCAGGGCATTGGGATACGTCGGGTGATCGACGAGGACCCGCTCTCCGGGAGCGGTGAGAACGCTGAGCAGCAACCGAAGTGCGTGCTGCGCCCCGGAGGTCACCATGATCTGGTCCGGCGTCGTGGAGAGACCACGGGCGCAATAGCGTTCGGCGATCACCTCCCGCAATTCCGGGACACCGACCGGCTCCATCCCGTGGGTCGGCAGATAGCGGCCCAACGACTCGAGGGCTGCCGCGTACGCGGACTCGATCTCCTCTTTCGGCGCCGCCATCGCGGCGTAACTCAGGTCGACGACCGAGGATTCGGCCCCCGGGAGGTGCGCGCGGACGACCGCCGCCGGACGGGTCGGAATCGCGACGGTCGACCGCGAGCCCTGGCGAGTGACGAGATACCCCTCCTCACGCAGTACCGAGTAGGCGGAGGTGATCGTCGTCCGGCTGACCCCGAGAACGGAGGCGAGTTCGCGCTCGCTCGGCAGGGCCACACCGAGGGGCACCCTCCCGTCGTGCACGAGCATCCGGATGCCGTCGGCGAGCGCCCGGTAGGTGGGCCGGGCAGCCGTACGTCTGCCCGGCCGGTCCTGCCAGTTGCCGAGGTCCCGGGTCAGGGTCCGGGCACCGAGCACACGCGTGATCATGGGGACCAGTATCGCCGGACTGGCTATTCGATTCCAAGCCAGTTCGGTCCATTCTGAGGAACATGATGACCGTAGCGATCCTCACCGCACTGACCCTGCTGTTCGCCGCGATCTCCCGAGCCGCGCCGAAAAACAGAGGTGAGCGTTTGTTTCGCCCGGAGCAGTTCCGTCCGGGAGCGCCACTCGGCGGGATCGTCCAGCACCACGACGAGCTCCGTCGATCAGACGAGCTCCGTCGATCAGACCAGTGACCCGGCACTGGACTGAGAGAACTGCGATCAGGCGGGCGGATCGAGCACCTGACTGAACAGCGTGGCCCCGGTGGAATCGAGGAGATCCACCCGCATCTGCCGGGTCTCGCCGTCGATGAAGACCTCGCCGAAGTGCTGGTAGCCGTCGAGCGGTGACAGGTTGGCCTCCGGCGGGGCGTGCACGAAGACCGCCTCCGGGCCGAAGGTGCCGTCGAGATCGTTGGGACCGAATCCGCCCGCGTGGAGCGGCCCGGAGACGAACTCCCAGAACTCGTCGAAGTCGGTGAATGCCGCCCGCTCCGGCGAATAGTGGTGGGCCGCGGTGTAATGCACGTCCGCGGTCAGCCACACCGTGCCGGTGATCCCCCGCGCCTTGATCGCCGAGAGGATGCGGGCAATCTCCGATTCGCGGCCCGACGGCATCCCCGGGTCACCGTTCGCGACACCTTCGAACGCCGTGTCCCCGTCGGGTACGACGAGCCCGATGGGGAGATCCGCGGCGATGATCTTCCAGGTCGCCGTGGAACGAGTCAGCTCGTCGATCAGCCAGTCGGTCTGCGCCGCACCGAGCACCTGCCCGGCCGGCCCCACGTTCGCGTCGTTCGCATCCTTGTAGGTGCGCATGTCGAGGACGAACACGTCCAGCAGCGGCCCGTACGGAATGGTCCGGTGGATCCGCCCGTCGACCGCCTCGCCGGGCTCGATCGGCAACCACTCGTGGAACGCCCGGAACGCGCGCTCCGCCAGCACGTCCACGTTCTTCTCGGTGTACTCGTCGAGGTCGAGGATCTCCCCGGGGTACCAGTTGTTGACGGTCTCGTGGTCGTCCCACTGGACGATCTGGGCGACGGACGAGTTGAACCGGCGGTAGTTCTCGTCAGTGAGGTTGTACGCGTACTGACCGCGGAACTCGTCCAGGGTCTGCGCGACGGCACTCTTCGGCTCGGTGACGATGTTGCGCCAGATGCGGCCGTCCGGGAGTTCGACGGTTTCCTCCAACGGCCCGTCGGAGTACACGACGTCACCGGAGTGCAGGAACAGGTGCGGGTCGCGCCGGGCCATCGTGTCGAAGACCGGCATGCCGCCGATGTCGGGATTGATCCCGTAGCCCTGGCCTGCGGTGTCACCGGACCACTGCAACCGGATGTCGCCCGGCGCGCTGGGCGCGGTACGGAACACGCCTGTCACCGGCTCCGACGTCGCGCCGTCGTCGCCCTCGAGCGTCACCCGATAGTGCACCTGCTCGCCGGACGGCAGGCCGGTCACCCGGAGCCGGCCCGTGCCGTCGCTGTCGGGAGTGAGCAGGCCGCCGACATGTCGCGTGGCATTCGTGAACGAATCGGTACCCGCGGTCTCCACGATCAGGGTCGCGGGCCGGTCCGAGCGCGCCCAGATCACCGCCCCGTCCCGCCGGACATCGCCGGCCGCGACGCCGTGGGTCAGGGTGGGCCGCTCCCGAACCAGCGCGGGAGCCGAGCCGCCGTTCGAGCAGGCCGCGGCGGGCACTGCCAGCAGCCCGAGTGCCGTGGTGCGGAGCAGTGCGCGGCGGGACAGGTACACGGTGAGTTCTCCTCGGGTCCGAAGTGCGGTGCGAGGGGGAGGCTGCCGGGGTTCCGCCAACGGTCGGTGAACGCGGCGTGAGCACGCGGTTCCCGGTCGGCGACGGGGTGGATATCCGGACCGGACAGGCGGAACTTACCCATCGGTAATACCCGGTGTTACAGTTACCGCCGCTGTGTGACAGCACACAATCGATCGTCTTTCTGCTGGGAGGATCTACATGAGGGCGCGACGCACTCGGAGTTGGCTGGCGGCCTCGGTGACCGCCGCAGCACTGGCAGGCGGCCTGGTCGCGGCACCCGCGACGGCGGGCGCGCAGACGGACTTCTACACCCCGCCCGCCGAACTCGGCGGCACCCCCGGCGAGATCCTGCGGGCAGATGCCTCGGACCTCGCGATCCGCGTCGCCACTCCGGACGGCGTCTTCCCGGCCCAGGGCACGCGCCTGATGTACCGCAGCAGCGACACCCACGGCGACGCCAACGCCGTCACCGGCACCTACCTCGAGCCGTCTCTGCCGTGGCACGGCGACGGCCCGCGGCCGCTGGTCGCGCTCGCGCCGGGCACTCAGGGCCAGGGCGACCAGTGCGCGCCGTCGAAGCAGCTGAACTCGCTGATCACTTACACCCCGCCGCTGGATCTGTTCACGGAGTACGAGCTGCTGTCGATCAACGCGATGCTGCTGCAGGGCATCGCCGTCGTCGTCACCGACTACGAGGGGCTCGGTACACCCGGCCACCACACCTACGTCAACCGCAAGGCCAGCGGTCACGCGCTGCTCGACGCCGCCCGCGCCGCCCGGAACCTGCCCGGCACCTCGGTGTCCCCGGACAGCCCGGTCGGCCTGTGGGGCTACTCGCAGGGGGGCGGCGCCGTCGCCTCCGCGGCGGAACTGCAGCCCACCTATGCCCCCGAACTGACACTGAAGGGCGCGTACGCGGGTGCACCGCCCGCCGACCTCGAAGCCACCCTCGAGCAGATCGACGGCACCTTCCTCACCGGCGCGATCGGCTACACCGTCAACGGGCTCGCGGACGCCTATCCCGAACTCCGCGACAACATCGACTCGGTGTTCAACGACCGCGGGCGGCAGATGCTCGCCGAGGTCGCGAACGCCTGTGTCGTCGAGACGGGCCTGCGCTACGGGTTCCAGCACACCAGCGACTTCACCAACAGCGGGGAACCGCTCAACGTGGTCGTCGAGGGCCTGCCGGACGTGAAGGCGGCACTGGCCGACCAGCGGATCGGACGCCAGAAACCCGCCGTGCCGGTGCTGATCCAGCACGGAACCCAAGACGACATCGTTCCCTACGGCCAGGGACGACAGCTCGCACTCGACTGGTGCGCACAGGGCGTCGACGTCCAGTTCACCCCGAACCCGACGCCGCCGATCCTGCCGAATGTCGCGGTCAACCATGTCGTTCCGCTGCTCGCGGGCATGCCGGAAGCGGTGTCCTACCTGAACGACCGGTTCGCGGATCGGCCCGCACCGAACAACTGCGGCGCTTTCTGACCGCACGGCGCTCCGGACGTCGCAGACCCTGTGGAGCGTCGCACAGCGCATACCCTGTGCGACGCTCCACAGCGCGTGCGAGGTGACGCGCGCATCGGGAGTCTGCTCGCGGAGTCTGTCGGGCACCACGCGCATACTGGGGACGTGACGACCGGATTCGCGTTGTTCGACACCGCACTCGGGACCTGCGCACTGGCGTGGCGTGCCACCGGCATCGTCGGCCTCCAGCTGCCGGAAAGCTCCCCCGAGGCCACCCTCGAGCGGATCGTCGCGAGTTTCCCCACGGCCACCGAGCACGATCCCCCACCCGCGGCACTCGAGGCGATGGAACTGATCCGCGCTCACCTTTCCGGTTCACCGGACGATCTGCGCTCGATCCCCCTCGATTTCGAAGACGTCCCCGAGTTCGACTGCCGGGTGTACGAGGTCACCCGCTCCATCGGCCCGGGCAACACCCTCACCTACGGCGACATCGCCCGCGAGATCGACGTCCCCGGGGCGTCGCAAGCCGTGGGCCAGGCACTCGGCCGCAACCCCATCCCGCTCATCGTCCCGTGTCACCGCGTCCTTGCCGCCGGCGGCGCGGTCGGCGGGTTCTCCGCAGGCGGCGGCACCGTCACCAAACGGGAGCTGCTCGCGCTCGAGCACGTTCCCGGATTCGACGATCCCACCCTGTTCTGACCACACGACGCTCCCGGACGACGGCCTGGCTAGGGTGACAGCCGTGGGACGGACGGAGCAGGTGGACGCGCTGCGCGAGGTTCTCGTCGGGGAACTCGCGGACATCGGCCGACGCTTCTCCCGGCTGATCGCAGACATCGTCCCGCACGCCGCGCTGGTCATCTTCACCCGCGAGTGCACCGGCCGGCCCCGCAAGGTCGCCGGCGATCCGGCGATCGTCGACCGCGTCACCATCACCGAACTCGACTCCCTGCGCGGCGAACTCGCACCGGGAACCGGAAGCCGTCGTACCGCCCGCATAGCCGGGCGCGACCGCGACGTCCTCGCGATCCTCGACCGCACCGACACCCTGCTCGTGCTGGTACTCCGCGACCACTCGCGCCCCGACGTCGACACCGTCCGGGCGCTGTTCGGCGTGGTCGCCACCGGGATCACGCTGCAGGTCGGCACCGCGAGCCCGGCCTACCTGGCGGAGTCACGGGCCGCGTCCGCGGAGCGGGCCCGCACCATCGCGGAGCTGACGGAAGTCCACGCCACCACCTTGGAGACGATTCTCGCCACCCTCCGGTCCACGGATCTCGACGATGCGCGGGCCCGCTCGTCGGCGCGAGAGACCGCCTCGGCAGCCCTCGTCGGGCTCCGCGCCGCCGTCGACGTCCACCGTGATCTCGCGGAGGAAGCCGTCGCCACCGCGTTCGCGCGGCTGCGCGGTGAGCTGCGCACGCTCATCCGGCACCGTGACGTCGCACTCGAGCTGGTCGAGCCTCCCGTCGGCGGGCGCGCACTGCCCGGGGAGGTGGCTCACGGTGCCCGCGCCGTCGTACGCGGCGCGGTGCTCGCGCTGTCCGACCAGACACGACTCCAGCGAATCCGGGTCGCCTGGGAGTGTGACGACGACGGGCTCGTCGTGGACATCCGTGACGACGGGGAGGGCGAAGCCGACGTCGCCGGACTCGCACACCAACTGCAGCCGCGCGTCGTGACTCTCGGCGGATCGCTCGAGACGGAGTCCACGACGGGGTGGGGTTCACACCTGTGTGCCCGCTTCCCGCTGACCGTCCCCGCGCCGGTTCCCGATCAGCCGCTGCTCGCGACGCTCGCCCCACGCGAGGTGGAGGTGCTCGGGCACCTCGTGGCGGGACGGCGCAACCGGACCATCGCCGAACGGCTCGGGGTCAGCGAGAGCACGGTGAAGTTCCACGTCGCGAGCGTGCTGCGCAAGCTGGCGGTACAGACCCGGGGCGAGGCAGCCGCCGTGGGCGCGCAGTCGGGTGTCGAACCGGCACCGTGACCCTGGCCGTTCGGACAGGTCGAACTCGCCGCCCGAACAGTCCCCCGCGGGCTCGGCGCGAACTACCGTCGTATGCGGACATCGCGATAGGCGAACACCGACATACGAGCACTCGACGCCGAACCAGGAGCAGAACATGCCGCAACAGGTACGAGGGATCATCTCGCGGGCGAAGGGCGCGCCCGTGGAGTTGGTGACGATCAACGTCCCGGATCCCGGTCCCGGCGAGGCCGTCGTCGCCATCGCGGCGTGCGGGGTGTGCCACACCGACCTCACGTACCGGGAGGGCGGCATCAACGACGAGTACCCGTTCCTGCTCGGTCACGAGGCGGCCGGCATCGTCGAGGCGGTCGGCGAGGGCGTCGACACCGTCGAGGTCGGTGACTTCGTCATCCTCAACTGGCGCGCGGTGTGCGGGAAGTGTCGCGCCTGCAAGCGCGGACGGCCGTGGTACTGCTTCGACACCCACAACGCGACCCAGAAGATGACCCTCGAGGACGGCACCGAATTGACCCCCGCGCTGGGGATCGGCGCGTTCGCCGACAAGACCCTCGTCGCCGCCGGTCAGTGCACCAAGGTCGATCCGACGGCCGATCCCGCCGTCGTGGGACTTCTCGGCTGCGGCGTCATGGCAGGTCTCGGTGCCGCGGTGAACACGGGCGGCGTCACGCGGGGCGACTCGGTCGCCGTCATCGGCTGCGGCGGCGTCGGTGACGCGGCCGTGATGGGGGCGCGGCTCGCGGGCGCGAACCGGATCATCGCGATCGACCGCGATCCCACGAAACTGGAGTGGGCAGTGGGGCTCGGCGCCACCCACACGATCGACGCCTCCACCGCCGACGTCGTCGAGGCGGTGCAGGAGTTGACCGGCGGCTTCGGTGCCGACGTCGTCATCGACGCGGTCGGGCGGCCGGAGACCTGGAAGCAGGCGTTCTATGCGCGCGATCTCGCGGGCACCGTCGTGCTGGTCGGCGTCCCCACCCCGGACATGACGCTCGAGATGCCGCTGGTGGACTTCTTCAGCCACGGCGGATCGCTGAAATCGTCCTGGTACGGAGACTGCCTGCCCGAGCGCGACTTCCCGATGCTGGTCGACCTGTACCAGCAGGGCAGGCTGCCGCTGGAGAAGTTCGTCACCGAGCGAATCGGCCTGGACGAGGTGGAGCAGGCGTTCGAGACCATGCACCGCGGTGAGGTCCTGCGATCGGTGGTGGTCCTGTGACTTTCCGCGTGGACCGAGTCGTCACGTCCGGCACGTTCTCCCTCGATGGCGGAACGTGGGAGGTGGACAACAACATCTGGCTGATCGGCGACGATTCCGAGGTGGTGATCGTCGACGCCGCACACACCGCCGCGCCCATCGTGGACGCGGTGGGCGATCGCACGGTGAAGGCGATCGTGCTCACCCACGGGCACGACGACCACGTCACCGTGGCCCCCGAGTTGTCGGAGCGGCTCGATGCCCCGATCCTGCTCAACCCCGCCGACGACGTCCTGTGGCAGATGACCCATCCCGGCGTCGGCTACCAGCCTCTCGAGGACGGCCGGCGGATCTCCGTGGCGGGCACCGACATCCAGGCCATCGCCACGCCTGGCCACTCCCCCGGATCCACGGTGCTGTACCTGCCCGAGGCCGGCGAACTGTTCTCCGGGGACACGTTGTTCTCCGGCGGCCCCGGGGCAACCGGACGTTCATATTCCGACTTCCCGACGATCATCGACTCCATCAAGGAGAAACTGTTCGTCCTGCCACCCGAGACGGTGGTCCGCACCGGACACGGCGACGGCACCACCATCGGCACCGAGGCTCCGCATCTCGAGGAGTGGATCGCGCGCGGGAGCTGATCCACCCCCGGGCCTGGGACGATGTCACACCGGTTCGATCTGAACGAACCGGTGTGACATCGTCCCGGCGTGGAGCCGGAATAACGGGCGTGACGGCGGAGTTGGACATTGTCGTGGCTGATACCGATCCGAAGACAGACAGTCTGTTCGAACCGTTCGCGCACAAGTCGCTGAAGCTGCGGAACCGCTTCGCGATGGCGCCCATGACGCGAGGATTCTCGCCGAACGGCATTCCCGGGGAGGACGTGGCGGCCTACTACCGGCGCCGCGCCGCGGGAGGCGTGGGCCTGATCATCACCGAGGGCACCTACATCCCCGACCCCGCAGCCGGGCCGATGCCGAGCGTGCCCCGTCTCTACAGCTCCGAGTCGCTGGAGGGGTGGCGCCGCGTCGTCGACGAGGTCCATGCCGAAGGTGGCGTGATCATCCCACAGCTGTGGCACACCGGGGTCGAGCGCGGCGAGCGGCCGCGGTTCAACCCGGACGTGCCGACCGTGAGCCCGTCGGGCATCGCCCTGGACGGATCGACACTCGGCCGAGCCTTCGAGACCGCCGAGCTCGACACCCTGCTCGAGGCCTGGGTGGCCGCGGCCGTCAACGCGAAGGACGTCGGATTCGACGGCATCGAGTTGCACGGCGCGCACGGGTACCTGCTCGACGAGTTCCTCTGGGACCGCACGAATGTGCGCGACGACGGTTACGGCGGTTCACTTCCCGCACGGGTGCGATTCCCCGTCGAGGTGGTCTCCGCGATCCGGGCCGCGGTCGGGCCGGAATTCGCCATCGTCTACCGCTTCTCGCAGTGGAAGTCGAATCAGTACGACGCACGGATCGCGAACACCCCCACCGAGCTCGAGCAGATTCTCACCCCGCTCGTCGACGCGGGCGTGGACATCCTCCACCCGTCGACACGCAGGCACTGGGAACCCGCCTTCGAGGACGAGCCCGGGCGCGACGGCACACTCGGCCTGGCCGGTTGGACGAAGCGCCTGACCGGCGTCCCGACGATCACGGTCGGCTCCGTCGGGCTGGATCGCGTGTTCACCACCGCGTTCACCGACGACGGCGACTCCCGTGCCGCCGGGCTCGAGGAACTGGTCCGTCAATACGAGAACGGCGACTTCGATCTCGTCGCCGTCGGCCGAGCGCTGATCTCGGACCCGCAGTGGGTCCGGAAGCTGCAGACCGGCCGCACGGACGAGCACATCCCGTTCTCCACGGAGCACCGGAAAGTCCTGCACTGACCCGAGCCGGAAACGAACCGTCGTCGCCCGGCTGACGAGCGACGGCGGTTCCGGTGTCCCCGAATCCGAATGTGCCGCACTCAGCGCGCGGTGAACTCGCCTCCGCCGGGCAGGTTCGGTGTGGACGGGGTGACGGTGACCTCCACCCGGCCCGGCCCCGGATCGAAGTAGCGCACCGTCCCTGCACCCGGGCCGTCCCATCCGGACAGGGCCCAGTCGGCCGAACCCGAGGCGCCGGTGTCGAGGTTGCGCCAGGTCAGTGTTCCGTCCACCAGACACACCGGCGTGAAGCCGAAGAAATGGGTCTCGAACCGAACGTAGTAGGGCTCCGGACCGTCGACGGACTCGTGTGCGGCGAGGTCGATACGGCCCGCGCAGACGGCGATCGAATCGGCTGAACCGTGCCCGACCGTGAACGTGGGCGCCAGCGGTGTCGGCGGCGCGACCTGCGCGGATGCCACCGCATTGCCTGCGAACATCAGGCCCACGGCAGCGAACGCGACGAGCGGGATCCGGATCATTCGCTGTGCTACCTTCATGCACCCACTGTCGCGCGAACGTACCACTCGTGTCCACCGTCACATTTCGGGCGTCGACTCCGATCAGGCGGACACCGCCAGCGGGTCGGCGTGAGTGAACCTCTCGACATGGATGCGCTCGGTCGGCCACCCCGAGACGCGCGCCATCTCGACGACGGTGTGCGCCATCGGCGGCGGACCGCAGACGTACAGGTGGGCACCCATCGGCTGCTCCACCAGGGCGGTACGCACCGAATCGAGCAAGCCGACCCGGGTGCGGTGAGCGGACAGTCGGTCGCCGCAGGCGTCGGACAGCTCGTCCAGATGCGCACCGAACTGGCGGCGGTAGCCGTACAAGACCCCGAACGACCGTGCGGACTGTGCCGCCGCCCTGGCGTGGGAGAGGACCGGGGCGACCCCGATCCCACCGGCGACGAACAGGTGGTGCCGTGCCGTCGGGACCGGTGCGAACCCTGCGACCGGCCGGCCGACCGTCACACGACTCCCGGGTTCGAGTGAATGCAGCCACGCGGATCCACCCCTCCCTGCCGGATCGAGCCGCACCGAGATCGAATAGTCGCCGGGCGCAGCACCGGCACCGGTGAGTGCGTAGGGGTTCCGTCGCGCGCGGCCGTCGGCGCCGGCACCGCACGTCACCGTCACGGAGCTCCCCGGCTGATACGGATCCAGCGATTCCCCCGCCGGGTCGACCAGAACCAATTCCCTTACTTCGCAGCTTTTCTCGACCACCCGGTCGACGACGAGAACACGGTCGTCGCCATCGGAGGACCCTGCGCGGGCAGCGCCGCCGTACCCCGTCATGCGTACTCCTCCTGACGCAGGAACGGGCGCGGCACGTCGACGACGTCGGTGCGGATCTCGGTGGCGAGCACGCCCGCCGCCAACGCCCGCTCCCGCGCGGCCGTCACGTCGTCCGCGGCACCGATCAGCATCAGCCGCCAGCCGACGGTCGCCTCCTCGACTGCCTGCACGAGCGCGGCGTGATCCCTGCTGCCGGATCCCGACCTGATCCAGTTCACTCTCCGGCCGCGCAACTGCCCGAGCATCCGGCGGGCCTGTCCGTCGCACCCGCGACCGAACGACACGATCGTGAAGTATCGCCCCTCGGCGAACCACCTGTCGGAGCTCCCGGGCGTCCCGGCCTGCACGTACGCGTTCATCTGTGCACTCTCTTCCGAGCCGTCGGCACCCCGCTCCCGGCGCCGGGATACGAGGGGAAGATCGTTCGCGGCGGCCACTCACCGGTGGCATGACAGGGATTCTAGGAGGCGGAATCGCATCGTCGGTTACACATCGGTTAACACGATGGATCGAAACCGGCTACCGGGCAAGGCCTTTGGTGAACACCATGTATCGCGCCACGCACAGCCCCCGCCGAGGGCAGGTCCCCGGCCCTGCTTCGAGCACTCCACACGCGGGTAGGCTGGCGAACGATCCGGACATCGTCGGAAGGAGTCTCCCGTGGCACGCGTCGCCATCATCGGCGGGCACGGCAAGATCGCTCTCCAACTCGCTCGAATCCTCACCGCACGCGGCGACGAGGTCACCTCCGTCATCCGCAACCCCGACCAGGCGGGCGAGGTGGCCGCGACCGGTGCCACGCCCGTGGTCGCGGACGTCGAAGGCCTGGTCACCGACCAGATCACGGACGTACTCCGAGGCCACGACGCCCTGGTGTGGTCGGCGGGAGCCGGGGGCGGCAACCCCGCGCGCACCTACGCGGTCGACCGGGATGCGGCGATCCGGTCCATGGACGCGGCGGCACGCGCCGGCATCGGGCGCTACGTCATGATCTCGTACCTGGGCGCGCGACCGGACCACGGCGTGGACCCGGAGAACTCCTTCTTCGCGTACGCCGAGGCGAAGGCCGCGGCGGACCAGTACCTGCGCGGTACGGAACTCGACTGGACCATTCTCGGCCCGAGCACCCTGACCTCCGACCCGGGCACGGGGACGATCACCGTCGACCCCGACGCCGCCTCGGGAACTGTCCCCCGCGAGGACGTCGCGCGGGTAGCGGCCGCGGTGCTCGAACGTCCGCAGACGGCGGGCAGGTTCATCGGCTTCATCGGCGGGGACACCCCGATCGACCAGGCTCTCGACGCACCGTCCTGACCCTCGCCGGTCCGACCGGCGAGAAGTGTCGCCGGTCGGGCCGTACCAAACTTTCATTTGAGTTGAAATTTCAAAGTAGGTAAGCCTATGCTCGCGGCGCATCGTCAGCCGTGTCGAAAGGCCCCTCATGAGATTCGCCCGTTCGCGAAGCGCTCGCCTCGCCGCCCTGTCGTCCGGCCTGATGGCCGTCGCCCTCGTCGTCGCGGGCTGCGGGACGGCGGACGACGCGGACGAGGCACGGGACTCGGACTTCGAGACCGTGACGATCGAGCACGCGCTCGGTCGGGCAGTGGTCACCGAGGAACCCGAACGCATCGTCACCCTGGGCATGGGCTCGGCCGAGACGGCAATCGCGTTGGGCACCGTCCCGGTCGGTGTCGAGGAGTACGCCTGGGGCAGCGACGACACCGGCTACCTGCCGTGGATCCACGAAGCGGTCACCGAACGCGGCGACGAACTGCCCGTCCAGTTCACCGGCGGCAGCGAGATCGACATCGAGTCCATCGCCGCCCTGGAACCGGACCTCATCCTCGCGCCCTGGTCGGGCATCACGCAGGAGCACTACGACGCACTGAGTGCCCTCGCGCCCACGGTCGCCTACGCGGAGAAAGCCTGGACGACGACCTGGGAGGAACAGATGCGGGTCATCGGTGCCGCGATGGGCAAGTCCGCGGAAGCCGAGCAGGAGATCGAGAAGATCAGGACGCAGTTCACCGACGCCGCGGCCGCCCACCCCGAGTACGCCGACGTCTCGTTCTCGTTCGTCTACAACACCGGGCCCGGCACGTTGGGGGTGTTCTTCCCCGAGGAACAGCGCGTCGCGATGGTGCGCGCCCTCGGCCTGACCGTCGACCCCGTCGTCGAGACGCTGCCCGAGAAGGACGGCACCGACTCCGCGGTCATCGGTCTCGAGAACGCACACCTGCTCGACAACTCGGATCTGCTGTTCACCTTCTACTCCGACGCGGTCAACCGCGCCGAGACCGAGGCACAGCCGGTGTACGCGCAGATCCCTGCCGTCGCACGCGGTTCGGTCGTCGCGCCGACGGAACAGGCGTTCGTCACCGGCTCGTCGATCATCAATCCGCTGACCGTGCCGTGGTCACTCGAACGCTACGTGCCGCTGATCGACCAGGCACTCGAGGCACTCCCCGAGCCGACGAACTAGTCGGCCCGGCTCGTGCCCTCGTCGTCACCGGATGCCCGCGCGTCGCGTTCCGCTTTGAAACGGTTCCACTCGCTGCGGAGCATCCGGTTGTCGATGATCCACCCCATGTAGTCACGCATGTTCAGGACGCGGACGTACGCCGGCCCGTTCGGGTCGGTGTGCGCGAGCGCCTCGGCAGCCAGGCGTCGCTGGTTCTCCAGATATTCGTGCTCGATCTCGAGGAAGCCGCCCCACACATCGGAATCCATGGCGTAGTAGTGAATCCGGTCGCGCGGCTTCCGGATGCGCTTGACGAATCCCCGGTCGATGAGCCGCCGGATGTACGTCGACACCGACCCCCGGCTCGCGTCCAGCGCCCGGGAGAGTTCCTCGGCGCTCACGCCCGGGGACTCGTCGATCAGGAGGTAGCCGGCGATCCGTCCCTCGATCCGGGACGCGCCGGTCGACTGCCAGTAGTCCGCGAACCGCTCGACGAACCATCGCTCGAAGCCCCCGTCGTTTTCGACACGACTGTCGCTTTCGACACGACTGTCGCCTTCGAAACCACCGTCGCCTTCGAAACCACCGTCGCCGACGGACGTCGCGTCACTCATGCGCCTCCCCGCGCCGCTCCCCTACCGCGGGGATGTCAGCGCACGACCTCGCGGCGGACGATCGTCTGATCGCGACCGGGGCCGACGCCGATGCAGGAGATGAACGCACCGGACAGCTCTTCCAGTCGCAGCACGTAGTTCTGCGCGTTGACCGGCAGATCCTCGAAGGTGCGGGCACCGGAGATGTCCTCCCACCAGCCGGGCATCTCCTCGTAGATCGGCTTCGCGTGATGCACCTCGGTCTGCGACATCGGCATCTCGTCGTAGCGCACGCCGTCGACCTCGTAGGCGACGCAGATCGGGATGGTGTCGAGACTCGACAGCACATCGAGCTTGGTGAGGAAATAGTCGGTGATGCCGTTGACGCGGGTCGCGTAGCGCGCGATCACCGCGTCGAACCAGCCGGTGCGTCGGGCTCGCCCGGTGGTGACACCCACTTCGCCGCCCTGCTTGGCGAGGTACTCGCCGTGGTCGTCGAACAGTTCGGTCGGGAAGGGGCCGGAGCCGACACGCGTGGTGTACGCCTTGAGGATTCCCAGCACGGTGGTGATCCGGGTGGGCCCGATTCCGGAGCCGACCGAGGCGCCGCCGGAGGTGGGGTTGGACGACGTGACGTACGGGTACGTCCCGTGATCGACGTCGAGCAGCGTGCCCTGCGAGCCTTCGAGGAGGACGATCTCGCCGCGCTCGAGGGCCTGGTTCAGCTGGAGCCGCGTATCGGCGATGCGGTGCTTGAACCCCTCTGCCTGGCCGAGGACCTCCTCCACCACCTGCTGCGGGTCGAGGGCCTTGCGGTTGTAGATCTTCGCGAGCACCTGGTTCTTGAATTCCAGTGCCGCCTCGACCTTCTGGGTGAGGATCTTCTCGTCGAGAACGTCCGCGACGCGCACACCGACGCGGGCGATCTTGTCCTGGTAGCAGGGCCCGATCCCACGTCCCGTGGTGCCGATCTTGCGGGCGCCGAGGAAGCGTTCGGTGACCTTGTCGATGGCCACGTGGTACGGCATGATCAGGTGCGCATCCGCCGAGAGCAGCAGCCCGCCGGTGTCGATGCCACGCTCTTCCAGACCGGACAGCTCCGTGAGCAGCACACCGGGATCGACGACGACGCCGTTACCGATCACGTTCGTCACGCCGGGCGTGAGGATTCCGGACGGGATCAGATGCAGCGCGAACTTGTCGCCGTTGGGCAGGACGACGGTGTGCCCCGCGTTGTTTCCGCCCTGGTAGCGAACCACCCACTGCAGGCGCCCGCCCAGTAGATCGGTAGCTTTGCCCTTGCCCTCGTCGCCCCACTGGGCGCCGATCAGGACGATTGCCGGCATGACGTTGTCTCCTACGGTCGACTCGCAGCCGAAGTCCGACCGCGTGGTTCTGCCGTCACTGGGCAGTGACCGGGGGAACAGTCTAGCCCAGGCCCCTGACCGACAGACCGGACGGCTTGTCCGGGCGACGTGATGCGCACCGCTCGACGATGCCGTGGTGAAGACCCGCGGGAGGGCTACGATGGCGGGCGTGCCGCCGCCGGGGCGGTGCGAGGCGATCCGGGCGAGGAGCGGCGTGTGACACCAGTAGTGCTCATATGCGGAGATGCACCCCTGCCCCTGGCTCTCGGTTCGCTCTCCGCCTCGAGTGCTCCCGCCGTCCCGGAAAAGGACGATTTCGACGAGGTGTTCTCCAAGCTCCAGGTGACGCCCGACCCCCGCCTGGTGGTGGTCGGCAGCGATGCGGCGTTCGCGGCGGCACTGACCCGGCTGATGCGCACCGAACGGCTCCACGTCGAACTCGCCTACGTCGCCGAACGACGCTCCCCCGCCACCGACGCCTACCAGTTGGCCACCGGCGCCAAGGCCGCGAGCGTGGCGCTCGAGGGCAAGGCCCGGGAGGTTCCACTCATCCGGGACGACGCCGGGATCGCGCTCGTCGGCGCCGCCACTCTCACCGGCCCTTCCGCGGGCGAACTGGTCGGTGAGGCCTACGTCGACGACACCCGGTTGTTCTCGGGAGTCGCGCCGCGGCTGAACGTCGCACCGGTGCCCGCCGCACCCGGCCTGCGCGCCGCGGTCGACCGGCGGTCCCGATGGCTGCCGCGCCGCTGGGTCGAGGGCCGCGCCGTCCAACTCGGCTCGCCCGAGGCGGCGCTGGTCCGTGACGGGGTGCCGAATCCCCGGATGCTGAAGCGCTCCACGTTTTACCGCCACGAGCACGACTGGCTTCTCGTCGGATGAGCCGGGCCGCCGCCCGGCGGGCACCGGTGCGTCCCAGCCCGGTGTTCCTGCTGGTGGTGGCTGTCGCCGTCGCCGGCGGCGTCGCGGCCTGGTTCGCCGAGCGCGGTTCGGTACTCGCCCACGTCGGCGTGTTCGTCCTGGTGGTCGCCGGATGGGTGGTGACGCTGTGCCTGCACGAGTTCGCGCACGCGTACACGGCCTGGCGCGCCGGGGACACCGACGTCGAGGTGCGCGGGTATCTGACGTTGAACCCGTTGAAGTACAGCCACCCGATGCTGTCGATCGGACTTCCGTTGCTGTTCATCGCGATCGGCGGGATCGGCCTACCCGGCGGGGCCGTGTACATCCGCAGCGGCCTGTTCCCGCCGAAGACGCAGGCGCGGGTGTCGCTGGCCGGTCCCGCGGTCAATGCGCTGTGCGCAGTCGTACTCTTGGCGGCGATCCGGGTCTTCGGGCTCGGCAGCGAGCAGCAGGTGTTCTGGGCCGGCGTGAGCTTCCTGGCGTTCCTCCAGGTGATGGCCACCGTCCTCAATCTGCTCCCGGTCCCCGGGCTGGACGGTTTCGGCGCCCTCGAACCCTTCCTGTCACCGCGGACGCGACGACAGTTCGACCAGTTCAAGCCGTACGGCCTGCTGATCATCGTCGCCCTGCTGTTCGTCCCGGCGATCAACGTGGTGTTCTTCGACGCGATCTACGGTCTCTTCGAGTTGTCCGGGGTGCCGCAGATCTACGCCCAGTACGGCAACTACCTCATGCGCTTCTGGCTCTGAGTCTCGGCGCCCGCCCGGTCCCGCTCCTGCGCGGCGAGAGCCTGTTCCTCGGTGAACGTGGGGCTGATCCTCAGCTCGCCGAGGGGAACTTCCCGTCCGGATTCGCTGCGTAGTTCGACGCGGACGAGGTCTCCGGTGAGGTCGTCTCGCAGTTCGAGCGGTGCCCGCTTCTGCAGGTACTTGTCGCCCCACTGCATCAGCGCGAAGACGGCGGGGATCAGGTCGCGGCCCTTGTCGGTGAGCACGTACTCGCTCCTGGTCCGGCTTCCGGGTTCCTTGTACGGCCGCCGCTCGAACAGCCCGTGCGCGGTGAGTTCCTTGAGCCTCGCCGCGGCGACCGCCTCGGTGATTCCGACGCGCTTGGCGAAGTCGTCGAACCGGGTCGTGCCGTAGTAGGCCTCGCGCAGGATCAGCATCGCGGATCGGGTGCCGATGACGTCCATCGACTTCCCGATGGAGCACTGCGCCGTGCGCCACCGTTCTCGATCGGAGATGAACCCGTCCAGCCGCGCCGCTTCCATGCACCCAGCCTACCTGACTTGCATTTGGCATAGTCAGATCGTAGGGTTCTGACTACGGAAATGCATAGCCAGCTGTCGATGCATCCATCGACGAACGGAAGGGACATGCCATGAGGGACGCAGTCGTCGTCGAGGCAGTACGCACCCCGGTCGGCAAGGGCAAGCCGTCGGGCGCGTTGCACGACATCCATCCGATCGACCTGATGGCCGAGAGCCTGTCGGCACTGATCGAACGCACCGGGATCGACCCGACCGTGATCGACGACGTCGTCGGCGGATGCGTCACCCAGGCCTCGGAACAGGGCCAGAACATCACCCGCGCCGCCCTGCTGGCCGCGGGATTCCCGGAAGCCGTTCCCGGCACCACGGTCGACCGCCAGTGCGGCAGCAGTCAGCAGGCGGTGCACTTCGCCGCCCAGGGAATCCTCGCCGGCGCGTACGACGTCGTCGCGGTCGCCGGGGTGGAGTCGATGTCCCGAGTACCGATGGGCACCAACGTCGTCGGCCGACAGAGCATGGGCGAACGCTTCGAGGCGCGGTATCCGGACGGCCTCGTCCCCCAGGGAATCAGCGCCGAACTGATCGCCGCCCGCTGGCAGCTGCCCCGCGCCCGGCTCGACGAGTTCTCCGCGTCCAGCCACCACAAGGCGGCCGCAGCCGCAGACGACGGGCTGTTCGCCAAGGAACTACTGACCTTGCCGCAGCTCGGCGTGGACGAGACCGTCCGCCCCGGCACGTCGGTCGAGACACTGTCCACACTGCTGCCGTCGTTCCACTCCGACGAATACGCGCGGCGGTTCCCGCAGATCGACTGGTCGATCACCGCGGGCAACAGCAGCCCGCTGTCCGACGGCAGCGCCGCCCTGCTGCTCACGACCAGCGAGAAAGCCGCCGAACTCGGACTCACCCCACGGGCCCGCCTCCACAGCTTCGCCGTCGCCGGTGACGACCCGCTCTACATGCTCACCGCAATCATCCCCGCCACCCGCAAGGTGCTCGAACGATCCGGACTGAGCCTGTCCGACATCGACCTGTTCGAGGTCAACGAGGCGTTCGCGCCCGTCGTCCTCGCCTGGGCACACGAGACCGGCGCGGACCTCGACCGGGTGAACGTGCACGGAGGCGCGATCGCACTGGGGCACTCCCTCGGCGCCAGCGGCGCGCGAATCATGACGACCCTCGTCCACGCGCTGGAACAGCGCGGAGCCCGCTACGGACTGCAGACCATGTGCGAGGCAGGAGGACTGGCGAACGCCACCATCATCGAAAGGATCTGATTCCCGCTACGCGTGGCGGTGGGCGACGGCCTCGCCCACCGCCCTCAGCGCCACCCGCAACGCTGCCGGGGCGAGCACCTCCACCCCGTCGCCGAGTGCGATCAGCTGGTCGGCGGCAACCTCCTCGCTCTCGAGCCGCAGATCCACGCTCACCCAGCCCTGGGCATCGGGTTCGCCGGGCTGCACCCGCGAGGCCTCGATCCCGACGACGTCGGGCAGCCGACGCCACCCTCGCGGCGACAGGCGGACCCGGCAGTCGTAACGCAGCAGCGAGCGGTCGAATCGTGCGGTGTGCTCGTCCCACCACTCGCCGAGCGCGAAATCCGTGGGACGCACCACCTCGTCGTCCAGGACCGTCGCCGACGCGATCCGCGACACCCGATAGGACAGGATCCGGCTCCGATTCCGGGCAACGAGATACCAGGTGCCCGCCTTCACCACCAGACCGAGCGGTTCGAGGTCACGGCAGCTCGTGTCGTCGCCGCGCGTGTACTCGATCCGCAACCGCCGGCCGCCCAGGGCGGCGGAGGCGACCGTCGGGAGCGCCCCGCCGTCCTCTCGGCCGCGGAACCATCCCGGCGCGTCGACGTACACGCGCTCGCGCCAGACCTGCGCACCCGCGCGCAACGGAACCGGCAGCGCGCCCAGCAGCTTGGTGCCCGCCGCGGACGCCGCGTCGCCGAATCCCAGATCCTCCGCGACGGAGGGCACTCCCAGCAGCATCAGCGCCGACGTCTCGGTGTCCGTCATCCCCGACAGCCGCGAGTGCCAGCCGTCGAGCAGCCGGATCCCGCCGCCGGGCCCGCTCTCGGTGTACAGCGGAACCCCGGCTGCCGACAGAGCCGCCACGTCCCGGTAGACGGTGCGTATCGAGACGCCGAGAGCATCGGCGAGCCGGCTCGCGGTGGTGCCCCGCCCGCCCTCGAGGCGCAGCATGATCTCGACCAGCCGACTGGACCGCATCCTCCGAGTCTAGAAATCCTTCCGGTCCGGAAGTCCCCGAGGCCGGAAAATCACTGACAGAAGATGTCAGTGACTGCCGCGCAGACTTTGTCCATGACCAGTTGGAAACAGTTCGACAGCGAAGCACCCGAACTGGCCGCGGCGATCCGTGCCCGGTTCGAGGCGCATCGACATCACGTCCTCGCCACGCTGCGCCGCGACGGATCGCCACGAGTGAGCGGCACCGAGGTGCAGTTCGGCGACGTCGATCTCATGCTCGGATCGATGCTCGGCGCGAGGAAGGCCCGGGACCTGCAGCGCGACCCGCGCTACGCCGTCCACGCCCATACCGGCGACGGAACGATGGAGGGCGGCGACGCGAAGGTGTCCGGCCGCGCCCGCGAGCTCGACGGACCGGAGTGGGAGGCCGTCGTCGCCGACTATCCACCCGAGATCCGCGAATGCCACGTCTTCGTGCTCGACCTCGACGAGGCCGTCCTCACCACCATCGAGGACGGCGACAAGATCGGCGTGCAACTGTGGCGACCCGGCCAGGGTGTGACACGCACTCTCCGCGCCGGGTGACCCACTCGCCCCTCCTCCCCGCAGGCGCCCACCCGCAGCACCTCCCGCCGGCTCCTTCCGCCGGCTCCCTCCGCGGGCTCTCCTCCTGGGTGAAGGTGGCCTTCAGCCGATCTGTCCGGTCGAATGGTCCCTTCGCCCAGCGACGTGGGGTGACCCAGCAGCTCAGATCGGGGTGACCCAGCAGCTCAGATCGGGGTGACCCAGCAGCTCAGATCGGGGTGACCCACCCGTGCTCGACATCGGTGCGCAGCGCCGCCGTGTGGCGCTTCCGCAGCGCCCCCGAGATCGGGCCCGGACGTCCGTCGCCGACGGCACGCCCGTCCACCTCTATCACCGGCGACACTCCGGCCGACGTACCGGTCACGAACACCTCGTCGGCGATGTACAACTCGGTGAGATCGACGGCCCGCTCGACCACCGGGATCCCGTCCTCGGCGGCCAGGGTCAGGATGGTGCGGCGGTTGATGCCGTCGAGGATGTCGGAGGAGACGTCCGGGGTCACCACGGTGCCGCCCCGGACGAGGAAGATGTTCGCCGCGCTGAGCTCGCACACGTGGCCCTGCGTGTCGAGGAAGATCGCGTCGTCGTACCCGGCGTCGATCGCGTCCTGCTTCGCCAGCACGGAGTTCACGTACGCGCCGTTGACCTTCGCCCGCGACGGGATGGCGTCGTCCGGGATCCGCCGCCACTGGCTGGTCTTGAGGCGCATCCCGTCCTGGGGCACGATCGGCACGGCGTCGTAGACGAACATGCTGACCGTGATCCCGCAGCCACGCACGCGGGTACCGGGAATCGACTCGTCCACGTGCACGCTGGCTCGCACGAACACGTCCCGCTGCGGGTCGTTCTCCGCGACGAGCTCACGGGTGGCAGCGGCGAACCGCTCGAAGTCCCACTCACCCGCGAACCGGTCGATGCCGATGATCTTGCAGGACTCCACCAGGCGCTGGAAGTGATCGGCCAGCCGGAACACCGAGCGAGTGCCGCCGTCGACCTGCACCGGAAAGACCGTGTAGACGCTGAGGCCGTAGAGCATCGCGGACGTCGCGACGCCCAGCTTCGCCTGATCGGCGTCGACGATCCGGTCACCGAAGAACACGCGGGAATAGGGTTCAGCCATAGAGCGAGGCTAGACGGCGCGGGCACGCGGCGGCGACGTATTTCCGGTCACCACGTGACGTCCTGCTCGCAACGGCGCCCGTGCGCGGTGGATTCGATCTGCACCGTGGCGTGTTCGAGCCCGTGCGATTCGAGAACCGCGCGCGCCCGCTCGAGAACCGGCGCGGCGTCACCGTCACTGGTCAGGTGCACGGTGGCGACGTCCATCCCGGTGGTGAGCGTCCACACATGCAGATCGTGCACCCCGGTCACGTCCGGGACGGCGGCCAGATCGGCGCCCACCTTCTCGACGTCGACGGTCGCGGGCGAGGCCTGGGTGAGGATCCGTAGCGATGCCGCGGCCAGGCGCACGGCCCGCGGAACCACCCACAGCGAGATGAGCACACCGACCACCACGTCGGCGTACGACCAGTCGAACACCAGCACCAGGAATCCGGCGACGAGGACACCGACGCTGCCGACCGCGTCGGCGAGCACCTCGAGGTAGGCGCCGCGGACGGCGAGGCTGTCCTTGGAATCGGCGCGCAGCATCACCATGACGACGATGTTGGCGGCGAGCCCGGCTGCAGCGGTGACCATGAGGATCGCGCCCGGAATCTCGGGCGGATCGCCGATTCGCTCGATCGCCTCGTAGAACACCCAGGCGGCGACGGCGAACAGCAGGAGCGCGTTCCCCATCGCCGTGAGCACCTCGGCGCGATGCCAACCGAAGGTCCGGGCGGCCTTGCTGCTGCCGCGCCGCGCGAGGATCAGCGCGACGAGGCCCATGGACAGCCCGACGAAGTCGGTGAGCATGTGCCCCGCGTCGGCGAGAAGGGCCAGCGAGTTGATCATGATCGCGACCGTGGCCTCGAGGACCAGGAATGCCCCGATGACGCCGAGGGCGATCGACATCCGTCGGATACGCCCCTTCGTCGGCCCTGCCTGTGTCACACCGGTGTGGCCGTGCGAATGGCCGTGTCCTGCACCCATGGCGTCGTTGCTCCCTCCGAACTCCGCCGATCATATGCACAACCATGCATATGATCAAGACCGTCGATTCGGAGCCGGGAAGCGTCTCCCCCGATTCCTGCCGTACCCCGGCAGCTACCGCTCCGGCGGATACGCGGGGTTGTCCACCGTCGGCGGCAGGGTCGCGATGGCCGAGATCCGCTTGAGCCCCGCCACCTGGAGCAGGTCCACCAGGATCGACCTGATCTGGGCGAACACCACAGTCGCGGAGACCCCGGCTCCCTCGAGAAGTTCGGGCTTCACCTCGGCCGCGACCGACCGCAGGACCCGGGCCGCCTCCGCCTGGTCGGGTTGCTCGCCGGGATCGGCGAGCGCCATCCGGCGCAGCACCTCCATCGAGTCCGCCACCTGGCCCACCTGGTTCACCAGTCGCGGGTCGAGGATCTCGTCGTCGCGGACCAGCGACAACGACCGCCGCGCGAGCACCCGGATGTTGCGCATCGCGTTGTCGATGGGGTCGACGACGGCGGCGAGCCGGCTGAGCCGCTGGCGGGTGTTCCAGTAGAACGGCGAGATCCGGCTGATCTCCCAACCACCCGCCACGTGTTCGCGCAGCGTGTCGATGGCCGGTTGAGTCGCGCGCGCCTTCTGCAATGCCGTCACGATCGGCTTGTCGTCGTTCGCGAGCAGCCCTTCGTGGACGAGCCGCAGCACCTCACCGGCAGAACCGAGAATCACGGCGGCATCCCGCCGGGCCCGGCCCACGGGATGGGTGGGGACGATCGCGACGATGGCGATACCGACCAGCCCACCGATCAAGGCATCGACCATGCGGTCGATGCCGGCGTTGTCACCCGGCGGAATGAGGGTGGCGACGAGAACCGCCGAGTTTCCCGCCTGCATCGCGATCATCGGCCCGCTGTCGAGGAGTACCGCCGCGGCCATCGCCAGCGCGACGACGACGGCGATCTGCCAGGTTCCCCCACCGATCACCGAGATCAGCAGGTCGCCGATCCCGACACCGACCGCGACGCCGAGGACGAGCTCGAAGGACCGGCGCGTCCGGGCACCGAGGGACAGACCCAGGGACACGACGGCCGCGATGGGCGCGAAGAAGGGACGCTCGTGACCGACGACCGTGGTGGCCACCCACCACGCCCCGGCCGCGGCGAGCGCGCACTGGAGGATCGGCAACGCGGAGATGCGCAGGCGCAGCGCCGAAGAGCGGAGCCGCTGCCGGCCCCGCGCCCTCGCCTCCGCGAAACTCCCCGCCGAGCTCAAGCTAGCCGAGGCCGAGTTCTTCGGCGGCCCGCGGATCGCAGTCCTCGAGCAGGTCGAGGCAGCGGCTGTACTCGTCGGTCTCGCCGATGGACTGTGCCGCCCTGGCCAGTACCGCGACGCACCGCAGGAAGCCGCGATTCGGCTCGTGGCTGTACGGCACCGGGCCGAAGCCCTTCCATCCGTTGCGGCGGAGCTGGTCCAGGCCGCGGTGGTAGCCGGTACGGGCATAGGCGTACGCGGTGATCACCTCGCCACCGTCGAAGGCAGCTTCCGCGAGGTACGCCCACGCGACGGACGCCGTCGGATGGTCCGCCGCCACCTTCTTCGGGTCCTCGTGGTTCAGCAGGGCCGATTCCGCATCGTCGTCACCCGGAAGCAGAACGGGCTGGGGTCCGAGCAGGTCACCGAAAGACGTCATGGGCCTATTGTGCCCCGTGCCCGTTCGCCGCGGATGCCGACCGTGGCTGCGGACGTCCCGGCCACGACACGGACGCCTACGGGGTGCGGACACGAAACCCCGCTAGGCTTCCCTTCGAGTTGACCGCTGCGCACATCGAGAGGTGCCCGTTGCAGGATCCTGAAGACACCGCGGCCGAATCGGCCGGCACGGGCCCGGCCGGCGAGACCCAGCCGGAGGCGAGCGAGGCCGAGACCCAGGCCATCGACGTCACCGGGGACTCGTCCGTGCCGGCGCCGAAGCCGGAGGGCGAGGCGAAGTCTCCCGAGAGCCCCCGGACGTCACCCGAGGCGAAGCCGACCCGGAAAGCACCCGAGGCGGGGTCGACTGCACCGACGACATCCGCCGACGACGCCGAGACGGTGGCGCTGCCCACCTCACCGCCACCCCCGCGTCCGGTGGACGCGACGACGCGTATCCCGGCAGACGCCGCGAAGGCAGCCGGGCCCGAAGGCGAGGTACCGCCATCGGAGGAGAAGACGGCGGCGATTCCACTCGCCGGCGGCGCCACACCGCCGCCTCCCCGGCCGGCGCAACCGGCACAGCCGCGTCCGGTCCAGCAGCCACCCCGTCCTGCACGGCCCGCCCCCGCTCCGTTCCCGGCGCAGAAGGCGGCACCCGAGCGGGTACTTCCGCGTACCCAGGAATCCCCGACCCGGGTGGAACCTCGGCCTTCCGGGGGGAAGCGTGGCTGGGTGATCACCGCCTCCGTCGCCGGGCTGGTGGTGCTGATCGCACTCGGCGTCACCGGCATCGTGCTGGTGAATCAGCACCGCACGGCGAATTCGCCCGAGGCGCAGGTGCAGACCTCCATCGACACGTTCGTCACTGCGCTCGGCGACGGCGACCTCGAGACGCTGCGCACCACCACCTGTGGCAGCCTCGCGGAGTACTACAACGGATTGACCGAGGAGGAGTTCGCCACGGTGCACCGCGCCGCGGTGGCCCAGCAGAACGTGCCCGTGGTCGGCCCGGTGGACGCCATCGAGATCACCGGTGACGTCGCGATCGCCCAGGTCCCCGCCCAGACCGCGGCGACTCCGGGCGAGCAGTCCTGGCGGACGTTCGATCTGGCCCGGGTGGACGATCAGTGGAAGGTCTGCGACCCGCAGTAGTTCCCGGACCCGGTGTTCGTCGCAGGAGCGTCGCACGAACGAAGGAGGGGCCCGCCGCGGTTGCGGCGGGCCCCTCCTGCACTTCTGCGACCGATATCAGCTGGCGGACACCGAGCGGCCGGACGACTTCAGGTCGTTGCAGGCCTCGACGACGCGGTCGGTCATCGATGCCTCTGCCTTCTTCAGGTAGCTACGCGGGTCGTAGACCTTCTTGTTGCCTACCTCGCCGTCGATCTTGAGGACGCCGTCGTAGTTGGCGAACATGTGCCCGGCCACCGGACGCGTGAACGCGTACTGGGTGTCGGTGTCGACGTTCATCTTCACCACGCCGAACTTCAGCGAATCGTCGATTTCGGACTTCAGTGAGCCGGACCCGCCGTGGAAGACGAAGTCGAACGGCTTGGAGCCCGCCGCCAGCCCCAGCTTCTCGGTGGCCACCTTCTGGCCCAGCTCGAGCACCTCGGGGCGGAGCTTGACGTTACCCGGCTTGTAGACGCCGTGGACGTTGCCGAACGTCGCGGCCAGCAGGTACTTGCCCTTCTCGCCGACGCCGAGGGCGTCGACCGTCTTCTCGAAGTCCTCCGGGGAGGTGTACAGCTTGTCGTTGATCTCGGCCTCGACGCCGTCTTCCTCGCCGCCGACGACACCGATCTCGACCTCGAGGACGATGTTCGCGGCCTTGGCGCGCGCGAGCAGATCCTGGGCGATCTCGAGGTTCTCGTCGATCTGGATGGCCGAGCCGTCCCACATGTGCGACTGGAACAGCGGGTTGCGGCCCGCCTTCACCCGCTCCTGCGAGATCTCGAGCAGCGGCCGGACGAAGCCGTCCAGCTTGTCCTTGGGGCAGTGGTCCGTGTGCAGTGCGATCGTCACGTCGTACTTGGCGGCGATGACGTGAGCGAACTCGGCCAGGGCCACCGCGCCGGTGACCATGTCCTTCACACCGAGGCCGGAGCCGAACTCGGCACCACCGGTCGAGAACTGGATGATGCCGTCACTGCCGGCATCCGCAAAGCCCTTGATGGCGGCGTTGATGGTCTCCGAGGAGGTGCAGTTGATGGCAGGGAACGCGAACGAGTGCTCCTTGGCCCGCTGCAGCATCTCGGCGTAGACCTCGGGAGTCGCAATTGGCACGGTGGCAATCCTCCAAAACGATTCGGTTCGGCACGCGCTGTGATCACCAGACGCGGCGCTTGGTCCCTGCAGTATGTCAAGACGGCCCCGAGGAGTCTCCCCTCACCTGCCCAGTGTGCGCCTTCCTCGGACCCGTCGCAGCGCTTCGGCAGCACGGACCTGCACCTTTCCGCCGCCACTCCGCGATCCCGGTAGTCTGTCCTGCGTGAGTATCCAGGCAGCATCCGACACTGTGAGCAACCTTGCCCTGTTGCCGGGATTCCTCGATCCGGTCAACCTGCTCAACTCCTTCGGCAACTGGATGCTCGGCGGCCTGCTGCTGGTCGTCTTCATCGAATCCGGCCTGCTGTTCCCGCTTCTACCGGGCGATTCGCTGCTGTTCACCGCCGGGTTACTGTCGGCACAGGAGAACCCGTTCGCACCCATCTGGCTGCTGCTGATCCTCATTCCGGTCGCCGGGTTCCTCGGCGACCAGTGCGGCTACTTCATCGGCAAGAAGGGCGGAGCGAAGCTGTTCAAGGACGACAACGCCAAGCTCTTCAAGAAGAAGTACATCGACGAGTCGCACGAGTTCTTCGAGAAGTACGGGCCGATCACCATCATCCTGGCCAGGTTCGTCCCCATCGTGCGTACGTATGCACCGCTGGTCGCGGGTGCCTCCCGGATGCGCTACCCGGTGTTCGTGTCGTTCAACATCATCGGCGCCGTCCTCTGGGGCGCGGGTGTCACTCTGCTGGGCTACTTCCTCGGCAACATCGCCTTCATCCGCGACAACATCGACGTCATCTTCATCCTCATCGTGTTGGTCTCGGTCCTGCCGATCATGTCCGAAGTGTTCAAACGCTTCCTCGCCGCGCGCCGCAACAGGACGCCACAGGTCGCCACGGTCGATGCCTCGGCGCCGGCCGCTCCCTCGGACACCACATCCTGAGCGGGAGCGACCACGCACCGGTGATGATCTCTGCCGCCGGCCTGGGACCGTTCGAGTCCGCCGGGCCCGCCCTGGTCTGGGCGATCGTGCTGACCTTCGTGTTCCTCGAATGCGCCGTCATCCTCGGATTGTTCCTGCCGGGCGACTCCATGCTGATCACCGCCGGGATCGTGCTGTCGACCCATACCTCGGGCGCGGGGCACGTCTGGGCGCTCTCCTTCGGGGCGATGATCGCCGCGATCTGCGGCAACCACGTCGGATACCGGCTCGGTCATCGCGCCGGAGACAGGATCCTCGCGCGCCGCGGCGGGAAGTACCTCACGGCCGAGAACCTGCACAAGGTCAACACCCTGCTCGACCGGCACGGCTTCTGGGCCGTCCTGGTCGCCCGCTGGATCCCGTGGGTGCGGACGCTGTGCCCCCTCGTGTCGGGGGCCGCCCGGATGAACCACACCAAGTTCACGGTGGCGAGCACGCTCGGCGCGATCGTGTGGGCTCCGGTGTTGCTGCTGGCCGGCTTCTACGCCGGCGGCTACCTGTCCCGCGCCCCGTGGCTGCTCCCCGTGATCCTGCTCGCGCTCGTCGCGATGCTCGTGGTGGGCACCGTCGTCGGTGTCCGGCAGTACCGGCAGGAGATGGCCAGGCCGATCGACGAGGTCGTGGTCGACGAGGTCGCCACCACCTGATCCGGGGCGCGGTGATCCCGGCGCGTCAGTCGGCGTCGGAGAACCGGCCGGAATCGTCGGACCGCCGGGAACCGGCGGAGAATCCCGCGGACGCCACGCTGTGCGCCGCTTCCATCAGCATCCATCCGGACAGCTGCACCGACAGATCCCGCTCGGGGATGTCCGACGAGCGCACCGATCCACCGGTGAAGCTCGCGATGCCCTCGCCCAGACCCGGTAGCCGCGCCTGCTTCGACCAGTCGTGGCCGAACAACGGCAGTTCCTCCACCTGGAGCCGGTGGCGCCAGGCCGCGTCCGCGGACCCGAGCACGATCGCCGCGGCCGTGCCCCGGGCTCGGACGTCGGCCTCGGACTCCCCCGGCAACACGGTGGCGACGAAGGCGAGGTAGCGGGCCAGGATCCCGCTGAACAAACCGCCGTCCCCACCACCCCCGCCGCGAATCACCCCGGACGAGGCCAGGTGGTGGTCGACGGCCGCGACAAGACGGTGGACCCGGTGACGGTGTCGCTCCGCGCCCGTCCGCACGGCCAGTTCCGTCTCCACGCCGAGCACCACGCCCTGACAGTAGGTGTAGATGGCGCGGTCGAGGTCGCCGTTCGGCCGGACACCGTCGAGAACGAGGTTGCTGCGCCGATCGCGCAGGTTCGCGTCGATCCAGTCCGCCATCGCCTCGGCCCGCCAGACCTTGCCGGTCCGGGCCAGCAGGATGGCGGCGGGCCCGTTGGACGGCGCGTTGAAGAAGTCCGAACCCCTGCGCCAGGGGATGCCACCGCCGCGACCCGGATCCCAGGCGTCGAACACCTGGTTCGCGAGGATGTCGACCGCGTGCCTGCGACCGAACGGCGCTCCCCGCTGCGCCCGCTCGAGAGCCAGTCCCAGCCAGGCCATGTCGTCGTAGTAACGGTTGGTCCAGCCGGACAGGTTGCGGATGCGGTGCCCCCGCGCCAGATGCGCCATCCGGCGGCGACGTTCGGGAGTGTGCTCGCGGTGGTACGCGTCGACCGCACAGTCGAGCAGGTGCGCCTGCCACCAGTAGTGCCAGCTGAGAAAAACCCGTTCACGTCGTACCGCGGGCCACGCGACGACGCCGAGCCGGGTTCCGGGCATCGCCCACAGCCGACGAAGATGCCGGCCGACGATCGCCGCCTCCGCGGCATCGGCACGGCGGGACCACACAGGACACATGAGTCGATCTTGCCTACTCGACGGGAAATCCGCAGGTGTTGTCTACCACGCTCGCCCGAGGTCCGCGTGCTGCCGGATCCAGGTGTGCATCGCGATGCCCGCCGCGACTCCGGCGTTGATGCTCCGCGTCGAACCGAACTGTGCGATCGACACGGTCGTGGACGCGGCCGCTCGTGCGTCGTCGGTGACTCCCGGGCCCTCCTGACCGAACAGCAGGAGGCACCGGCGAGGCAGCCGGGCAGTCTCGAGCGGTACCGAGCCGGGAGTGTTGTCGACGGCGACGACGGTCAGACCCTCGTCACGGGCGAACTCGGTGAGCGCGGCGACGTCCGGATGATGACGGACGTGCTGGTATCGGTCGGTGACCATCGCACCCCGGCGGTTCCACCGACGGCGCCCGACGATGTGCACCTCGGCGGCGGCGAAGGCGTTGGCCGTACGGACCACCGTCCCGATGTTCGCGTCGTGCCCGAAGTTCTCGATCGCCACGTGCAGGGGGTGCCGGCGGGCATCGATGTCCGCGACGATCGCATCCCTCGTCCAGTACCGGTACGCATCGACGACGTTGCGCCTGTCTCCGTGAGCGAGGAGCTCCGGGTCGTACCTCGGATCGTCCGGAACGGGACCGGCGTGCTCGTCGGCCCACGGGCCGACACCGTGCGGGTGCTCGCCCCACTCGGTGGGGCCCGGTTCGTCGCTCACCGCGTCAGAACGTCTCGTTGGAATCCGCCGCGACCGTGAAGCCGTGGGCCGTCTCATCGTTGACACAGGTCACCGCGTCGGCCGTGGTGCTGCACGTGTAGCCGAGTTTGCTCAGCGTCGCGCCCGCGGGCAGCACCGCATCCGGTTCGGGATCACCGGACGTGTACACGAGCCCACCGGCGCACATGAAAGCGCCCGGCCCGGAATCCTCCACCCGGACACCACTGCCCCAGTCGATCATGCAGTCGTCCGGGCGCGGCGGGATCGGGTCGGTCGGCCCCTGGCATCCGGCCTCGGTACGGTTCGGCAACTTGATGATGCCGCACTGGAATCCGCCGTCCGGCGAGGTGAAGTAGTACGACTCGTTGCGCTCGTAGACCAGGTCCACGAGCGTCGTCGTGGGCGCCTCGGTGGTGGTGGTCGGTGGGGCGCTCGGTGTGGTCGGATCGACCGTGGTCGTCGTGGTGGCCGGTGCGGTGGTGGTCGTCGCGGCGGTGGTCCCGGTGGTCGGAGCCGCCTCGTCCGTGGAGCCGGAGCAACCGGCCACCACCAGCGCCGCACCCGCGACCAGACACATACCCGTCCTCCGACGCCACGCCATTCGGCATACCTCCCGCAGTCTCGACAGCCGTCCCAGCACTCTAGCCGCGTCCCCGGGCACGGGCTCCGCCCGGGATTACCCTGAGTGAGGAGGCCCTCGATGAATCATCGGCGTATCGCACGCACCGTCGCCGCGATCACGGCCGGATACGTGATCGTGCTGGCGCTGTGGTCGTCGTGGCTGCTTCCGCACTCCCCGCCGGGAACCACGCCGTACCAGGTCATCGGGCTCCTCGCCGGCTACGGCTCGGCGCTGGGAATCGGAATGATGCTCTCCGGTCGGCCTTCTCGCGCCGACCGTCGACTCGAACGCCGGGGCATCGAGGGGTGGGCCCGGATCGCACGGGCCACGCCGTTGCGCCGCACCGTGGACGGTGGCGAGCTGACCGAGCTGGACCTCGACCTGACGGTGCCCGGATCCGCGAGCTACTCCGGCAGGATCGTCTACGAGGTGCGGCGCGAGGATCGGGCGCGGTTCGTCAGTGGGCAGGTGGTGACCGTGCTGGTCGATCCCGGCGACCGCGACCGCATCATGCTGTGCCCGTGACTCGGGATCCGGAACCTCGGCGTCGCCGGCTCAGCGCCAGCATCCCCTCGACCAGAAGCAGCTGCGCGACGGCGTAGGTGGCGAGGACGGCGCCCTCGGCTGCGGCCCGCGATCGTGCGCCGCGCAGCAACACCCGACGGCCGACGATGATGCCGTCGGACAGCAGGAACGCGAAGCCGCCGAGACCCAGCCAGCTCCGGCGGTCCCGGTTCGGGAGCGGCAGTCCCGCCACCTCGGTGGCGCCCGGAGCGAGGGCCGGGTCGGCGGCGAGGGTCGATGTCGTCGCGAGGGCCAGCCCGTAGCCGGTCAGTGGCGCCGACACCGGCCGGGATCGGGCCCGCAGGAGCGCGGACGCGCCGGCCCAACTCGCCAGCCGGGGCAGAGCGGCAGCTGGTGTCGGCCGGGCGCCGCGACGCGTGAGCAGCCCGATGTAGCTCGCCTGCATGACGGCGAACGACGAGGCGCCGGCCACCAGGCGGGCGTCCTCGTCGGGATCGATCATGAACACGTCGCCGACCGTCGCGGCGGCCAGGCCGGCGACCAGCAGAGCCGTGTCGGCCGGGTCGGTGTCGCGACGGCACCGCAGAACCCGCACCGCCAGCGACGGGGCGAGCAGAGGTTTCGCGATCTGTTGCAGTCGCTCGTTGCCGGTGACGCCCCCGACGACCGTCGCGACCGTTGCGGCGGCGAAAACCCCGTGTTCGACTGCCCATGCCTGTGCCATGGGAACGACGGTAGCGCGCACCCACATCCAGTCGGCGATCTGATGATCGAGTTCGGTGACGGCGTCCCGGACGTCGCGCTCGGCAGTGAGCCCGCGGACGGCTTCGGGGAGGTCGTCGAAGTCACCCCGCTCCTGAGCGATCCGAATCTGTCTGTCCACCCAGCTCGGTCATGACCTCCGTCCTCCTCGTGATCGACCCGCACTTCGAGTCCCGTGACGGGCTACTCCTCGATCGTCGTATAGGCAATGGTGGCGCGGTCGGCGGCCTGGCGTGCCGCCTTCTTCGGGGTACCGGAAGCGACACTCGCCTCGCGCCAGGCATCGCTGCTCACCGCCACGAATTGGCGGCCGTCGTTGGACCGTGCCCATCGGGCGCTCTCCGCCGGGCTCACCGGCCGGCCGGTACGCAGGTAGGTGGCCAGTCCGAGGAACGTCATGTCCCACCCGATTCCGCCCGCGCCCGGCCCGTACCGCGTCCAGAGATCTTCGTCGATCTCGGCGGCGTGCACCAGCTGGACCAGGGTGCCGCCGGAGTCCTCGGTGAACGTGACCTCGATGGTGCTGTCGTCGTTGCCGTACTGCCAACCGGCAGTGAAGCCGTGCGGCGGATCGCAGGTGAGGATTCGGCCCCCCGCGTTGCCCTCGAGCTGATAGCGCCCGTCCAGTTCCAGATCACCGGCGATCGGGAGGAACCAGCGCGGAATCTCCTCGAGCGTCGTGCAGGTCTGCCAGACCCGGTCGACCGGCGCATCGAAGTGCTGGGCGAGGGTGATCGTCCGGGCGCTGCCCACCTCGAGTTGCTCGGAGCCCACCGACCGGCTGACCGCTCTGATCTGCTCGATGACGTCGTTCATTCGATCGCTCCCTCCGGCGGCTGGTGCCCTTCCAGTATTTCGGCGACGGAGCCATCGCCGGGCGCCTATGGACGGAATCGACTATTGCCGTAACCTCACGTAACGGAAAAACCGCTCACAGGGGATGCATACATGACCACACGCGACTTCGCCGCGGCCCTCCACGCGGAGCGCCGCGACCTCCTCGCGTTCTGCTCGACCTTCGACGATGCCGAGTGGAACGCGCCGAGCCTGGCCTCGGGCTGGTCGGTTCGGGACGTGGTGGCCCATCTCGGTGCGACGTGCCGCGGCATGTTCTCCCCCGGCGCCCTGTGGGCGTTGCTGTCCTCGAACGATCTGGAGAGCACCAACGAGGCGCCGGTGCGTCGCCGGTCGTCGTGGTCGGCCGATCGAACGCTCGCGGAGTTTGCCACGTGGAGTGGACGGACGGTGACGTTGTTGCGCGCCTCCCGCGTGCCGGGGGTCGGTGCGATCCGGGTACCACTCGGTGAACTCGGCCGCTATCGCGTGGAGTCGTTTCCCGCGGTCTTCGCCTTCGACTGGCACACCCACGTGCGCTACGACATCGCAGAGGCGCTCGGGCGAGCGCCCGCTCCCAGCGACGACGCGCGGATGAACCTGGTCGTCTCGTGGATTCTGCAGGCGCTGGAACAGATGGGCTCCGATTCGACGGCATGGCTGGAGGATCGATTGACCCTCGCCCTCGAGGGGCCAGGAGGAGGCAGGTGGTCCGTACAGCCGGCCGGTGACGGTCGCCTACGGGTCTCGGCCGAGCCCGGACTGACGACACCTGCCACGATCCGCGGGCTCACGACCGACTTACCGGTATGGTCGACCACGCGAAAATCGTGGCGGGACTGCGATATTCGACTCTCCGGAGATACGGCACTCGCCGAACGGCTCCTCGACGGCATCGACATCGTCTGAGCACCAACTCTTTCGGATACCCGACACGCAACGCGTGAGCCCCGCCGACCTCGGTCGGCGGGGCTCACGCGTTGCGTGTCGCGTCGGCCTGGATCAGGCGACGGCCGGAGCCGGGGTGGGCTCGGGCACCGGCACGTGGATGCCGATACCGATGGCGTCGGCAGCCTCGTGCGTCGGGTTGAGGACGTTCTTGATCGCCTGATCCGCACCGTCGATCTGCGCGAGGATGCCCTCGCCGTTCGGCTGCGCGGCAATCGCGTTGCGGCCGTTGTCGAGTGCGGCCTGGAAGGCGTCGCTCGCGCCGCGGAAGCCGTCCGTGACGACGGTGCCGCCGGGCACCGACTCGATCTGCGCGACGACCTGACGGGTCTGCGCGGTGAGCGCGTCCTTGTCGAACGGAGCCGGAGGTGCGGGCTCTGCAGCCTCACCCATGTTCTCACCGGCACCGAACGCGCCACCGATGACACCACCGATCGCGCCGCCGACGAGACCGCCGACTGCGGCTGCAGGCACACCGGCGATGGCTGCACCCAGTGCCGCACCGCCTGCAGTGCCACCAAGTACAGCCGGGTTCGGAAGGCCGAGAGTAGGCGCAGACCAAATCGCGTACCCGATAGCCCCACCCGCCGCCGCACCTGCCAGCGCAAACGGCACGCCGACAATCGTTGCGCCGGTGACTGCGCCGATCGTTGCACCAGCGAGGGTGCCAGCCGCCACACGCTGCGAACGCGTGGTGGGGATACCGAGGGAGTTGAATGCGGTGGCACCCTGAGCCTCGAGGACGGCGGAGGTGTTGTTGATCATGTCTGCCTGATCCTCGGGCAGCCAGTCCGGCCGGTCACCCTTGATCATGCCGATACGGACCTTGCCGTCCTCGGCCTGGATCGGCTTCACGAGCCCACCCTCCGTGAGGAGGTCGGCCTCGGCGTCCTCGACCACCTCGGGCGCTGCCTGCTCGGGCTGAGGGGCCTGGTAGTAGTACGCCTGCTGCCCGCCGCCGTCGCCTTGGTAGGACGGGGCCGGGGCCGCGGGAGCGGCCGGGGCCGGCGTGGGAGCCTGCGTCGGAACGGATCCGGGCTCCGGGATGGTCTCGACGTTGCGGTACGGGCCGGGATCGAAGCCGGGCACGTACTTCCACTCGTTCGTGGTCGACGGCTTGGTGGTGACACCGGGCTGGCTGGGCGTTCCGGGCGAGGTCACGCCGGGCTGCGACGTGGTCGGCGGCGTGACGCCGGGCTGGCTCGTGGTCGGGGTCGCTCCGGCGTGCCCGGCACCCGCGATGACAGCCATCGCGGACACGGGAACCAGGGCAGCGCCGGCGATGACGGGCCGCCGTGCCTTCCGATGTTTCGCCATCAGTGGTTTTCTCCTTCTACCTGCGGGTTGCGAGTCGATTCGTCGAGATCGAGAAGTGGACCGCGTGCGATCCGAACGGCGTCACGCGCTTTCGGCGGTCGCTGTGGGTACTCGCTCGGGCGACAGAAGCCGCCGTAACGAACCCGCAGGGACGGACGACTACAGGTATGAACTGCTGGACGAATGTCCGATGAACTGTGCATCCGGCGTTCAACCCCCCTCCGCCGCATCGAGATCGGCCCCCTGAGATCTTTCTTCGATTCAGCACGATACAGACGGGCCGAATCGCCGATACAAGCGGTCCTGATCCACAGAGCCACAGGTCACGTCCCGCCTTGGCAGGTCGTGCGCGAGCAGATTACGGTAGCGAAATCGGACACCGCAACATTTCCGTGACCCGAGTTCCCGCCGATCGGAGACCGCGCGGTACGAACGAGCAGTACAGGACCACGGGGCGGAATCGACGCGCCCGCAATATGTGACGCAAACCACGTTTGGGCTGTGCCGAACCGGGTGGGCGCGGCGCCTGGACAGAGCGGTCGCGGACCGGATAGTCAGTGGTGGAAGCCGGGGTGTTGCCCCTCCGTCGGCATCGGCGCGGACAACGCGTCGAGGTAGGCGACATCCGACCGGAGGTCTGCCAACAGCGCGGTCGCGAGGTCCAGGCTCAGACCGTTGCGGACCACGATGCGCTGGACCGTCACGTCGGCGAGATCGTCGGGCATCGGGTAGGCGGGAACCAGCCAGCCCCTGGTGCGCAGGCGTTCGGACAGGTGGTAAAGATTCCAGTTGCCGGTGTGCCCGGCCCGCAATCGCCAGGCGAAGACCGGGATGTCGGACCCGTCGTTCCACAGCTCGAACGCGGGGAGCTTCGCGATCTCGCCGGACAGGAACTGTGCGACATCCAGGCAGCCCTGCTGCACCTTGGTGTATCCGTCCCGCCCGAGTCGCAGGAACAGGTAGTACTGCAACAGCACCTGAGCGCCCGGGCGGGAGAAGTTGAGGGCGAAGGTCGGCATGTCACCGCCGAGGTAGCTGACCGAGAAGATCAGGTCCGCGGGCAGCGCATCGCGCGTTCGCCACACCACCCACCCGAGCCCCGGGTACACCAGGCCGTACTTGTGGCCGGAGGTGTTGATCGAGACCACGCGGTCCACCCTGAAGTCCCACTCGAGGTCCGGTTGGCAGAACGGCGCGATCATCGCCCCGGATGCTCCGTCGACGTGAATCTTCACGTCGAGCCCGGTAGCTGCTTCGATCTCGTCGAGGGCATCCGCGATCTGCTTCACCGGCTCGTACATCCCGGTGTAGGTGACTCCCAGGATCGCCACGACGCCGATCGTGTTCTCGTCGACGTACGCAGCGAGATCGTGCCCGTCGAGCACCTTGTGGTCCTCGCTGATCGGTACGAGCCGCGCTTCGACATCCCAGTAGTTGCAGAACTTCTCCCAACACACCTGGACGGCACTCGACATCACCAGATTCGGCCGATCCGTGGACTTTCCGGCAGCGCGGCGCGCGTGCTGCCAGGTGCGTTTGAGCGCCAGGCCGCCCAGCATGCACGCCTCGGAGGAGCCGATCGTGGACGTCCCGATGGCATTCGCCGGATCCGGCGAATGCCACAGGTCGGCGAGAATCGACCAGCACCGCGTCTCGATAGCCGCGGTCTGCGGGTACTCGTCCTTGTCGATCATGTTCTTGTCGGCGGCCTCGGTATAGAGGCGGGAGGCGTGCTCGTCCATCCAGGTGCCCACGAAGGTGGCCAGGTTCAGCCGCGCATTGCCGTCGAGCATCGCCTCGTCGTGGACGATCTGATAGGCGGTCTGGGACAGGGATTCCCCGTCCGGGATCGTGAACTTGGGCAGTTCGCTGGACTCACCCGGCCGCACGAACAGCGGGTTGAGCGCCACCGTGTCCCGCAGGTTCGCCTTCTCCCGATGCCCGCCGGAGCCCTTGGTCAACGACATGCGCCCTCCTCGGTGCCCGTCCCGCGCCTCCGCCCGTCTGCGCAGGTGAAGCCGCCTTCGCATCGACGGTAGCGCCGCGCGCCGGACCCCGGTGGGGAAACCCGGAAGCACGGCCCGTTGATTTATTTCCTTAGTCTTGCTAACGTTTTTCGAGTTGCCACTCGCCGCTGGGTCGGCCGAGTTCCCGGAGCGTCCACGACGCCCCTGCCGTCTTCGCACCGAAGGAGGTGGCCGTGAGTTCCACGACCGCGACGGAGAACCACCACGCAGAATCGCCGAGACCCGGCCTCCTGCAACAACCGCGCGCCGTGTGGGCGGTGGCGTTCGCCAGCGTCATCGCCTTCATGGGGATCGGACTGGTCGACCCCATCCTCAAACCGATCGGGGAGGAGCTGGACGCCACTCCCTCGCAGGTGTCGCTGCTGTTCACCAGCTACATGCTCGTCACGGGTGTCGCCATGCTCGTCACCGGAGCCGTGTCCAGCCGGATCGGTGCCAAACGGACTCTGCTCCTCGGCCTCGGCATCATCGTGGTGTTCTCGGCATTGGCCGGCAGCTCCGACACCATCTCGCAGATCGTGGGCTTCCGCGCCGGCTGGGGCCTGGGCAACGCGCTGTTCATCGCGACCGCACTCGCCGCGATCGTGGGTGCGGCGAGCGGTGGTGTCGCTCGCGCGATCATCCTCTACGAGGCTGCGCTGGGTATCGGAATCGCCGTCGGCCCCCTCGTCGGCGGTGTGCTCGGCGACATCAGCTGGCGCGCTCCGTTCTTCGGTGTCGCCACCCTCATGGCGGTCGCGTTCATCTTCATCGTCGTCATGCTGCCGACAGCTCCGCCGCCGGAGCATCGCACCTCACTGGCCGCACCGATTCTCGCCCTTCGCCATCGCGGACTGCTCACCGTCGGAATCACGGCGCTGCTCTACAACTACGGCTTCTTCACGCTGCTCGCGTACACGCCGTTCCCGCTCGACATGGGTGCCTACCCGATCGGCTTCATCTTCTTCGGATGGGGCGTGGCGCTGGCGGTTTCGTCGGTGTTCCTCGCTCCGCGCCTGCAACGCCGCTACGGCACGTTGAACATGATGACGGCCTCACTGGCCCTGTTCGCCGCAGACCTGGCGGTGATGGCACTGTTCACCGACCAGAAAGCCGTACTCGTCGTCTGCGTGGTGCTGGCCGGACTGTTCCTGGGCGTGAACAACACCCTGATCACCGAGACCGTGATGATCGCGGCGCCGGTCGAACGCTCCACCGCATCGGCGTCCTACAGCTTCGTCCGCTTCGTGGGCGGCGCCGCAGCCCCGTGGGTGGCGGGCAAGCTCGGCGAACACAACGCGAACCTGCCGTTCTGGGTGGGCGCGGTGTGCACGGCAGCGGCCATCGTCGTGCTGACCACAGGCCGGGGCGTCCTCGCCCATGTGGACGACCACGACTCCGAGCCACACAGCGTGGACGAGGCACTCGCCGTCACCGCCGGGGATGCCGACTAGGACCGTCACCGCCTCCACCGATCCGGCAAGTTGGCGATACCGGGGAAAATGTGAGATTCTCCCTCCGCCGACCCCGACGATTCGTCGTATCGGCATCGAGCCGGGGGTCTCATATCATTACGGAGGGGAATTACGTGAAGCTTCGCAAGATTGCTGCGCGCGCATTCGGTGTCGTCAGCATTGCAGTGGCCACCATCGTGGGCACGTCCGGGATCGCGTCCGCCGCACCGGCACCGGCTGCCGGACTGTGGGGGCTCAACGGGGGCCAGATCCCGGTCGTCGGCCAGCACGCCTGGTGCAACGGAGTCGTCGACATGTATTTCGACACCGATCCGACGCGGCCTGCGCACGGAACAATCACACTCGTCTCACGCGGCATGAACGGAGCCGACCCGGATTGGTCGGCAAACCCGAAGTGCAAGGTGGACTTCACCATCATATGGTACGACGGCGTCTTCCCCTTCCACCACACCGTGAAGGTTCCTACCGAGTTCGGAGTTGAGCCCGGCGAGACCGTGACTACCGAGATCAACCCGGGATCGGGACTCATCTATCTCACCGCCGGTGCCACCTACATCGACACGGATACTTGGGGATTCGTGCCTCAGTACTCATACCCTGCGAGCGGGTACTTCCTCATCCCGTAGGCCGCAACACAACACAGGCACGCAACCCGTGATCGGCGAAGTGGCACAGCCACTTCGCCGATCACGGCGTTTCAGGCGCGGGCGTACTGGCTGGCCGGACGCGGCAGGCCGAAGTGATCTCGCAGCGTCGTGCCGGCGTATTCGGTACGGAACAGTCCACGCTCCTGCAGGATCGGGACGACCTGCGTCGTGAACGTCTCGAGCCCCTGCGGATACTGCGGCGGCATCACGTTGAAGCCGTCCGCTGCGCCCTGGGTGAACCACTCCTCGATCGTGTCCGCCACCTGTTCGGGCGTGCCCGCGAACACGCGATGTCCTCGCGCCCCGGCCAGCCGGTGCAACAGCCCACGCACCGTGGGCTTCTCGCGCTGCACGATACCCGCGACCACCTGCAGCCGGCTCGCCTTGTTGTCCGCGACATCACCCGCATCGTCGAACAGATCCTGCGGCACCGGAGCATCGAGCTCGACGTGACGCAGACTCTTGCCGATGATCGACTCCAACTGAGCCAGACCGTATTCCGGGATGGTCAGCTCGTTGAACTCGCGCTCGAGCGCGTGCGCCTGCTCCTCCGTGTCCGCGATGAACGGGCTGATCCCGGGCAGGATCTTCACGTGATCGGGATTCCGGCCGAACTCGGCGGCCCGGTTCTTGATGTCCTTGTAGAACACCTGCGCGTCCGACAGACGCTGGTGCGCGGTAAAGATCGCCTCCGCGTGCTGCCCGGCGAACGAGCGGCCGTCGTTCGACGATCCCGCCTGCACCAGCACCGGATATCCCTGCGGGGAGCGGGCCGCGCCGAACGGGCCGCGCACCTTCACATGCTCACCGGCATAGTTGATCTCGTGGATCTTCGCCACATCCGCATAGACGCCGGTCTTCTTGTCCACGACCAGCGCGTCGTCCTCCCAGCTGTCCCACAGCTTGACCACGGCATCGACGAACTCCCGTGCCCGCTCGTAGCGCTGGGCGTGATCGGGGTGGGCGTCGAGCCCGAAGTTGGCTGCCGCCTTGTCCGTTCCGGTCGTCACGATGTTCCACCCGGCGCGCCCACCCGAGATGTGGTCAAGGGAGGAGAACAGCCGCGCCAGGTTGTACGGCTCGTAGTACGTCGTCGACGCGGTCGCGATGAGGCCCAGGTGGGTGGTGACCGAGGCGATCGCGGTGAGCAGTGTGATCGGCTCCAGGCCGTACGTGGCGTTGTGCCGCACGTCGGTGCGCAACGCCGGGCCGTCCGCGAGAAACACGCCGTCGAGCTTCGCCGCCTCCGCGGTACGCCCGATGTCCTGGAAATACCGGACGTCGTAGACGCTCTCCGGACGGCTGTCGGGGTGACGCCAGGCGGCCTCGTGATGTCCGGTCGGATAGATGAAGGCGTTGAGACTCAAGCGGCGCGGTTCTTCGGTCATGAGGACGAGTTCTATCCCGGGAGCACCGTCGCCGCCCAGGGTTTCACCACCGCTGATCCGAAAGGACCGCCCGCGCTCAGCTCAGGCCGAGATCGGCCAGACCCAGCAGGGAACGGTATTCGACACCCTCCGCGGCGATGACCTCGTCCGCACCGGTGGCGCGATCCACCACCGTCGCCACGCCGACGACGGTCGCGCCGGCCTCGCGCAGCGCCCGCACCGCAGTGAGCGGCGAGATGCCGGTGGTGGTGGTGTCCTCGACGACGAGAACCCGCTTGCCGTCGACGTCGGGACCTTCCACCTGCCGCTGCATCCCGTGGGCCTTCGCGGCCTTGCGGACCACGAACGCGTCGATCGGACGCCCGGGGGCGTGCATGACGGCCAATGCGACCGGGTCCGCTCCCATCGTCAGCCCGCCCACCGCGTCGAACTCCCAGTCGGCGACCAGCTCGCGCAGCAGCGACCCGATCAACGGGCCGGCCCGATGATGCAGCGTGGCGCGGCGCAGGTCCACGTAGTAGTCGGCTTCCTTGCCCGACGACAGCGTCACCTTGCCGTGCACCACGGCCAACTCGCGCACCAGCCCGGCCAAGTCCTCACGATCGCTCATGGTCGATCAGCCTACCGACCGTCGTCAGCGGGCCTTCGTCGCTCCCGGATCGGTCCGGACGGACGATCCCCTGCCGGTGGCGGCACCGGCCTGGCCGGTCGGTCGGAGCGTTGCGGCAACCCCGGACGGCGTTCGCCGCCGTCCCGCAGTGCGGCGGCCCGCTCGGCGGGTGCTCGGCGGGCGGGCGCGACGCGACGCGGCTCGCCCGGCTCCGGATCGCCCGGGCGGCCCGGGTCGTGACGGACGTCGCGCATGCCCTTCGGTTCGATCACCGGGGGCAGCACGTGCAGGATCCCGGAGAGCCGGGCCACGGTCTCGATGGCCGCGTCCCAATCACGGCCGCTGCTGCCGAGCGGCAGGGACCCCAGCGTCCACTCGCCCTCGCTCCACAGCATCCCCACCACCGGCGGGATCGACTCCGTGAACGCCACCATGCGCTGGTCGCATGCGCGGCGGGCGATCTCGAGGTCCGTGGCGAAGACCACTCGCGGACCGATCGCACCGAGCAACTCGAGGTCGGAGTCCTTGGGCGGCGGGGTGGTCTTGAGCCGCAGGTCGATGTCGACGTCGGAACCGACCTCGCGCTCGACGGCGACGATCGTCGCGGTGTCCTCGAGGTCGAACAGGATGAACTTCTCCCCACGACGCTCACCGGTGACGACGTCGAGGGCGCCGAGGTACTCGTGCTTGGCCATCGCGGCCCGGTGGAACTGCGAGGGCAGCCGCGGATCCGCTCCCGAATAGCTGTAGCCCTGGGCCTTCGCCCAGATCTCGCGGACCCGGCCGGACTGGTCGCGCCGGGACCTGTCGAAGTACAGCAGCGCGCCCGCACCCGCGAGCATGATCAAGGCGAGAAGGAACCACATGGCTGTCATCGGGGGCCAGCCTATCCAGACCCGCTGCTCGAAGCCAGGTGCGCCGGGAAGAACACGACCGCGCCGACCACGTCGACGTCCACGGCGGCACCCGGCTCGAACACCACCCCGTCGGCGACCTGCACCGTGAGCTCGGTGTCCGCACGCCGCACCGTGACGATGGTGGACGGACCACCGAAGCTGGACCGGACCACCTCGAAGTCACCTGTCGCGGCCACGGTGAGCCGGATCTGTTCGGGCCGGATCAGCACCGAGCCCGCCCCGTCGCCGTTCCCGGTGACCGGCACCACGCCCACGGCCGTCTGCGCCCGCTCACCGCTGCGGTGCGCGTCGAGCAGCGATCCCTCTCCGATGAACCGGCCCACCGCCACGCTCGTCGGCCGGTGATAGAGCTCCTCCGGCGTGCCCTCCTGGCGGATGCCGCCGTCGAGGATCACCGCCACCCGGTCGGCGGTCCCGAGCGCCTCCTTGCGATCGTGCGTGACCAGCACCGAGCCGACACCCTGATCGCGGAGCAACCGCGCGACGTCCGCACCCACCCCGGCGCGCAAGCCCGCGTCCAGCGACGCGAACGGCTCGTCCATGAGCATCACCCCCGGCCCCGGCGCCAACGCGCGCGCCAGCGCCACCCGCTGCTGCTGGCCTCCGGACAACTCCTGTGGCCGCGCGTCGCCGAGCCCGTCGAGGCCCACCAGCTCGAGCAGGTCCGCGATGCGGCGGCGTCGGGCGGCACGCTCCGATCCGCGCAGCACACTCCACGGTCCGGACAGCCCGAACCCGATGTTGTTGCCGACGCTCAGGTGCGGGAACAGGGCGTTGTCCTGGGGCATCAGTCCGATACCGCGACGCTCGGGCGCCACGTGCACGTGCGGGGCGGACGCGGCGAGGGCGCGGTCACCGAGCCGGATGGTGCCGGCGTCGATCCGGTGCAGTCCCGCGATACTGCGCAGCAGCGTGGTCTTACCACCCCCGGACGGGCCGAGTACCGCCAGCATCTCTCCCGGCGGCACTCGTACCGACACGTCGTGTAGGACGGGGTCGCCGCCGTACGAGGCGGAGACGGCCTCGAGGGACAGGACCTCACTCATGCGTTCACCCTTCCCGAGGACGGCGGGCGCGCCGCCGTCTTCCCGAATGCCAGCCGGCCCAGGACCAGGGTGGGAATCACCGAGACCAGGATCAGGACCAGCGCGTAGGGCGCTGCCTCGCCGTACTTGAAAACCTGCGCTGTGGACCACAACTCGGTGGCGAGTGTGTCGACTCCGCGTGGCCGGAGCATGAGAGTGGCCGGAAGTTCCTTGGCGACCGTGAGGAACACCAGCGCAGTGCCGGCCGCGATTCCCGGCGCGGCGAGCGGAATGGTGACCCTCAGGTCGGTGCGGATCCGGCCGCTACCGAGCGTGCGCGAGACGTCCCCCAACGACGACGCCTGGGATTCGATGGCGGTTCGGCTGGACCCGACGGCCAACGGCAGGAACAGCACGACATAGGCGAGCACCAGCAGCACGGTGGTCTGATAGAACACCGGCACGGCACGGATGCCGAAGAACACGACCGCCAGGCCGACAGTGATACCCGGCAGACCGTGCGCGACGTAGACGGCGATCTCGGTGGCGCGGCTCATCGTCGACCGGGAACCGGCCGCGAACAGTGCCACCGGGAAGGCCGCGATCGCGATGACGAGCGCGGCGACCGTCGACAGTTGCAGCGTCGCGACGGTCGTGGCGAGCACCTCGCCCCAGTCGACGTGCAGCCGCAGCGAGTTCACCATCCACCGGGTCAGGCCCAGCACCGGGACACCGACCGAGACCACGAGAACGGCGCCGACCCCGGCGAGGGCGGGGAACTTCCAGTGCCCCAACCGATACGGTTCGGCATCTCGGGCGGCACCGGTACCGAGACGTGCCGTCGCCCCGCGGCGGAAGCGCCGTTCCAGCAACGTGCACGCCAGCGCCAGCAGCACCAGGACCACGCCGAGGATCGCGGCGGCGGTGCGGTCGAAGGCGCCGCGGTAGGCGTTGTAGATACCGAAGGTGAACGCCTCGTAGCGCATCAACGCGACGGCCCCGAAATCGCTGAGGGTGTAGAGGGCCGCGAGCAATGCGCCCGCCGTCGCCGCCGGCACGACCCGTCGTAGCTCCACGGTGAGTACGGTCCGTATCGGACCGCGGCCGAGGGTGCGCGCCACCTCCGCCGGTCCGGGATCCATCGAGGACAAAGCCGCGGCGACCGGCAGCATCACCAGCGGTGTGCAGGCCACACTGAGCACCAGCAGCGCTCCGGGAAGCCCGGCCAGACCGGGGAACTCGGCGATCCACACGTATCCGGCCACATACGACGGGATGGCCAGCGGCGCGGTGAGCGCGGCCGCCAGCAACCGGCGCCCCGGCAGGTCGGTGCGGACGGTCAGCCACGCGAGCGCGGTGCCCGCCACCAGGCAGATCCCGGCGACACCGACGGTGAGTACGACGGTGTTGATCGTCAGATCGAGGGTGCGCTGCCGCCACAGCAGCGCCATCGCCTTGTCCACTCCGCCGTCGAGAGCGCGAATCACCAGGTACGCCAGAGGCACCAGGGTCAGCGCGGCGATCACGAAAGCGGCCGCCCCGAGTACGGGACGGCCGCCGACGCCGGAGCGAGAGGTCATACGATCCCGAGCTCGGCGAGCAAGGCCTGGGTCTGCTCGAGCGAGGAGAGCTGGCCGAGATCGATGTCGGGGCCACCGAGTTCACCGATCGGGCGCAGATCGAACTGCGACGTCACCCCCGCGATCACCGGGTACTCGGCGGTCTCGTCGGCGAAGTAGGTCTGCGCGTCCACCGACAGCAGCGCCCGCACGAACTCCTGGGCCTCGGCCTGGTTGTCCGACGAGGCGAGCACGCCGACACCCGCGACGTTCACCAGGTTGCCGATGTCACCGGGGGCGAAGTAGTGCAGCTGGATCGGGGCGTCCGCGCCACGCTCCTCGACGAACGGGTACCAGTAGTAGTGGTTGGTGAGCCCGGTCGCGACATCGCCGTTGTTGACGGCTTCCATCAGCGCGCCGTTACCCTCGAACGCCACCGGATCGTTGGCGAGGAATCCCTCGAGCCACTCGCGGGCACCGTCGTCCCCGCGCTCGACGCGCAGCGCGGTGACGAACGCCTGGAACGAGGCGTTGGTCGGTGCGTAGCCGACCTGGCCACTCCACTGCGGATCCAGGAGCCCGTCGATGCTGTCCGGCAGATCCGCCTCGGCGACCTCGTCCTGGTTGTACGCGAGCACGCGGGCCCGAGCCGACGTCGCCACCCAGGTGCCGTCCTCGGCGCGGTACTCCGGCGGGACCAGCTCGAGGATGTCGTCGGGCAGGGGCGCCAGCGCACCGGCTGCTTCGAGCGCGCCGAGGGCACCGGCGTCCTGGCCGAGGAACACGTCGGCCGGGGACCGATCCCCCTCCTCGAGAATCTTCGCCGCCTGCGCGTTGGTGTTGCCCGAGTAGTCGACCTCGACGTCGAAGTCCAGATCGGCGGAGAGCTGCTCGATCAGGGGATCGATCAGGCCTTCGTCACGCCCCGAGTACACGACCAGGGTGGACGACTGGGCCTCGGCGGTGGTCGTTCCGTCCGCGGAGTCGTCTTGATCATCGGACCCACAGGCCACCAGGCCGGCGGCCAGCGCGGTCGCCGACACGGCGACCGCGAGTTTGCGCACAGTGAACATGAGTTCTCCTAAAGGACGAATCGGACACTGCGCGTCACACTAGCTACTGAGGACAGGCTTCGTATACCCCGGGGGTAGTTGTCCGGGACTGTTCTCCGGGAAATACCGGTGGACCGAACTCCTCGCCGCCGATTTCGGTCAGCCGGCGAGGATCATGTCGGCAGTCATGCGTCCACCCTCGACCGGGCTGCCCTGCACGATCAGTGTGGAGCCGGGCGAGAGGTCTGCCACCTCCTGCGCTCCGAACCCGATCACCTGCGTCTGCGCCGTCGTCTCGATGGTGAGCTGAGAACCTCCGGTCGTGTCGATGACCAGGGTCGACCCGTCGTTGCTCGTGAGGGTGCCCACCGCCGCACCGAGATCGCCCAGAGCCTCGCCGAGCCCGCCGGGCAGTGGGGCGAACGGCGATTCGCCGGGGGCCGTCGGGGCCGGCTCGTCGGTGGTCGCGGGGGGCGGAGTCGTGGTCGGCGCCGGTGGGCGGGTCGTGAGCGTCGGAAGCGCGGGCGCTGCCGTCTCGTCCGAGCCGCCACCGGAGCCCAGGAGAATTCCACCGCCGACCACGAGCAGGCCGACGACGGCGAGTCCCGCGACCACCAGCGGCCAGCGGCGGGGACCGTCCGGTTCCTGATCCTCCGGTGGCGGATAACCACCGTCGGGCGGATACCCGCCGGGCGGCGGATAGCCCGCAGCCGGATAGCCCGCAGCCGGATAGCCCGCGTAGCCGGGATGCTGGCCGCCCTGCACCGGGTAGGCCTGGGTCGGGTTCGGCGGCGGGGCATACGGATCGAATCGTGGATCGTACGGCGGGAGCTGCTGCGTCGGCTGGTAACCCTGGCCGTACGCGGCATTCGGGTCCGTCGTGTGGAACTGCTCGGTGACCTGCTCGCCGTACTGCTCGGTGGGCTGCTCGCCGTACTGCTGGATGGGCTGCTCGGTGGGCTGCTCGCCTTCCGGCCTGTTCCTGTTCTCCGGATCGCTCACGACGCCTCCTCGAGTCGGTGATCGTCGCCAGGGTAGTCGCCGTTCATGAGAAAGGTCTGTGACGAGGTGGAGCCGACCACCTCGTCACAGACCTGTTCACCTGCGGACCTGTTCGACGCGGGAAAGTCACCCGAGGACGAGGGTGTCCCCGTCCGCGGAGACGTTGACCGGCACCGTGTCCCCGTCCTTGACGTCGCCGGCGAGCAGCAGCTTCGCGAGCTGGTCACCGATCGCCTGCTGGATGAGTCGGCGCAACGGCCGCGCACCGTACTGCGGGTCGTAGCCGCGTACCGCCAGCCAGAGCCGCGCCGCACTCGACACGTCGAGCGTCAGCCGGCGTGCCGCGAGCCGCTTCTGCAACTGCGCGAGCTGGATGTCGACGATCGACTCGAGCTGCTCCTCCGACAGCGGTTCGAAGACGACGACGTCGTCGAGCCGGTTGATGAACTCCGGCTTGAACGCCACGCGCACCGCCGCCATCACCTGCTCCTTGTCGCCGCCGGCACCGAGGTTCGAGGTGAGGATCAGGATCGTGTTCCTGAAGTCCACCGTGCGCCCCTGTCCGTCAGTGAGCCGGCCGTCGTCGAGCACCTGGAGCAGCGTGTCGAAGACGTCCGGGTGGGCCTTCTCGACCTCGTCGAACAGCACCACCGAGTACGGGCGGCGCCGGACGGCCTCGGTGAGTTGTCCACCGGACTCGTAGCCGACGTAACCGGGAGGGGCACCGACGAGCCGCGCCACCGAGTGCTTCTCGCTGTACTCGGACATGTCGATCCGCACCATCGCACGCTCGTCGTCGAACAGGAAGTCCGCCAACGCCTTCGCGAGCTCGGTCTTGCCCACACCGGTGGGGCCGAGGAACAGGAACGATCCGGTGGGTCGGTTCGGGTCGGCGACACCGGCCCGTGCCCGGCGCACCGCGTCGGACACGGCGAGTACGGCCTGGTCCTGGCCGACGACCCGCTTGCCCAGCTCGGTCTCCATCCGCAGCAGCTTGGCGGTCTCGCCCTCCATCATGCGGCCGGCCGGGATACCGGTCCACGCGGCAACCACGTCCGCGACGTCGTCGGGGCCGACCTCCTCCTTGAGCATGACGTCCCCGTCGGAGGCGGCGCCGGACGCAGCGGCGGCCGCGTCGAGTTCCTTCTCCAACTCGGGAATCCGGCCGTACCGCAGTTCGGCGGCCTTGCCCAGATCGCCGTCCCGCTCGGCCCGCTCGGACTCGCCGCGCAGGTTCTCGAGCTGCTCCTTGAGCGTGCGCACCGAGTCGATGGCCTGCTTCTCGTTCTGCCACCGAGTGGTCAACTGGGCCAGCTTCTCCCGGTCGTCGGCGAGTTCCTGACGCAGCTTGACGAGTCGCTCCTGGGAGGCGGCGTCGGTCTCCTTCTCCAGTGCCACCTCTTCGATCTCGAGCCGGCGGACGATCCGCTCCACCTCGTCGATCTCCACCGGCCGCGAGTCGATCTCCATGCGCAGCCGGGACGCCGCCTCGTCGACCAAGTCGATGGCCTTGTCCGGCAGGAACCGTGACGTGATGTAGCGATCCGACAGGGCCGCGGCGGCCACCAGCGCGGAGTCGGTGATCCGCACCCCGTGGTGCACCTCGTACCGCTCCTTGAGGCCGCGCAGGATGCCGACGGTGTCCTCCACCGACGGCTCCCCGACGAGCACCTGCTGGAAGCGCCGTTCCAGGGCGGCGTCCTTCTCGATGTACTTGCGGTACTCCTCGAGCGTGGTCGCGCCGACCAGTCGCAGCTCACCGCGGGCCAGCATCGGCTTGATCATGTTGCCCGCGTCCATCGCAGACTCGCCGGTGGCACCGGCGCCGACGATGGTGTGCAGCTCGTCGATGAAGGTGATGACCTGCCCGGCCGAATTCTTGATGTCGTCGAGGACGGCCTTGAGCCGCTCCTCGAACTCGCCCCGGTACTTCGCGCCCGCGACCATCGAACCGAGGTCGAGGGAGATGACGGACTTTCCGCGCAACGACTCCGGCACGTCACCGGCGACGATGCGCTGGGCGAGACCTTCGACGATGGCGGTCTTGCCGACGCCGGGTTCACCGATGAGCACCGGGTTGTTCTTGGTGCGCCGGGACAGCACCTGCACGACGCGTCGGATCTCCGTGTCGCGGCCGATGACCGGATCCAGCTTGCCGTCGCGGGCACGAGCGGTGAGGTCCGTCGAGTACTTCTCGAGCGCCTGGTAGCTGCCCTCCGGATCCGCACTGGTGACCCGGGCACTGCCGCGCACGGTGGTGAACGCGTCCCGCAGTGCCTGCGGGGTCGCGCCGTGGCCCTTCAGTAACTCGGCGACGTCGGAGGTTCCTTCGGCGAGGCCGACCATGAGGTGCTCGGTGGAGACGTACTCGTCGTCCATCTCGGTGGCGAGGTGCTGCGCGGATGTCAGAGCGGCCAAGGCCTCGCGCCCCAATTGCGGCGTGGTGGTCGCACCGGACGCCTTCGGCAACCGGTCGACCAGAGCCCTGGCCTCGGTGAGTACCGCCGCGGGATCGACGCCGACCGCCTTGAGCAGCGGCGACGCGATGCCGTCTGCCTGGTCGATCAGCGCCACCAACAGGTGGGCGGGACGGATGTCGGGGTTGCCCGCCTGCGATGCGGACTGCAACGCAGCCGTCATCGCAGCCTGGGTCTTGGTCGTCGGAGTGAACGAATCCACTGGTCACCTCTCTGGCGCGATATACATCTGTGCGCGCGGCGAGTCCGGGTCGGACCCGACCGCGCGGTCTTGTCATATCACTCAACGCACGAAAGGTTGAGTCTGTTCCGCTCAACTCTACATCGGTCGAAATTTTCTGTACCCACCCTGAACCACCGTCGCACGGGCCGTCGGCAGCGGACGATTCCGATCCGCACACCGCCTCGGTATCCGCGCGCCGAATAGGGCCCGATTGCGCGCGCGGATCCAGAAGAGCTGTGCGGCTGACGGGCGCAACGACTAGCTCGCCAGCGCCGAGACCGATCGGACAAAGAGCGAGTGAACGCCGTCGCCGTCGAGACGAGATAGGTCACCATGTAGGCGAGAAGCCCGGCGCCATCCCGAACGCGGCGTCCGACATGACTTTTGTCATCCCCGAACCATGAAATCCCACGCGACTTCGATGATCGCGCGCACTACTCGTGCACGCCCGCGACCGCGAGGCTGGACACCATGAACAACGCATCCACTCGTCCCCGGGTCCACCGTGAGGCCGGCCTGCGGGAGGCCGGTCTCCACGATCTGCTCATGGACGCCTTCCGCGTCGGCCCCGCACCGACCCGGTCGCGCGAAGCCTTCGTCGTCGTCCTCACTCTGGTCCTCGTCGGCCTGATCGTCGCTCTCCTGCAGCCGGAGCCGGTGGTCGCCGCCATCGGCGGCACCGCGATCGCCGCCTACCTCGTGATCCGCTGGATCGTCGGAACCCGGAAGTGGGGGCAGCGATGAACGCCGTCATCACCGCACGTGGCCTGCGCCGGATCTACGGCCACGGCAAGGACGCCTTCGAGGCGGTCAAGGGCATCGACCTCGACGTCGGTGAGGGCGAGGTGTTCGCCCTGCTCGGCACCAACGGTGCGGGGAAGACCTCGACGCTCGACCTGCTGGAAGGCCTCGCCGCCCCCGACTCCGGCGACATCGAGATCTTCGGCCTCGACCCGCGGCGCGACCGCAAGAAGGTCCGGCCACAGGTCGGCATCATGCTGCAGTCCGGCGGCCTGCCCGCCGACCTGACGGTCAGCGAGACGCTCGAGATGTGGCGTGGCACCTGCACCAACCCGACGACCGCCGACGACGTCCTCACGCGCGTCGATCTCACCGACCGCGCCCACGTCCGGGTCGGCTCGCTGTCCGGAGGCGAGCAGCGGAGGGTCGACCTCGCGTGCGCGCTGCTCGGTCAGCCGCGGTTGCTGTTCCTCGACGAGCCCACCACGGGACTCGACCCGGAGAGCCGGCGTGGAACCTGGCAACTGCTGGCCGATCTCAAGGCATCAGGCGTCACGATGGTCCTCACGACGCACTACCTGGACGAGGCGGAAGCCCTTGCCGACCGGATCGCGATCATGCACAAGGGCGAGATCGCCCGGCACGGCACGCTGCGCGAGATCGTCGACGAGCATCCGGCGACGATCGCATTCGAGCACCCCGGGCTGCGTCTGCCGACGCTGGACGGCGCGCAGGTCGACGCACGATCCCGCGTCACCGTCGCCACCCACACGCTGCAAGACCACCTGCTCGCCCTGCTCGACTGGGCGCGTGAGCACCGCGTGACCCTCACCGGGCTCGAGGCCAGGGCCGCGTCCCTCGAATCGGTGTTCCTCGACATCGCCGGCTCCCCCGACGGCGCCGGTTCCTCCGGCATCGGGGATACGCCGGGCACCGAGACCGCCGACACCACGACCACCGCCACCCCGATCGGAGCCGCACGATGACCACCGCACTCGCCTCCCCCTCGGTCGGCTACGGCCGGCGGCCGCTCTCCGCGCTCGCCAAGGCCGAGTATCTCCAGTTCCGCCGCAACAAGACTCTCGTGTTCATGGGAACCGTGTTCCCCGTGGGGATCCCGCTGTTCACCTACTTCGTCGGTCGCGACGGCGGCGCACCGACACCGGCACTGACCGCGACCACCATCGAACTGTTCGTCCTCTTCGCGCTGCTGTTCGTCCAGTACTACTCGGTGCTGTCGATGGTCACCACGCGCCGCAGCGAGGGGGTGTTGAAGCGGCTGCGCACCGGCGAGGCGTCGGACTGGCAGATCCTGACCGCCCCCGCCGTACCGGGCTCGGTACTCACCCTCGCGGGTGCCGTCGCCGTCGCGGGAATCGTGTACGGCACGGGTGCGCCGGCCCCCGTCAATCCGGTTGCGACGCTGCTCGCACTCGCGGGCGGGCTCGTCGTCTTCTCGCTGCTCGCCCTCGCGACCAGTGGAGTGACGAAGAATGCGGAGGCCGCGCAGATCACCTCGATTCCCGTGATGACGGTCGCGATGGTGGGGCTGGCCTCGCTCCGGGGCATCCTGCCCGATCGGCTGGCGACGGTCGCCGACTGGACCCCCTTCGCGGCGATCTCCGATCTCGTCTGGCTCGGTGCCGCGGGAACACCGGCGACCACCGACACGTCCGCCACGGCGCTGGATTTCGCGGGTACCTTCGCCGAGTTCGGTCGGCCGCTTGCGACACTGGCACTATGGACCGTCCTGGCACTGGCTCTCGTCTACAAGACCTTCCGCTGGGACGACCGCGGGTGAGGCACTGGTCCACGTGGTGGCGTGAGCTCTCGGGTCCGGCGAAGTTCCGGCACTACACGCGGGTCACGCTCCACGTGGGCATCGTCTCGGTGGTAGCGGTGATGTCGATCGCCGGAGGCTCGGTGTGGCAGGCGATCACTCTCGTCGGCGCCGGGCTCGCGGCCATCGGTGCCGTGGAGGCCCAGCCGGCACTCTCCGCGTGGCCGAACGCGACCTACCGGCGGTGGGCGCTGCCCGCGGCCGCGACGGCACTGGCAGCCATCTGGCTGGCGTGTGCCGTCGTGACCCGCACCTCGACGGCGGAGACGGTCGCCGACGAGGCACGGGTCACCGGCATCCTCGTGACGTTGCTGGCGGCACTCACCGTCATCGCCTTCACTCCACACAAGTGGTCGGTCCTTCTCGGAGTCGGCGTGGCCACCGGGCTCGCGTTCGGCGCCTCCCCGGTGGCGGCCCTCCAGACCGCGGCGGCCGTCGTGGCCGTGGGCGCCCTCCTCGTCGGCACGACGCTGCTCACCCTGTGGAGCCTTCGGATCATCGACGACCTCGAACACGCGAAGGAGGTCGAGGCCGAACTCCAGGTCGCCGAGGAGCGCCTGCGTTTCGCGCGCGACCTACACGACGTCGTCGGCCGGGGCTTCTCGGCGATCGCGGTCAAGAGCGAACTGGCGGCCACCCTCTCGCGGTCCGGGGCGGCCGATCGCGCCGCCGCCGAGATGGACGAGGTCAAGGCACTGGCCGTCGAGTCGATGGGTGAGATGCGCACTCTGGTGCGCGGTTACCGCGACATCGGTCTCGAACGTGAAGTGGCCGGTGCCCGCTCGCTGCTGTCGGCCGCAGGTTGCCGACTCGACGTCGAAGGAGACCCGGCCGCGGTGCCCACGCGGTTCCACGAGGTCGCCGCCTGGGTCGTCCGCGAGGGCACCACGAACATCGTCCGGCACTCGTCCGCGACCTCGGCGACACTCACTCTCGGGCTTGCGGGAATGTCACTGCGCAACAACGGCGTCGTGGACGAGCCGGGTGAGGGATCGGGCCTGCGCGGGCTCGCCGACAGGCTCGCGGCTGTCGGCGCCGGGCTCGACACCACCGCGGCGGGCGACGAGTTCGTCCTCGAAGTCCTCTGGGAGGAAGCGTGATCCCTGTTCTGCTCGCGGACGACGAGACACTCATCCGCGCGGCCATGGCGACGATGCTCGACCTCGAGGCCGACATCGACGTCGTCGACCACGTCGGCACCGGCGAGGAGCTCGTCGCCGCCTGGCGGCGCCGGGTGGACGCCGGCGAGCCCGTCGCCGTCGCGGTCATCGATCTGCAGATGCCGGGCATCGACGGAATCGACACCGCCACCGAACTGCTCGCGCTCACACCGACCGCGGGCACGCTGATCGTCACCAGCCACGGCCGCCCCGGCTATCTCAAGCGGGCACTGTCCGCCGGGGTTCGCGGCTTCCTGCCGAAGACGACGTCGGCGGCGACGCTCGCCGAGGTCATCCGCACCGTCCACAAGGGCGGCAGGTACGTGGACCCGGAGCTGGCCGCGGAGGCGATCAGTGCCGGCGATTCGGTACTCACGGCCCGGGAGGCCGACGTCCTCGAGTACGCCGCCGACGGCGCCTCCGTCGAGGAAATCGCGAGGCACGCCCATCTGTCGCCGGGGACCACCCGCAACTATCTCTCGGCGGCGATGGCGAAACTCGGCGTCTCCAACCGCTACGAGGCGGCCCTCGAAGCGCGCAGGCGCGGCTGGATCTAGCCCCACCCGACGCTCCCCGGACATCGTCCGTTCACCGCGAGTCCGCACACCGGACAACCCGTTCCATCACGCTGCCCTCGGCTCCGCCCGGGTTCCCGGGCGGGCGAGAGACGGAGGACGGACACGTGACGAGACGGACAGGCCGGGCGCGACGACGCGCGGGCACGGTAGCGGTGGCGGCAGGGGCCGTTGCCGCGCTCGCGGCAGGATGCGCGAGCAGCGAGCAGGAGTCGGTCGCCTCGTCGAACGACATCACCACCGCGACGGCCGCGCCGATCGAGTGGAACGTGGAGAATCCACAGCGTTACCACCGGCTCGCGACTTACCCGATCTTCGAGAACCGCCCCGAGGGTGAGCCGATCGACACCGAAACGGTCGCGGAGATCTCCTCGGTCACGCCCGACGGCAACACGATGATCTACACCGACGCGACGGCACAGCGGATCGGCTTCCTCGACATTTCCGACCCGTCGACGCCGCGCGGACTCGGCACGCTCTCCCTCACCGAACTCGGCAATGCGGACGATCAGCCCACGTCGGTGATCGTGCACCAGGACTTCGTCCTCGTGGTGGTCGACACCACCGGCGGCGACTTCACCGCGCCGTCGGGGCGAGTAGACGTCGTGCGCATCGCGGACCGCACGCGGGTACACAGCATCGACCTGGGTGGCCAGCCCGACTCGATCGCACTGAGCCCGGACGGCACGTTCGCCGCGGTGGCGATCGAGAACCAGCGCGACGAGGACTTCACCCCCGAGGGCGGCGAGGAGGGGGACCTCCCGCAGCCGCCGACCGGGTTCGTCCAGATCGTCGACCTCACCGGTGAGCCGCAGGCGTGGACCACCCGGCGCGTCGACTTCGACGTCGACCAGGCGCGCGCGGCCGGACTGGACACCCCCGAGGACCTCGAACCCGAGTACGTCGACGTCAACGATCGTGGTGAGATCGCGGTGACCCTCCAGGAGAACAACGGCATCGCCGTGATCGACGGACCCACCGGCGAGGTGACGTCCCTCTTCTCGGCCGGTACCGCGAGCGTCGAGGACATCGACACCGTCGAGGACGGGGTGATCGACCAGACCGGCTCGATCACCGACCTGCCCCGCGAGCCCGATGCGATCGGGTGGATCGGCGACCGGTACCTCGCAACCGCCAACGAGGGCGACTGGAAGGGCGGCACTCGCAACTGGTCCATCTTCGACGCCGCGACCGGGGACCTCGTCTGGGACGGCGGCAACGAGTTCTCCCATCTCGCGGTCCGCACCGGTCTGCACAACGAGGGCCGCGCCGAGGCGAAGGGGCCGGAACCGGAGGGGCTGACGATCACCGAACTCGACGGGCGTCCGGTGGCACTCGTCGGATCCGAGCGCAGTAACTTCGTCGCCGTCTACGACGTCAGCGATCCCACCGACCCGCAGTTCCGGCAGATCCTGCCCGCCACCAACGGCCCCGAGGGCATTCTGGCCATCCCGGAGCGGAACCTGCTGGCGATTTCCTCCGAGGTCGACGATGCCGAGGCCGGCGTCCGCGCCTCGGTGACCCTCTACGGCTGGGGTGAGGAGCATGCGGCAGCCGGGGGCTCCCCGGCCTTCCCGTCACTGGTCTCCGGTGACGTCGACGGACTCCCGGTCGGGTGGGGTGCCCTCGGCGCGCTGTCCGTCGACCCGGAGGATCCCGACCGCCTGTTCACCGCCACCGACGACGCCTACGGCCCGGCCCGCGTCCTCGGCATCGATCTCACACAGACCCCGGCACTGATCGACCGGGAAATCGCGGTCACCGAGGACGGACAGCCGCTGACTCTCGACATCGAAGGGGTCGCGGCCCGCCGGGACGGCGGCTTCTACCTCGCCGTCGAAGGAGCCGAGGGACCGGAGAACGCGCTGCTCCGAGTGGCGGAGGACGGCGCGATCGAGGAACGCATCGGCCTCCCGGACGACATCGGCGCCGCGCTCGGCAGCCAGGGCCTCGAAGGCGTGTCGGTGCAGGGCAGCGGCGACGACGAGACCGTCTGGGTGGTGTTGCAGCGCGAACTGGACACCGACCCGCCGGGTGTCGCGCGCATCGGCCGGTACACGCCCGCCGACGGCGGGTGGCAGTGGTACGGCTACCAGCTCGACCCGACCGACGTCGACGGCGACTGGATCGGACTGTCCGAGATCACGGTGCACGACGGCGCGCTGCTGATCCTCGAACGCGACAAGCTGAACGGCCCCGCCGCCCGGATCAAGGCGATCCACCGGGTGGAGATCCCCACCGAATCGGGCGTGACCGGCGCCGACGAGGAGGTGACGGTCCTTCCGAAGACGCTGTACCGCGACCTGGCGCCGGATCTGCGGGCCACCCGCGGCTGGGTGCAGGAGAAGGCCGAGGGCGTGGCCGTCGCCGGGAACGGGAACCTGTACGTGGTCACCGACAACGACGGGCTCGACGACGCGACCGGCGAGACGGTCTTCCTGGACCTCGGGCCTGCGCAGTAGCCCCTTTCCGGATGCAGTGACACGTCCCGGAGCCGGGACCCCGTCCGGGGCCGTCGCGAGTTCTGCTCGCGGCGGCCCCGCTAGACTTTCTCCGAGTCCGCGAGCGGAACGGTTGGTGAGAGTTCACGAGCGGACGCGGTGAACGACGGCGGTGAGTACAGGGGGCCCGGTGGACACGGAAGGCGGAGTGACCGATCGTGCGGCCGCACGATTGAGCGCGATGGAGATCGCGCAGCTGCGGGCCAGTTTCTCGTCGATCACCCATGGCTCCCACGGGCCGTCCCACCTGGCCCAGCTCTTCTACGCGGCGCTGTTCTCCGAGCACCCGCAGTACCGGGCGCTGTTCCCGATCTCCCTGGAGGAACCGGCTCGCAAGTTCACCCGGGCCCTCGAGTTCGTCGTGGACAATCTCGAGGAGCCGGGCCCGATGACGGAACTGCTGGCCCAGCTCGGCCGGGACCACCGCAAGTACGGCATCACCGCCGGGCACTACGAAGCGGCCGGATCGGCACTGATCGCCGCGGTGCGGTCGGCCCTGAGCCACGTGCTGTGGACGCCCACACTCGACTCGGCGTGGAGCGGGCTCGTCTCCCTGCTCCTCACCACCATGCGCGACGCCGCGGACGCGGACGATCTGCCCGCCGCTTGGACGGCGACCGTGGTCGGTCACGAACGCCGGCTCGACGACCTCGCGATCGTGCGCCTCGAGTCCGACCAGCCGATCCCGTTCCACGCCGGCCAATACCTCAGCGTCCAGATTCCACAGCGTCCCAGGCAGTGGCGCTACCTGTCGGTGGCGATCCCACCGAACCCCTACGGCCAGATCGAGTTCCACGTGCGCCGGGTCTCCGGCGGATGGGTGAGCCCGGCCATCGTGAACGAGACCCGGGTAGGCGACCGCTGGCAGCTCGCCTCCCCGCTCGGTGGGCTCGAGGTGGATCGGGACAACGGGCTCGACGTGCTGATGATCGGGTCGGGAAGCGGGATCGCGCCGCTGCGGGCGCAGGTGATGGAGATGGCGCAGCACGGCAACAACCCGCGGGTGCACATGTTCGTCGGCGGCCGCTACCCGCGCGATCTCTACGACATCGAAGCCCTCTGGGAGCTATCCCTGAGCAATCCGTGGCTCACCGTCGTCCCGGTCTCCGAGGAAGACGAGAACCCCTGGTGGCACACCACTCCCGACCCCGAACCCCCACCCGGGATGCATCGTCGGCTGCACGGGCGGCTGGGCCGCGTCGTCGCCGAGTTCGGTTCCTGGGCGGACCGCCAGGTACAGATCTCCGGGTCTCCCTCGATGATCAAGACCACCGTGTACTCGTTGCGACACGGGGGCACTCCACCGGAACTGATCCAGCACGACCCCCTCGTCTGACACGAATGCCGCCGCACCGGCGTTGTGCGATGTCACCGGGACCGGGCGCTCGAGCTGCGTCGCTCCGTGGCGCCAGTATGATCCCGGCATGGAGCAGACCTGGTCCGCGACCGTCGTCGAACACCACCGGCTGAGGCGCGACCTCGCGGTGATCCGGCTGGTCGGGGACTTCGTACCGTTCCGACCCGGCCAGTACGTGGACGTGTCCGTCCCACAGCATCCGCAATTGCTGCGCCGGCTGTCCCCCGCGCTGCCCCCGTCACGCGACGGCAAGCTCGAGTTCCACGTGCGGACCGTTCCCGGTGGGTGGGTCAGCAGCGGGATCGTGGAGGACACCCGGGTGGGCGACCGCTGGGAGATCCACCCGCCACGCGGAACGATGGCGATCGATCCGGCCGGGCCCGACGTCGTCCTGGTGGCAGGCGGGACCGGGCTCGCACCGTTCCGCTCGATGCTGCTCGACCTCGCCAGGCACGACGATCCACCGAAGGTGTTCCTCTTCATCGGTGGCCGCCATCCGCGTGACCTGTATGCCGCGGACATGCTCTGCCTGCTGCTACGGCATCTGCCCTGGCTCACCGTCGTCCCGGTCGTCGAGTCCCTCGAGGATCCGCACACCCCGGACGAGTGGCACGAACAGTTGCGCGTCGATGTCGGGTTCGGCGACGAGGATCTGGTGCAGGGCACACTCGCCGACGTCGTCACGTCCTACGGCGCGTTCGTCGAGCAACAGGTCCTCGTGTGCGGGTCGGCGGCGATGGTGCGCACCACCCTGGATCGCCTGTACGCGACGGGCACTCCCGCAGAGAACATCCAGTACGACCCGTACTGAGCCGCCACGCTCGCGCTGCGTCACCGACCCGGTGTCCGAGCGACGACCGGGCAACCCGAAATCGGTTCTCCCAACTTGCCATCGGGCACCGATACCGATTAACTCTCGTTCTTACGTCCAGTCGGTTTTCGAGCGGAAGGTTGTGCCATGGCCCGGAGCTTCTCTACGCGCGAGCGTCGTGCGCGTACCGATGCCACCTCCGGGTCGATCCGGCGCCGATGAACATTTCCGCGCTACAGGCGAGTTGGCGCGCCGTCGTCGAGATCGGCGACGACGCGATCCAGCACTTCTACTCCCACCTGTTCCTGGCCCATCCCGAAGTGCGCGACATGTTCCCGGTGTCCATGTCCACCCAGCGGGATCGCTTCTTCGCCGCGCTCGGGCACATCGTCACGAATGTCGAGTCCCTCGGCGACGATCCGTCGTTCGTCCAGCACCTCGGCCGGGACCACCGCCGGTTCGGCGTGGTGGCAGCGCACTACCCCGCCGCAGGTGCCTCACTGCTCGCGACGCTCGAACACTTCCACGGCGACGCCTGGACGCCCGAGCTCGCCGCCGACTGGGGAGCGGCGTACGAGGCCGTCGCCGGGCTGATGGTCGCCGCGGCCGCGGACGCCGAGAAGGACACTCCTCCCTGGTGGGACGCGGACGTCGTGTCCGTCCAGCGCAAGGGACTCGACTTCGTCCTCGTGGAGCTGCAGCCGCGGATCCCGTTCCGCTACCGGCCCGGTCAGTCGATGGCGATCGAGGTCCCGCAGCGCCCGCGGCAGTGGCGCTATGTCAGTCCGGCCGCCGCCCCTCGGCCGGACGGCGTGCTCGAACTGCACATCGAGGTGATTCCCGGAGGCCAGGTCACCGGCGCGATCGCCCGCGACCTCGTGCCGGGTCACAGCGTGAAACTCGGTGCGCCCATCGGTAATCGCCTCACCATCGATCCGGACACGTGCGGCGATCTGCTCCTGATCGCGGGCGGCTCCGGACTGGCGCCGCTACGCGCGGTGATCCAGCAACTCGACCAACGGTGGGGGACGTCCGGGGGCGCCCCCAACGTGCTGCTCTTCCACGGTGCGCGCAATCGTGCCAATTTGTACGACCACGACTATCTGACCCACATGAGCAGCCGGGAGTGGTTCACCTACGTTCCCGTGGTCTCGGAGGATCCGACCTTTGCCGGTCACCGCGGACTGGTCGGCACCGTCGCCGCCGAAATGTACTGGTGGGAAGGCTATACCGCATTGGTGTGCGGCTCGCCCCCGATGGTCGAGCACACGATAGGCGAATTGACCCGTGTCGGCCTCGACCCCGAATCGATCAGCTACGAGGACTTCGCGCCGGCTGCTCCGTCCGATTCGACGCGAACCGCCATACCGTCCGGAACGACGAATTCACTCGAGGTGCATCCGTGGCGATAACACCCGACGACGTACGTACCGTCGTCTTCAAGAGTTCCTCCCTCCTTCGTCACGGATACGACATGGGCGAGGTCGACGACTTCCTCGACGAGGTCGCCCTCGCCATGGACGATCTGATCCGCGCACAACAGCACCAGTCCCCACAGCCGCCTGCGCCCCGCCCGGGACCTGCGCGCAGCGAATCGGTGCCCCCGCAGGAGGCCCCGCCCACACCCGACCAGCACCAGGTCGTCGGCGAACTGCGTGCGCGGGTGCGGGATCTGGAATCCGAACTCGCAGCACGCAAGGCTGCACCTGCACCAGCGCCGCCTCCCGCACCGCAGCCACGCCCCGCCCCCGGCAACGACCTGCTGCAACGGCTCGACGAACTCGAACGCGAGAACGAGCGCCTGCGCAAGGAATCCGAGAAGGACCTCATGGGCATCTCGTCACGCGCGGTCAATCTCCTCAGCCAGGCCCAGCGCACCGCCGATCAGACGATCGCCGACGCCGACAAGTACGCCCGCGACCTCGTCATGAATGCGCGTGCCCAGTTCCAGGAAATTCTCCAGCGGGCGCAGGCGCTGTCGAGGGTCTCCGGCAACGGGCTCGCCTCCGGCGCTTCGGGACCGACGACCACCGAACTCGAATACGTGCGGAGTTGCGCGCAGCTGGCCCAGGCGCAGCTGCACGCGCTGCTGGCGACGCTTCCCCCGGAGGTCTCCACACAATCCCGGCATCCCAGTGCCGAAATGTAAATGTTGCCTTCACCGAATGGAGACTGCCCGATGTTGTCGGTTGAGTCGAAGGAAGTCATCCGCGCCACCCTGCCCGCCGTGGGCGGAGCGATCGGAGACATCACGCCCCTGTTCTACGAGAAGCTGTTCGCCGCTGCCCCGGACCTCGAACGGAACCTGTTCAATCGCGGCAACCAGCAGGGACAGCAGCAGAAGGCTCTCGCCGGGGCGATCGCCACGTTCGCGACCCTCCAGGTCGAGCCGGACCAGGACAAGATCGATGCGACGGTGAGCCGGATCGCGAACAAGCATGCGTCGCTGGGCGTCGCCGCCGAGTCCTACGACGTGGTGCACAAGTACCTCTTCGAGGCGATCGTCGAGGTTCTCGGCGAGGCCGTCACGCCCGAGGTCGCGGCCGCCTGGGACGAGCTGTACTGGTTGTTCGCCCGCACCCTCATCGCAGCGGAGGCGGGTCTCTACGAGGCAGCGGGCGTGTCCGCCGGCGACGTCTGGCGCGGCGCCGTGGTGTCCGCACGCTCCGGCTCCGAGGACCGGGTGTCCTTCACCCTGGCCGCGGCCGATGGCTCTCCGCTCCCGGATTTCCAGCCGGGACAGTACATCTCGGTGGCGGCTCAGCTTCCGGACGGGGCCCGCCAGATCCGCCAGTACCCGCTCGACACGGTGACCACCGACGGAGTCTGGGCGTTCACCGTCCGACGTGTCGCGGACAGCACCCTCGAGGACGGGACACCGTCACTGCGCGGAGAGGTCTCGAACTTCCTGATCGATCACGTGTCCGAGGGCGCCGAGCTGACGGTGTCCCTGCCGTTCGGTGGCCCCGTCACGGCCGACGGGGTCGCCGCGACGGCCTGACGTCAGCCGACCAGTCGACCCTGCGCGCCCGCCCAGTAGCGGGCGCGCAGGGTCTTCTTGTCGAGTTTGCCCAACGGCGTGAGTGGCAGAGTTTCCACGAAATCGACCGACTTCGGTGCGTGCACACTGCCCTTCGCGGCCCGCACCTTCTCCACGAGCTCCTCGGCGGCCACCTGTCCCCCCTCGCGCAGGACCACGCAGGCCTTGACCGCCTCGCCCCACTTCTCGTCCGGCACACCGACGACGGCGACCGAGGCGACCGCCGGGTGTGCGGAGATGACGTCCTCGATCTCCCGGGGGAACACGTTGAACCCGCCGGTGACGATCATGTCCTTCTTGCGATCGACGATGGTCAGGAAGCCGTCGCGATCCCGGCGGGCGACGTCCCCGGTGTGCAGCCAGCCCCCGCGCAGAGCGGCCTCGGTCTCGTCCGGCTTGTTCCAGTACTCGCGCATCACGAGGGGGCCGCGCACACAGATCTCGCCGAGTTCGCCCTGCGGCACCTCGTTCAGGTCGTCGTCGAGCAGCCGGACGTCCAGCCACGGCACCGGTCGGCCGCAGGTGGCCAGGCGGGCCGGGTCGTCCGCGAGATGTTCCTCCCGACGCAGCACGGCGATCGTCATTCCGCATTCGCTCTGCCCGTAGAACTGGAAGAAGACCGGGCCGAACTTCTCGATTCCCTCCCGCAACCGGGCCGGCGACATGGCGGAAGCACCGTAGAAGAGGGTCTCCAGGCTCGACACGTCGCGGGACGCCAGGTCGGGATGGTCCATGAGGAGATAGATCATCGTCGGAACGAGCATGGTCGCGGTGATGCGGTGCTTCTCGATCGCCTCGAGCACGGCTCCCGGCTCGAAGGACGGCAGCACGTAGAGGGAGCCGCCGCGCAGCAGGGTCGGGATGAAGAATGCCGCGCCGGCGTGCGAGAGCGGGGTGCAGATGAGGAATCGAGGCTCGTCCGGCCACTGCCACTCGGCCATCTGGATCTGGTTGAGCGTCGCCCCGGAGCGGTAGGTGAGCACGACGCCCTTCGGCTTTCCGGTGGTTCCACCCGTGTAGACCATGCTGCTGGCGTCGTCGGCCGACACGTCCGGTGACCGCAGCGGCGCCGGGGTGAACGTCGCGGCCAGCGCCAGGACGTCGACACCGACCTCGGACGGACCCAACGACAACACGTTCTTCACCGAGCGGGCGGCCTCTTTCAGCTCGGCCGCCCGGCCCTCGAACGCGGTGGGGTCGAAGATCAACGTCTCGATCCCGGCGTCGTCGAGGATGTAGAGATGGTCGTCGAGCGAGCCCATCGGGTTGAGCGCACTGGCCCGGCAGCCGGTGATCATGGTGGCGCCCATACTGATGAGCACCTCCGGACGGTTCTTCGACAGCATGGCCGTGCTCGACCCGGTGGTGATGCCGAGCGAGGCGAGCGCCTGGGCGAAACAGCTGATCTGGTCGCGCATCTGCCCACCGGTGAGCACCACGTCACCGAGGTACAGGGCGGGCCGGTCGAGGTTGCGTTCGAGCGCGGCGATGAGCAGGTCCGGCGCATATGCGGGCCTGTACAGGTCGTTTCCGGTGACGGAGTCAACGCTCATCTCGATGCCATCCTTCGTGCCTCGCGCGGCGCCGACCGGGCGCCACCCTCGTGTGTTCCAGGTCACCGACACGATAGCCGCTTCTGCCCAAAACTGAAACCTGTTCTATTACAGTCGGGGGTTGCCGTGGAGACCCTCCGGACGCTCCCCGGTCGGTGTCGGCGCACCTTCGGTCGGGGGTGCGCCGACACGAACCGGAGAGCGCTGCCATGGCAGGGGGCGTGGCAGGGGCAGCCTCCCGACCAGCGAGACGCCACCTTGGCCCGGACCGGGGGATCGGGGACGGTGAGGTGATGCACCCTCCGGGAAGGACCAGAATGCCGCTCGAGCCCGCACTCGACACCACCCTGCTGCGCTCCGTCATGAGCAACTTCTGCACGGGTGTCACGGTGATCACCGCACACGACGGCAGTGTGCCGCTCGGTTTCGCCTGCCAATCGCTGACGTCGGTGTCCCTCGACCCGCCGCTGGTGTCCTTCTGCCCGGCACGCACGTCGCGGAGCTGGCCGAGGCTGCGGGAGGTGGGGACCCTGTGCATCAACGTCCTCGCCCACGACCAGCGCCCGGAATGCGCATCGTTCGCGACCAGCGGCGACGACAAGTTCGCCGGCATCGACTGGACGAGAGCAGGAAACGGTGCGCCCGCGCTGAGCGGAGCACTCGCCAGGATCGAGGTCACGGTCGAGGACGAGCACGACGCCGGCGACCACACCATCGTCGTCGCCCGGGTCGGCAACCTGGAGGTCCTGCGCGAGGACGGCCCACTCCTGTTCTACCGCGGCGGGTACGGACGGTTCGAGGGATAGCCGCCGGCACGCATCGACACCACGCACGGAGACACAGCACGCAGCGACACCGCACGGGCTACAATCGTGACGGCGATGGATCTCCGCCGGGGCACCTGCCCGAACCGCCTCACCCGAGGCTGATGGCTCCTTTCCCACCGGAAGGAGTGCGCCCGTGTCCGAGTTGCCGCCCGCGCCGGGACCACTGCATCTGCGCCCGGCGGCGATCGCCGCCGTCGCGGTGGGTGGCCTGCTCGGTACGTGGTGCCGCTACCAACTCGGCATCCATCTTCCCCCGGCCGAGGGGCACTGGCCGACGGCGACATTCGTCGCCAACCTCGTCGGCGCGTTCCTGCTCGGCATCCTCCTCGAATCGCTCGCCTCGGCGGGTGACGACACCGGACGCCGGCGCACCCTCCGACTGGCCGGCGGGACGGGCTTCCTCGGTGCGTTCACCACCTACAGCGCTCTCGCGGTGGAGACGAATCTGCTCGCCCGGGACGGCCACACCGGGCTCGCCGCCGGGTATCTCGCAGGGTCCGCGATGCTCGGGCTGCTCACCGCCACGCTGGGGATCGTCCTCGCCGGCGTCGCGCGCGAACGCAGGTCCCGCCGATGATCGCGCTGTGGGTCGCGCTGGCCGGCAGCCTCGGTGCCGTCGCGCGCTTCGTCGTCGACGGCGTCGTCCGTTCCCGGTGGGCCGGGGCGTTTCCCTGGGGCACCGTCGTCGTGAACGTCAGCGGGTCACTGCTGCTCGGCATCGCCACCGGCCTCGTACTGTTCCACGGCGCGCCGTCGGAGGTCACCCTGGTGGTGGGGGTCGGGTTCTGCGGCGGCTACACCACATTCAGCACCGCGAGCCTCGAATCGGTGCGGCTGATCGCGAACCGGCAGTTCACCGTCGCACTCGCGGCCACGCTCGGCACGATGCTCGTCACCACCGCGGCCGCCGCCCTCGGACTGGCCGTCACGGCCCTCTGACGATCACGCTTCCCTCCGGGCATTCCACCCAGCGGGAGGGAGGGTTTCTCCCGGCACCGACCCTGGCGAATTATGAGCCACATCACAGGCTCGGGTCCAGGATGTACCGAGTCCCGGATGCACCACGGAGGAATCACCGATGGCCCCCACCACTTCCACCACCGTCCACGGATCCGCTTCGGATGCCGAAGAGATCCGCATGATCGAGGCCGCTGCCGCGCCCACCCGCTTCGCGCGGGGCTGGCATCTGCTCGGCCTGGTCCGCGATTTCACGGACGGACAACCTCATCAGATCGACGCCTTCGGCACCTCGCTGGTCGTCTTCGCGGACAGTGCGGGAACGCTCAACGTCCTGGACGCCTACTGCCGACACATGGGTGGCAACCTGGCCCGCGGCACCGTCAAGGGTGACGACATCGCGTGTCCGTTCCACGACTGGCGCTGGAACGGCAAGGGACGCTGCAGTTCCATCCCGTACGCACGGCGTGTCCCGCCGCTGGCCCGCACCCGCGCCTGGACGACGCTCGAGCGCAACGGGCAGCTGTTCGTCTGGCACGACCCGCAGGGCAACCCTCCGCCGGAGGGCGTCACGATTCCGCACATCGAGGGCTACGGCACCGACGAGTGGACGGACTGGAGCTGGAAGACCCTTCGGATCAAGGGCTCCCACTGCCGCGAGATCGTGGACAACGTCGTGGACATGGCCCACTTCTTCTACATCCACTACTCGTTCCCCCGGTACTTCAAGAACGTCTTCGAGGGGCACGTCGCCACCCAGTACATGAACTCCACCGGGCGCGAGGACGTCATCAGCGGCACCAACTACGACGATCCGAACGCGGTGCTGAAGTCGGAGGCGTCCTACTTCGGGCCGTCCTACATGATCGACTGGCTCGAATCCGAGGCCAACGGCCAGACCATCAACACCGTCCTCATCAACTGCCACTACCCGGTGAGCAACAACGAGTTCGTGCTGCAGTACGGCGCCATCGTCAAGAAGCTCCCCGGTCTGTCCGAGGAGGAGGCGGCCGGCATGGCCGCCCAGTTCGCCGAAGGCGTCGAGATGGGTTTCGAGCAGGACGTCGAGATCTGGAAGAACAAGGCGCCCATCGACAATCCGCTCCTCTCCGAGGAGGACGGGCCGGTCTACCAGTTGCGCCGCTGGTACAGCCAGTTCTACACGGACGTCGAGAACCTCACCGACGACATGACCAACCGTTTCGAGTTCGAGATCGACACGACCCGAGCCGTCGACAGCTGGAAGCAGGAGGTCGCCGAGAACATCGCCTCCGGCAACACCATCGCCTCCCCCATGAGCTGACCCGCCACATCGAGAAGAAGGCACGATCATGAGTTACGAAGTCCTGGAACGGCTCGACCAGGTCGCCGACGACCTGTTCGTCGAGGGTGAGGAAGCCGAACGGCTCGGACGTCTGGCCGACGCCACCGCGAAGCGGATGAAGGATGCCGGCAGCATCCGGATGCTCCAGCCCAAGGAGTACGGCGGCTACGAGGTACATCCGCGCGAGTTCGCCGAGGCGGTGATGCGCACCGCGTCGCTCAATCCGTCGGCGGGGTGGGTGCACGGCATCGTCGGCGTCCACCCCTGGCAGTTGGCGTTCGCCGACCCGAAGGTGCAGGAGGAGATCTGGGGGCATGACAACGACACGTGGATGGCGTCGCCGTACATGCCGGGCGGGATGTGCGTTCCGGTCGACGGCGGATACACATTCTCCGGTAAGTGGTCCTTCTCCTCGGGCACCGATCACTGCGACTGGGCGTTCCTGGGCGCCTTCGCCTGCAATCCGGACGGCAGCATGGAGCAACCGCCCCGGATGCTGCACGTGATCATCCCGCGCAGCGACTACGAGATCATCGAGGACTCGTGGGACGTGATGGGCCTGCGCGGCACCGGTTCGAAGGACCTGGTGGTCCGTGACGCCTTCGTTCCCGAATACCGGGTGATGGACTGCGACGCGGTGATCGACGGCTCCGCGGTCCGCGAGTACGGGCGCACCGAGACGCTGTACCTGATGCCGTGGTCCACCATGTTCCCGCTCGGCATCACCGCCGCCACGATCGGCATCGCCGAGGGAATGATGCACCAGGCCAACGTGTACCAGGCCGAACGGATCAACGCCCAGGGCACCAAGATCAAGGACGATCCCTACACCTTGTTCGCGATCGGTGAGGCGACCTCCTCCCTCCAGGCCGCGCGGGATTCCCTGCTCGCCCAGGTCGACCGGATGTGGGACCTCGTGGATTCCGGCCGCACACCGACGTTCGAGCAGCGTGCCGTCGGCCGTCGCACCCAGGTGTCCGCGGCGTGGCAGGCGATCCGCGCCATCGACGAGATCTACCCGCGCTGCGGCGGCAACGCCCTGCGCATGGACAAGCCGCTGCAACGGTTCTGGCGGGACGCGCATGCCGGCCTGCACCACGCGATCCACGTGCCGGGCACGGTGTTCCACGCGACGACGCTGAGCTCGCTCGGCGCCGATCCGCAGGGCCCCCTCCGCTCGATGATCTAGCCCACCCACCACACCCGATGATCTAGCCCACCCACCACACCCGATGATCTGGCCCACCCACCACACCCGTACACCGAAACACGAAAGACAAGGCACATGACCGATCTGAAAGCTCTGGGCTACGTCAAGATCCAGACCACCGACATGGACCGCTGGCGCACGTTCGCGTTCGACGTCCTCGGATTCGCCGAGGGCGACGGGCCCGACGAGAATGCGCTGTACCTCCGCATGGACGAACGCGCCGCCCGCATCGTCGTGGTTCCCGGCGACAGCGACGAGGTGGTGAGCGTGGGCTGGGAGGTTCGCGACCACGCCGCGCTCGAGCGGGTCCGCCAGTCGGTCGAGAGGGCCGGCGTCGCCGTCAAACCGCTGTCCCTCGAGGAGGCCGACGCACGCAGGGTCGAGGAAGTGATCACCTTCCAGGATCCCGGCGGCACGACGCTCGAGGTCTTCCACGGCGCGGTCCTCGACCACAGCCCGGTCGTCACCCCGTTCGGGGCGCGATTCGTGACCGGCGCCCAGGGTCTCGGCCACGTCGTCCTGCCGGTGCTGGACGCGAATGCCTCGTTCGAGTTCTACACCGACGTCCTGGGATTCCTCCCCCGCGGCGCCTTCCGCATCCCGGCTCCGCCCGAGTTCGGCCCCGTCCGAATCCGTTTCATGGGCATCAACGAGCGCCATCACAGCCTGGCGCTGTGCCCCGCGCCGCACGGCGGCGCACCCGGGCTGATCCACGTGATGGTCGAGGTGGACACGCTCGACGCGGTGGGACAGGCACTCGACCGGGTCCTGAAGGACGGCTTCTCGCTGTCGTCGACACTCGGGCGGCACACCAACGACAAGATGGTCTCGTTCTACGTCCGTGCTCCCGGTGGATGGGACATCGAGTTCGGCACCGAGGGCATGAAGGTCGACGAGAACTACTACTCGGCCGAGGAGATCACCGCCGACTCCTACTGGGGTCACGACTGGTCAGGGAGTGAACCCCTCGCGGCGATGTAGCCCACCCTCACTCGGAGAAAGCCCCGCGGTCCACTACGGACCGCGGGGTTTTCTTCGTGACTCACTTCACAATCGTCAGGTATCGTGAGACTATTCCTAATCGAAACAGCCACGTCACAGGGTTTTGCATCGTTGCGCCTGCAAAGGAGATCTCATGACGATCCAGATGATCGATCCTCGGCCCACACCCGCGAAGACCGAGAACGCCGCACCCACCGCGATCCTCGACCGTGTGTCGCTGGTACTCGACGCCTTCGACGGCCCCGGCCGGCTGACACTCGCCCAGGTGGTCAAGCGCACCGGCCTGCCGCGCTCCTCCGCCCACCGCATGCTCGACCAACTCGTCCACATGCGGTGGCTGCGCCGGGAGGGCCGCGACTACGAACTCGGCATGCGGCTGATCGAACTGGGGTCCCTGGCAGTCCATCAGGACCGGCTGCACGCCGCCGCGATCCCGACCCTGCACGAGTTGCATCGCGTCACCGGCTTCGTCGTGCACCTCGCCGTCCTCGACGGCCCCGACATCGTCTACCTGGAGAAGATCGGAGGACGCCTCAGCGCCTCGGTGCCGACCCGGGTCGGCTATCGCCGCCCGGCCCGGGCCACCGCGGTGGGCAAGGCCCTGCTGGCCTCGGCGATACACGGAGACACCCGCGACCCGGAGCTGGCCAAGGTTCGCGAGCGCGGGGTCGCCTTCGAACGCGAGGAGTCCCTGCGCGGTTTCTCCTGTATCGGTGCCCCGGTGGGGCCGGAGGGCGAGGCAGTCGCAGCGATCTCGATCTGTGGCCCGGTCACGCACATGAAGCTCGACCACAAGCTGGCCGCGCCGGTGCGGATGGCGGCCGGTGCCATCTGGCGGGGCTACGAGGCGAGCCGGGTCCACGTGACACCGACGCTGCAACGCCGCGGCACCGGACTGTGGTCGGGGCGCGCCCGATGACCACTCACCCCGATTCCTCCCTCTACCCCGACTCACTGCACCCGGAGACCCGGGCGATGCTGGAGACCCTCGAGGCCGGGTTCCCGAAGCTCGAGACGATGACCGGGCCCGCCGCCCGGGAACTGATCCGGTCCAGGCGCGTACCCAACCCGCACCCCGAGCCGGTCGGATCGGTGAGCGAACACGTCCTCGACGGCCCCGGCGGCGCGCTCCGTGTGCGGCTGTACCGTCCCGTCATCGCGGCCACCACCGCTACCGCCGAGCCGACACCTGCCGTGGTCTTCGCCCACGGCGGCGGATTCGTGTTCTGCGATCTGGACACCCACGACGACCTGTGCCGGTCGTTGTGCAACGGCACCGACGCGACGATCGTCTCGGTGGACTACCGCCTCGCCCCGGAACACCCCGGCCCCGCAGCGGCCGACGACGTCCACGCCGCGTTCCGGTGGGTCCACGAGCGTGCCGCGGAGCTGGGGATCGATCCGGCGCGGATCGCCCTCGCCGGCGACAGTGCCGGGGGGAATCTCGCGGCGGTCACCGCCGTGCGCGCCCGGGACGAGGGCGGGCCGACGCCGAGTGCCCAGATCCTGCTCTACCCGGTGATCGACGACGACTTCGACACCGACTCGTATCGGCGGTACGGCCACGGCTACTACAACACGCGTGCCGCCATGCAGTGGTACTGGCGCCAGTACGCGCCTGGGGGAGCGACGTCGTCGCGCCTGTCGGTGTCCCGGGCGGAGAGCCTGAGCGGCCTCGCCTCGGCGCTGATCGTCACCGCCGGGCTCGATCCACTCCGCGACGAGGGCGACGCCTATGCGGAACGGCTCACGCGCGAGGGCGTGCCCACGGTGCACCGTCGCTACGACGGGCTGTTCCACGGATTCCTCACGTTTCCCGCGCTCGGCACGACGTTCGCGCCTCGTGCGGAGATCCTGAGTCTGGCCCGGACGTTGCTCGGCCGGGGAGCGGGATCAGCTCCGGGTGGTGTGTAGCGCTTCGACGATGTCCTCGACCGTCTTCCAACTGCCCGGGTCGTTCGGCTGCGGTAGCCCGCTGTCCTCGACGACCCGGGCTTCGGCGAACGCCTCTGCGGCCTCGTCGATCTCGTCGAACATCTGCTCCGCCAGCTCGATCTCGGCGTCGAAGTAGCGCACCGCCCAGCGCAGACTCATCCTCGGGTACGCCCATGCCGGCTCTCGGGTGGAGTGCTCGGCGTGCAACGCCGCCCGGGCGCGGAGCTCGCGCATGTTCTCGATGTGGGCGCGCACCAACGACTTGAGATGTTCGGGATCACTGAGGTGCCCCAGCCACAGCCGCAGCATCACACCGTGCTTGAGCACCGGGATCTCCACCGGGGCACCGCGTGACCAGGACCGTACGGCGTCGGTGCCCGCCGGGGTGATCGCATACAGACGGCGGCCGCGGACGCCCGGTTCGGACACCACGTGCGAGGTCACCAGACCGAGCGTCTCGAGCTTCTTCAGCTCTCCGTACACCTGGCTGACCGAGGGGCTCCAGTAGAAGAATCCGACGCTCCAGTCGACCCATTTCTTGAGATCGTTGCCCGTCAGTTCCTCGCCGAACGCGAGCATGCCGAGTACGGCCCAGCTGGTGGCGGGCAGCGGCGGATACGTCGGTTCCGCACCGTCGGTCGGCGTGTGCACTCTTGCGAGCCTACAACCGAAACACCCCGGCGAGGTGCACCCCGCTCACGGTGCAAGGCCTGTCCCGCTCGGCGGGACAGGCGCCTGTGCAGGCGGTTCTCCGGGGCTAGCGTGCACCCATGACCGCACCGCAGACCACCGACGTGATCACCGACACCGTCCGCCGCTACCTCGACGCCGTCGCGACCGGCACGGCCGCACAGATCGCCGGCCTCTACGCGCCCGACGCGACGGTCGAGGATCCGGTCGGCAGCGCCCCGCACCGTGGCACGGAGGCCGTCACGGCCTTCTACGCCGCCCTGGAGAACCTCCGGCGATCGACGGAGCTGCTGGCACTGCGCGTCGCCGGGAACGAGGCTGCGTTCCACTTCCGGGTGCGCACCGAGATCGACGGCAACGCACACGTGATCGAACCGATCGACGTCATGACGTTCGACGACGAAGGGCGGATCACCTCGATGCGCGCGTTCTGGTCCGCGGCCGACATGCGCCAGGCCTGACCACCCCACCCGATCGGTGTCACCGCCGATCGCTGTCACCTCGGAGGCACCGTGCAACCCATCTCCTGCCGCAACTGCGGAAACCGCGTCCTGGTGGAGAAGTACAGCAACGAGCACACCAGCGTGCAGTGGCTCTCCGATGCCGAATCCGCCTGCCCCGAGTTCTCCCGGCGTGCCGCACTGGGTGAATCCAGCAGGGAGATACCGACCTGCCCGTCGCTGCGGCAGTCGATCGACGAGCAGGCATACGAGGGCGCGTTGGCCCTGTCGTTGCGCAGCTACCCGACACCCGGCCGACTCGACTAGGAGTTCTCGTGACCGCCCAGCCCGACGTCCTCGCGCCCGCCCGACTCGGACCGATCACCCTGCGCAACCGCATCATCAAGGCCGCCACCTTCGAAGGTCGCACTCCGGGAGCGCTGGTCAGCGACGACCTCATCGAGTACCACCGGGCGCCTTCGGCCGGTGGCGTGGGGATGACGACGGTCGCCTACTGCGCCGTTGCCCCGGAGGGCCGCACCGAGGACGGCCAGATCTGGATGCGGCCCGAGGCCGTTCCCGGGCTGCGCCGACTCACCGATGCGGTGCACGCCGAGGGTGCCGCCGCGTCCGCGCAGCTCGGCCACGCCGGCCCGGTGGGCAACCAGCGGCTCACCGGCCACCGGGCGCTGGCACCGTCACGGTCGTTCAGCCCGCTCAGCATGCGGCCGATCCACGCCGCCACGGTCGACGACATCGAGCGGATCCGGCGCGCGCACGGCACGGCCGCCGAGCTGGCGATCGAATCGGGGTTCGACGCCGTCGAAATCCACTTCGGACACAACTATTTCGCCAGCTCGTTCCTGAGCCCCAAACTCAACCATCGCAAGGACGACTACGGTGGCTCGCTGGCGAATCGGGCCCGGGTGGTCCGCGAGGTGGCGCGCACCGTCCGCGACACCGTCGGCGATCGGATCGCCGTCCTCGCCAAACTGAGCATGGACGACGGGGTGCCCGGCGGGTTCTGGCTGGACGAGGCGATCCAGGTGGCGAAGTGGCTCGAGGAGGACGGCTCCCTCGACGCGATCGAACTCACCATCGGCAGCTCACTGCTCAATCCGATGTACCTGTTCAAGGGCGACGCCCCCATCCACGAGTTCGCCGGGGTCATGCCGCAGCCGCTCAAGACGGGAATCAAGCTGGTGGGCAGCAAGTTCCTGCATGCGTACCCGTATCGCGACCTGTTCATGCTCGAGGACGCGCGGCAGATCCGGGCCGCCGTCTCGATGCCGCTGGTGCTGCTCGGTGGCGTCACCGATCGCGCCGGAATGGACACCGCGATGGCGGAGGGTTTCGAGTTCGTCGCGATGGCCCGTGCCCTGCTGCGCGAACCCGATCTCGTCAACCGCATCGCGAAGGAACCCGACACCCGGTCGCTGTGTATCCACTGCAACAAGTGCATGCCGACGATTTACACCGGAGCCCGGTGTGTCCTCGTCGATCCGGTCTAGCATCGGGGAATGACCACCATCGCCGTCATCGGGGCCACCGGATTCGCCGGCGGACACATCACCGCCGAAGCACTCGCTCGCGGCTACGACGTCATCGCCGTCGCGCGCGACACCGACGGCCTCACTCCCGGCGAACACCTCACGCTCCGCCCCGGCGACCTGTTCGACGCCCTGTTCGTGGAGGCACTGGCCCGGGACGCGGACGTGGTGGTCCTCGCCGTACCGGGCCGGGAGATCCGAGGGCGCAAGGCCGTCGACGCGGTCCCGGCCCTCACCGACGCCGTCGTCGAGTACCGCAGGCGCCTCGGTGTCGTCAGCGGCGCGGCGTCGCTGCAGGTGAGTGCGGACGGGCCGCGACTGATCGACACTCCCGACTTCCCCGACGAGTATCGGCCCGAGGCGCTCGGCACCTGGGCGGTCCTGGACGAACTCGAACGCACGCTGGAGAACGTCAACTGGTTCGCGGTCAGTCCGTCCGCCGTGTTCGGGCGCGATCAGGACGTGCCCGCACGCGGCACGTACCGGCTCGGCGGCGACGTCCTCCTCACCGAGCCGGACGGCAACTCCTCGATCGCCGGGGCGGATTTCGCCACGGCCTTCGTCGACGAGATCGCCAGCCCGACGCACTATCGGGAGCGGTTCACCGTCGGATACTGACCGGCCCCCTTACGCCGGGGCGAGAATCCCGGCGAGGTACGGCAGCAACTGCGGCCAGGACGCGTCCACGATCCCGCCGTGCTCCACGTCGTACGTATGGAATTCGTACTGCGTACCGGCCACCTGGAACTCGCCGAGCAGTGCCAGCGTGGTGACGACGGGAACGGTGGTGTCGGCGTATCCGTGGGTGACGAGGACCGGCCGGTCGTAGCCGGCGGTCGGTACCGCCATGTACTGCTGGAGCCGGGATGCGAGTTCGCCGTCGAAGGCCGGCCTGGTCATGAGGGACCCGAGAGATGCTCCGCCGACGCGGTCGCCCCAGTCCTGCACGCACAGGGTCTCCAGACCGTCCACCAGTTCCGCGCCCGTGGGGGTGAGATACGCGGCCAGGTCGAGATCCGGTGCGGCGACCCGCAGGCCGGCCAGGGCGGCTGCGAAGTAGGCGGTGGCGCCGTCCAGCCCGGGGATCTCGGGCACGTACGGGCCGACCAGGGCGAAGGCCTTGTCGATGTTGGTCGCGGGCGCGAGCGCCGCGGTTCCCCGGAAGTCGAGTTCCGGCGCGCGCGATCCGGCGAGGTGCCCGGCGTTGAGCGCCGCGTGCCCGCCCTGGGACACGCCGACGACGGCCCAGGTGTCGGACAGATCGGGGTTCGCCGACACCGCTGCGCGGACCAGGTCGACGGTGGCGGTCGCCTCGGTGCGCGAATGGAGGTAGGGGTGCGGCGTCTCGGCCGTCGGCCCGAGCCCGAGGTAGTCCGGCGCCACCACGGCATAGCCCTGGTCCTGGAAGCGGGCGACGATGTCCGCGTCGTACCGGCCGTCCGTGGCGGTGAATCCGCACTGCGGCGCGAGCCCGCTGGTTCCGTGTCCCCAGGCGATCACGGGCCAGCCGCCGGGCGGCGGCGCCCCCTCGGGAACGAGCACGGCGCCCGAGGCGACAGTGGTTCCGCCGGTGGGTGATTCCGTCGTGTACTCGACGTACCAGGCTCGATCCGAGCCCGCCCAGCCCGGTGGGCGGGGCTCGTACGCCGTGACCGTGCCGTGCTCTGCCGCGGGCTCGGCCGTAGCCGTCACTCCGGGAAGAACGGTCACGGCGGCACTCGCGACCAGGAGGGTGGCCACGGACAGGACTCGTCGAACCGTCACCCCGCGATGGTATCGGCGGCGGACGATCCTCGACGGAGGTTCCGGCCGTTCGGCGATTCAGCGCTGGGTACTGCCCGCATCCACCGGTAGGGCCACCGAGGTGATGTACCTGGCCTCGTCGGAGGCGAGGAAGAGGCTGGCATTCGCCACGTCCTCGGGCTCGATCCAGGGGACCTGGAGCATGTTCATCGAGGTGGCTGCCTCGGCGAACTCCTCGATCGTGGGATTCTCACGGTCCGGGCGGAACACCCGCCGCACCGAATCGTTCTGGATCACCGTCGTGTTCACGTTCGTGGGATGGACGGTGTTGACCCGGACCCGGTGCGGCGCGAGTTCCTTCGCCAGCGCGCGCATGAGTCCCACCACTCCGTGCTTGGCCGCCGTGTAGTGCGCGACCCCGACCAGCCCGCGCAGTCCGGCGATCGAGCTGGTGAGAATCATCGATCCCCCACCACGATCGATCAGGTGTGGGGCCGTCGCCGTGCAGGTGTGCCAGACGCCGGTGAGGTTCACGTCGAGCATCGTCTGCCAGGTGGTCTCGTCCAGGTCCAGCGCCGGGCCCGAGGAACTGATTCCCGCCGTCGCGCAGACGATGTCCAGCCCGCCGAGCGAGTGCGCGCTCCGTGTCACCGCGGTCCGCAGGGCCTCCAGGTCGCGGACGTCCACCACGTGCGGCTCCACCCGCCGCCCCGCAGCCCGGATCGCGGACACGGTCTCGTCCAGATCCGCACGTCCGGAGGGCGGGGTGACGACGGTGTCGATCGGTCCGCACACGTCCACGGCGACGATGTCGGCACCTTCCTGCGCGAATCGCACGGCCTGCGCCCGCCCGATACCTCGCGCCGCTCCCGTGACCAGCGCGATCTTTCCGTCCAGTCGTCCACTCATCTCATACCTTCTGGGTCAGGCCGGCGTCGACGACGAGTTGTCCACCGGTCATGTATCGGGAGTCGTCGCACGCGAGGAAGAGCACGGCGTTGCTCACGTCCACCGGATCCACCCAGGGGACGGGCAGCAGGTTGCGCGCCGCCAGCACCGCCGCCGCATCGGCCTCGGTGGGATGCTCCACGTCCGGGCACAGGTTGGCGAAGACGCGGTCGTTGATGATCATCGGTGTGCGCACCGAACCCGGATGCACGGTGTTGACCCGGATCGACCGGGGACCGAGCTCGTTGGCCAGCGTGCGCGCCAGCCCGACCACCGCATGCTTGGCCGCAGAGTAGTGCGATGCCGAGGCGATCCCCTTCAGACCCGCGGTGGAGCTGACGAGCACCACGGACCCGCCGTGCGAGAAGTGTTCGACTCCGGCACGAACGGTGTTCCACGCCCCGGTGAGGTTGACGTCCAGCGACCGCTTCCAGGTGCCCGGATCGATGGTCCACGACGGGCCGGGGGTGTCGTACACACCCGCGTTCGCGACGACGACGTCGAGGCCGCCGAGGGTTCGGGCTCCCGGTTCGACGGCGGCACGCAGCGCCGACATGTCCCGGATGTCCGCGGTGGCCGCGATGCAGGTCCGGCCGGACGCCCGGACCAGATCGACGGTTTCGTCCAGATCGGCCTGCGCGCCGCCGAGGTCGAGTGCGACGATGTCCGCTCCTGCCGCGGCCAGGGTCACGCAGTGGCTGCGCCCCATGCCTCCGGCGGCGCCGGTCACCAGCACACGAGCGTCCTTCATTCGTTGCACGACAGAGCCTTTCGTGTGACGGTCGGTATCGGTGGAGACTATCGGGGAATGCACCGCCCGCACGGGCGCTCTCCCGGCGAGTGGGAGGTCGTCCGGTCCCGGGATCGAGGACGGCCTCAGTCGACCCGGCCGAAGTACGCGTCTCGCAGAACGGCGAGGTCGTCGATCTCGTCGGCCGGCGAGTCCATGACGACCTTCCCGATGTCGAGCACGGTGACGTGGTCGGCCACGCTCATCGCCGCCTCGACCGCCTGCTCGACGAGGAGCACCGCGAGGCCGGATTCCTTGAGGAGTTGCACGCGCTCCATCACCTCGGCCACGACGACCGGCGCCAGTCCGCCGGACGGCTCGTCGAGAAGGAGCAGCGACGGCTCGGCCATCAGCGCGGATCCGATGGCCAGCATCTGTTGCTGCCCACCGGAGAGTGACCCCGCGGGCATCGCGCGCTTGTCGGCGAGTATGGGGAACATCGCATACACGGGATCGAGGGCCGCCCGGAGCGCGGAGCGCCCACCCTTCCGGACGTACCCACCGAGCAGGAGGTTCTGCTCGACGGTCTGCCGCTGGAAGACGCGTTTGCCCTCCTGGACATAGGCGATCCCCCGCCGTACCCGTTGGTGCGGCGGGACACCGGCCAGATCCTCCCCGCCGAAGCGCACCGAACCCTGCATCACCCGGTTGAGGCCGGCGACCGCGCGCAAGGTGCTGGTCTTCCCGGCACCGTTGCGACCCAGCAGCGCGGTCACCCGCCCCGGGTGCACGTCGAAGGACACATCCCACACCACCCGCAGGTCCCCGTATCCGGACTGCAGGTTCCGCACCTCGAGCACGGCGTTCATCCGTTCACCTCGTCCAGTAGCGCATCCTCGTCGCCTGCCTCGACCCCGAGGTACTCACGGAGCACCCGCGGATGCCGCTGCACCTGCTCGGGCGGACCGGACGCGATCACTTTCCCCTGGGCCAGCACCACGATCTCGTCGGCGAGATCGAGGACGAGACGGAAGTTGTGTTCCACGAGCACCACGGTCGCGCCCGCGCTCCGCAGCCTCCGGATCACGTCACCGAGCCGCTCGATCTCGTCCTCGTCGAGGCCGGAGGCCACCTCGTCGAACAGCAGCATCCGGGGAGCAGCGACCACCGAGCGGGCCACCTCGAGCATGCGTCGCATCCCCAACGGGAGCGAGGTGGCGATCTCGTTGCGCAGGTGCGCCATCCCCACCAGCTCGAGTGCCCGTTCCGCTTCCACGACGTCGGCATGCGCGACCTTGCGGAACCGCGGAAGACGCAGCACCGCGGAGGCCATCGACGCCCGGTCCATCGAGTACCGGCCGGCGGCAACCGCTTCCAGCACCGTCACGTGCTCCGGGATGTTCGGGGTCTGGAACGTGCGCGTCACGCCCGCCCTCGCGACCCGCCCGGACGTCATCTTCTGAAGTTCCGTGTCGCCGAGCACCACTCGGCCGGCGTCGCAGCGGTAGAAGCCGCTGATCATGTTCAGCAGCGTCGTCTTTCCGGACCCGTTCGGTCCGATCAGCGCGGTCACCGAACCCGGCTCGGCGCGCAGGTCGACGCCGTCGAGCGCCTGATTGCCGCCGAACGCCTTGCGGACTCCCTCGACCACCAGCGGCGCACCGTCGACCCGAGGGACGTCGACTTCGCCGGTATCCGTCCGTGCCGGTGGAGCGGACCCGAGCCCGGCGGCGCGGTCCAGACGTCGCCCTCCGGCGCGGAACAGGCGCGTCAGTCCGCCCCCGAGCAGTACACCTCCGGCGATGAGGAACCCGCCGTACACCAACAGCGCGTACTCCTGGAAAGCGGTGGACTGGTTGGGGCCGAACTGCATCACCGCGGCACCGATCAGTGCGCCGTAGACGCTTGCCGCGCCGCCGAGGATGCAGGCAGCGAGTACCGCTGTCGCGAACGTGAACCCGAAGGCCTCCGGCGAGATGAACAGGTCCGTGTTGGCGAACAGGGCACCCGCCAATCCCGCCGGGAACGCGCCGATCGCGTATCCGGACAGCTTCATCCGGAACACCGAGACGCCCTGGGACGAGGCCAGTACGGGCGATTGTTTGAGCGTGCGGAACGCGATGCCGTGGCGCGAGGTGACCAGGTTCCGCATCACCGCGAACCAGCCGATCACGACCACCACGACGAGGTAGTAGAAGCCGTCGGTCTCGAGTTCGACACCGAACAGCGTGGGAGGCGCCATGCCGGTGAGCCCGTTGCGTCCGCCCGTGTTGCCGCCGAACACTGCGAGCACGTCCGGAACCAGCAGGACCAGGAAGAACGAGGTCATCGCGAGCGACCAGCTCCCCAGCCTCAGTCCCGGTATGCCGGTGACGATTCCGACGAGCAGCGCGACCGCTCCTGCCGCGGCGAGCTGGACCAGGATGTCCGTGTGCCCGGCCTGGGACAGCAGACCCGCGGTGTAGGCGCCGGCCGCGTACATCGCGGCCTGGCCGAGCGCGAGTTCACCCGCGTAGCCGAGGCTGAGATTGAGCCCGCTCACCACGAGCGCGAGGATGCACGCCAGCTGGATCTGGCGGGTCGTCGCCATGTCGGCCCCGAGAACCGGGAGGATCAGCACGACCAGACCCGCCGCCAGCGGGAAGATCCAGCCGGGCACCGCACGGAGCGCGCGCCATACCTGCATCGTCACACCACCCGTTCTCGAACCGCACCGAAGAGCCCGGCCGGTTTGACCATCAGAATCACGATGAGAACCACGAAGACGGCGATGTTGCTGTACTGGGCACCGAACTCGAGCGCCGTGAACGACTCGACGAGCCCGACGGTGAGCCCGCCGACGAGCGCGCCCGGTAGTGATCCGAAGCCGCCGATCGCCAGGGCCACGAAGCCCTTGATGGCCAGTGCCGCACCGAGCGTCGCGACCGCGAACGTCTTGGGACCCACGAACAGTCCGGCCGCGCCCGCCAGTGCGCCCGACGCCGCGAAAGCCCCGAGCGCCAGCCGCCGCACGTTCACTCCGCGGAGCATCGCGGCCTCGCGGTCCTCCGAGATGCCCATCAGGGCGAGCCCGGTCATCGTGTTGCGAGTGAAGTACCCCAACGCGATCACCAGGCCGACGGCGAGCGCCAGCAGCGCGATCTCCACCGGGTAGGTCCGGCCGCCGAGCACCGTGATCGGGTCCTGCGATCCGAAGAAGGGAACGCTGAGAGGTTCGGTACCCCAGATCAACTGGGTGGCGCCGTTGAGCAGTGTCGCCACCCCCAGTGTGGTGACCAGCTGGCTCTGGTGATCCGCGACCGGCCGCACCGCGACGATCTCCTCGATCGCCGCGAGCGCCGTCACCGCCAGGACGGCCATCACGAACACCACCACGGCGGGAAGTCGCAGCGTCACCAGCCCGGTGTAGGCGACGAACGTGCCGACCATCATCAGCTGGGCCTGCGCGAAGTTGAAGGTGTGCGAGGAGACGAAGACGATGTTGTAGCCGATCGCGACGAGCGCGTAGACCGCACCGAGCGCGAGCCCGGTCCAGACGATCGTCATGACGCGGCCGGGTTCCCGAACTGACCGTCGACGAGGGCGGTGGGCGCGATGAACCGCAGGGCGTCCGCGTCCGGGGCCGGACCGTGCGAATCCGCACTGAAATGGTAGCGGGGCAGGAAGGCCGTCTTCGCGGCCTCGAGCACCTCGGGAGTCTCCAGGGCCTGCGCCAGCTTCTCGGCATCCGTCGTGGTACCCGCTGCCTCCGCGGCGGCGGCCACCAGGGGGAACGCGTCGTAGTTGTCGGCCAGGATCAGCGGTGAGGTGATCGTTCCCAGCGAGGCCATCGTCTCGACCATGGTGTTCACCGCCTCGTCCTCGGGGTCGTACACGGTGCTCGCGAAGACCTGCACGACGAGGTTCGCCACCTCGGGCGTTCCCAGTACCCCGTTCGGCGGTGCGTGGGCGACCAGGGCGGTACCCGCCACCGACGTGTTGCCGATCAGGGGCACGTCCCAGTCGAGGCGCTGCAGCGACTGCAGCAGGTAGCCGAGCGGGGCGCCGTAGGCATCGACCGCGAGAGCCTCGGCACCGGCATTCTTCAACGACTGCAATTGCGGCGTCATGTCCAGGGACGCGACGTCGTACTCCTCGTTGCGCGCCAGTCGCAGTCCCGCATCGTCGACGGCACGCTCCATCTCACGGCCGAACTCCTCACCGTAGGCCGTACTTCCGTGGATCACGCCGACGGTCGAGTACCCCTGCTCCCGCATGTGTTCGACGATGCCGTCGGCGTTGTCTCCCGCACCGGGAGCGAGATCGAAGTTCAGGGGAAACTTCGACGGATCGGTGGAGTCCTGCGTCGGGGCGATGTTGAACGACAGGATGTCGTTCTGGTTCAGGATGGGCAGCACCGCGGCACCGACCGACGAGGGTCCCGAGTTGAGGAACAGATCCGGCGCGTTGCCCGACGAGATCGCGTTGCGCAGTTCCGTCACCGCCTTGGTCGCGTCACCGCCGTCGTCGACGACGGTCAGCTCGATCTGCCGCCCGCCGATTCCGCCCACCTCGTTCTGCACCTGGGCGCCTGCCTGTGCGGCGAGCACCGACGTCTGGGCGTTGGCGGCGAGGGCGCCCTGCGCACTCAGCCCTCCGGTGACGAGCACCCGGAACGGGCCGTCTCCGTCCGAACCGGAGCTGTCGCTGCCCCCGCAGGCCGAGAGGGCGAGGGCCGAAACCGCCACGGCGGCAGCGAGAGAACGCGTACGTGTCGTCAACATCGAATCTCCTGAATGAGCGGGCGAAATCCCGACGCTAGGTAGGTGATACAGGTCACGTCGACCGGATGTCCCGGTGACCGGGAGGTGCCGCGGTCGCTCACCGTGCGGTGAGGGTGAACCCCTTGTATCCCGCTTCCGCGACGTCGGTACAGATCCGCCCGTAGTTGCCGAATCCGCCGAGATAGAGCATGAACACGCGCGGCTTCCCCGGGATATTGGCGCCCATGTACCACGAGTTCGCGGTGGGGAAGAGCGTCTTGCTCGCCCGCTCCGCACACTCGGCGAGCCAGTCCTCCACCGCTTCCACGGTGGGCTCGATCGTGGCATAGCCGTGCTCGTCCAGGTGACGGATGCAGTCCGCGATCCAGTCGACGTGCTGCTCCGCACCGAGGATCATGTTCGCCAGCACGCTCGGACTGCCGGCCCCGGTCACCAGGAAGAGGTTCGGGAACCCGTCCACACCGAGACCGAGGTAGGTTCGCGGTCCGGCAGACCAGGACTCGCGCAGCAACCGGCCGTCCCGGCCACGGATGTCGATCCGGTCCAGCGAACCGGTCAGCGCGTCGAATCCGGTCGCGAAGACGATGGCGTCGAGGTCGTAGTGCCGGGCGGAGGTCGCGATCCCCGTGGGATCGATCCGCTCGATCGGGGTGGACCGCAGGTCGACGAGGGTGACGTTGTCGCGGTTGTAGGTCTGGAAGTAGTCGGAATCGGTGACGATCCGCTTCGTCCCGATCGGGTGGTCCTTGGGGATCAACAGCTCGGCGACCTCCGGGTCGTCGACGAGCTCACGGATCTTCTCCTCCGCGAACTGCCGCGCCGTCTCGTTCGCGGCGAGATCACTGGTCTGGTCCGGAAACGTCTTCGCGAACAGCACACCGCCGAGCCGCCACCGCTCCTCGTATGCGGCGCGGCGCTCCTCCTCGGACACCTCGAGCGCACCCACGGGCCGCGGAGAGAACGGCGAACCGCCGCCACTGAGCCTGGACAGTCGGCGCCGCTCCGCGTAGTTCGCCTTCTGCTGCCGCCTCGTCTGCTCGTCGAGCGGCTGGTTCCCCGCCGGGACACTGTAGTTCGCGGTCCGCTGGAACACGTACAGCTGCTCGGCCTGTTGCGCGATCAGTGGAATCGACTGGATACCGGACGATCCCGTGCCGATCACGCCGACCCGTTTGCCGGTGAAGTCCACCCCCTCGTGCGGCCAGTGCGCCGTGTGGAAGGTCTCCCCCGCGAACTCGTCGCGGCCGGCGATGTCCGGAGTGTTCGCGGCCGACAGGCTACCGGTCGCGAACACACAGAACCGCGCCCGCACGACGTCCCCGCGGTCCGTACGGACCGTCCAGGTGTCGGTGCCCGCGTCGAAGTCGGCGGACACCACCCGGGTGTCGAACAGGTACTCGCGGGCCAGGTCGAATCGCTCCGCCACGTGCTCGATGTACCGCAGAATTTCCGGCTGCGTCGCGTACTTCTCGGACCAGTCCCAGTCCTGTTGCAGTTCTTCGGAGAACGAGTACGAATAGTCGACGCTCTCGACGTCGCAGCGCGCGCCCGGATACCGGTTGAAGTACCACGTCCCACCCACGCCGGACCCGGCCTCGATTCCGCGCACGGTCAGCCCGTCCCGGCGCAGCCGGTGGATCGCGTACAGGCCGGCGATCCCGGCCCCCACGACAACGGCGTCGACCTGCTCTTCGTGTGCGTTTCGCTCCATGACGGCGACGCTAGGTCGCCGACCTCACCTCAGGAAACGGGTTCTCCCGGTGGATGGACCGCCCGCCGGCGCGCTGCCCTGCGCCGGGAGGACGCGACGGCCTTGCCGAACACACCCTGCTGTGGCGCGAACAGGTAGGCGAGAGCGAAGGCGATGCCCTGGGCGAGCACGATGGTCGCGCCGGGGGCGGTGTCGAAGAAGTAGCTCAGGTAGATGCCGAGCACCGCGCAGATCGCCGAGATCGCCGGCGCGAGCAGCAGCATTCGCCCGAACCGGTCGGTGAGCAGATAGGCCGTCGCGCCCGGGATGATGAGCATCGCGACGACCAGCACGACACCCACCGTCTGCAGTGCCACCACCGCGGTGGCCGCGAGCAGACCCAGCAGCAGTGCGCCGAGCACCCGGGGCCGCAACCCGATCGCGTGGGCGTGCGTGGCGTCGAACGCGTACAACGTGAAGTCCCGACGTTTGAGCACGAGCACCAGCAGGATCACCGCGGACAGAACCACGACCTGGATCAGATCCGAGGTACCGACCCCGAGCACGTTGCCGAAGATGATGTGGTTGAGATCGGTCTGGCTCGGTGTCACCGAGATGAGGACGAGGCCGAGTGCGAACAGGGTCGTGAAGACTATGCCGATGGCGGCGTCCTCCTTGATCCTGCTCGTGTCCCGCACGGCACCGATGAGCGCGACCGCGAGGAATCCGAAGATCATCGCGCCGATCGCGAACGGGGCTCCGAAGATGTAGGCCAGCACGACACCGGGGAGCACGGCGTGCGAGACGGCGTCGCCCATCAGCGACCAGCCGATCAGCACCAGCCAACAGCTGAGCACCGCACACACCACCGCGGTGACGACGGCGACGAGCAACGCGCGCACCATGAATCCGTACTGCAGCGGCTCGAGGAGGGATTCGAGCAGTGTTCCCGGCAACTCGGTCACGCGCCCTTCCGGTCCATCACGTCCAGTCCGAACGCGAGCGCGAGGTTCTCCGGGCGCAGCACCACGTCCGGGGTGTCGTGCAGGATCACGCTGCGGTTCAACAGGATCGCCTCGTCGGCCAGCGCGGGCAGCGCATGCAGGTCGTGCGTGGAGACCAGGACGCTCACCCCTTCTGCCGTGAGAGAGCGCAACAGGGCCACGATGGTGGCCTCGGACCGCTTGTCCACGCCGGCGAACGGCTCGTCGAGGAGCAGGATCCGCGCCTGCTGGGCGATGGCCCGCGCCACGAAGGCCCGCTTCTTCTGGCCACCCGAGAGCCGGCCGATCTGACGTTCCGCGTATTCGGTGAGTTCGACCCGCTCCAAGGCGCGATCCACGGCTTCCCGGTCGGCACGGCGAGGCCGGCGAGTGAAACCCATGTGCCCGTAGCGGCCCGTCATCGCGACGTCGCGCACCGACACCGGGAAGTTCCAGTCGACGTCCTCGTGCTGCGGTACGTACCCGATGGTTCCGGACCGGCGCGCCGCGGCGGACGAACCGCCCAGCACCCGCACCGTTCCGTGGTCCGGCGTCACCATGCCCATGATCGTCTTGAACAGCGTGGACTTCCCGGACCCGTTCATTCCGACGAGACCGACGATCCGGCCCTCCGGAACCCGCACCGACACCCGGTCGAGGGCGAGGACGTCGCCGTAGTGCACGGTGACGTCCTCGACCGCGACGGCGTCGCCGGTGTGGCGGTCGGCCGCGGCGCCCCCGACCGCGACGCGGTCGGCCCCGATGTCCCGAGTGGTCACTGCCGGCCTCCCGTGAGCGCGTCGATGACGGTGCGGCTGTCGTGCCGGATGAGGTCCAGGTAGGTAGGGACCGGACCGTCGGCCTCGGACAGCGAGTCCACGTAGAGCACGCCACCGAATCGCGCACCCGTCGCCGACACCACCTGCTGCATCGGGGCGTCCGACACCGTCGACTCGCAGAAGACCGCGGGCACCTCGTTGGCGCGGACGAAATCGATGACCCCGGCGACCTGTTGGGGTGTCGCCTGCTGCTCGGCGTTGACCGCCCAGATGTACTTCTCGGTCAGTCCCGCGTCGCGAGCCAGGTACGAGAAGGCACCTTCGCAGGTGACCAGCGCCCGCTCGTTGGCGGGGAGCACGGCGAGCGACGACACCAGTTCGTTCTGAACGGTCTGCAACTCCGCCGAATAGGCGCGGCCCCGCTCGGCGTAGGTGTCGGCGTTGTCGGGATCGAGTTCCGCGAACGCCCGGGCCATGTTGGCGACGTAGATCTCGACGTTCAGCGGTGACATCCAGGCATGGGGATTGGGCATGCCACGGTAGGCGTCTTCCGCGATGTCGATGGGCTCCACCCCGTCGCTGACGACGACGTGCGGAACGTCCAGGTCCGCGACGAACCGGGAGAACCAGGCTTCCAGGTTCATACCGTTGTCGAGAATCAGGTCGGCCTGCGAGGCGCGCCGGATGTCGCCGGGGGTGGGCTCGTAGCCGTGGATCTCGGCACCGGGCTTGGTGATCGATTCGACGCGCAGATCGTCACCGGCGACGTTGCTCGCGATGTCCGCGAGCACGGTGAACGTGGTGAGCACCACCGGACGATCGTCGTCGGCGTCGGCGAGGGCAGAACAGGACGTCAGGCTCGCCACGAGCGCCGCCCCGAGGACCGTCACCCAAAGTTTCGGTGACCCGAACTTCCTGATTTGCATCTACGAATAATAACTCACGGGACCCTTCACAACGGTCCCACCCGTCCCCCGACGCGCTCGGGGTCGTTCGGGGGCGCTCGCGAGTGCTCGGTGGGGGCCGACGCGCGTGATCAGCGCTGGTTGCGCGGCTTCCACACGACGAGGGCGTTGCTGCGGCTGATCGTCGCGGGCAGACGCTGGTACGCGCGGTGGATCTCCACGATCTCCGCTGCCATCTCGTCCACCCGGCGCTGCAGTTCCTCGACCTGATTGGTCAGCTCGATGATCCGTTTGATGCCGGCGAGGTTGACGCCCTCGTCCTGCGAGAGCCGCTGCACCTCGCGCAACAGCGCAACGTCCCGCGGCGAATACCGCCGGCCGCCGCCCGTCGTCCGATGCGGCGTGACCAGCCCCAGCCGGTCGTAGTTGCGCAGGGTCTGGGCGTGCATCCCGGCGAGTTCGGCCGCCACCGAGATCACGAAGATCTGGGCGTCAGGGTCGACGTCGCGGAAATCCTTCTCCATCACGCACCCGCCCACCCGGCCCTCGGATCGAATCCGCTGGCCTTCTCGGCATCGAGATACGTCTTCAGTGCCTCGGTCGCCGGGTCGTCCAACTTCTGCGGGACGGCCACCTTGACCGTGACGAGCAGATCCCCGGCGCCACCGCCGCGCTTGGGCACGCCGCGCCCACGCACCCGCAGTACCCGGCCGTCGGCGGTGCCCGCCGGGATCTTCACCCCGACGCGGCCCTCGAGCGTGGGTACCGACACGGTGGTGCCGAGCACCAGTTCGCCGTAGCCGACCGGGACGACCACGGTGAGATCGTCCCCGGTGCGGCCGAACACCTTGTCCGGGCGGACCCGGACGGTCACGTACAGGTCGCCCGACGGCGCACCGCGCAGACCCGCCTCACCCTGGCCTGCGAGCCGGATCTTCTGGCCGTCGCTGACGCCCGGGGGCACCCGCACGGTGATGGTGCGCGTGCGATTGGTGACGCCGTTGCCGTGGCACACCTCGCACGGCTCGTCGATGATGGAGCCGGTGCCTCGGCACTGGTCGCAGGGCTCGCTGAAACCGAACGCCCCCTGATTGCGATTGACGACCCCGGCTCCGTTGCAGCGGGAGCACACCCGGGGGCTGGTCCCCGGCTTGGCGCCGCTGCCGTGACAGTTGGTGCAGGCTGCCGGGCTGGTGAGCCGCAGGGGCACGGTCACCCCGAGCGTCGCCTCCCGGAAGTCCAGCGTGGTGTCCGTCTCGACATCGCTACCGCGGCGCGGACGGGTCGCCGTGCGGGTACCACCGGTACCGCGGTTGAACAGACCCCCGAAGAGGTCACCGATCCCGCCGTCGGCGCCGCCCTGGGTACCGCCGAACAGGTCACCGAGGTCGAATCCCCCCTGGAATCCGCCGGTGCCACCGCCGTAGCCGCCGCCGACGCCGGGCCCGAACCCACCGCTCGCGAACAGGCGTCTGGCCTCGTCGTATTCCTTGCGCTTGGCCGGATCGGACAGGACCGCGTGGGCCTCGCTGACCGACTTGAATCGCTCCTCGGCGGCGGTGTCCCCCGGATTGGCATCGGGATGCAGGTCCCGGGCCAGCTTGCGGTACGCCCTCTTGATGTCGTCCGCGGACGCGTCGGACGAGACGCCCAGCTCCTTGTAGAAGTCCTTCTCGATCCACTCCCGTTGGCTCACTGGGCGTCTCCTCCTCTCGCTCTTACTTCGTTTCCTCGGTGGCGGACTCGCCACCGGTGTCCGGCCGATCCGTCACGCCCACCATGGCGTGCCGCAACACCCGGTCACCGAACTTGTATCCCTTGCGCATGACCACACCCAGGACGGGGTCGTTGCCCTCGCCCTCGTGCTGGACGGCCTCGTGCAACTCCGGGTCGAAAGCCTCGCCCTCGGCACCGAACTCGCTCAGCCCCAGCCCGGTGAGGGTGGTCCCGAGTTTGTCCGCGATGGCCTTGAGCGGGCCCTCCTCGAGGTCGCCGTGCGCGCGGGCACGATCGAGATCGTCGAGGACGGGAAGCAACGCGGACGCCACGGACGCCTTCGCGCGCTCGGCATCGGCCTGCTTGTCACGTTCGACGCGGCGACGGAAGTTCGTGAAATCCGCCTGCAGCCGCTGCACCGTCTCGGTGAGCTCGGCCACCTGAGCGGACGCCTCGTCCGCGACGATCTCCTGGTCGGCCGCGGCCGCCTCGCCGTCGTCGAGCGCCTCCTCGGTGATGACCTCGGCCTCGTGCACAGCCCCTGTGTCCTCCGAGTCCGCGAGTCGAGAATCCGGGAGCGACTGAGGTTCCCCAGCCGCCTCCCGGACCTCACCGGTGTCGGGGTCGATCTTCCGCTTGTCCACGAAAGTCACCGGCTCGTTCTCGGAGCGATCCGAGGTCACTTCTTCTCCGTATCGGTCGGCTCGTCCACGACCTCGGCGTCGACGACGTCGTCGGCGCCACCGGCATCACCGGCGGCGGCGCCCTCGGGAGCCCCCTCGGCCTGGCCGGACTCGTAGATCGCCTGGCCGAGCGCCTGGGATTCGGTGGCCAGCTTCTCCACCGCGGCCTTGACGGCCGAGATGTCGCTACCGGCGAGCGCGTCGTTGGCCTCCTTGACGGCGGCCTCGACCTTCTCCAGAACGTCCTCGGACACCTTGCCCGCGTTCTCGCCCTCGCGCTGCTCCTTGACGAACTTCTCCGTCTGATGGACGAGGGACTCGGCCTGGTTGCGAACCTCGGCCTCCTCGCGGCGCTGCTTGTCCTCCTCGGCATGCGCCTCGGCGTCCTTGACCATCCGGTCGATCTCCTCCTTGGACAGGCCGGAACCGTCCTGGATCTTGATCGTGTTCTCCTTGCCGGTGCCCTTGTCCTTCGCGGTCACGTGCACGATGCCGTTGGCATCGATGTCGAAGGTGACCTCGATCTGCGGGACGCCACGCGGAGCCGGCGGCAGGTCGGTGAGCTCGAACGAACCGAGCAGCTTGTTGTGCGAGGCGATCTCACGCTCACCCTGGAACACCTGGATCTGCACCGACGGCTGGTTGTCGTCCGCCGTGGTGAAGGTCTCGGACCGCTTGGTCGGGATGGTGGTGTTGCGCTCGATGAGCTTGGTCATCACCCCGCCCTTGGTCTCGATACCCAGCGACAGCGGGGTGACGTCGAGGAGGAGCACGTCCTTGACCTCGCCCTTGAGGACGCCGGCCTGCAGGGCGGCGCCGACGGCGACGACCTCGTCCGGGTTGACGCCCTTGTTGGGCTCGCGGCCACCGGTCAGCTCGCGGACCAGGTCGGACACGGCGGGCATACGGGTGGAGCCACCGACGAGGACGACATGGTCGATGTCCTTGACGGCGATGCCCGCGTCCTTGATGACGGACTGGAACGGCGCCCGGGTGCGGTCGAGGAGATCGGAGGTGATCTTCTGGAACTCGCTCCGCGAGAGCTGCTCGTCGAGGAACAGCGGGTTCTTGTCCGCGTCCACGGTGATGTACGGCAGGTTGATGGACGTCGACTGCGAGCTGGACAGCTCGATCTTCGCCTTCTCCGCGGCCTCACGCAGGCGCTGGAGAGCCATCTTGTCCTTGGTCAGGTCGATGCCGTTCTGGCTCTTGAACTTCTCGACGAGCCAGTCCACGACGCGCTGATCCCAGTCGTCACCACCGAGGTGGTTGTCACCGGAGGTGGCGCGGACCTCGACGACGCCGTCGCCGATCTCGAGCAGCGACACGTCGAAGGTGCCACCACCGAGGTCGAAGACCAGGATGGTCTGCTCGTGGTCGCCCTTGTCGAGCCCGTAGGCGAGGGCGGCCGCAGTGGGCTCGTTGACGATGCGCAGCACGTTGAGGCCGGCGATCTGGCCGGCTTCCTTGGTGGCCTGGCGCTGGGCATCCTCGAAGTAGGCGGGAACGGTGATCACGGCATCGGTGATCTCCTCGCCGAGGTAGGACTCCGCGTCGCGCTTGAGCTTCATCAGCGTGCGCGCGCTGATCTCCTGCGAGGTGTACTTCTTGTCGTCGATCGAGGTGGACCAGTCGGTGCCGATGTGGCGCTTGACCGAACGGATCGTGCGATCGACGTTGGTCACCGCCTGGTTCTTCGCGGGCTGACCGACCAGCACTTCACCGTTCTTGGCGAAGGCGACGATCGACGGGGTCGTGCGCGAGCCCTCGGAGTTGGCGACCACCACGGGCTCGCCGCCCTCGAGCACTGCCACGACCGAGTTGGTGGTACCGAGGTCGATACCGACGGCACGAGCCATAGCCAGTTCCTCACTTTCGTTGTGCAGCTCCGGACCGAATCCGACCGGATTCAGCCCGGAGCTGCGCTGTTGGCGCTTGGTGAGCGCCCTCGGCTCAAGTTTGCACCCCACCCACGGCGGGAGTCAATTCAAGGTTGAGCCGAGTTCACTCAAGGTTGTCGATACGGTCAACGGGCCATGCCGTCGGTTTGTTCCCGGATGGCCACTTGTTCCCGGATTGCCCCCACTTCTTCCCGGATTGCCACAGACGACCGGCCGGGGTGAGGCTGTACCGGTGGATCGCACCCCGGACGTCGAACAGCGAGTGTGCGGCATCGTGCTGGCCGCGGGCGCCGGACGCAGGTTCGGTGCCCCCAAGGCCGGGATCGTGTTCGAGGGTCGCACGCTCGCCGAACGTGCCGCCGCGCTGCTCCTGGGCGGCGGCTGCGACGACGTCGTGGTCGTCACCGGCGCGCTTGCGCAGGGCCTCCGCCTCCATTCCTCGGCGAACCTCCACCTCGTGCACAACCCGCTCTGGAACACCGGCATGGCGTCGTCCCTGCGAGCCGGTCTGGACGCCGCTGCCGAGCGGGGTGCGGATGCCGCGGTGCTGACCCTGGTGGACCTGCCCTGGATCGGACCCGAGGCGGTGCGCCGGGTCATCGCCCGCCACCGCGAGGGAGCGTCCGTGGTCGCCGCCACCTACGACGGCCGACGAGGCCACCCGATCCTGTTCGCACGCAAGCATTTCGCCGATGTCGCCGCGAGCGCGCAGGGAGATTCCGGCGCGCGGCGATTCCTCGCCGCGCACCCGACGGTGGCCGACGTCGACTGCACCGACACCGGGCGGATCGACGACGTCGACGTGCCCGCCGATCTCCCCGGCCCGTGACCCCGCGCCGATCAGATCACGGGCAGGGATCGTCGACCAGGATCTTCACCGACGAATTGCTGGTACCCGAGTAGTCCGGGTCGTCGTCCTCGGTGTCGTTGGTCGTCCCGCCGTAGTACGGGTCGTCGTCCTCGGTGTCGTTCGTCGTCCCGCCGTAATACGGGTCGGGACTCGACGTACACGCTTCGCGGAGTATGTCGCCGCCCTGCGCGACGCCGGCTCCGCCGAGCACGAGGATGGTTGCCGCGCCGATCGCGGTGATTGTGCGAATCATGATGATGCGCTTCCTTCCGATACCGGCGGCGTCTTCTCGGCCGCCGCCGGCCTCCTAGTGGTCGTACCCGGGGTCCACCAGTGCAAACGCTCCACCGGTACAGACAGCGGGATCTGCCAAACCTCTTCGCGAAAAAATGTGGGAGTCCTCGCAGATCGAGGACCGTTGTCGTCCTCAATTGCCCGTAGCGTCCTTCTCATCGGAAGAACCACGCAACGACACGAGGAGCCACCGTCATGACGAACACCTCCGCCGGCGAGCGCGCCGACATCTCGTCCCTGCTCGACGACCAGCGTTCGAACTTCCTCATCACCGTGCGGGGGCTCGACGACGCCGCCGCACGGACCCGGTCCACTGTCAGCGACCTCACGCTCGGCGGCCTCGTCAAGCACCTCACGGAGACCGAACGCAGTTGGATCACGACAATTCTCGAACCGGAGAAGGTCGTCCCGTTCGACATGGACACTGCGATGGCGCAGTACTACATGACGGACGAGGAGACTCTCGACGGGCTGCTCGAGGAGTACGCGCAGGTGGCCCGCCGCACCGCGGACACGATCGCGACGATCGAGGATCTCGACGCTCTGATCGCGCTCCCGCCCGCGCCCTGGGATCCCGAGCCACAGCCGTGGTCGGTCCGCCGGATCCTGCTGCACGTCCTGCGGGAGACGGCCCACCACTCGGGCCACGCGGACATCATCCGCGAATCCCTCGACGGCGGGAACACCACGCAGGCGCTCGGCGAGGCCGCCGGACTGGAGTTCTGAGCCGCACCGAAGTTCCGCACCGCCGGTCATCGGTGCCCCGCATGGGCATCGTGGTCGATCACGGCCGGGCGCTCACCGGGGCCGACCACGACGAACTGCCCCATCATCCCCTGGTCCTCGTGCCGCAGAACGTGGCAGTGGAACATGTAGGGCACCGCGGGATCGGTGTAGTCCTCGAAACGCATGAGCAGACGGACGGTCTCGCCCGGCCGGACGTACACGGTGTCCTTGGCCCCGGACAGGGCCGGATCGTCGGTGTCCAGCACCCGGAACTGCACGTCGTGCACGTGGAAGTTGTGCGGCTGACCGTCGGTGTTGCGCACCTCCCACAGTTCGGTGGTGTCGACCTCCACGGCCGCATCGATCCTGGTCATGTCCATCGCCCGGCCGTTGATCGCGTTGCTGGAGAGTTTGAAGCTCCGGGTCACCGTCGGCTCCCCGAGATCGTCGAGTTCGGTGAGCCGGCGCGGGATCTCGGGGTTGTTCTCGAGTGCGGCGGCAGAGCGCAGTTCGAGGACGTCCATCGTGTCGACGCCGCCGCCGAACCGGGAGTTCCAGAAGTCCGCTCCCAGATCCGGTGGCGTACTGCGCAATACGGTGGAGGTCCCCGGCGGCACCTCCACGACGATCTCCGCGCGCTCGCCGGGTGACAGCTGCAACGAGTCCAGCTCGACAGGCTCGGGCAGCAGCCCGCCGTCGCTCGCGATCAGCGTGAACGTGAGGCCGGTGTCGAATCCGAAATCGTACGCGCGCGCATTGGAGGCGTTGAGCACGCGCAGTCGTACCCGCTCGGTGCTCACGTCGAGATAGGGACCGGGCGTCCCGTTGACCAGGATCTCGTCACCGAGAATCCCGATGCTACTGAGCATCTGGTCGGCGAGTGAGAGCTGGTCTCCGTCGAACTTCTTGTCCTGCACGATGACCGGAATGTCGTCGATCCCGTACCGGTCCGGCAGCACCGGACCGTTCGGATCATCGATGTAGAACATGCCGGCGATGCCCCGATACACGTGCTCCGCGGTCGACCCGTGCAGGTGCGGGTGATACCAGAGCGTGGCCGCCGGCTGATCGACCGTCCAGTGCGGTGACCACGTCTCACCCGGCTCCACCATCTGGTGCGGCCCACCGTCCATCGCCGCGGGCACGTGCATGCCGTGCCAGTGCAATGTGCTGACCTCTCCGAGCTCGTTCGTGACGTCGACACGCACCGGCTCGCCGCGGTCGGCCCGCAGCGTCGGCCCCAGGTAGTCGCCGTTCACACCCCAGGTCTGCGTGGCCGGACCCCGCCCGAGATCCGCCGTCCCGGTCTGCATTTCGAGCGCGAACCGCCGGGTGCCGTCGGCCTCGACGGTGGACTCGGCCAGCTCCGGAATCTGCAGTGCCCGAGTGAACTCCACCTGACCGGCAGTGTTCACCGGCGCCGTCACCCAGAAGTAGACGAACGCCGCGACCGAGACCGTCACGACGAACAGCGCAGCCACCGAGACGCCCGCGACCACCTGACGCCACGGCGACCTCCGCCGCCTGGATCCACCCGTTTCGTCCATGTCTCGATCGTTGCTCCCGGGCAGTGTCGGCCACATCCAGGAAGGCACCCAACTTCGCCGTGGGGGACGGCTCGGGGATCACCCTGAGAGCGCCGCACCGACCGCTCGCTAGGGTTGAGGGGTGCAGCCGGAGTCGAGTCGTTCCTACCGTGGCCGCTCGGCCGCCGAGCGTCGCGCGGATCGCCGCGCCCGCTTCCTCGAGGCCGGGCTGATCGTGTTCGCCGACAAGGGATACGCACAGAGCACGGTGACCGACGTCTGTGCTGAGGCAGGATTGTCGCGTCGCCAGTTCTACGAGGAGTTCTCGGACCGGGAGAGCCTGCTCGTCACCATCTACGACCGGATCCAGGCAGACGCCCGCGCGGCGATCGAATCCGCTCTCGCCACCGGCCGCACCGGCTCGCTCGACGAGATCGCGGCCACCACGATGACCGCGTACGTGACCGCAGTCGGCGCCGACCCTCGCCGCGCGAAGATCGCCTTCGTCGAGATCGTCGGGATCAACGAGAAGATCGAACGGCACCGGCTCCGGCAGCGGCTCGTCTGGGGCGAGCTTCTCGAGGCCGTGGCGCGTTCGTTGGAGGGCGCCCGCACTCCGCCCGGTGGATACCTGCTGGCCGGATCCGCATTCATCGGGGCGGTCAACGGGCTCGTGCACCAGTGGAGCCTCACCGAGCCCCGGCAACCGGTGGCGGACCTGGTGGACATCCTGTCGACGATCCTGGTCGCCCTCCTCACCTGATCCGGGGCGTGACCGGCACGCCACCCGAGCCTTCCTTGCGGTACACGTCACACCTGCGTACTGTCACGCCTCAAAGTTGAGACACCAACGTCTCAACTATGGACGGGGAAGGTCACGATGGGGACGACCAGGAGGAAGCGGATGTGGGCGGCCGCTGCGGCGGCGGCACTCGGAATCCAGATCATGCTCGGCGGCACGGCAGCGGCCGAGCCGGATCCGGTACCGATCGCACCGGCACAGGTCGTGCCCACCCCACCCGAATTCGACGGCGCGTTCTACGACCCGCGCTCCGACGTGGTCGCCGCCGCACAGCCCGGTCAGATCCTCGCCGCCCGGCAGGTGAACCTCGCACACTTCTCCCTCGTCCCACTCAACGCCGATGCCTGGCAGGTGTCGTTCCGGTCGACGAACACCCGGGGCGAGCCGATCGCGGCAGTCACCACGCTGATGAAACCGCGGGGCGGCACCGCCGACGCCGGACGCCATCTGCTGTCCGTCCAGGTCGCCGAGGATTCCCTGGCCCGTTACTGCGCCCCGTCGTATGCGTTGCAGCAGTTCTCGGCGCCGAGCCCACTGACCGGGCAGGTCGTCGTGCCGCTCGAGTTCCTGTTGCACGCAGCGGCAGCACTGCATCAGGGGTGGGCCGTCGCGATACCCGATTATCAGGGCCCGAACTCGGCGTATGCCGCGGGGCCGCTGCACGCTCGTATCGTTCTCGACGGCATCCGGGCCGCCGAGAACTTCGAGCCGTTGCAGTTGTCGGGCGCCGACACCCGGGTCGGGCTGATGGGCTATTCGGGCGGAGCCATCGCGACCGGTCACGCCGCCGAACTGCACGACTCGTATGCCCCCGAACTGAATATCGTCGGCGCGGCCGAGGGCGGTATTCCCGCGGATCTCGGGGCACTCGTGAACCTCGCGAACAACAACCTGGGTGCCGGAATGATCCTCGGCGGTGTCATCGGAGTCTCCCGCGAGAGCACCGAACTGGCCGAGTTCCTCGACCGCACCCTCACCCCCGAGGCCCGGCTCCTGGTGGCCGCCAAGGATCCGCTGTGCGTGTCGTACCAGTCCGCACTCCTGCCGTTCTCGAACATGAAGGGGATGATCGCGACGGCGGGAGATCCGCTGGACGACCCCGTCGTCCGCGAAGTTCTCGACGACATGGCGATGGGCAAGCACACTCCCCGCACGCCGATGTTCATGTATCAGTCGAACCCGGACTGGCTGATTCCGGTGGGGCCGGTGAACGACCTGGTCGACACGTACTGCCAGGACCCGAATGCCCGGGTGCAATATACCCGCGACCACGCCAGCGAGCACCTGTCGCTCGAGCCGATCGCGGCCCCGGCCGCCATGATGTGGATGCGCGATCGGATGAACGGGATTCCCGTCGAACCCGGATGCTCCGTCACCGACGTACCGTCCATGGCCCTCGACGACGCGACGATCCCGGTCTGGACCGAGATCGTCGGCGAGACGCTGGCCGCACTGTTCGGTAAGGCCACCGGAGCCTGACGCGCGCGTCCCCTTCCCTCCTCCCCTCCTTCCTGGATGGGCCGGGGACCCGCGGATGACGCCGGGATCGCCAGCTCGTGTAACCATTCGACTCCGGAAAGCGACATATTTCGCGCCGGGGAAGAACCTCGGCACGTGTGTGAGTGAGGATTGTGATGACCACCGGAGTCGGGCTGTGTGTCGGTGACGACCGGGCGACCGCTGTCGTGGCAGCCCCGGGTACCGAACTGCGGACCCTCGAGTTGCCGTCGATCATCTCCACTGCGCCGGACGGTACGGTCCGGCTGGGGGAGCCCGACGCGGACGCAACCGACATCGTCCGCAACGTCCTCTCCCGCGTCGGCGAGCCCGAAGGAATCGACTACGCGGGAACCATGACGCGGGCGGAAGACCTCGTCGCGACGGCGCTGTTCTGCCTCTTTCGGGACGCCGCGCAGGGCCTCACCGGCGAGGTCCGCGTCACCGCGACCCACCCCGCCGGCTGGGACGCCGACGCCGTGGCGGCGCTGCGCGAATCCCTCGACTACATGGGACTCACGGACGCCGACCTGATCTCCGACGCCGAGGCACTCCTCGCCGCGAACGTCGCCGAGGAACCTGCCGCCTCCGGGGCGGCCAGCGGGGACGAGGCCGACGAACCGGGCTCGGACGAGACCCGCATTGCCCAGGGCGCAGCGCTGATCGCCGCCGGGTCGGCGCTGACCGCCGCCGCCACCGACGCGGACACCGAATCGATCCCGCCGTTGCCCGGCGCGGCCCACACCGCCTATTCCGCGGTACTCCCCGAAGCGCTGGGTGCCACCGCCGGATCCGGACCCGTCGCCATCGGTACCGATCAGGCTCCTGCCTCGGCCGCGTTCCCGGGCACTACCCCGACGCGCAAGCCCGACCGGCGGCCGCTGTACGTGGGCGCCGCCGCTGCGGCTGCACTCATGCTCAGCGGTGCGCTCATCGCCACTGCACTGCAGGTACGGGGATCGACCGAGGTGCCCGAGATCCGCGACGGTGCCGTGGCATCGACCCGCTCAGCCCAGCCTGTTCCCCGCGGGCCGGTCTCGTTCCCGACGGTGACCCCCCAGCAGATCACGACGGCCCCACCGACGACGAGCGAGTACATCCCTCCCCCGCCACCGCCGCCGCCCGTCGTGGTGACCACCACCGAGGCGTTGCCACCGCCACCGCCTCCACCGCCACCGCCTCCACCGCCTCCGCCACCGCCTCCACCACCGGTCGAGACGACCACGCCACCGGCGACCACCGATCCGACTCCGGATCCACCCGACGAGGATGACGGCGAGGACGGCGAGGACGGCGAGGACGACGGCGCCGTGGACACGGGCCCCACGACCGATCAGAACTCCTGATCGCGGCTGGACCCCGGGTAGCGCGTGCGGGCTCCGCGAGTCCGGGTACTCCACCCGTCCGGGTGTTGCGTGGGTGACATAAGGTAAGTCGCTGATCCACCGACGACCCCGTCATCCCCGGACTCCAGAACCCAGAAGGGACCGCATGCGTAACGTGCTGGCGCTCCGCGCCGCAGTCGTGGGCGCCTCCGCGATGCTGCTGCTCGCGCCGTTGGCCACCGCTGCTCAGGCCGCTCCGACCACCTCGGGAAGCACTCAACTCGACGCTGCGGAACTGCCCGCGGAACTCGTCGAGGCGATCACCCGGGATCTGCGGATCAGCCCGCAGGAGTATCTCGATCGCGCCGCGCGGGCACAGGAGCTGGGCACATACGCGCAGAACTTCCGCAGCGAGCGTCCCGAGGACTACGCCGGCGCCTGGATCGGGACGGACGGCCAGCCGGTCGTCGCCGTGACCTCCTCGGAGGCCGCGGAGAAGGCCGCACAGGACGGTTACACCACCAAGTTCGCCCCGGTGTCCGCCGCGAGCCTGGAACAGACGCTCTCCGAACTGAACTCGTGGATCTCGGGTCTGCCGAAGGACATCTCGTCGCAGATCAACTCGGCGTCGATCGACGTCCTCGACAACCGGGTCGTCCTCGACGTGGTCAACAGCCCGATCGGCCATGCACTGAACCTGCCGACGCTGCTCGCCAACGTCAAGGTCATGCTGAGCCCCGGGCAGGGCGGCCCCGTCGAGCCCGGCCCCCTCGCCGGTGACACCTACATCACCACCGAGCACGCCCTGCAGGACACGCCGACGGACGAGATCACCCTGTGCTCGCTCGGATTCAACGCGGTGGACGGCGACGGCACCCCGGTCAACATCAGCGCGGGCCACTGCAATCCGGCGCTCGGCGCGAACTCGCCGGTGTACCTGCCCGACCACGCGGACATCGACGCCAGTCCGCGAATCGGACAGTTCCGGTCCTCCTCGGTCGGCAGCGCCACCGACGGTCTCGACTACTCGGTCATCGCGCTCAACGACGCCGGTGTCCGGGCGGGCCTCGACCGTCCCGCCGTCCGCGGTGCGAACGGCACGACGCTGACGATCACCGGCACGGCTCGCCCGGTCGTCGGTGCACCGATCTGCAAGTCCGGCCAGACGTCGTCGTTCACCTGTGGCGTGGTCGCCGCCGATCACGTCGAGTCACAGCTGTTCGTCGCGGACGGCACGAGCCGGCTGGTGCGCGGATTCGCCGGTACCGCCTGCACCCTCGCGGGCGACAGCGGTGGCGCCATCGTGACCGGCACGCTGGCACTGGGTATCACCAGCGGCTCGAACTCGAGCGGCGCACCGAACTGCCTGGAAGCGAACCTGGTCCTCGCGCCGCAGGGTGGCACCGCCAACCTGGGTATCCCGATCAACGACATCGTCGACGCCGTCGGTACCGGTCTCACCGTGCGGACCGCCCGGGACTGACCGGACCGGACAACGAGAACCCGAGGTGGGGGTCGACGGACTAGGTTCGTCGACCCCCAACCCATATAGTCGTGTCCGACCGTACTCGGACCGGTGCCACGGGCGCCGGTCCGAGCTGACAGAAAGGCCCCCATGCGAAGCTCTCTCGCACGTCGTGCCGCCGTGTTCGGCTCGGCCGCGGTGCTGCTGCTCCTCCCGATGGGCGCAGTGGCACAGGCCGAACCGGTCGAGCCGCAGGTGTCGGACCAGGCCGCGAAGCTGCCGGCCGAACTGATCGACGCCCTGGCTCGCGATCTCCAGCTGTCCCCGGACCAGTACCTCGAGCAGTCCGAGCTGGCTCAGAAGCTCGCCGAGTTCGCCGAGATCGCCCGCGAGCTCTACCCGGAGGCGTTCGCCGGGACCTGGCTGGACCAGGGCACTCCGATCGTCGCCCTCGCACCCGGCGACGACCGTGACGCCGCCGAGTCCGCCGCGACCGACGCCGGATTCACCGTGCGCGACGTCGCGCAGAGCGAGCAGGGCCTGCAGACGCAGATCGCGAAGCTCGGTAGCTGGCTGGACACGCAACCGCCCGCCGTCGCCGACCTGGTACGGGGCATCACGCTCGACGTCGTGAACAACGGCCTGGTGCTGCGGGCCGACACCACCGGCGGACTGCAGCTCCCGGACTTCCTGAAGGATGCCCGGATCGTTCCGGCACCGGCCCCGATCGAACCGGCTCCGCACGACCTGACACCGATCGCCGATCCGCTCCCCGGCGATGCGCTGCTCGGCGGAGATCCCTACGGCGCACTCGGCGGCGACGTGGGCCTGCGCTGCTCCCTCGGATTCAACGCGACCGACCGTTCGGGTCACCCGGTCAACATCACCGCCGGACACTGCGACCCGAACCGCGAGGCCGCGGGCACGTCGGCGTCCTCGGAGGCGTTCGCCCTCGCTCCGAACGGCACCGGCCCGCGTCTGGGCACCTTCAGCAAGTCGGTGCTCGATCGCTACGACTACGCGCTGATCCGCGCCGACGACGGCGCGCGGCACCGGTTCGAGAACAACGGAGTCCGGGTTCCCGGTGCGGCACCCCTCGCGATCACCGGAACCGCTGATCCCGTCGTCGGGGCCCCGGTCTGCAAGTCCGGCCTCACCACCGGATTCACCTGCGGCGTGGTCAAGACCGTCAACCAGGACGTCGAGGTCGGCTCCCGGGTCATCCAGGGCGGCTTCTCCACGAGCATCTGCGCACTGCAGGGCGACAGCGGCGGCACCATCGTCACCGGCACCTCCGCGCTGGGCATCTCGAGCGCCTCCAATGTCGGCCAGTACCCGCTGTGCCAGATCGCCGACGTGGTCACGTTCGTGCTGGGTGAGAGCCCGGAACTGTTCGCGACGCCGATCAACACGATCCTCGCGGACAACCCCGGATTGCAGATTCGCACTTCCTGACACGGGGCACTTCCCGATACGGACGAAGCGGCCCGGACCTGTACAGGTCCGGGCCGCTTCGTCTGTGCAACCGGCGGATGCCGCCCTGGCGGGTCAGGCGGGTGCCGGCTCTTCCTCGCCCGGGGGCACGAACGGGGTATTGATGATCGTGAGGTACTGGATGCCGAGGATCACCAGGGCTGGACCGCCGACGAAGATCGTGCCGGCGAGGGAGCCCGCGCTGACACCTCCCATCAGACCGGGAAGGCAGCCCACCGCGGGAACCACGATGCAGCCGACGACGAGGCCCACGACCCCGAACACGAGCGCGAACACCAGACCGCCGATGAGAGTGGCGTATCCGAGGTAAGAACTGAACTCACCCAGAGCGTTGCTGTCGCGCTCCGCCTGGGTCTGCGGGCCCTCCTGGGCGATGTCGCTCGGCGACGCCGCAGTCGCCTTCACCGACTCGACCACGTCCTGCGGAACCTGCGGCGTCAGCGTGAGCGTGCGGTCGACGATCTCCTGGTCGATCCGGAAGACCTGCTCACCGACCTTCAGGGTCAGCGGAACCGCGGCAACGACCTTGCCGCTGCCGTCGACCACCTCGACCGTGTCCCCGTCCCCGGAGACTCGGAAGAGACCGGAATCGATGGTGGACACGACGCTGTCGCCGTCGATCCGCGCCTCGTAGCCGATGTCGCCCTCGGACTGCGCCGGGGCGGGCGCTGCCAGCGCCGGGGCGGCATGTGCCGTCCCGGCGTAGAGGCCGAGCGAAGCGATCGTCAGCGCGGCGATCGCCACCGTTCTGCGCAACCGGCCGATCATGCCGCGGGCACCGCTTCCGGCTCGACGAACGGGGAGTTGATCGTGTCGAAGTACTGGATGCCGAGGATGATGAGCGCGCCACCGCCGACGAAGATGGTGCCCGCGAGTGCGGTGACCGGAGCGAATGCCAGCGCACCACCGATGCAGCCCGGGATCGCACCGGTGAATCCGAGGAATGGCGTCAGCGCGCCGCCGGTGAGGCCACCGACGAGGCACCCGAGGCCGCCGCCGATGATGGCCGCGACGATCGAGGTGATCGCGGTGGTGATACCCAGTTGCTGCTGGAAGTTCCGCAGAGCCTCACGGTCCCGCTCTTCCCGGGTCTCCGGGCCGGCGATGTCCGAGAGCTGCAGCCGATCGGCGGCCGGGACGACCGTGGCCGCGGCCGGGTCGAGGTCCGGGGTCAGGCGGAGCACACGGCCGGTCTCGTCCAGCGCAGCGCGCAGCGGGTGCTGGATGTCGTCGAGGCGGAAGAAGGTGGGCACGGTGGCCGCAAGGTTTCCTGCGTCGTCGCGGACCTCGATGGCACCGTCGACTCCGTTGAGCACGAACGCACCGGCATCGATGGTCGCGACGGCGGAATCGCCCTCGCGATCGACGGTGTAGTTGATCCCCGGCGCGACCTGCTCGGCAGGCGCCTCCGGGGCGGGAGTGGCAGCGGACGTACCTACACTGATCCCCAACGCCGCGATGAGCAGCATCGAAGTCGTGGTGAGCCGTCGAAGATTCATGAAGTGGACCCGTTCCGTGTAACGAAGCAAACCGACGGGCCGACATTATCCTTTTGGTCCTGGTGAGCGGGGCGCCACGAGTGGCAGTGTGATACGTATCACTATTTTGCGAAACGAACGGTAAACGCGCGTCTACCAGCACATTTCTCGCCGACGCCATCGCACCACCAATGCCGCCCCGAGGGCGAGGCGGCGTCTTTCCCGTGCCGGAGCGCGGGTTAGGACATCCTTCCGAAAGGCGCGTGACCACTACCACCTAACGTGGACCGAGACTCGACGCCTTTACCACGTCACCACAGGTTACCGGTGAGTAGACAACTCAAGTTACCGGCGGGTAACTTGCGAGGCGTTAAGATCCTTTGCAGTCCGAGGTGGCCAGCCCGCCGCCCTGAAACGAAAGGCCGCGACATGAATGCCCTGACGATCACGTTGGGCACCATCGGCGTCCTGCTGAGTATTCCCGCCTGGGGGTCGTTCTTCCGCGGTGTGTGGAGGATCGTCAGCGCGATCCGGATCGGTCAGCCCGCTCCGGATCGTTGGCGTCCGTTCTTCCCGCGCGTCAAGCAGGTGGCTGTGGAGGTTCTCGCGCACACGCGCATGAACAAGTTCCGCACCGTCGGCTGGGCCCACTGGTTGGTGATGATCGGCTTCCTGCTGGGGTCCATCGTCGCGATGGAGGCCTACATCCAGACCTTCAACCCCGAAGGTCACTGGCCCCTCATCGGCGGAACCGGCGTCTACCACTTCGTCGACGAGTTGCTCGGTATCGGCACCGTCATCGGCATCATCGCGCTGGTCATCATCCGTCAGCGGAACCATCCGCGTGACCCGGCCCGGCTGTCCCGCTTCGGTGGCTCGAACTTCCGCGCCGCCTACTTCGTCGAGATCGTCGTCCTCATCGAGGGCCTCGGCATGATCCTGGTGAAGTCGAGCAAGATCGCCACCTACGGCCACGCCAACCCGTGGACCGACTTCTTCACCATGCGCGTCGCCGAACTGCTTCCGGCGAGCCCCGAGATGGTGTCGACGTTCGCATTCGTCAAGCTGATGTCCGCGATGGTGTGGCTGTACGTCGTCGGCCGCAACATCAACTGGGGCGTCGCCTGGCACCGGTTCTCGGCCTTCTTCAACATCTACTTCAAGCGCGAGGACGACGGCGACGTCGCACTCGGCGCGGCCAAGCCCATGATGTCCGGCGGCAAGCCGATCAACATGGAGGACGCGGACCCGGACAACGACACGTTCGGTGCCGGTGCCATCGAGGACTTCTCCTGGAAGGGCTGGCTGGACTTCACGACCTGTACCGAGTGCGGCCGTTGCCAGTCCCAGTGCCCCGCCTGGAACACCGGTAAGCCTCTGTCGCCGAAGCTGCTCATCATGTCGCTGCGCGACCACGGCTACGCCAAGGCCCCCTACCTGCTCGCCGGCGGCCGCAAGGACATGGGCGGCGACGAGGTCGGCCTGGTCGACGCCGAGGGCAACCCGCTCGAGGACAAGCTGGCCAAGATCCCCGAGGCTGCCCGCGACGAGGCCACCCGCAAACTGGTCGGCGAGACCAAGGAACTGGTCGAGGGCGGCGAGCTCGCTCCCGTCATCGACGCCGAGACCCTCTGGTCCTGCACCAGCTGTGGCGCATGCGTCGAGCAGTGCCCGGTGGACATCGAGCACGTCGACCACATCATCGACATGCGCCGCTACCAGGTCCTCATCGAGTCGGAGTTCCCGTCCGAGCTGGCCGGCCTGTTCAAGAATCTCGAGAACAAGGGCAACCCCTGGGGACAGAACTCCAAGGACCGGCTCAACTGGATCAACGAGATGGACTTCGACATCCCGGTCTTCGGCCAGGACGCGGAGACCTTCGAGGATTACGAATACCTGTTCTGGGTCGGCTGTGCCGGTGCCTACGAGGACCGCGCCAAGCGCACCACCAAGGCGGTCGCCGAGCTGCTCGCCACCGCGGGCGTCAAGTTCATGGTCCTGGGTGCCGACGAGACCTGCACCGGCGACTCCGCTCGCCGCGCCGGTAACGAGTTCCTGTTCCAGCAGCTCGCGATGCAGAACATCGAAATGCTCGACTCCGTCTTCGAGGGCATCGAGGACGTGCGCAAGCGCAAGATCGTCGTCACCTGTGCGCACTGCTTCAACGCCCTGGGCAACGAGTACCCGGAGGTGGGCGGCAGGTACGAGGTCGTACACCACACACAGCTGCTCAACCGTCTGGTGCGCCAGAAGAAGCTGATCCCCGTGGCCTCGGTCGGCGAGGACGTCACCTACCACGACCCCTGCTTCCTGGGCCGTCACAACAAGGTGTACGACGCACCGCGTGAACTCATGGCGGCGTCGGGATCGACGCTCAAGGAGATGCCGCGGCACGCCGAGCGCTCCATGTGCTGTGGTGCCGGTGGTGCCCGCATGTGGATGGAAGAGAACATCGGCAAGCGGATCAACGTCGATCGCGTCGACGAGGCCCTCGAGACCTCGACGACGAAGATCGCCACCGGCTGCCCGTTCTGCCGTGTGATGCTCACGGACGGTGTCACCGCCCGTCAGGAGGAGGGCAAGGGCGAGGGCGTCGAGGTCGTCGACGTGGCCCAGCTGATGCTCTCGTCGATCAAGCGTCTCGACGCGGCGGAGCTCACCGAGAACATCAAGGTGATCCCGCGGCCGAAGGCTCCCGTCGCGGCCGAAGAGGTTGCCGAGGAGCAGGAGCAGGCACGCGTCGAGGAAGTCGAGGAGGCTGCCGAGACCCCGGCCGCCAAGGAGGCTCCCGCAGGCAAGGGCCTGGCGATGAAGGGCCTGGCGAAGGCACCGGGCGCGAAAGCTCCCGGGGCTAAGGCACCCGGTGCGAAGGCACCCGGCAAGGGTCTCGGAATGGCCGGCAAGGCGAAGGCTCCCGGTGGGGCCAAGCCGACGGCTTCGGACGATGCTCAGCCGGCTGCTCCCGCAGCGGAGGCCCCCAAGGGCCCGGGTCTACAGATGAAGGGCGCGGCCAAGGCACCCGGCAAGGGTCTGCAGATGAAGGGCGCCGCCAAGGCACCCGGCGCCAAGGCGCCGGCAGCTGCGGATGCCCCCGCCGAGGAGACGACCGCAGCGGCTCCGGCTCCCAAGAAGGGCCCGGGTCTACAGATGAAGGGTGCCGCCAAGGCACCCGGCGCCAAGGCAGCGGCACCGAAGGCGCCCGAGGCCGAGGCACCTGCCGCCGATACACCGGCGAGCGAAGCACCGGCCGAGGCGCCGAAGGCACCTCCGGCGCCCAAGGCAGGCGGGCTGGGCTTCAAGTCCGGCGCCAAGGCCCCGGGAGCACGCAAGGCTGCCCCGGCCACGCCTGCTGCCCCGGCCGAGCCTGCCGCGGACGAGGCTCCCGAGCCCGCGACCCCGGCAGCCGAAGCACCGGCCGAGGCGGAAGCACCCGCCACCGAGGCCTCGGCCGCAGAACCTTCGACGGCCCCCGAGCCGCCGAAGGCGAAGCCCGGCGGACTCGGCTTCAAGTCCGGCGCCAAGGCGCCCGGCCGCAAGAAGTAGCCGCATCACCACGAATGCCCCTGCCGGACGGCGGGGGCATTCGTGGTTCGGGGGCCGGACCCAGAGCTCACAACGGAATTGTCGGGTTCACAAGGGCTACGACGCGTCGGGAGCATTGTGAACCCGACAATCTCGTTGTGAGGTCTGTCTATCCACAGGTCTCAACTCGTCCACAACGGAGCGACGACGTGGGCTGAGCAGACCCACCTGACACCGGATCTCGACACAATGCCGGTATGGGGGAACCGAGCATCATCACGCGGGAATCGGCGCGAAGCCGTGGACTCAGCGACCGCGAGATCCGCCGACTGGTCGACTCGGGGACATGGGTCCGGGTGATCCGCGGCGTCTATGTGCCTCGCTCTGCATACACCGCCCTCGACGTGGTGGAACGTCATCGTCTGCTCTGCGAGGCAACCGTGTCCGTCGGCGGCGATCTGGTTCTCAGCCACGTGTCCGCCGCCATACTCCACGGCTTCACCGTGTGGAACGTCCCACTCGAGCGGGCTCACGTCATCCGCGACAAGCCCACCGGCAACAGCATCTCGAACAGCCGAATCGTGCATGCCGGCAGGCTCGCACCGGGCGATGTCACCGATCTTCGGGGAACCGCGGTCACCACCCCGGCTCGAACGGTCGCGGACCTCGCTGCCACATTGCCGTTCGAACAGGCGCTGGTGATCGGGGACCACGCTCTGCGGACCGCACACCTCGTCCCCGAAGACATCGCCCATGCGCTGCACCCCTCACACCCAGGAAGTCGGAAAGCCTGCCGCGTCGCACGATTCCTCGAACCGGGCAGCGAATCCGTCGGTGAATCGCGGAGCCGTGCAGCGTTCATCCGCGAGCAGCTCCCTCTTCCGGTCACTCAGGCCGACGTCTTCGACGCGGCAGGCAACCATCTCGGTCGCGTCGACTTTCTGTGGAAAGAAGACGGTGTGATCGGGGAGTTCGACGGGCGGATCAAATACGGTCGGCTGGTACCCGAAGGATCCACTCCGGAGGACGTGTTGTGGGCCGAGAAGCGCAGGGAGGACGCGCTCCGCGCGGCGGGGTGGCAGATCGTCCGCTGGACCTGGGACGATCTGTCGAACACCGACGAGCTGACGGCACGGATCCGGGCCGCCCTCCTGCGCGGCCGACAGGCGGCCGCACCGGCAGGACGAGTGCGCTACTCCGGACGCCAGAGTTCGAGTTCGGGGATCCCGGGCGGCGTGAAGCCGAGAACCTGACCGTAGAAGGACAGTTCGGCATTGCGCGCACTGATCTGGGTCTCGGCTCTCCGGAAGCCGTGGGATTCACCCTCGTATGCGATGTAGGCGTGCGGGATACCCTTGCGCACCAGGGCATCCCGAAAACGCTCGGCCTGGGCCGGCGGAACGATCGGATCGTCGAGGCCCTGGAGGAGCAGCACAGGGCAGTCCAGCGCATCGACGTTCTCGAGCGGGGCCCGGCTCGCGTACAGCGCAGCCGCCTCCGGGAGGGGGCCGATGAGCCCGTCGATGTACCGGGACTCGAAGTCATGGGTCTCCTCGACGAACCTGTCCAGTTCCGCGACTCCGTAGTACGAGGTGCCGCACGCGAACACATCGGAGGTCGTCAATGCCGCCAGCACCGTCCACCCGCCCGCCGAGCCGCCTTCGATGGCCAGCCGGCCGGCGTCGGCCAGGCCCAGTTCGGCCAGCCCGCGCACCGCGGTGACCACGTCCTCGACGTCCACCACACCCCACTGTCCGCGCAACCGGTTGCGGTACTCACGACCGTATCCGGTGGATCCGCCGTAATTGACGTCGACGACCCCGATCCCGCGACTGGTGAAGAACGCGAACACCGGGTTGAGCGACGGCGCGACGTGCGCAGTCGGTCCGCCGTGCACGAACGCGACGTAGGGAGGCGCCTCCCCGGGTGGACCATCGAACTCCGGATTGCGCGGTGGATAGGCGACGACGTGCACCTCGCGTTCGCTCCCGCGCACCGTCAGTTGCCTGGCCTCGGGCAGGTACGCGGCGTCGGGCAGCGCGGCCACGGACAGGCGCACCGTGTCGACGTCCCCGCTCGCCAGGTCGAGGGTGCGGATCCCGGACGCCACCCGCGCGCCACCGGTGCGGGCGAGCACGGTGTCCCCGCGCAGGTCGGACAGGACGACCGTGGTGAGATCCTCGAGGTCGGTGTCCATGAGCGCGCCGGTACTCGGATCGAGCACGGCGAGCGCGTCGGTCCCGACGGTGCGGACCGTGAGCAGTGTCCCGTCGGCCCGCGGCAGGTACCAGCGTGCGCCGAGCATCCACAACGGGCCACCGAAGTCGGCGTCCATGGGGCACAGCGGAATCGGATCTCCGCCGTCCGCGGCGACGCGGTAGAGATTCCACCATCCGCTGCGATCGCTGATGACGTACAGCTCGCCGGAACCGATCCACTCCGGCTGCAGTACCGATTCCTCCGTTCCGCCGAGGAGAACCGTCGGCTGCCCCACTGCCTGCCCGTCCTGCAGGTATGCCACTCGTAGTTCCGTTCCGTCCCAGGGCATCTGCGGATGATTCCAGGCGATCCACGCGATGCGGGAACGGTCCGGGGACACCCGCGGGTACGCCAGGAAGTCCGATCCGCCGACCACGTGCCGCACCCGCGAGGGATCGTCCGCGGCCGAACCGTCCAGGGGCACCACCGCGATGTCGCGAGTGATCGCTCCGTCCCCGGCGTGCGACTCACGGACGGCCCAGATCTCGCCGTCGACGACGGACAGGTCGCCGTACCGGACGGCGCACGAGTGGGACGGCTCCGGCGTCAGCGGACGCGGTGTCGACCCGTCGAGCAGGTACAGGCGCTGGTCGGTGAACTCGGCGAACACCAGTTGGTCGGCATCCGTGACCGTCCAGGCGCCGCCGCCGTACTCGTGGACCCGGGTGCGCGCGTTCCACGGCGGCGGCAACACGTCCACCGGGCCGTCCGCACCGTGCCTACGGATCGCGATTCGTCCGGCCTCGGCGGGACGCAGTTCGGCCCACCACACCTCGTCACCGACGAATCGCCCTCCGTCGACGGGATGTCCGGCGGCCGCGAGGTCCGCGGCGGTGATCGGTGACGACCAGGATCCGAAGGGCGCAACAGTCATGTGTCCACCCTAAGTGGGTCACCGCGCGAAACCGCCCCATTCGAATCGGGTCTGACCCGAAACGCCCTTCGCGAACGCGAACACCGCAGCGGCGTCGATCCGGTAGACGAGGGGGCTCGAATGCTCGTGGTGGAATGCGCCGTCCCGCACGTCGAACTGCCACTCCGGCCCGTACTTGCGCAGGTACTCCGCCGCGACGTCGCGCAGCGCACCGTCCTCGGCGAGCAGGCCCGCCGTGCCCTCCACGACGACGTCCGTCCCCGCGTCGAGGGCGGCGGTGCCGGTCGTGACCGTCACGGCGGGATTGGACGCCAGGTTGCGTGCCTTCTGCTCCTCCGCGCCCGTGCAGATGTGCAGCGCATCGGCGACCCACACCCCGATCAGCGGTGTCGTATGTGGCCGGCCGTCGGGCCGCACGGTGGACAACCAGTACAGCGGCGCGGCGCTCAGCTGTTCGCGGACCTGCGGCCACGGCGTCGGCTGCGCGTCGGGGTCACTGAATCGTCGGTCGAGTCGGACGGACGGGTCGGGAAGAGTCATCACGGCTCCCTTCGGTTCGGGTTCTGTCGGTGATGACCGTGTTGCCACCCGAAACTCATCGGTGCCGGAATACCGTTTGCACGCGGGTGGGACAATGGACGTCGTGAGCACATCCGAACCCGTCCGCCACCGTCAGCAGGCGCGCCGTCTGGAGCAGTCCACCAAGCTGCAGAACGTCGTGTACGAGATCCGTGGACCGGTGCACGCGCACGCGGCCCGGCTCGAGGCCGAGGGCCACCGGATCATGAAGCTGAACATCGGTAACCCGGCTCCGTTCGGGTTCGACGCTCCCGACGTGATCATGCGGGACATGATCGCCGCTCTCCCGTATGCGCAGGGCTACTCCGAGTCCAAGGGCATCCTGTCCGCGCGCCGCGCGATCGTCACCCGTTACGAGTTGGTTCCCGGATTCCCGGACCTGGACGTCGACGACATCTACCTCGGCAACGGGGTGTCCGAGCTCATCACCATCACGATGCAGGCGCTGCTGAACAACGGCGACGAGGTACTCATCCCCGCGCCGGACTACCCGCTGTGGACGGCGATGACGTCGCTGGCCGGCGGCACTCCGGTGCACTACCTGTGCGACGAGGGCAACGACTGGAACCCGGACATCGCCGACATCGAGTCCAAGATCACGGACAAGACGAAGGCGTTGCTGGTCATCAACCCGAACAACCCCACCGGGGCGGTCTACTCCCAGGAGGTGCTGCAGCAGCTCGTGGACCTGGCGCGCAAGCACGAGTTGCTGCTGCTCGCCGACGAGATCTACGACAAGATCCTCTACGACGACGCCAAGCACATCTCACTGGCCTCGCTCGCACCGGACCTGCTGTGCCTGACGTTCAACGGCCTGTCCAAGGCGTATCGGGTGGCCGGGTACCGGGCCGGGTGGCTCGCCATCACCGGCCCGAAGGACCATGCGAGCGGCTTCATCGAGGGAATCGACTTGCTCGCGTCCTCACGGCTGTGCCCCAACGTGCCCGCCCAGCACGCGATCCAGGTCGCGCTCGGCGGCTACCAGACCATCGACGACCTGGTGTTGCCGGGCGGCCGTCTGCTCGAGCAGCGTGACGTCGCATGGGAGCGACTCAACATGATCCCCGGGGTCTCGTGCGTGAAGCCCAGGGGCGCGCTGTACGCGTTCCCGCGCCTCGACCCCGAGGTGTACGAGATCCACGACGACGAGAAGCTGGTGCAGGATCTGCTTCTCCAGGAGAAGATCCTGGTCGTGCAGGGCACCGGGTTCAACTGGCCGGACCACGACCATCTGCGGATCGTCACCCTGCCGTGGGCCCGGGATCTCGCAGTGGCGATCGAGCGGTTCGGGAACTTCCTCACCACCTACAAGCAGTAGGATGTGTGCGAGGCGACACGCGCGTCGCTTTCGTATGTCTTTGGGGGATTCATGGTCACCAGCACCCGTGCGCGTTTCGGGCAGTACGTCTATCACCGACGCCGCCTGCTGAATCTGACGCAGGACGAGGTGACGGCCGCCGGCGGGCCGTCGGATGCGGCCCAGACCCGCGCCGAGAACGGGACCGGTCCCGATCCGAGCATCGAGACGCTCCGGAAGCTGGACCTGGCGCTGCGGTGGGCCCCGGGCAGCGCCGCCCGCACGCTCGAAGGCGGGGAGCCGGTACCGCTCGAGTCGTCGGAGTCACGTCGTATCCCCGCCGAACGGCCGCCACTGCGCCTGGGTCCCTCACAGATCCCGCTCGACCTGGAGACCCTCGTCGAACTGCTCGCGCCGCACGGTGCGGTCAACAGGATCGCCGAGGAACATCCGGGTGTGCCCGGTTTGTCCGATGCGGCAGCGGAACTGGACCGAGTGGTGTCGAAGATCACAGGTGCGTACGTGACCCGGCTCCTCGAGGTGAACGGCGGGCCTTCCGGTCCGCGGCAGCCGCTCCTGGAGTTCGCGTTCGGTCACCTGCTCGAGGCGCCGCCGTCGACGGCCGATCCCGTGGAGCGCGAGGAGGCGCTGTACCGGCGCTACCTGTACGGGCGGGGACACGACCTCGACGCGGCCACCCGGGAGCGGTACCGGCGCCGCTGGGAGTCGGCAACGGACCACGTGGGCGCTGCATCGAACGGGCCGGCGGCATGAGCGCGCGCCCGCTGCCCCTGGCAGACCGGATCAACCGCCTCTTCGCCGTCGCCCACGAACGCGGGGGCGCCGAGCCGGACGTGGACGCGGTGGCGCACGGGGTGTCCGAGCGTCTCGGCCGACAGGTCTCCGGAGAGATGCTGCGGACGCTCCGGGACGGCACCGACACCGCGGACCGCGCCCTGCTCGCCGCGCTCGCCGACCACTTCTCGTGCCCGGCCGAGTACCTCCTCGACGAGAATCCGCGGCATTTCGATCTGCTGTTGCGGTTCGAGATCGCGGTTCGCGACGCCGACGTCCGGCACCTGTCGATGCGGACTGCCGGTTCACCCGGCGTCGCGACGGACGAGGAACTCGAACGGATGATCGGCCTCCTCGAGACGTTGCCGCACGCCGGAAGCGTCGATCACGAACACTGACCGGTGAGGTCGGCGGATCCGAGCCCACCGCTCCACGTCTCGGCGAACCTTCCCGCCTCGTCCCAGACGTCGCCGATCGCGGCCAGTTCGTGGGCTTCGTCGCGCAGGTCCGCGGACGCTGAGCCCACGTTCCATCCGTGCGTCGGGGCCTCGCTGCGACGCGCCCGCACCGCCAGGTGCAGTCCGACCGCGACGTGCCAGGGCGACGAGCGCTCGTCGCACCGTCGACGCCACGCGGACGGCACGAACGGGGCCACCAGCAGAGCCGCGTCCCTGGTCTCGACGCAGGTGCGGTGTAACCGGCCTCGTTCGCAGAGCTCCCGCGCGTCCCGGCTGCGCACGTCGAGAACGACCTCGGGAACGGCGGCGGTGAGGGTGCGCCACATCGGCTGGATCCGTCGTCGGGTGCGCCGGTAGCTGCGGGTCCGGTCCACCCGCCGGACGAGCGGTACCGACGCGATCACCGTGGCGGCGAGAACCACGCCGAGCCGAATCCACCCGTCGGTGTCGTACGCGACGGCCGGCTCCCCGCTTCCCGCGAGGGTCTGCGACACGCTCGTGGTGAGCACCATCGACATGTCCACCACCTCGAAGGCGGCGATCGCCGCGACCATCAGGTAGGTCCGCCGCTGCGGGCCCCGGAGATCCGGCGGCCGCCCGGTGCCGGCTCGCACCCTCGGGGCCTGCGCCGGCTCCCGGAAATGGGTGACCGCGGAGCGGAAGACGAGCAGCGCCGTGACGAGGAGCGGCACCGCGTAGACGGCGGTGGCCGCCGTGGCGAACCCGCTGCCGCCGACACCGCGCACACCCTCGGCGGCCGCACGAGCCGACAGCAGTACGTGCACCACCCCGAGGAGGAGCGCGACGCCGAGCGCGATTCCGTGGATCCGCGGGAACCGCCCGGCTCCGTGCACCCAGGCGGACAGCAACGCGACGAGAGAGGCGACGGTCAGCAGCACGAACACGTTGGAGACCCAGCGGGTGGCGCCCGCTCCGAGGGTGCCGTCCACCACTTCCGTGACCGGTGGTGTCCGGGCCGTGACGGCGAGGCCCGCGAACAGCAGCGCCGACGTCATCCGCCGCTCCGCGGCGCCGTCCCGTTCGACGAGTACCCGCGCCGCCACGACGCACCACACGGCGACGAACACCACTGTCTCGAAAAGCGATCCGGAGGACGTCATGATCAGAACGTGTCGAGGAACCGGGAACGGGCGTCCTCCGGATCGGCGCTGCGCCTGGACGCCATCACGAACGTGGCGAACAACTCGGCCTCGTACTCCTGGTCGGCCGAGTAGCTCGACCGGCCGAAGACCCGACGCACACCCGACTCGTCGAATCCCGGGACGGCCCGCCGCAGCGAGTCCCGGTCGACGGTGTCGTCGTCCCGCGCGGTGCGGTCGTGCCCGAGGGTCATGTGAGCGATCTCATGGCAGATGATGTGGGTGGCGTGCTGGTCCGACGTTTCGGACGCGTACAGCACCACGTCGTCGTCGGTGCGAGCCACCCACAACCCGAAGTGCCCGGCGCGGACCAGCCGACCCGGTACGGGCACGACGTGCAGCCGCCGCCCTCGACGCTCGGACACCCTGCGCACCAGTTGGTCTCGGTCCCACGATTGCGGTACGTCCAGGTCGGCGAGGATCCGCCGGAGCTCACGCCCCGACCGCCGCGCCGGCGGGGCCGGGTGCGCTCCGCGTACGCGGGATCGCCACCACATCGCCGACGACACCGACCACACGTGACCACCTCCCTACCCGCGGCCGATTCTAGGCGGGAGGTCGCTCCGGACACGCCCGGACGGCAATTCCGCGCGCCAGTTGACGAATCCCCCCCACTTGTCGGTAGATTGGCTTCCGGCACTTTCGAGTGCCTCGAGCACCTGCGACCCCTCCCCCCCTGTGGGCGCAGGTAGGTGGCGGGGTCAACCCCCCCTGTACCCCGCCACCCAGCTCGGCAAATCTCCCCGAACCTCGGCCCCGACTCCGGGGAACTCCACCCGCTGGGAACCCCGCCAGGTCCACGCCGTCACCGGGAACCCACCCCTCACACAGGGTTCCGCGAAGTGAGCACCCCGTGACCGTGTCGGTGCATCGCCCGTGGACGACCTCGACGGGTGCGCCGATATTCAATCACACGAGCGACATGGAAGCCACACGCAAGGGCCACGGCAGCCTGACGACGGCCGGGCAGGCGCAGGCCGTCGGGTCCACGTCGACGGGGGCCCATCAGTCGCTACGCTGGCCGAATGTCGACGCAGCACAGTGGGGGGCACGGCCACGGTCACGGCCACGACGGACCGGTGCCGGTGGGCCCGACGGCGGCGAAGGTCGTCATCGGGCTCCTGGTCGTGATCGGAATACTCGTCCTCGGTGGCGCGGTGGCCCTGTGGCCCAGCGAGCATGCCACCGAGATACCCGAACAATCCGAGGCCGCCGGTCTGCGCGGACCCAAGATCACCGAGTCGGGAACCGTGGTGCGCCAGGACATCGGGCCGTGCGGGTCCCCCTCGACCGGACGCGCGTTCAGTGGGGAGCCCACCCCGCCGACCTCGTACGCGTACGAATGTCAACGCAGTCTGGTGCGGATCGAATCCGGTCCCGACGCCGGATCGCAGACTCTCCTCGAGATCATTCCCGCCCCGGGGCAGCCGGACCTGCGTGTAGGCGAGCACATCAGGATGATGCGGCAGGAATCGGTCACCGGCGAGACACAGTACGGGTTCGAGGACTACGCACGTGGTCTCCCGCTGCTCCTCGTGGCGGCCGCGTTCGCGATCGTCGTCGTGCTGGTGGCCCGGGGACGGGGTCTGCGTGCACTGATCGGCATCGTGGTGGCGTTCGGGGTACTCGTATTCTTCACGCTCCCCGCGCTTCTCGACGGGAAGGCGGCGGTACCCGTCGCACTCGTCACCGGTGCCGCGATCCTCTACGTGGTGCTGTATCTCGCCCACGGATTCTCACTACGCACGAGTTCCGCGCTCCTCGGCACGCTCGCCTCGATGGCGCTGGCCGCCGTGCTCTCCTGGGCGACGATCGAGGTGACCCGGCTGACGGGGCTCTCCGAGGAGCAGAACACCAACATCCAGACCTATATCCAGCACGTGAGCATCACCGGCCTGCTGCTCGCGGGATTCATCATCGGATCGCTCGGTGTCCTCAACGACGTCACCATCACGCAGGCGTCGTCGGCGTTCGAGCTCGCCGCTCTCGACCCGGACTCGTCCCGGCGCGAGATCTTCGGCTCGGCGATGCGCGTGGGTCGCGACCACATCGCCAGCACCGTGTACACACTGGTACTCGCCTACGCCGGTGGAGCACTTCCGTTGCTGCTGCTGTTCAGTACGGCGGGGCGTTCGATCCAGGACGTACTCACCAGCGATGCCGTCGCGATCGAGATCGCACGTTCGGCGGTCGGTGGTATCGCGCTGGCACTGTCGGTGCCGTTGACGACGGCCATCGCGGTGCTGCTCGCTCGCCCGGTCGGTGGCGGGGCCGTACCGGGAAGGGCAACTCCGGCACGTCGTTCGTCGTCCCGGGGCAGGCACTCCCGCTGACGGGAAAATTACGGCCGGGGCGGGGGAAACTGCGGCAGTTCGGGCAACTGGATCTGCGGCAGCTCGATTCCCGGTAGCCCCGGAATGGTCGGCCGGGGCGGGGGCGGTGGTGGCGCGGGCGGCTGGCTCGGGATCCGGATCTGCGTCTGCGGCGCGGGAGCAGGAGGCTCGGGCGTCGGTTCCGGCGGAGGGGGCGGCGGCAGTTCGGAGGCGACGGGCCGCTGTGTGGCCGGGGCGGTGGTGGTCGGCTCGAGTTGCGAGGTGTTCTCGCTGGATCCGAAGAGTCCTCCGCCCCAACCCAATCCGACACCGATCACGGCGACGGCCACCAGCGCACCACCCGCGAGCGCGGCGGCGCGAATCTGCGACCGTCCCACCTTCGGCGCGGGCGGCGGCGCCGCCGACGACAGCCAGGACGGCTCGGTTCCGGAGGCAGCGTCCGGCACCGGAGCCGACTGCAGGAAGGCCGGCTGACCGGCGAACGGGATCGGCGGCTGCGCCTGGACGTCCGGGGCAGCCGGCACCGGAGCCGTCGGTACCTCGCCCGCAATCTGCTGCTCCTGCCCCACCGGCACGTCGACCGACGGAGGGGACGCCACGGAGGTCTCCGGCTGGTTCAGGGTGGCGGGAACCGGCTGGGGCGCAGGGGAGTCCGCGGAATCGGCCGCGCTCGACAATGTCGTCGTCGGGATCGTTCCGGCCGGGGGAAGTACCACTGCGGGAGCGGGGGCCGCCGGCTGCTCCGGGGTGGGCGGAGGCACGGGTACCGGAGCCGAGACGGGCGCCGTGCCGGCGTCCGCCTCGGGCATCGGCACCTGCGCGATCCGGGCGGCCAGCAACGCGGCACCCTCGGACGTCACGGTCTCCGGGTGCTCGGGAATCACCACCGGCAGCGCGAGCCACGATTCCACGACCGACTGCACGATCGGGATGCGGGCACCACCGCCGAGCAAGACCACCGCGTCCGGTCGCCGTCCGGATCGTTCGACGACGTCCCGCACGAGCCGCGCCGACGATTCCACGGTGGGCCCGATCAGTGAGTCGAACACGTCACGCGAGAGCAACAGCAGGCCCGCGGGTCCGGGAACACACACGGCGCCCCCGCTGGAGAGCCGTTCCTTCGCCTCCCGGCACTGGACGTCGAGGGCCGCGGCGGCCTGCGCATCCGGCGGAGGGGTCAGTCGGCGACCGGAGATCTGGTTGTCCCGGATCAGGCGATCGAACACGTCACCGCCGACCTGGTCGGTGCGCTGCCAGGCCAGGACGGTTCCGCTGGCACGCTCGACGACGCTGACGGTCAGTCCGGAACTGCCCAGGTCGTAGAACACGAGGGTCGCGAAATCACGCAACGCCCCGACGTGTTCGAGGAAGGTGAGCGTCGCAGCCACTTCCGGGAGCAGTTGGTAGCCGCCGAGCCGCTGCCGGGCGAGTGCGGCACCCATCACCTCGGCATGAGGTTCGTCGCGGCAGGCGACCGCGGTGACCTGTGCGGCGTCGACGGACTCGAGAACGACGCCGATCGACTGAGCCGCGATGTCCTCGGGGCTGGCGCCGACGCTGCTCACGGTCTGTGAGTGGAAGCGGCTTCCGGGAGCGTCGGGTGGAGCCGGGCGCGACAGGCGCACCGCGCTGGCGCCCACGGACACCCCGAGAACCGAACCCACTTGCTGCCTCACTCGTCGTGCGGGGTCCTTCACACGGCCCCCCGATCAGTTGCCGCAGTCTATCGAAAGACCTCGCCGTGGCTACCCCGGAGTAGGTACTGCTGCCCTCACCTGCCCGGGGGACTCATCCCCGTCCCAAAGCACGGTGCTGCCATCCGTGACGAATCCACAACTCGCGATCCAGGCAGTTGCGGCCGTCGACGATCACGCGTCTGCGGACGACCTCGTCGAGTTCGGTGGGATGCAAGCGGGTGAACTCGTCCCATTCGGTGAGAACGAGCACCGCGTCCGCACCGGCCGCCGCCTCGACCGCCGAGGTCGCATAGCCCAGGGTGGGAAAGAGCCGTCGGGAGTTGTCCGCCGCCTGGGGGTCGTAGACGTTGACGACGGCGCCGTGCAACTGCATCATCCCGGCGACGTTCAGCGCCGGTGAATCGCGTACGTCGTCCGAGTTGGGCTTGAACGCGGCACCGAGGACGGCGATGTTGGCGCCCAGGAGTGACCCCTCGCACATCTCGGTGGCCAGCTCCACCATCTTGCTGCGACGACGCATGTTGATGCTGTCCACTTCGCGGAGGAAGTGCAGTGCCTGATTGGCACCGAGTTCGCCTGCCCGCGCCATGAATGCCCGAATGTCCTTGGGGAGGCAGCCGCCACCGAACCCGAGCCCGGCGCCGAGGAAGCTGCGGCCGATACGCGCGTCGTGCCCGAGCGCGTCGGCGAGGACGGTGACGTCGGCACCTGCGGCCTCACAGACCTCGGAGACGGCGTTGACGAACGAGATCTTGGTGGCGAGGAACGCGTTGGCGGCCACCTTGACGAGTTCGGCGGTGGCGAGGTCGCTGACGAGGTAGGGCACTCCGTCCGCGAGCAGCGCCGCGTACAGCTCGCGCAGCACGTCGGCACCGTGGCCGCCCGGCTCGATTCCGACGACCAGCCGGTCCGGGTGCAGCGTGTCCTGCACGGCATGCCCCTCACGGAGGAACTCCGGGTTCCAGGCGACCTCGACCGCATCGCCCGCCGGCGCGAGTTCACGCGCCCGGGCGCCCAGCGCCGCGGCGGTCCCGACCGGGACCGTCGACTTGCCGACGATCGTCGCGGCGCCGTCCAGGCGCGGTGCCAGCCCCTCGACCACCGCTTCGACGTGCGAGGTGTCGGCGGCGTACTCACCCTTGCGTTGCGGAGTGCCGACGGCGACGAAGTGCAGGTCGGCGAAAGCCGCGGCCTCGTCGTAGGACGTGGTGAACGCGAGCCGTCCGCTGTCGAGCCCGCGGCGCAGCACGTCCTCGAGCCCCGGCTCGTGGAAGGGCACCTGTCCGCCCGTGAGTTTGGCCACCTTGCCCGCGTCGATGTCGACGCCGAGGACGTCGTGTCCGAGTTCGGCCATGCACGCGGCATGGGTGGCTCCGAGGTATCCCGTTCCGAAAACCGTGCAGCGCATGCCCCGTTACTACCCAGCGCACATGAGCGATGCGGATACCCCGCGGGTACCGCAGGCGAACAACAGCGAACGGATCTCCTCACCAGGTATCCACCGCCACGCGACCGTCTCGGATACGACGGAGCGAGCGGCGGGTCCTATGCTTTCGCGCATGCATGTTCTCTTCGTCTGCACCGGAAACATCTGCCGCTCCGCCACGGCGGAACGGTTGGCCGTCGCGTATGCCGAGGAACTGGGCATCGACGACCTGACTGTGGAGAGTGCGGGCACCCACGCTGTTGCAGGGCAGGAGATGGAACCGACGGCGGCCAAGGTCCTCGAGGGGCTCGGCGGCGATCCGGACGGGTTCACCGCCCGGATGCTCACCCCGGAGATCGCCTCTGCGGCGGATCTGGTGCTGACGATGTCCGAGCAGCACCGGGAGGCGGTCCTGTCCGTCGCCCCGTCGCAGTTCCCGAAGACGTTCACGCTCAAGGAGGCGGTGCGCCTCACCGATGCAGTGGGCGCGACCACCGTCGCCCAGCTCGCGGAAGCCCGCCGGGACCACCGCAACACCGGTGACCCGGAAGATGTTTCGGACCCGATCGGCAAGGACGAGGAGACCTACCTGACGATCGGTTCGGAGATCGCGGAGCTGTTGGGGACGCTCACGCGCGCGGTGCGCGGGTAGATCGTCTCCACCGGGCGCGATCGGCGGACCGTCGTCACCTGACGCTGACGCCGGTTGCTCAGACACCACGCTCGACAGGAAGCCGCCCGGCCTCTGCGGCCCGTTCCAGTGCCGCGAAATCCGCCTCGACCACATCGGCATAGGCGGCAGACCAGTCCGCGAGGGCCAGCGGAACCCGGTCCCCGGAACCGGCGTAACCCGCCACCGTGGGCGCAGCGGGCGACTGGCTGTGAGCGCGGGCCAGTAGCTTCCCACACACCTGTCCGTACTCGACGAACTGCGCAGACGGCAGACGGGACAGCTCGACGGAGCCTTTCATGTCACGGAACTGCCGCCAGTAGTAGTCGACGCGGACGTCCCGGCCCCGATCCCCGGCGAAGCCCACGATGTGCCCGAGAAACGGATCCGACTGGGCCTGCAGGATGCGTTGGCCGGCCACCACACGTCGGCCCTCCGCGAAATCCGATGCGTCCGTGCTGCCCGGGATGGTCGCCGGCATGCCGCCGTACGTCGTGAGCACGGACGGTTGCGCCTCCTTTGCCTGGAGGAACACCGCGTCCCCGTCCGGACCCTCCAGTGCCAGCACGTAGCAGCGAGTTCCGACACTCCCCACACCCACGACGCGCAGCACCACGTCCGTGGGCCGGTACTGCGACAGTAGGAAGGCACTGTCTTCGCGCAGTGTCCCGCGGTACTGCGCGTACAGCGCCTCGATCTCGGCCGCGCTGGCGTGCTCCACGTGGCGCGTCACGGGTGCCTGGTCCACGATCCGCAGCTGTCCGTCGTCACCGCGAGTGGTGATCTTGGCGAGCACCTGCTCCGACGTGCGGGTGCGGGCCTTCGTCGTCACCTTTCGCGTGATTCGCCGCGACGCACCCGTCAATGCCGCTTCGAGGTCATCCGACGAGACCCGGACGAAATACCGTTCGAAAGGACTGAGCTGCACCAGCTCGACGAGTGTCGTCACATACGACTGCACCGCGGTCACTGTCGCGGCCCGGCACTCGTCCTCGGACAGACCGAGATCGCGTCCGCCGATGTACACGCTGGCGGCGAGCCGCTTGACGTCCCATTCCCACGAGGCTACTCCCGCCTCGTCGAAATCGTTCAGGTCGAACAGGAGCGTGCGCTCCGGTGAGGCGAAGAACCCGAAATTGCTGATGTGTGCGTCTCCGCACGACACGACCCGTGGTCCCGAAACCGGTTCCACGGCAAGGTCTGCGGCCATGACGGCAGCGGTGCCACGGTAGTACGCGAAAGGGGAGTCGAGCATCCTGCCGACACGGACTCCGATGAGGTCGGCCAGCCTGGTCCGATGCTGATCCTCGAGGATCGCGAGCGGGTCGCGATCCGGGAGACGCAGCGTCGCCAGCTCGCGCCGCGGCAGCGTCTTACGGAGATTCTTGCCGGCGTTCTCGGTCATCGTGCACTCCCGATCCGGGGTCGTGGCTGTCCGACCATCCTTCCACGGGAGGTGGGGTGCTGGCTGGGCACGATCACGCCGCAGAGACGTTTCCGGTGCCCTGACAGCGAGGATCCGGCGGGGCTTTCGGGTCAGGCGCCGATAACCGGGGGAGCCACCGGATCGAGGTCCCCGATCAACTCGTTCCCGTTCTCCATGTTGACCAGGTAGCTCGGAGTCTTGTGTTCCTTGTCGTCGTCGCGGGCACCGCCTCCCATGGCGCCCATGCCCATCGGCATACCCATGCCCATCCCCGGACGGCCCATCGACGGCTTCGCCGCCGCCGCACCCGCCGCGGCTGCCGCCCCGGCACCTGCGCCCGCTCCGGCACCGGGCGGGATGGCCCCGGGCACCATCGCGCCGCCCTGGTTCTCGCCCCGCTGGTCGTCCCGACGACGGGCCGCGCCGCCTCCGGCGCCACCACCGATTCCGCCGCCGCCACTCGAACCGCGTCCACCGGCACCGGCGCCGTAGACGCCGCTGGCCCCGGTGCCCGTGCCCGAACCGGCTCCCGCGCCTGCCCCGAGACCGTTCTGCGCGGATGCCGCCGACGTGGAAGCCGCCGAGCCCATACCGCTTCCAGCGCCACCTTGCTGGCCACCGGCACCCTGCCCGGCGAGAGCGTCGACCCCCGCAGCCTGTGTGTTCGCCGCGTCTTCCGCGCCGGGGACACCGCCTGATGCTCCCGTTGCGGATCCGCCCCCGCCGCCGGTGCCGGCGCCACTTCCCCCGCCCGATCCGCCGCCGTACCCGAAGCCACCACCGGCGCCGCCACCGTTCGGGCCGTCCGGCTTGGGCAGACCGGGCACGTTCGTTCCCGCCGACGTGTAACTGGGGGCGTAGAGACTGGTCAGCTTGTCGGCTGCGATGCGCTGTGCCTCACGCTGCTGCTCCACCAGATCCATCGCGGCGGGCGCCGACAGGATCGTGAGTGGAGTAGCCATCACGGGCGGCGGGACCGACATCTTGACCGTGCTCGCCGACATCTGTAACGCATTGAGCTTCTGCGAAATCACGTCGAGGGCGCCCTCGAACTGACCACCCGGCGCGGCGAGACGTCCCGCAGCGGCGGCGGCGCTGTCCGCTGCGGCGCCTCCCCAAAGTTCTGTGATGCGCCCACGCAGATCATCCAGCATGGATTCGATCTCGAGCGTCTCTCCGACTCGTCCGAAGCCTCCCGCGAGGCTGCCGATCCTCCCCGGATCGATCTCCTGCGTCCTGGAGTACATGTCAGCGTGGGACATGCCGTGGAAATTCTCCATCGTCCCGATATACGGCGGGTCCGGCTCGAGTCCGAGTTCCTCCGCCAACCGGTCCGCGGCGTCGGAGTTCGGCGCAATTCCCATACTCGCGAGAAGTTGCGTGAGGAGGGTGCTCGCTCCCCCGGTACTCGCCGTCGCGGGGGAAGGCGCACTCGGCGCTACCGACGGCGTCAACAACGGCAATGGGAACGGCGCCTCGGACGGTGGTGTCGCCGTCACGGAAGGATTTCCCAAAAGGAAGTCTTCGAGATCGGACATCGCCTACGCCCCCTCAGGCAGATAGTTCAGGAAAATCCGTGCTATATCGTCCATACCGTCACACCACTGCTCGCGGGTCATGTCACGTTCGAAGAGGTCTCGGGTGAGGCCAAGTATGCCGATACCGATCTCCACAGTAAGTGTGCAGTTGATCCCGGAAGTCCCCGACCGAAGATCGACCGCACGCCGGCCGTCGAGCTCATATTCGCGCAGATCGTTCCCGGCTTCCTTTGCCACATACTCGTCATACGTCGAGTTCGAGGACGCGATGCCCACGTATGCGTCCGCTGGTGGGGACATGAATGCACAGATCAGAAAGGTCCGATCAGGCCCCGGGTAGTCTTCGTACGCCTTCGTCGATGGATCCAGTCCTGCCTCGACCAGTGCCTCGTCCGGGATGTCCAGGCATGGATCGAAGATCACGTCCGGACGCGCCGACTGATCGGTGAACCGAGGCTCCCGCACCTCCGACGTCGGCGCCTGCCCCGTCGCCGATACCTCGCCGGTGTCGTCATCGCCACTGCACCCGGCAACCGACGCAGCCACCGCAACTACTATCGCGGCCGCACCGATCGTTCGCGTCACTGTCACGACGAAATCTCCCCGGCGATCAACGCAATCTTCTGCATCACGACACTCTCCTGATCCGCGTAGGCATCGCCACCCGCCTCGAACGCCTCCCGCATCGCGATGATCGCTTCTTCGAACTCGGTCAGCCTGGCCTGGACGGAGTCCTCGCCGTCGACAGCCTTGCGCTTATAGCCGGCCTCGAGTTGTTTGGCCGAGTCGAAGCCACCGAACCCGCCCGCCAAGTTGAGGATCCTGGCCTGTCCCTTCGCCGTACGCACGTTCGTCAGGATGGCGTCACACATCCCGACGAGTTCCTCGATCGCCCCCTCATCGAGGCGCAACGGCTTCTGCTCACTCACGGTTGATCCCCCCACAGCTCGTCTCGCTCGCGATGTATGCCGGACATGCTAGCCGAACACGACCAGGACACCCGATCGGACGTGCCCCTGATCTCCACAACACACCTGAACAGGAGATACACGCAGGCATCCTCCGAAGACACCCTGCTGACCAGCAGTCCGAATCGAACGCAGGTGTTACCTTGTGACCTCGACAGGGGGCCGTCGGCCAGGGCTCCGTAGTTGTTGAGTAGCGGAGCTGTGGCCTGGTGGTTTGGGTTCGTTGGAGCGTGTGGGGGCGGTGGAGCGGGCATGGGGACAGGGGCCGATCATGGGTGTGTCTTACGCATCCAGATCGTCCACAAGGAGTCACCCATGCCCGCCGGGACAGTGTCCCCGATCGACCCATGCCTTGACCAGCTGACCCGGTTTGTCGGTGGTGTCGTCGACGAGAAGCAGGTGCCGCGGTTGATGACTGCACTCGAAGTGGTGCCCGATCCGCGGGATCGTCGCGGTCGCCGGTACTCGCTGCCCTCGTTGATCGCGATTGCCCTGTGTGCGGTTGCCGCGGGCGCTCGGTCGTATTCGAGTATCGCGGATTGGGCCGTAGCTGCTCCGCGGGAGGTGTTGGTGCGCTTGGGTATCCGGTTCCGTGTGCCGAGCGAGGCCACGATCCGGCAGGTCCTCGGACGGGTCGAGGGGGATGGGTTGGATCTGGTGCTGGGCCGCTACCTGTCCGATGCCGGCGATAATGACAGCGGCGGCGAGCGGGTGGCAGTGGCTGTCGACGGTAAAACTGTCCGCGGTGCACGAGCCGGCGAGGAGTCGGCCCCGCACCTGGTTTCGGCGGTCACCCATACCGGTGGTGTGGTACTCGGGCAGTGCCGCACCGCGGACAAGTCCAACGAGATATCCGCTGTCCGAAGGTTGCTGCGAGGAATCGACCTGGTCGGTGCGGTCGTCACCGTCGATGCCATGCACACGCAGAAGGCCACTGCCCGGTGTCTGCGTGAGCGGTGTCGGGCCGAGTACGTGATGGTTGTCAAGGCGAACCAGCCTGGGCTGCTCGCCCGGATCCGGGAGCTGCCGTGGGAGCAGGTGCCGGTGGTGTGGTCCGACCCGCTCGAACGTGGTCACGGTCGTGAGGAGGCGCGGATCTACAAGATCGTCACCGTCACCCGTGGTCTTCGATTCCCGTACGCGCAGCAGGTGATCGAGATCACTCGCCGTCGCCGCCGGATCGGTGCCGACCGGTGGAGCATCGAGGTTGTGTACGCGATCTGCTCGTTGCCCTGTGAGCAGGCGCCACCGAAGCTGCTCGCGAGGTGGATCCGCGGGCATTGGTCGATCGAGAACAGGGTCCATTGGGTACGGGACGTGACGTTCGACGAAGACCGCTCCACGGTCCGTGCCGGTCACGGACCGCAGGTGATGGCGACGCTGCGGAATACAGCGATCAGCCTTCATCGACGGGCGGGGCAGTCGAATATCGCCCAGGCCTGCCGACGTGTCGCGGTAAACCCGCATCGTGCTGTCGACCTGGTCTTGAGATCCTGAACCCGCAGGTCGCGGCCCTGGGCCTCAACAACTACGGAGCCCTGGGCCGTCGGCACAGAGCAATAGGTCGAGGATCTGGACCATAAGGGGGACTCGTGGACGTTGATCCGGACGCGCTGCGGCGCTTCTCGAACTCGGTGTACGGAGCAGCGGAAACGCTCTCGAACACTGACGTGAGCACGTCATTCGCGATCTCGCAGGACGGGGGCCAATGAGATCCCCATCGAACGAAGAACGTGTAGCTGTCCAGCATTTCTGGCCACAACCGCTGAGAATCTCCTGGATTATTCTCCTGGCACTGCTCGGCGCGCTCATTCCATTTACATCCGAAATGATCTTTCGCGGTATTCTCGAGGGAGAATCCGGTGTCGTCTCGGGTTCACTGGGCGCGCTGGCCATTCTCATCTCAGGGCTGATCGGAACAACAGGAAAGGTTGCCGCTCATCGGAATCTTTCGCCGAGAATTCGGGAAGCGACCGCTCAGGCACAGGGCCGGGGAGTCGTGGTACCGAGCGTCACCCTTCGCCATGCGTGGCTGATCTTCATGCTCGCCGGTGCCGCTGTATACGGCCTGGCAGCGTCGCTATTGTGGCACGTCGTCGGGAACGACACGTTGATTGCCAACAGTCGCGATCCCGACGTCGGGGCGACCGTGCTCGGCATACTGGGGGCGGGAGCCGTGGTCATGCTGGTGCTGCTCACCCCTTTCCTGTCCTGGTCACAGGTGATACTGATCCCGGAAGGAATTAGACGTATCCACCGGCCGCGGGTGCCCATTTTCTCGAAGGGATACGACACGTCCATCCCTTGGGATTCCATTGATCGAGTCGAACCAGACGTCATGAGTCGTGGATATTCCCGGAACATGCCGATCATCAACCTCCACCACAACCTGGAAATATCTGATCGTCCACATTACGACGGGGACGGCCGCCTCACGCTACTCTTGAACGACCTCGTAGCAGAACCCAATACGCTTCTCGCTCTGATCGAGGACGTGCACGCCAATCCAGAGCGGCGGCACCTTCTCGCCACCCCGGAAGCCCGGCTGCTACTCACTCCACCACCTCTGCGAGAACGGTGGGCGGCAGCGAAACGGCTGAAGCGTGAGGCCGGGGAAGCAGAGCGGTCGAGCACGTGACTCGATCCGGCCCACCACGTCGGAGAGGCATACTCACGCCCCCTCAGGCAGATAGTTCAAGAAAACCCGTGCTATATCGTCCATACCGTCACACCACTGCTCGCGGGTCATGTCACGTTCGAACAGGTCTCGGGTGAGGGCGAAAATGCCGATACCGATCTCCACGGTAAGTGTGCAGTTGATCCCCGAAGAGCGCATTCGAAGATCGACCGCCCGCCGACCGTCGAGCTCATATTCACGGAGATCGTTCCCGGCTTCCTTTGCCACGTACTCGTCGAACGTCGAGTTCGACGACGCGATATTTACGTATACATCCGCTGCCGGGGACACAAAAGCGCAGATCAGGAAGGTCCGATCAGGCCCCGGGTAGTCTTCGTACGCCTTCGTCGATGGATCCAATCCTGCCTCGACCAGTGCCTCGTCCGGGATGTCCAGGCATGGATCGAAGATCACGTCCGGACGCGCCGACTGATCGGTGAACCGAGGCTCCCGCACCTCCGACGTCGGCGCCTGCCCCGTTGCCGATACCTCGCCGGTGTCGTCATCGCCGCTGCACCCGGCAACCGACGCAGCCACCGCAACTACTATCGCGGCCGCACCGATCGTTCGCGTCACTGTCACGACGAAATCTCCCCGGCGATCAACGCAATCTTCTGCATCACGACACTCTCCTGATCCGCGTAGGCATCGCCACCCGCCTCGAACGCGTCCCGCATCGCGACAATCGCTTCCTCGAACTCGGCCAGCCTGGCGTGGACGGAATCCTCACCGTCCGCGCCCTTGCGTTTATAGCCGGCCTCGAGCTGTTTGGCCGAGTCGAAGCCACCGAACCCGCCCGCAAGGTTGAGGCCCGCAGCTTGCCTCATTGCCGTCCGCACATTCGCCAGGATGGCGTCGCACATCCCGACGAGTTCCTCGATCGCCCCCTCATCGAGGCGCAACGGCTTCTGCTCACTCACGGTTGATCCCCCCACAGCTCGTCTCGCTCGCGATGTATGCCGGACATGCTAGCCGAACACGACCAGGGCACCCGATCGGACGTGCCCCTGATCTCCACAACACACCTGAACAGGAGATACACGCAGGCATCCTCCGAAGACACCCTGCTGACCAGCAGTCCGAATCGAACGCAGGTGTTACCTTGTGACCTCGACAGGGGGCCGTCGGCACAGAGCAATAGGTCGAGGATCTGGACCATAAGGGGGACTCGTGGACGTTGATCCGGACGCGCTGCGGCGCTTCTCGAACTCGGTGTACGGAGCAGCGGAAACGCTCTCGAACACTGACGTGAGCACGTCATTCGCGATCTCACAGGACGCGGTGCAAGGGAGCGAGTTCTCGAATGCTGCGGAAGCTGCGTTCACTGCTGCGATGACCGGGTTCCAGCACGTCGCCCTTCGCCTGATCCAAGTCTCGGAGATCGCCAAGGGATCGTCGGACGACTACGAGGTGACCGAGGGCGACTTCATCGGAATGCTCGACGCGATGGACGTGTCCGAATGACCTCGACAGACACTCGGGCGACCACCATGACCGTCTCCTTGGTGCGAGCGTGGCGGCCCGCCGACCTCACGGAAACTGCACGCGGCACAGACATGCTCGTCGAGAGGTTCGATGCGCAGGTCGACAGGGTGCGCAGCGACCACTACACGCTCACCGAGACGTGGTCCGGCGACGCTGCCGAGGCGGCCGACCACCGCATCGCGCAGGAGTGCAAGCTGGCCTCAGCGATCAGTGAGGCACTGGCGGGCGTTGCCGCGGCCTACCGAGACGGCGAGCCGGCGCTTGCTGCCGCGAGAGCCAATGTCCTCGGACACGTCGAGCACGCGAGGTGGAGCGGCTTCTACGTCATGGACAACGGCGAGGTGACGCTGCCTCCGGAGACGGCGGGCGATGCAGCGACGATCGCGACGCTGAGAGAAGAAGCCGAAGCACAGACCGCCCTGGTCCAGGACGCGTTGCGGCAGGCCGTCGAGGTGTCCATGGACGTCACCGCCGCGCTACGCAGTGCTACCGAAATACTGGATGACGCAGCAGCCGCCGCACGCGTGGGACAGATCGTCGAGGACGGCGATGGATTCAGTTGGGCGCCAGACGTTCCAGCGACGGTGGCGGCCTCGGTCGTCGGGACGATGAGTAGTGCTATTGGTGACGGCTTGAAGTCCGTTGCGGACAGCGCAGATAACGCGTCTCGGACAATTGCGAAAGGCATGAGACCGTTCGGGACCGTGCTCGGAACCATTCCGGCCATTTCGAATGACATCAAGGGCGGCATGGACCCCACCAAGGCGGTTGTGACCGAGAGTGTCGGGGCGGCGGCCGGCGCTCTAACCGGGGTATGGGCTGGAGCAAAGGCTGGCGCCCTGGTCGGGTCCGGGGCTGCGCCGGGCGTCGGTACTGTTGTGGGTTTCGGTGCGGGCGCTGCGACCGGACTTATTGTCGGATATGCCGTTCCGAAAGCTGGCCAATATGTTTGGGGATTATTCGAGTGATGTCTGGTACCGACTCGAGTGTTTCAGAATATCGAATTGCGGCCGCCTGGTCGCAGCCCTTCAGCGTGGCAAATGCCTTGGTTTCGCTACTGTTCTCCCTACTTGCCTTGCTCCTGTGGGTTGCGGCCGCTGCCACGTATGTGGTTGATGGTGACGCGGTTGCGGCAATAGGTTTTTCGTGCGTCGGCATACTCGTGTCGATTCTTGTTGTCACAGCCCTCCGGAGCACCGGTTTCAGGAACTTCTCACCCGGTCGAGCAGTAAGAAATGTGAGATCGGATGACCATGGGGCGGGCCTGGCCGTCGCCAGTGGCTACAACGTCGCCAACTTGATCGGGGCAGCGATCTGCCTTGGTTCCGGCTACTGGGCGATGCTGTACGTGGCCTCTCGCGGAGGCGATGCGACCACTCTCGTCTCCCGCGGCCGGGCGACTCAGCAATCCGAATCCAGCTATATACTCCTGGGTGCCATCACTCTACTGATCGGGTTGGCTCTGATCGCTATCCGCATGCGGGCCAGCGTAACCATTTATGAATCCGGAATTCAGAGGATGGAATCTTTCAGATTCACCTTCCATCATCGCCGGACCACAACCTTCCTGGGGTGGGACGAGATGGCCGGCGTCGTTCGAGACGTAAAGATCGTGCCGACGGGGTGGGGCTCGCAAAACATACCGGTCCTCCGTCTGGTTCGGTCGGAAACCGCACCCGGACAGTCGAATCTCGACACCGCACAGAGTGTCGGATTGGCCGTCAATCGACTTCCTGTCGATGCGCAGACGTTGTACTCATTGGCAAAATCCATGTTCGACTCAGAAGATCGACGTCGACTTCTCGCCACCGCCGAAGCCCGGCTACTGCTCACTCCACCACCTCTGCGCGAACGGTGGGCGGCAGCGAAACGGCTGAAGCGTGAGGCCGAGGATGCAGAGCGGTCGAGCACGTGACGAGCGGAATCCTGGACTACCTTGCCGAACTCGGAGTCGAAAGCCGCCCGTGCGATCACGCCTCTGTGGGCGTCCACCCCGAGATCCCCGTTCTTCCGGGCTGGGAAGTGGTTCCGGCGGAAGTGCTTCCCTCCGCATTCCAATTACTCGTGCCGAGTTCCTACCCCGCGAAGAAGTGGCGCCCGAATGCCGTACTGATGCACGGCCAATTGTCCGCCCCGGTCGATGCGAACCGACTCCTCGCCCACGCCGACGAAGACTCGGCCGTACTCCCCGGATGGTCGGTGACCAAGGAATCGCGCGATCCATGGCACGGGCACCCGTCGTACTTCGTGGAAGGGACGTACGCGATCGAGGATCTCAACCTCCTCGCGATGACTCGATACGTCGTCCCGACCGGGCCCGACGGGCGCATGTACCTGACGCAGCTCACCATCACCATTCCTGCGGCGGAGCAGACACGTTTCGGCGTCGACGCCGTCACCATGAACGCGGCACTCGCGATCCGTTGAGAGCAGTGGCGTAGATGCCTGAGCTGGGCCCACATGCACCCTGCTGCTAGCATCCAGCCTGCATTCGCGAGAAGAACCGCGTGAAGAACATTGGGGGGAATCGTGGCGGGCGAACCTGGCTCGAGCTGGCTGCTGTCGTCCGGACAGTTCGACGTCATGTGGTCCGCCACCGGCCTCGATCGCATGCCCTACCCGCTCCATCACATCCCCGGCGGCAAGTACGCCGACGACGCCTTCCGTATCCGCACCGGACTCGAGCAGTGGTACCGCGACAACGACGACCAGCGGCTGCGGGCCTCGATCGACGTCCTCCGCAGCCCGGACCTGTCGGTGAGCGTGTTCGTGCCCACCGCGGACGGCGCACACTTCCAGCGCCGCGGTGCGGTGCGTGGACGTGTTGCCGTGGTCGCGGATCAGGCCCCCGAACGACACCGTGACACCATCCCGGACGACGCCTCGACCACCGGCGACATCGACCTGAGAGTCCAGGTCGCCGGCGCCGCCCCGGACCTGGGCTGGCTCACCCGGAAACTCCTGCGCGATCTGCCCGGCAACGAGCCCGGCCGCACGTCGGTCGTCACCGCACACGCGAAGGACCTGCACCAGGTGCCGGACGCCCAGCAGTCCTCCGTCCTGCAGAACACCGCCGTCTCCGGTGCCGCCCTGATGCGCCGAATCCTCGCCCGGCGCACCGCGTGTGGCTACGTCGTCGTGCACGGCCCCCGCGTGGGGGCCGATGATTCGGTGCTCGACAGCCTCACCTGGGTCGACGTCGCCGACGACGGGCGCTACCTCTACGCGGAGGACGACAAGGTGACACTCCGGGCCGCAGACCGTGACCTGATCGCCGGTGAACTCGAGCAGCGCGTCCGTCGCGTCCTCGATTCGCGCACCACCTGATCTCGATCCCTTCGGAGCACCGAAGCTGTTTCACCGCAACATTCTTCGGCGAGACACCACCGCGGAGCATCGACGAAAGACCCCCGCGGGCCCGTGTCCGGATGGTATGCACTGTGGTGCCGATATCCCCACCCGAGGAGCACAGCCTTGCCGACCCGCCTGCGTACCGCTTTGATCACCGCAGCATTGACCGCCGGCATGCTCGGCGCCGCCCCCACCGCTGCAGCCACCCCCGCAGGGGACACCGCCCCCGGGACCGTCACGGACGCAAGGCCACTCGCCGCAGACAAGTGGCTGACCGGCACCGCGGACGCATCTCTGCTGACCTACTGGTCGGTGGGCCCCCACGACCGGCCGATGCAGAGCACCGGCGTGGTCTACCTCCCCGAAGGCACGGCACCCGCGGACGGCTGGCCCGTGATCTCCTACGCACACGGGACGACCGGCATCGCCGACCACTGTGCACCGAGCGTGACCGGCGCGAGCGACCGGTTCGCCCGCAACCTCGAACACTGGCTGTCCCAGGGTTACGCCGTCGCCACCACCGACTACGTCGGGCTCGGCACCCCCGGGGTGCATCCCTATCTGGACGGGCGCTCCGCGGCGCACAGCGTGATCGACATGGTGCGCGCCGCGCGCGCCGTCGAACCGAGCCTGTCGGACTCGTGGGTGGCGATGGGTCAGTCGCAGGGCGGCCAGGCCACGATCTTCGCCGCACACCACGCCACCCGTTACGCGCCGGAGCTCGACTACCGCGGCGCAGTGGCCACCGCAGCCCCCTCCAACATCGAGAATCTGGTGTTCCTCGGCGGACCCGAGTTTCCCGATCTCCCCCTCTCCGGCACCACCGCCTACATCGCCTCGATTCTCACCGGGGTGCGCGCCCACTACCCCGACGTGGACGTCGATTCGTACCTTTCGCCGCTCGGCCGCAGCATCCTCGACGACCTCGAGCACAATCTCTGCTACGGCGACGTGAATGCGCAGTACGGCGACGCCACCATCGGACAGTTGTTCTCCCGTCCCGTGGACGGGGCCCTCGTCGACGCCGCACGCGCCGTTCTGACCGTCCCGACAGCCGGCTTCGACCGCCCCCTGTTCGTCGCCCAGGGACTCGAAGACATCGACGTCCCGCTGCCCCTGACCCTGAAACTGATCGCGGACATGCGGGCGAACGGCGTGGACGTCGATTTCCGCACCTATCGTGCCGCACACACCGGCACCCCGTTCGCCGCCGAGGAGGACATCACGGCGTTCGTCGCCGATCTCTTCCGGTGAGCGGTCGCGCCGAATCCGGCCCCGGCACCGGGCATCTCCACTAACCTCACACGCGGACGTGCCCGTCGCTGCCCCTGGGAGGCCTGCCGATGCCTGGTCGCTTCCGACGTTCGGCTGTCGCCTTCGTCGCGGTCCTCGCCATGGCGATGTTCGGCGGTGTTCCCGCCTCTCATGCGCAGGAGCCGGAACCCGCTGCCGGCCTCGTCGTGCTGGGCTCCCGCGCACTCGGGTTCGGCGAGGACGTGCCGTTCCGTGGCAACCACGACGAGGTCACGGTGACCGTGCCGGTCCCGACCGGGCTCACGCCGAGATCTCTCGACGCCGTGGTCGAGATGCCTGCCGACGTTCAGCGCGGATGGATCGACGTGGAATCGGACGGACGAACCCTGGCGCGCATCGACCTACCCGGCGCCCCCGCCACCGACGCCCCGGTATCGATTCCGTTGGACGGTGCCACGGTGGACCGCAATGCCGTCGCCGTCACCCTGCGGATCACGCTCGTCCCCCTCGAAGCGATCTGCCCGCAGGACTGGTTCGGCCGCAGCGTGACGCTTCGCGACACCCGCGTCGTCTACGACGGCACACCCACGGATCCCACCGTGATCGCCGACTTCCTCCCTCCGGTGCTCGAACGTCTCGACGTCTACGTCCCCGAGTCACCGACCGACGCGGAAAGTGCCGCAGCGCTGGCGTTGAGTACCGCGATCGTCGCCTACTACGGCGCCCAGCCGGTGCAGGTCCGGGTGCGCCCGCTGCCGGGAACCACGACCACGCCCACCGAAGCGGACGGCCCCTTCGAGCGGTCCGTCGTCGTCCGGGAGACAGGGGACGCCGCAACCGAACTCGTCCCGGCACCGGCGGGCCCCGGAGCACTCGTCCTCACCGGCGACGACCGGACCCTGATGGATCAGGCCCGGCTGGTCACCAGCCATGTGTCCTCCGTCGCCGTCGACGCGCGCGCGATCGCCGGCGCGATGGACCGTCCGCCGCAACTCGCACCGGACAGCACCACCCTCGGCGGGCTGGGGCTGGGGACGCTCACGGCGCGTGGTGTGGGCCAGGTCCAGGTGGAACTCACGATCGACCAGTCCCGCCTCGGACGCGCGTCCGGAAATCTGCGTATCCACCTGCAGGGCAACTACAGCCCACCCCCGGACAACCAGAGCGGGCTGCTCACGGTCTCCATCGGCGACCAGGTGCTCGACAGCTGGCCGGCAGACGACACCGGCACGATCGACAGGTGGATCGACGTCCCGGACGAGGATCTCGGCCGGTACACCACCCTCGACGTCACGTTGCAGAACACCGGCGGCACCAACCAGTGCGGGCTCGAGCAGCCGTCCACACTGACGATCTTCCCGCAGAGCGAGGTGTCCAGCTCGGCCACACCCGGCAACCCGAGCGGCTTCCAGGCACTTCCCCAGGCACTGCTGCCCGCGGTCCAGGTGGCCGGCACGGTCGGCGGATTCGACGACACCGCACGCGCCGTCGCGATCCTCACCGGGCTGCAATCGCTCACCACGGTGTCACTCGACCCCGAGTGGGTTCCCGTCGACGAGGCGGTGTCCTCCGGCGCGCCTGCGGTCCTCGTCGTCGCCGACGGCGCGCTCCCGGAAGGCGTGAATCCACCGCTGACCGAAACGGACGGAGTCACGCTCGAGCTGGCCTCTCCCACTGCCGACGGCAGCACGACGCTGACGCTCGGGTCGCAGACGAACTTCGCCGCACTCCAGGCCTGGGTCGACAACGGACGCGAGGTGCTGCTCGCGGGTTCCACGGCGGACCCGGCGGAACTCGACCGCACGCTGCGGTGGCTGGCCGCCGACCCGGATCGGTGGGCGGGCCTGAGCGGCGACGTCCTCTTCACCGCCGAAGGGCGTGACCCGGTGGATCTCTCGCTCCCCCCGGACTCGTCGCAGCAACCGTCCGAGAGCCTGCCCGGTGTGGCCGTCGCGGTGCTGTACACCGCCGGCGCCCTCGCCGTGATCGGTGTGATCCTCGCGGTCGTCGCGGCCACCCGACCGCGACGTTCGCCGCACGACGCCGACTGAGCCGCCCATGCTCAGGAGCACACCGGCGTCGATCGCGATCCGGCACCTCGGCGTCCGCTGGGCGATCATCGTCATCGCAGGTGTGATCGGTTTCGCCAAGACCTGGGACGCCGTCCTCACCAGCGTGGCCAGCGGTACGACCATCGCCTACGTGTGGGGGATGCCGTTTCTGTGCCTCGTCGCGGCGACCGGCCTCGCACTCCGCAAGCGGCCGGGCCTGCCCATCCACGACCGGCAGACCGACGTCATCGTCGGAGTTCTCGGGATGGTGCTCGTCCTGGCAGTCCTGTGGTTGTTGATGCCGCGCTTCGGTATCTACTACTGGCTCGTACAGATGGATGTGGTCGCTGCCTGGATCTTCACCGCGGCGAGTGCGGTCCTGCTGTTCGGGCTCCGGCCCGTCGCGAGCTACTGGCCGGTGTGGCTGCTGCCGTTGATCATGACGCCACTGATGTATCGGATGCTCGCCACGTTGCTCGGCGGGAGCCGATTCGCCTACGGGTTCGTCATGGTGGTTCTCGCCTCCGTCGCGATCGCGATCGCGGTGGGCCGCACTCGGCGTCGTGCACTCGTCGCGTTCTTCTGTTCGATCGCGGCAGGCACGGTGGCGCTCTCCGCGGCGATCCTGCTGCTACCCGAGGTCCGGGGCTGGATCCTCCAGGTGTTCCCCGGCCTGCTCGGTGCCGTCGTCACCGGAGCCGGCTTCTACCTGTACCAGCGTCGCGGAGCGAGCCTGGCTCCACTCGACCGCCCGCTCCGGCAGCCGGCCGTGTCCCGGTCGGTGTGGTCCGGGTCGCTGGTGGTGGCGGTGGTCGCGGTCCTGGTGCTGCTCATCCCGCTTCCGCCGCGGGCAGACCTGCGCGGATTCACCCCGGGCCCGCCCGCCACCGGGGAACCCACGCTGATCGTGCCCTCGGGCTGGTCCGAGACGGCACTGACCGAGTACGACTGGCAGCGTTCCTATTTCGGGCGCGAATCCACCCTGAACCGGCAGACGATCCGTACCGACCGGCCGCACCCGGACTGGGACGATCAGAACCGCCCCCGGATCGTGCAGATCGACACCCTCACCACCGAACACCCCTCCCGGGTCCGGGCCCTCCCCGCCCATGACATGTACCGGCTGGACAACGCCCGGGCGAGCGACCGGATCCCCGTCGACATCGGCCGCGGGATCACCGCACTGTTCGTGACCGTCATCGACGACAGTCTTCTCCTGACCTGGTCGCGGCTACAGTTCGAGTGGTCCCGCGGCGACGGCACGTATCAGCGGGTGATCCTGATCAGCGTCGACAACCACAACGCCGACGCCTACTTCCCCCAGCCGACTCCCTCGATGCTCGTCAACCTCGGCACCGCGGCGCAGATCCTGCTGCGTGGCGCCTCCGCGGTGACCGACGAGAACCCCGAGTACAAGGACCGCGGCATGCTCGAGACGCTCGGCAGACAACTGGTGGAGGCGCAGTCATGGCAGTGAGCCCGCACCGAAGGTTCGACCACGCCTACCAGGAGGCGGCACTGCACGACGCCGTCGACGGCCTGCGCGAACGCGCGCCGATCTCCTCCGCGTCGGTCGCGTTCACGCCCGGACAACGCACGATCGGCCTGAGCCTGCTCGCACTACTGATCGTGTGCGGGGTCCTCCTCACCGTACCCACCCTCGTGCTGTTGACGTTACTCAGCACGCTCGCCTACGTCGCCACCATGGTGGATCGGCTGGTGCTGTTCTATCGAGGCCTCGACGACAGCACCATCATCCGGATCAGCGACGAGGACGCCCGCGCGATCCCGGACGAGGACCTGCCCACCTACACGATCCTGGTCCCGGCCTACGACGAGGCGGAGGTCATCGGGCAGGTCGTCGCGAACATGGAGGCCCTCGAGTACCCCGCGGACAAGCTCGAGGTACTGCTGCTGCTCGAGGCGGACGACGAGTCGACCATCGCGGCGGCGGAGAAGGTCTGTCACGGGACGGTGACCCGCATCCTCACCGTCCCGGCAGCGGAGCCGCGCACCAAACCGAAGGCCTGCAACTACGGGATGCACTTCTCCGACGGCGAGATCGTCACCATCTACGACGCCGAGGACGGCCCCGATCCGCTGCAACTGCGACGGGTGGTGGCGGCGTTCCGCCGGCTCCCCGAGAACACGGCGTGTGTGCAGTCGAAGCTGGCTTTCCACAACGGTTCCCAGAATCTGCTCACGGCCTGGTTCACCGCGGACTACGCGCTGTGGTTCAGCTTCATCCTGCCCGGGCTGATGCGCAGTTCGTCGCCGATCCCGCTCGGCGGGACCTCGAACCACCTGCGCCGCTCGGTGCTCGATCGGATCGGCACCTGGGATCCGTACAACGTCACCGAGGACGCCGACCTGGGTGTACGGATCGCCGAATCCGGCTATCGCACCGCAGTTCTCGACTCGACGACCCTGGAGGAGGCGAACAGCGACACCATCAACTGGATCAGGCAGCGGTCCCGCTGGTACAAGGGTTATCTGCAGACGTGGCTGGTTCACATGCGGCGACCGAGGCACCTCCTGCGAGCGCTCGGGCCGATGGGCTTCTTCAGGTTCACCGCGCTCATGGCGGGCACCCCGGTCATCGCCTGCCTCAACATGGTGTTCTGGCTGATCACCCTGTCCTGGATCCTGGGGCAACCGGCGCTCATCCAGCAACAGTTCCCGCCGTACGTGTACTTTCCGGCGCTGATATCGCTGGTCTTCGGCAACATGGCGGTGCTCTACATGAACGTCATCGCCTGCCGCGAGACCCGCAACTCTGCGCTGCTGGTCGCGAGCCTGACCTCGCCGCTCTACTGGGTCCTGATGAGCATCGCCGCGATCAAGGGCACGTACCAGTTGCTGCGCAATCCGTCGTACTGGGAGAAGACCGCGCACGGGCTGCCCGGCACCGGGAACGACACGCCGAGTGGGGGCCCGGCGTGAGAGTGCGTCCGACGGTCGGGCTCTTCTGGGCGACCACCGCCGTCTACGTCGCGATCGGACTGTATCTCTCGGTGGGGCACGGGTATCTGATGGGCGATTCGCTGAGCCGGGTCGCCGCGGCCCGCAGCGTGATGTTCAGCCGCGACCCACACCTGGCCGCTATCGGTTTCATCTTCACCCCGCTCACCGCTATCGCCCAGCTGCCCACGGTGTTCCTGGGCCAGTGGTGGGTCTCGCTCACCTCGTGGGGAGTCACCGGAACGCTGATGTCCGCCCCGTTCATGGCGGGCGCAGTGGTGCAGATGTACAAGATCGGGCGCGATCGTGGGGTGCCCCCGTGGCTGATGTGGACCGTGACGCTGGTGTTCGCGCTCAATCCGATGGTGCTGTTCTACGGCGCGAACGGCATGAGCGAGGCACCGTTCCTGTTCTGCGCCTGCTGGGCCGCGCGCCGGCTGATCCGCTGGTGCAGCACCGACGACGTCCACGACCTGGTCGGCGCCGGACTCGCTCTCGGTCTCGGCTATCTGGCCCGGTACGACGCGCTCGCGGCGGCCGGGTTCGTCACCCTCTTCGTGCTGGGAGTCGGGTTGTTCCGTCACGGGCGCAGCGGCATCCGCGGTACCTGGCGTCAGGCGCTCCTGGATGCGGTGCTCGTCGCTCTCCCCAGCGCACTGGCCTTCCTCGGCTGGGCGTTCACCAGCTGGCTGATCACCGGCCAGGCCCTGCAACAGTTCTCGTCGACGTACGGCAACGCCTCGATCCTGGAGCAGAGCGGCGGCGGTGCCGTCGACCCCCTCGACGCGTTCGGATATTCGCTCGCCGAGATCTTCGTGATGGGTCCCGCACTGCCGGTGCTCCTCCCGGTGGTGCTGATCCTCGCCCTGCAACGACGAGACCTGGAGGTCGCGGCCTCGACGCTCCTGTTCGGCTCGCTGCTCCTGTTCGCGACGTACACGTTCGTGGCGGGCCAGACCTTCCCCTTCCTGCGCTTCTACTTCTCGGCGCTGCCTCTGATGGCATTGGCCGTCTACCAGCTGGCGCCTCCGCGCGGGCAACTGCACGCACGACGACCGGGTCCGTACCTCCACGACCGGCCACCGACACGTCCGATCCGCCCACCGATCGCGGCGCTCGCCGCCACGTCGATGGTCGTCTCGGCGGGCGTGACGGGGGTGCTGATGCTCGATCCCCAACTGTCCGTGCAGCAGTTCGCCCTGCGCGCGGTGGTGTTCCCGGATCGGCCCGGCCCCGACGAGACCGCGGCGCACGCGCGGCGCATCGTCGCCTCGTTCCAGACCGAACGCGAGATCGCCGATTACATCGACTCACTGAACCTGCCTCGGGGATCGGTGCTCATGGACACCGTGTACGGATTCGCGGTCTTCACCGCCACCGAACGCCCGGACACGTTCGTGATCCCCTCGGACGAGGACTTCACCGGAATCCTCAACCGCCCCGCCGAGAACGGGGTCCGCTACATCCTGGCCGTCCCCAACACCGGGCGCGGCGAATCCGATGCCGTCAACCGCCGCTTCCCCACCCTCTACGACGACGGCGGCGACGTCGCCACGCTGGAACTGGAGATCCCGAACACCGGTGACAACCAACCGACCTGGCGGCTGTACCGGGTGTACTGACCCGGGCTCGCCGCGGGTGGCGGCCGGGCAGCCAGGTTGCCCTATCCGAGTCGGTTCTGCCGGGCGAGGAGTTCCCGGACCGGGTCGTCGGGCCCGATGTCGAAGGTGCATTCGGCCTCGCGCGGGTCCGGCACGAAGGCCCACAGCAGTGCGCCCGCCGTGCCGGCCCGGCGTTGCCCGTCGATCTTGCGGGTCACGTCGTCCACCCGCTGGGCGGCCGACGCGCATCCCGGTGAATCCCCTGCGTGCTGGCCGATCTCGGTGACGACGAGCGGCTTTCCCACCTCCTGGGCCTGCCGCAACCGCACGGCCAGGCCGTTGTAGGCGTCTCCGGGCAGCGGCACTCCGTCCGCGCCGTAGTCGTGGTATTGGAGGACATCGAGGTACGGCGACTCCGCCAGCCGCCGGTACTCCGGACCCGCGGTGCCGCACTGGCCGCCGCCGATCGTGCCCACCGTGATCAGATGCCGCGGGTCGATGTCCCGGATGATCTCTCCGACGTCGTCGACGAAGCGGCGCAGCACCTGGTGCCCGTCCGGAGCACACGGCCCGTCCCGGCTCAGCAGCGGCTCCGGCTCTCCGATGGTCTCCCACATCGCCAGCGCCGGCGAGTCCTTCCACCGATCCACCGCGATGCGTACCCACTGCTCGTAGCTCGTCGTCGGCGTGAATCCCCGCTCCGCTGCCGCGGAACCGTTCGCGCGGCGCGGGGCGCGCCAGCCGTCCGCGTACCAGTCCCTGGTCTTGAACACTTCGTCCGCGCATGCCCCGTCCCACGCCGACAGCACCGGCAGAACCAGCTGGCCGTGCCGCTCCGCGGCCTGGAACACCCGATCGATCGGCCCGAAATCGTATTCGCCGGTGACACGATTCGTCGCGAGCGAATCGAACGCGTTGAACCGGGTGAGCGAGTGCGGGGGCAGGGAGGCGAAGAACGAGTCCAGATCGACCATCGCGCCGCAGCCGATGTTGACGGACCAGTCCGTGGCCAGCTGGTAGGCGTTGAGGCCGGCCGGCCACCACGGCGTACCGTCCAGCGTCACACCCGACGGATTCGCCTCCACCCGTGGCGCGGTCGGCGTCGACGTCACCGGGGCCGGGGACGTGCACGCCGTCAGCGCGACCGCGGCCGCGACGACGAGCACCCTCACGACCCGCATGCGCCCAGCGTGCCACCACGACGCGGACCGCGCGGCGGATCGTCCGGAACCCGTCGAGCGCGCGGGCGGCGAGGCGGGTCGGTGTGACCGATGAGTTTTGCCGCGGCACCCGGTCTCACCCTGCATGAATACTTCGACTGCATCCACGTCCCCGGCGGCCGCGGCCGCCCCGATCTCCGCCCGCGCGCGGATCGCCGGCTGGATCCTCACCGGGCTCGCCGGCCTGTTCCTGCTGTTCGACGTCATCGTCCACCTCGTGCACCCCGAGTCGGCCACCGAGTGGGCAGATGATCGGGGCCTGCCCTACTACATGCTCACCACGATGGGAGTCCTGCTGGGGATCTCCCTGGTGCTCTACTTGATTCCGCGCACCGCGGTGCTCGGCGCCGTCCTGATCACCGCCTACCTGGGCGGCGCGGTGTGGGAGAACATCCGCTCGGAGGAGGCGTTGTTCGGCTACATCCTGTTCCCCGTGTACATCGCGATCGTGGTGTGGCTCGGTCTCTATCTGCGGGACGCCCGGGCCCGCGCCGTTGCACCCTGGTGAGCGAGGTCAGCCCGTCCGTAGCCTTCGGCGTGGGCTCCGGGTCGTGGTGGTGGTGGTGGACGTAGCGGGGGTCGCCTGATCGGACGCCACGGGCTCCACGGGTGGAGCCGGTTCGGCCGTCGGTGTCTCGGTGGTCGTCGGTACCACCGTGGCGACCGGCGGCTCGGCCGGCGGCGGCTCGGTGGGTGGCGGTGCGGCCGGTGCGCCGGTACTCACGGGCGGGCCGGTACCCGCCGGTGGGCTGACGGGCGGCAGCGTGAAGTACCAGCCGGGCGTTCCCTCCGGATGCCACAGCATCGCCGACGCGGGGCCGGCCCCGACGTCCATGCCCACCCATCCGTCGTAGTCGAGACCGGGGCGCAATCGGGACGGGAAACCGTTCCGATCACCCAGGTCCGCGGCACCGACCTTCCTGCCCACCCCCTCGGAGACGGCACGGAAATCCGCCGCTTCGGGAGCTGCCAACTGCTCGACCACATCCTCCACTCTCATCCGGACGGCGAGTCGGGAGGTGCTGTCCCAGGAGGCGTCGTCCACGGTTCCCGTCGCCACTCGCGTCCCGTCGGCATCGTGGATGTCGAAGGGCCGACCGAACACCACCGACACGGGGCCGGCGGGCGCCCCACCGGATTCCGCTGCCTCGGACTCACCGTTCTCGGTGTCCCCGGCTCCAGGTTCCCCGGCCCCAGGTTCCCCGGCCCCGGATTCCGCGGGGCCCGAATCCGTGTCGCTCTCGATGCTCACCTCGTCGGCCGTCATCACTTGCTCCGGCGACATCGGCATCGGACCGGCGATGCTCGCCAACGGCCCCGGCGCCGAACCGATCGCGCAATCCGCGCTGAGCACGTTCATGTCCATCCTCCACTGCGGCACCAACCCCAGCAGAAGACGCTCCTCGAGCTGCAGACGCAGCCGGGACACGGCCGAGGTGCCCGTCGTCGTCTGCACGTGCGTCAGAGTTCCCACGTAGCTGCGCAGCAGTCCGGTGACGTTGATCGGCGTCGATGCGTTGGGCCCGGGAATCGCCACCGTGCTGTTGAGCACCCGCAGGGTTCCCCCCGTCAGTGGCCCGGCCTGCGGCGGCGAGCCGTCGGCGGGACACAGCGCACTGGTCGAGAACACTCCGGTGGTCTCCACCGAGTTTCCGCTCAAAGCGGTGTTGCGCACGACGAGGTTACGCATCTGCGACGACGCCGACGCGTCGTTCACACCCAGCTCCGGTCGGCACGAGGTGGCGTCGGCGGAGTAGTACGACGCGCAGGAGTTGCCCTCGGCGCTGATGTTGAACAGGCCGAGGAAACCACTCGACGAGAACGACTGCCATCCCGTCGCCGTCGTGCCTCGTGCCGTCTGGTCGCGCAGCGCCTGCGCGCCGGGAAACTCTCCCGACGTGATGAGCCGGTCGATGAACGCGTTGGACGAGCGAGCCCGGGCGTATCCGACCGGCACGTAGTCGGGGTCGACCCCGAATGTTGCCGCACCCCAGTTCGAATCCTGCCAGGACGCCAGCACCGGCCCGGAGTTCCCGCCGATCAGGGCGCCGGCACCCAGACACGCGATGGCGGCAGCGGCCACCGCCCGACGCCGGTCGCTACGGGACACCGGTGGCCTCCTCGTCGTCGGGCTCGGTCATCTCGGCCTCGGCGGTCTCGTCGCGCCGGGGCCAGAACGCCCACAACACGAGCCCCGCCGCAGCGATCGTCAGACTCGCGAGCACCCGGGGATCGGAGAGCCACACGACACCCCTCGCCAGCCCGGGAACATGCCACACCACCTCCCGGACCGTGCTCACCCGGTACATGCCCGGGTCGGGGTTGGGGTTGTCGTCGCCCTGCATCGCGACGAGGACCTCGCCCCCGGTCTGTGGATGCACCTCGATCACCCGGTGGCTCACCGGCAGCTGACCGGGGCGGTCCACCGTGATGACGTCGCCCACCTGCACGTCGGTCGCCGGAATCTCGCGGACCAGGGCCAGCGATCCCTGCGGGATCGTCGGTGACATCGAGCCGGTCTTGAACATGATGAGCGAATAGTTGAAGACCACCGCACAGATGACCGCCGCGATACACACGACGCCCGCCGCCGCGAGAACGTTGAGCACGACGTTCTCCACGACCGCCCATCTCGACCGTCGGAGCGGCGGGCTCGGCGCCGATCCGCCCTGCGCGGTCTGTGGGGTCACCGGCTCCGTGGTTCCCGGCTCCGTGGTTCCCAGCTCCGGGCTTTCGTCGGCCATCCGCGTGTCAGTCGCTGGTCGCCTGCATCTCCCACGCCGCGTCCACCGTCTGGGCGAGGCCGGACGGATTGGTACCCGCGGGGAGCGTCACCGTGTAGCAGAGCCAGTTGTCGGCGCCTGCCGCCATGGTGAACGGTGTCGATGCCCCGACCGTTGCCAGCTTTCCGGTGACGATCTGAGTGCCGCCGGTGCCCGTGCACGCACCGGGATTGGTGGACCCGTGGTCGTACACCGTGACGTCGAGGGCCTGGGCCAGCGTGTTCGCGCCGTCCACGACCGGCGAGGCGACGGTGACCGTGGAACCGAGGTGCCCCTCGGTTTCGCGCAGACCGAACAGGGCGTGGACCGAGTCTCCGGGTGTGAGCGACCCCGGGTCGATCGCTCCCAGGTCGAACTGCATGGAGCCGGCGTCCGCCTGGATCTGGAACTCGTGCCAGCTCGTGCCTCCGTCGACGCTTCCCTGCATGTTCCAGGATTGGTCGCCGGTGCCGAAGGTGGCGTCGCCCCAGACCGAGTCGTTCCAGGCAGCGAGTGTGACGACGGCCCCGACTCCGAGGACGAGTCCGGAGGCCAGTATCGCGCGCCGCTTCCGGCGGCTTCGTTCGCGAGTGAGTTGGTCGGTGGTCATGACGCGTCCCTTGTCGTGGAGTAGGACCGGGCGGATGGTCGCCGTCCGGGATCCAACGTGTGGAACATCACGTTCGGATTTCGAGCGGACATGGCAGTGCCGCAAGCACATTCATGTCCCGAATCGGTCCCGACCGGCAACCCCGCGACTTGCCGACTGAATGGGACGATACCGGCACCGCCCCGAACGCGGACGCGAAAGGAAATGTTTCCTCCCACGCCCGCCCGGCGGCGACACGGACACTCGGTGACCGACCCGAGATCCGGAGATTCAGCGGAACCGTCGATCGGAGCGGTAGCGTCGAAATCGTGATAGGTCTGCCCGATTCGATCTCGGCGTGTTTGTTCGATCTCGACGGAGTGTTGACGAGCACGGAGGTACTCCATCGGAAGGCGTGGAAGCGCACTTTCGACGATTTCCTGCGCACCAGGGAGGGTACGCATTTCGCGCCGTTCACCGATGCCGACTACCTCTCCTACGTCGACGGCAAGCCGCGAGCGGACGGTGTCCGGTCGTTCCTCTCCTCGAGGGGCATCACCCTGCCGGAAGGTGGACACAACGATCCCCACGGCGCCGAGACCGTCAACGGCCTGGGCAATCGCAAGAACAATCTGCTGCTCGCCGTCATCGACCAGGAGGGCGTCAGTCCGTACCCGGGGTCGGTGCGCTACCTCAGCGCCGTGTACGAGGCAGGCCTGAAGATCGGTGTCGTCACCTCGTCGGCCAACGGCAAGGCGGTGCTCGACGCCGCGGGCCTGAGCCGCTACGTGCACGTGCGTATCGACGGGGTGGTGATCCGGGATCGCGGGCTCCGCGGTAAGCCCGCACCGGACTCCTACCTCGCCGCGGCCGAGGCACTTGCCGTGAGCCCCTCGGGGGCAGCAGTTTTCGAGGACGCGATCTCGGGCGTCGAAGCCGGACGCGCGGGCAGTTTCGGCCTGGTCGTCGGCGTGGACCGCGTCGGTCAGGCCTCGGCGCTGCGCACCCACGGCGCCGACGTCGTGGTGAGCGACCTCGAGGAGTTGATGACGCCGTGAGCGAGGACGAGGAGAAGGGCTACGAGATCGCGCCGTGGCGGTTGCGCTGGCGCGGCCTGGACCTCCACGAACTCCATCGCACCGAGTCCACGTTCGCCCTGTCCAACGGCCACATCGGGATGCGCGGCACCTTCGAGGAGGGCGAACCGCGCGGCCTGCCCGGCACCTACCTCAACGGGTTCTACGAACGCCGGCCCCTGCCGTACGCCGAGGCCGGGTACGGCTACCCCGAGGACGGGCAGACCGTCGTCAACGTCACCGACGGCTCCATCATCCGGCTCCTCGTCGACGACGAGCCCCTCGACATGCGTTACGGCACGGCGCTCTTCCACGAGCGCACCCTGGATTTCCGGGCCGGGACGCTGCGGCGGGTCACCGAGTGGGAGTCCCCCACCGGCCGCCGGGTGCGGATCACCTCCGAACGGCTGGTGTCGTTCACCTCCCGCGCCCTGGTCGCGATCCGGTACGAGGTGGAACCGCTCGACGGCGAGGTCGAACTGGTGGTGCAGTCGGATCTGCTCGCCAACGAGCCGATCGAGTCCGCAACGAAGGATCCCCGGGTGGCGGCCGCCCTCGACGATCCGCTGGTGGCGGACGCGGCGTCCGCGAGCGACATGCGCGCGACGCTCGCCCATCACACCCGTTCGTCCGGGCTGCGGATGGCCGCGGCGATGGATCACCAGGTCGAACCCCTGGAGGCGGCGCAGTGCCGGATCCAGGCCGAGGGCGACCTCGCCCGGCTCACCATCGCCGTCGACCTTCCCGCCGACGGAAAACTGCGGCTGACCAAGTACGTGGCCTACGGCTGGTCCGCCCAGCGGTCCTCCCCCGCGCTGCAGGCGCAGGTGGACGCGGCACTGGCCCAGGCGGTGGAGACGGGCTGGGACACACTGGCGCACCGCCAGCGCGAGTTCCTCGACCACTTCTGGTCGGTCGCGGACGTCGAGATCGACGGCGACACCGAACTGCAGCAGGCAATCCGGTTCGCCCTGTTCCACGTGATCCAGGCCGGGGCGCGCGGCGAGACCCGCGCCATCCCGGCGAAGGGTCTCACCGGCCCCGGCTACGACGGGCACGCCTTCTGGGACACCGAGATGTTCGTGCTCCCGTTGCTCACCTACACCCTTCCCGATGCGGCGCGGGACGCGCTGATGTGGCGGTACCGCACCCTCGACAAGGCGCGGGCGCGCGCCCGCCAGCTCGGGCAGGCCGGGGCGATGTTCCCGTGGCGCTCGATCAACGGTGACGAGTGTTCGGGCTATTGGCCCGCCGGCACCGCGGCATTCCACGTCAACGCGGACGTGGCGAACGCGACCGCCCGGTACCTGGCCGCCACCGACGACGAGCAGTTCGCCGAGGAGTGTGGCATAGAGCTGCTGGTGGAGACGGCGCGACTGTGGATCTCGCTCGGACATCACGATGCACACGGAGAGTTCCGTATCGACGGGGTGACCGGGCCGGACGAGTACAGCGCGATCACCGACAACAACGTCTACACGAACCTCATGGCGCAGCAGAACCTGATCGAGGCGGCCCGATACTGCGAGCGCTATCCGGCCGTCGCCCGGTATCTGGACGTCACCGAGGAGGAGGCGGCACGCTGGCGGGCTGCCGCCGAGCACATGCGCATCCCGTACGACGAGGCACTCGGGGTGCACCCCCAGTCGGACGGGTTCACCCACCACGCGGAGTGGGACTTCGCCGGGACACCCGCGGAGAACTACCCGCTGCTGCTCCACTACCCGTACTTCGATCTCTACCGGAAACAGCTGGTCAAGCAGGCCGACCTGGTGCTCGCGATGTATGTGCGCGGCGACGCCTTCAGCTACGAGCAGAAGGCGGCGAACTTCGCCTACTACGAGGCCCTGACGGTGCGGGACTCGTCGCTCTCGGCCTGCGTGCAGGCGGTGATGGCGGCCGAGGTCGGCCACATGGAACTCGCGTACGACTATCTCGCGGAAGCGGCGTTGACCGATCTGCACGATCTGCACGACAACGTCCGGAACGGGCTGCACATCGCCTCGCTCGCGGGCGCATGGATGGCCTGCGTGGCGGGGTTCGGCGGGATGCGGGACTGCGGCGACCGGGTGGAGTTCGCGCCCCGGCTGCCGCCACGGCTGACCCGGATCAGCTTCAACCTGCGGCTGCGCGGGCGTGAGGTGCGGGTCGACATCGGCAAGGAGGAGGCCACGTACCACCTGCGGTCGGGTGCCCCGATGCGGCTGGTGCACCACGGCACGGACTTCAAGCTGGGGGCGGCACCCGAGCGGATGCCGATCCCGGATCTGCCACCGATCTCGCCGGTGCGGCAGCCGCCCGGACGGGCACCGATCGCCCGTAGCGAGCTGTGACGAGGGCTTGCACCGCCCCTTACGAGTTGTTTACTTGCGGCAACCATCTATATAGTTGTGTTCGTTAAGTAAGTCTCTTCTCTCCATTCGAGGCCACCGTGTCCGTCACCCGACCCACTTCCGAGGATCTCGTCGACGAGATCTTCCTCTTCGGCCGCGCCCTGCGCGACGCCCTCAATGCGGGCGAGAGCGGTTCGCTCCCGCCCGCCTTGAACGGCGTGCTGTTCGTCCTCGCCGGCCACGGCGAATGCCGGCAGAACGAGCTCGCATCGGAGCTCTACGTCAGCCAGTCCTCGCTCAGCAGGCAGATCGCCGAGTTGGTCGACCTCGGACTCGTGGAACGCCGACCGGACCCGTCGGACGGACGCGCGTTCCGGATCGACGTGTCCGAACAGGGCTGCTCCTACATTCGGGAGATCAAGGCCGCGCGCGCCTCACAACTTCAATCGCTCCTCGACGGATGGACCGAGGAGGACGCCGCCGCCGCGGCGATCTCCGTCCGCCGGCTCAGGGAAACCTTGACCGAGCGGCAACCGCGATCCACGCCCTCCCCGGCGCCGTCCTCGAGCCCCACGGCCTCCTCGGGGGCCACGTTTTCATCGACAGGAACACCACACGCATGACACACACCGACTCCGCGGCACCCACCGCACCGGAATCCGGCATGACCCACCGCCAGATCCTCGAAGCCCTCGTCGGCCTGCTCGCCGGACTGTTCACGGCCCTGCTCAGCACCACGATCGTCGCCACGGCGCTGCCCACCATCATCGGCGACCTCCAGGGGTCCCAGACCGCCTACGCCTGGGTGATCACGACCGCACTGCTCGCGAACGCGGCCTCCACGCCCATCTGGGGCAAGCTCGCCGACCTGTTCAACAAGAAACTGCTGGTCCAGCTCTCGCTGATCATCTTCGTCGTCGGATCGATCGTCGCCGGCTTCGCGCACAACGTGCCCGTCCTCCTCGTCGCCCGCGTCATCCAGGGCATCGGCATGGGCGGACTCACCGCGCTCGTGGTCGCGATCATCGGCAGCATCGTCTCGCCCCGCGAACGCGGCCGGTACTCCGGGTACATGGGCGCCGTCATGGCCGTGTCCATGTCCGGCGGCCCGATCCTCGGCGGCGTCATCGTCGACAGCCCACTCGGCTGGCGGTGGACGTTCTTCGTCTGCGTGCCGCTCGCCGTCGTCGCGCTCGTCCTGCTCCAGCGCACCCTGCACCTCGACACCGAACGCAAGTCGGACGTCTCGATCGACTGGCTCGGCGCGGCCCTGCTCACCGCGGGCGTCTCGGTGCTGCTCATCTGGGTCTCCTTCGCGGGCAAGGCCGACTACTACGCCTGGATGTCCGCGCAGTCGGCGATCCTCGTGATCACCGGACTCGCGCTGCTCGCCCTCACCGTCCTGGTCGAATCGAAGGCCAAGGATCCGATCATCCCGCTGAAGATCGTCACCGAGCGCACCACCGGGCTCGCGATCATCGCGTCCGTCGCCGTCGGCATCGGCATGTTCGGTGCCACCACGTTCCTCGGCCAGTACTTCCAGACCGCCCGGGGGTACAGCCCGACGGCGGCAGGCATGCTCACCATTCCGATGGTGGCCGGCATGCTCGTCGGGTCGGTCGTCTCGGGTCAGCTCATCACCCGATTCGGCAAGTGGAAGCCGTTCGTCGTCGGCGGATCGATCCTGCTCATCATCGGCTTCGCCCTGCTCGGCACGCTCGACCACGAGACCGGCCTGGTCCCGGTGGGCGTCTACATGGCGATCGTCGGCCTCGGCATGGGCTCGCTCATGCAGAACCTGGTGCTCGCCGTGCAGAACACCGTGAGCGTGCAGAACATCGGCGCGGCGTCGAGTTCGGTCGCCTTCTTCCGAACCTTCGGCGGTGCCATCGGCGTCTCCGTCCTCGGGTCCGTCCTCGCGACCCGGGTCGCCGACCTGTCGGCCCAGGGCTTCGCCGCCATCGGCATCGACACGGGCGGGTCCGCGGCCGGCGGCAACCTGGACATCGGATCGCTGCCGGAGCCGATCCAACTGGTGATCCGGGCCGCCTACGGGGATGCGACCGGGCGGATCTTCCTCATCGCGGCCGGCTTCGCCGTGATCGCCGCGATCGCGGTCGCACTCCTGCCCAACCGCCCGTTGCGCCGCACCATCGACCTCGAGGTCGAACCCGGGCTCACCGAGGAAGAACTCGCACCGCGAAGCTGAGACACCACCCACCTGTCAAGCGGTACCGACAGTTACATCATTTCTCACCGAAGAATCGAAATCGGGCTACCGACGAGTATCAGAGTTCGTACTCGTCGGTAGCCCGTTTTCATTACTCACCGGTAAGCTCCGGATCCGTAACTTCTCACGAAATTGTTGCGGCACACAGACATTCACTGCGACAGCGACATTCACGATTTCCCGGGCCGCCCACCGCATGAAGAACATGACAGCGGCTCTGAAATAATGCATGCTTGCCTTCGGTCGAGGCGGTACGAGGAGCTGACGCGTAATCCCGCAACCGCCCGGCGCGATACACACGCGGTAGCCGAGACCGAAGCCGTCGTCATCCGCTGACGAGGCCCCGTGCCGGGAACACGGGACCGATCGGGCCGGCCTCAGGCCGTCGTACCCACGGCGGCACCGCTGCCGTGGGTTGTGTGGGGGATACCTCGGAGAAACGGAAGACAAGACGGAATGTTCAAGCGCATAGCAGTGGTCAATCGCGGCGAGGCCGCGGTGCGGCTGATCCGAGCCGTACGCGAACTGAACGCCGAGAGGGTCGGCGCCGGCGCGATCACCACGATCGCGCTGCACACCGAGGCCGAGCGCCGGGCGATGTTCGTGCGCCAGGCGGACGAGTCCGTCACACTCCGCCGCACGTCGGCGGCCAGCCCCTATCTGGACCATGCCGAGCTCGGACGGGCACTGCGCGAGGCGCGCGCCGACGCGATCTGGGTCGGCTGGGGCTTCGTCGCCGAGGACCCGAGCTTCGCGGACATGGTGCGCTCGCTGGGCATCACGTTCATCGGCCCGAGCCCGGAGGCGATGCGCCTGCTGGGCGACAAGGTCGAGGCGAAACTTCTCGCCGAGAAGGTGGGCGTCCCCGTCGCACCCTGGTCCGGCGGTCCCGTCGAGACCCGCGCCGACGCCCGCCGGCACGCCCATGCCATCGGCTACCCGCTCATCATCAAGGCCCGCAGCGGCGGCGGCGGACGCGGCATCCGCAAGGTGTGGTCGGAGGACGAGCTCGAGCTCTCGCTCGAACGCACCCAGGGCGAGGCCGAGCGTTCCTTCGGCGACCCGGTGGTGTTCATCGAACGCCTCGTCACCGAGGCCCGCCACGTCGAGGTCCAGGTCATCGCGGACGCCCACGGCAACGTGTGGGCACCGGGCGTTCGGGACTGCTCGATCCAGCGCAAGAACCAGAAGGTCATCGAGGAGTCGAGCTCGCCGCTGCTCACCCGCGAGCAGTCCGACCACCTGCGGACCGTCTCCGCCGAGCTCGTCCGCGCCGCCGACTACCAGGGCGCCGCCACCGTCGAGTACCTCTACCAGCCGGAACAGAAGATCTTCACGTTCCTCGAGGTCAACACCCGGCTGCAGGTCGAGCATCCGATCACCGAGGCGACCACGGGCATCGACCTGGTGAAGCTGCAGATCCAGGTCGCCGCCGGGCTCCCGCTTCCCGGCGAGTGCCCGCCCGAGTTCGGCCACGCCGTCGAGGCCCGGCTCAACGCCGAGGACGCCGACAACGGGTTCGCTCCGGCGCCCGGCACGGTGCAGCTGCTCAAGTTCCCGCTCGGCTCCGGTCTCCGAGTGGACACCGGCATCGACTCGGGTGACGTCATCCCGCCCGACTACGACTCGATGGTCGCCAAGATCATCGCCTGGGGACGGGACCGATCCGAGGCACTGGCCCGGCTCCGCACCGCACTGCGCGAGACCACCGTCGTCCTCGACGGCGGCACCACCACCAAGTCCTTCCTGCTCGAACTGCTCGATCGCGACGAGGTCGTCGACGCCACCGCCGACACCGGCTGGCTCGACCGCACCGGCGTCGGCACCGCGACCGGCCCCAGCCGCACCGCCGACATCGCCCTCCTCGCCGCCGCAATCGACGTCTACGACACGGAGGAGGCCCGCGAGCGCAGCAACTTCATCGCCTCCGCCCGCGGCGGCCGCCCCCGCGCCAGCCATGCCATCGGCCGCACCATCGAGCTCAGCTACCAGGGCCAGCCGTACAAACTGGTGGTCGGGCAGGTCGGCCCGCACAGCTACCACCTCGACGGCGACTGCGGGCCTCTCGACGTGGAGATCGACCGGCTCGGGGAGTTCCAGAGTCGGCTCACCCTGGGCGAGCGCCGCTTCCACGTGGTTTCCGTCGCCGGGCCCGCCTATCACCTCGTCGAGGTGGACGGCATCAGTCACCAGATCAGCCAGGACGAGGCCGGCGTGGTGCGCGCCCCGGCTCCCGCCGTCGTGGTGTCCGTCCCGGTCGCCGTCGGCGACGAGGTGGAGGCCGGATCGATCCTCGTCGTGCTCGAGTCGATGAAGATGGAAACCGCGATCCGCGCCCCCCAGGCGGGGACGGTGCGCGAGGTGCTCGCCACGGTCAACTCCCAGGTGGACGCCGGGGCCGCGCTACTGCGGGTCGACGAGGCCGCCGAGGAGGCCGCGGCCACCACGACGGCCCGCGTCGAGTTCGGGATCCCCACCCCCAGCGCAGCCACCGGCGATCCGGACGTGCGCCTCGAGGCACTCGACCGGCTCGGCTCCCTGCGTGCCGTCGTCACCGGCTACGACGTGAGCGGTACCCGCACCCGTGCCCTGCTCGCCGACTACGAACATCTGCGTGGCCAATTGGCCTGCAACGACGTGGATCTCGTCCAGGCGGAGCTCGATCTGCTCACCGCGTTCGCCGACGTCTGCGAGCTGTCCCGCAACCGCCCGACCGTCGGCGAGGACGGGGACGAGCGAGTACACAGCCCGCGCGAGCACTTCCACACCTACCTGCATTCGCTCGACGCCGAACGCGAAGCGCTTCCGGACTCGTTCCGCGCCAAGCTGTCCCGTGCTCTCGTCCACTACGACGTCACCGAGCTGGAGCGAAACCGCGAGGTGGAGGAGGCGGTCTACCGCATCTTCCTCGCGCAGCAGCGCATCGAGAACCAGATCCCCGTCGTGGCCACGCTGCTCGAACGCTGGCTCACCGCATCCGCCGTGACCGCATCCGCGTCGGCGGAACTCGGCGACGTGCTGGACCGGCTCGTCGTCGCCACCCAGGCCCGCTTCCCAGCCATCGGTGACGTCGCCCGCAACCTTCGCTACCGGGTGTTCGACGAGCCGCGCGTGCGAGCCAACCGGGAACAGATCTACGACTCCGTGCGCGGCAGCCTCGCCTATCTGGCCGAGCGCCCCGACGCGGCCGACCATCACCAGCGGATCGAAGCGCTGGTCGCCACGCCGGAGTCTCTCCTCGACCTGTTGGCACGCAAGATCTCTCAGTCCGACGGCGAACTCGGCACCCTGCTCGAGGTGGTCACCCGGCGGCACTACCGGATCCGGGATCTCACCGACGTCAAGCTCACCGATCATCACGGACATCCCTTCGTCACCGGCCGGTTCGAGTTGCGCGGCGATCAGCTGAATCTGATCTCCACGGCCGGCACCCACGCCGAACTGGCCACCAGCCTGGACGCGGTCGAGCATGTCGGCGCCTCGGTCGCCGATCCCGGAACCGTGGTCCTCGACCTGTATCTCACCTGGGACGACGCCCCGGCGGACCCGGACGAGTTGGCACGGAGCCTGCAGTCGGCGTTGTTCGCCCGCGAGTTCGTCACCGGGTGCCGCCGCGTAACGGTGTCCGTGTTCGACAGCACCGGCGCCGACGTGCGCACGACGACGTTCCGTCGTACCGAGAACGGTCCGGTCGAGGACCTGTCGATCCGCGACATCCACCCGCTCACCGGGCAACGCCTTGACCTCTGGCGCCTGTCCAACTTCGACGGCACCCGGCTGCCCGCGGCGACGGACACCTACCTGTTCCACCTCGTCGCCAAGGAGAACCCGACGGACGAACGGCTCATCGCCTTCGCCGAGATCCACGACGCCACACCGCAACTGGACGGAGACCGGATCGTCGGGTTCCCGTCGATCGAGCGGACACTCGCGGCGTGCCTCGACAGCATCCGGCGGGCCAACGCGGGCCGGGGGCGCAAGCGCCGGCTCGACGCCAACCGCGTGGTGCTCTACGCCTGGCCGACGGTGGAGTTGTCCGCGGAGCGGCTGTCCGTGATCGCCCGAAACGTCGCCCCACTCACCGTGGGCGCGGGTCTCGAACAGATCATCATCATGGCGCGACTGGCCGAACCCGGCAGCGAGGCCCGCGATCTGGCACTGCGCTTCTCCTATCGCTCGGGGGCCGGTGTCGTCGTCGACGTCACCGATCCGCCGGCCGAGCCGATGGCGCCGCTGGACAACTACACGCAGAAGGTCCAGCGCTCCCGCGCGCGGGGCACCGTCTACCCGTACGAGCTGATCCCGCTCCTCACCGGCAAGGGCGGCCGGTTCGTCGAGCACGATCTGGACGAGCAGGGTGCCCTGGTACCGGTCGACCGCCCGTACGGAAAGAACACGGCAGGCATCATCACGGGCGTGGTCACCACCCCCACCGCGCTCCATCCCGAAGGCATGACCCGGGTGGCACTGTTCGGTGATCCGACGAAGGCGCTCGGTTCGGTGGCCCAGCCGGAGGCGTCGCGCATCGTCGCCGCGATCGATCTCGCCGAGGAACTGGGCGTCCCGGTCGAATGGTTCGCGCTGTCGTCCGGTGCCGAGATCTCCATGGAACGCGGCACCGAGAACATGGACTGGGTCTCACGCGGGCTGCGCCGGATCATCACGTTCACCCAGGGTGGCGGCGAGATCAACATCGTCGTCGCCGGCATCACCGTCGGCGCGCAGCCGTACTGGAACGCCGAGGCGACGATGCTCATGCACACCAAGGGCATCCTGGTGATGACCCCGGACAGTGCGATGGTGCTCACCGGCAAGAACTCGCTCGACTACGCCGGCGGGGTGTCCGCGGAGGACAACTTCGGCATCGGCGGCTACGACCGGGTGATGGGCCCCAACGGCCAGGCCCAGTACTGGGCCCCGGACATGGCGACCGCCGTGGAGGTGCTGTTCGGGCACTATGCGCACTCGTATCTCGCTCCCGGAGAACGCTTCCCGCGCCGGGCCCCGTCGTCCGACCCGATCGACCGGGACGTGCGCACCTTCCCGCACGTGCACCCGGCGAGCGACTTCACCACCGTGGGCGACGTGTTCTCGGCGGAGACCAACCCGGATCGGAAGAAGCCGTTCGACATCCGGTCGGTGATGCGCGCGGTGGTGGACCAGGACCACGGCGTCCTCGAGCGCTGGGCCGACATGGCCGACGCCGACACCTCGGTGGTCTTCGACGCCCATCTCGGCGGCTACCCGGTGAGCATCATCGGGATCGAGTCCCGGGCCATCGCACGAAAGGGCCAGTTCCCGGCGGACGGTCCGGACCAGTGGACGTCGGGCACCTTGTTCCCCAAGTCGTCCAAGAAGACGGCGCGCGCGATCAACGCCGCGAGCGGGAACCGCCCGGTGGTCGTGCTGGCCAACCTGTCCGGATTCGACGGCTCGCCCGAGTCGATGCGCACCTGGCAGCTCGAGTACGGCGCCGAGATCGGCCGGGCCATCGTCAATTTCGACGGCCCGATCGTCTTCTGCGTGATCTCCCGGTACCACGGCGGCGCGTTCGTCGTGTTCTCCGGTGCGCTCAACGAGAACATGGAGGTGCTCGCCGTCGAGGGCTCGTACGCCTCGGTGCTGGGCGGTGCCCCCGCCGCCGCGGTCGTCTTCACCAGGGACGTCAATGCCCGCACCGATGCCGACCCGGCGGTGCGGGAGCTCGAGACGGCACTCGCCGCGGCTACCGACGAGGCCGAGCAGGCCCGGCTCCGCGTCGAACTGGAATCGCTGCGCATCGCCGTCCGTTCGGACAAACTCGGCGAAGTGGCCGCCGAGTTCGAGGGCATCCACGACATCGAGCGCGCTCTCCGCGTCGGCTCGGTGCACCGGATCGTTCCGGCCGAGACCCTGCGCACCGAGCTGATCGAGTCGGTCGAGCGGGGAATGGCGCGCGCGCTCGCCTGATCCGTCTCACCCGAGCCGCGCCTGCACCTCCTCGCGCTCCTTGCACCCCCAGTTGTCCGCAACTGGGGGTGCAAGCGGCTGATCAGGGTGCAACGCTCACCGGTACGGATGGGTGAGCGCGTGCCGGATACGTTCGGCGAGCATCCGCGGCCTGGACAGGTCGGCCCATGCCCACCGGACGACGCGCAAGCCGAGATCCCGCAAGGCTTCCTCACGCAGCTTCTCCGCGTACACCACGTCACCAGGTTCCTGACCGGGGCGCAGGAGCCGACCGTACTTGACCCGGCCGTCGAACTCTCCGATCACCCGTTCCTCGTCCCACAGGAAGTCGACCCGGCCGACCAGTCGACCCTTTCGATCGCGAACTTCTCCCTGCAGCAACGGAATCGGGAGACCCTGCTCGTGGAAGAAGGCTCGGCTCCGCGATTCACCGACACTCTCGCTGTCGCCGTCCATCGCCGATACGGCCCGTCGTGCGGCGGCGATTCCGTGACGTCCCGCCGCACGGAGGAGTTCGAGGTCGAGGTGACCCGGTTCGAGTGCACGGTGCCTCAGGGCGGCATCCCCGGCGACGATCGCCGCTTCGAACGGCAGCGTGCACGCGAGGTCGACGACGGTGCGCGCCGGATCGGTGACGCGGAAGCCGTCCACCTCGGCCACGGAGCCGTGCAGCGGCGAGCCGTGGACGAACGCCGCGCGCCGCGTCCTTCCCCGTCCGGCCCGATCGCGGGTCACGTGCACGCGGTCGAGCGGAGTCGACCACAGCGGCAATCCGTACAGAACCGCGGCGCTCTGGTGGCTGAACGCAGCGTCGGGAGCCAGGACCGGAGCCAGTGCCTCGATCTGCAGGCGGTGACGTCCGGCATCGTCGGCGCTCTCGATGGTGTCCTCGTCCACGTACGCACCGCGTCCCAGCCTGCGGATTCGGCCACTCCGGGAGAGTCCGCGGATCTCGTGATCGGCCCAGCCCTCGGCCAGCGCCTGGCTTCTCCGGAACACACCGTTCCCGATGGGCAACTGTTCGCTCATGCGCCGATACTGCGTGGATGCCACGGCACGTCAGAGTGCCTACCGCGCGTTCGAGCGCATCCTGTGGATACCTGAGACCCCTGTGGAGAACGCGCCTTACACCTCCTCGGGTCCCTTGCACCCCCAGTTGTCGGCAACTGGGGGTGCAAGGGGCTGATCAGGGTGCAAGCCGAACCGGCGACGACGCGGGGCGGCCGGGGTGCGGACGAATCCTTCCCTCGTGTCGGAGGCCGGGGCTACGCTTTCCACTATGACCACAGCGTCCACGGCTCCGGCGTACGACGAGGAATTCCTCCAGCTCGCGGAGCCGTACAGGCGGGAGCTGCTGGCCCACTGCTATCGCATGATGGGCTCGCTCCAGGATGCGGAAGACCAGCTCCAGGAGACGATGCTCCGGGCCTGGAAGGGGTACGGCGGGTACAAGAAGCAGGCGTCGCTGCGCACCTGGCTGCACCGGATCGCCACCAACACGTGCCTGACGGCCCTGAACGGGTCGTCCATGCGTCCGTTGCCCAGTGGGCTCGGATCGCCGGAGTCGGATCCGGACGGAGACCTGGTCGAGCGGCACGAAGTGCCGTGGCTCAGCCCGATCCCGGACCGGATGCTCGAGCGCGAGGACGACCCGGCCTCCGTCGTCACCTCACGGGAGTCGGTGCGGCTGGCGTTCATCGCGGCGCTGCAACACCTACCGCCCCGGCAACGGGCCACGCTCATCCTGCGGGACGTCCTCCAGTGGAAGGCGGCCGAGGTCGCGGACGCCGTCGGGTCCAGCACCCAGGCCGTCAACAGCCTGCTCCAGCGGGCACGGGCACAGCTCCACGAGGCGATGCCCCGTGAGGAGACTCTGGTCGAGCCGGACTCGCCCGAGGCACGCGAACAGCTCGAGCGCTACGTCGCCGCATTCGAGAACTACGACGTCGACGCAATCGTGTCGATGTTCACCGAGGACGCCGTCTGGGAGATGCCGCCGTTCGACGGCTGGTATCGCGGTGGGCCCGCCATCGGGCAACTCATCGCGGGCAACTGCCCGGCCGACAAGGCCGGAGACATGCGTCTGCTGCCCACCTCGTCCAACGGGCAACCGGCGCTCGGTCTGTACATGCGTGGCGAGGACGGGGTGCACCGTCCGTTCCAGATCCAGATCCTCGAACTCACGACGCGCGGCGTCGGCCACGTGGTCACGTTCTTCGACACCGGATTGTTCGACCTGTACGGCCTGCCGCCGGTTCTGACCGACTGATTCGGCCGGAACCGGGGCACCGGCCGTCACTCGGGAACGACGGCCGGGTCCATCCACATCACTTCCCAGACGTGGCCGTCGAGGTCACGGAACGCACGGCCGTACATGAAGCCGTGATCCGCGGGCGTGCCGTAGTCGGAGCCGCCTCCCGCGACGGCGATGCCGGCGAGTTCGTCGACCTCGTCACGGCTGTCGGCGGAGATACAGATCAGCGCCTCGGTGCCCTTCGAGGTGTCGGCGATGTCGCCCTCGAGGAACTCACGGAACTTCGGCTCGACGAGCAGCATGACCATCGCCTGGTCGTTGACGACCATCGCGGTCGCGGTCTCGTCGGTGAACTCGGCGTTGAACTCGAATCCCAAGCGCCCGAAGAACTTCACGCTCGCGTCGAGATCCTTGACCGGGAGGTTGAGGAACAGCATCCGGGACATGGCGGTCTCCTTCTCGGTGGTTGTCCCCCACCGGGGACGTTCACCGGTACAGACCGCGGCACCCCGTGGAACTCATCGGTGCCCGGTCAGTCGGTGCGGACGACCTCGTCTGCCAGGGTCTCGTCGCCACCGCGGTATGCGGCCAGTGCGTCGGCGAGGGTGCGTTCGAGCTCGCGCGCGTAGGCCTCCTGCGCGGCGAACAAGCCGAGTGCGCTGCCGGTCTGGTCCGTGCCGGTGCCCACCGCCGCGCGGCGGATCCGGTCGGCGAGATGACGCGCGGACACCAGATCCGGTACCGACTCACCGAGGCCGAACCGGTCGACGTCGAGCTCCGCCCTGGTGATCGCGGCGAGATCCGCCATCTCGTCGGCGAGCTCGCGGCAGGCCGCCATCATCTTCTCGATCGCGACCGGGTCCATCGCCAGCGTGGCAGCCGACGACGGCGCGGTGAGATCTGCATCTCCCATGGTGTGATTCCCCCTCCGAGACGTGTGCGCTCGGGTGACAATCTACCGCCGGCCGAGTTCCTGTGGTTCGCCCCAGGACAACCTCGCGAACGAATCCCGCTTATTCGGACATTTGTCTAGTGGCGCGGACGGTCAGGAAAGGGTACAAATACCTACCAACGAGTTTGTTTGTGACCATCTCCATATCTGACAGTTACCGATTGGTAGCGCACACACCAGCTGGGCAGCGCCGCCCGAGGAGTTCATCTCGTGGTTCCCACCCGCGAGAAATGAGCGACGCACAGGAGAGAAAGGCCCGACCTGATGTTGCTACCCATGTCACCGCTGGACTCGATGTTTCTCATCGGGGAGTCCCGTGAGCACCCCATGCACGTCGGCGGGGTGCAGGTGTTCCAGCCGCCGGAAGGCGCCACCGCGCGCGACTACCGGCTCCTGCTCGCCGACGCCCTCGCGGGCGACCGGATCGTCGCACCCAAGCTGGCGAAACGGCCGGTCCGTGGCCTGTCCACCCTCGGCCAGTGGGCGTGGAAGGAGGATACCGAGATCGATCTCGGCTACCACGTGCGCCGCCACGCGCTGCCCGAGCCGGGCGGCGATGCAGAGCTGTTGCAGCTGTGCTCGCACCTGCACGGCGCCCTCCTCGACCGCACCCGGCCGATGTGGGAGATGCATCTGATCGAGGGGATGGCCGACGGCCGCTTCGCCGTGTACGTCAAGGTCCACCATTCGGTGACGGACGGCGTCTCGGCGATGAAGATGCTGCGCAGTGCACTCAGCGAGGATGCGGACGAACGGGACATGCCGGCGCCCTGGCAGCTCGGACGCTCCACCCGGCCCCAGCCCGCGCCGCTCGAGACGTCCACACCCGCCGCGTTGTCGTCGATTCCCGGTTCCGCGGTCCGGATGGCACGCTCCGCAGTCGGCGAGTTCGCGGGGATGATGCCGTCTCTGGGCACCACCGTCTCGCGGGCGGTGCGCGGGCAGGGCGGCCCGATGTCGATCTCGGCACCTCAGACGGTCTTCAACGTCCCCATCAGCGGCGCCCGCCAGTTCGCGGCATCGAGCTGGCCGCTCGAGCGACTTCGACTGGTGGCCAAGCTTTCCCGGTGCACGATCAACGACGTCGTCCTCGCCATGTCCGGTGGAGCCCTGCGCAGCTACCTGGACGAGCGCGGCGCACTGCCGGACAGCCCCCTGGTGTCGATGGTGCCGGTGTCCCTGCACGACCAGATGGACACCACCGGCAACGGCATCGGCGTCCTCATGTGCAGCCTGGCCACGAACGTCGCGGACCCGGCGGACCGGCTCGCCGCCGTCGCGTCCTGCATGCGCGAGGGCAAGGAGGCGCTGCGGTCGATGAGCCCCACCCAGATCCTGGCGATGAGCGCGCTCGGTGCGTCGCCGGTCGGGGTCAGCATGCTTCTCGGCCACAACACGCTGGTCCGGCCGCCGTTCAACGTGATCATCTCGAACGTCGCCGGCCCCAAGGCGCCCATGTTCTGGAACGGTGCCCGGCTGGATGCCCTGCATCCGGTGTCCATCCCCGTCAACGGTCAGGCCCTCAACATCACCTGCACCAGCAACGACGACGCCCTGTCGTTCGGTATCACCGGCTGCCGTCGGGCCGTGCCGAACCTGGAGTCGATACCCGCCCGCATCGGCCACGAGTTGCGGCTGCTCGAGCAGGCTGTCGGGATCAGCTGAGGAATCGGCCGAAGAACGCGACCACGTCGGCGGGACGGATGTGATCGTCCGAGACGTGGTCCCCGGTGACCTCGATCAGGTCGACATCGGTGCCCGCGCGGCGTAGTCCCTCCACCCAGGGTGCGGTGACGGTGTCCACCGCCGAGATCCGGTCCGCCCGCGAGGCGTACACGCGGATCGGCGGATAGTTCGCCGGCACGTGCCGGGCCGCGTCCCACTCCGCCGTCCGGTGCAGCACGTCACTGCCGTCCAGGGCGAGCCCGTAGGCGGCGGTGAGCGAGCGGCGCCCCTCCTCGCCCCGCTTCCACACGTTCGGCAGCGACAGCGACGGCGCGAGCAGAACGGTTGCCGCGACCTCGATCTCGCCGAGCCGGAGAAGATTCGCCGCCGCGTTGGCGCCCATCGACTCGCCGATCACGAACAACGTCGGCACGTCGTGCCGCCGCCGCACCCATCGCACCAGAGCCGCGATGTCACTCTGCGCCAGACGATTTCCCCACTGATCGCCGTGCATGTTCGGTCCCGCGACGAGGTGGCCGGCACCCAGCAGAGCGTCGAGCAAGGCGATCCGGTCGTCCTCGAACAGCGACAGCTCGTCGCCGGACCGGCCGTGCAGGTACAGGACGAGCCCACGCGGGCGGGCCTGCTCCGGTTCGACGAGGACTGCGAGATCACCCGATTCCGGCACGACGAACCGTCCGTGCGGAGCGCGGTGATCGAGGGACACCTGCCCAATCTATCCCCGGACGTGCCCGGATGCCCGGTCGGCGGGCCTAGCCGCGGGCGGTGAACTTCGCGTCCAGCGCCACGGACAGTTCGTCGTCGGTGAGTGCGGGCGGCACCAACCGCGCTCGCTCTCCGTCGATCCGCAGCCCGTCGACGAGGAGCCCGAGCACGCGCCGCCACACGTCGTCCCCGGCGCCGAAGTCCACGGCCGACTGCACGGTGTACGAGATCAGCCCGAGGTCCGTGCCCTCGACGTCCGGACGCAGGGAGCCGGCTGCCTTGGCGCGAGCGACCAGCTCGGCGGTCAATTCCCGCACCTGGGTCTGCATCTCGGTGATCCGGGTGCGCAGTTCGTCACCGAGGTGGGCGGACGTCGCGGGCGACGGCGGCCGCCCGCCCACGCGGACGAGTTCCCGCAGCGCCCGGTCCCCGGCCATCATCCGGGTGCTGACTTCGAGGAAGTGCACGAGGCCGTCGAACGGGTCGTCGTATTCCAGCGCCGCCCGTGCCTCCGCGACCACCGCGAGCAGTCGGGTGTCGAACAGCGTCGCGATGAGGGCTTCCTTGTTCTCGAACCTGCGGTAGACGGTGCCCACACCCACCCCGGCGCGTGCGGCGACGTCGGCGAGCTTGGCATCGAGGCCCCGCTCGGCGAAGACGGCACGCGCGGCGATGAGGATCCGGTCGAGGTTCGCCTGGGCGTCGCTGCGCAGCATGGTGCCCAGTGTACTAAGCGGAATCATTCGTTCCGCTTTCGTGTTATCGTCGTCGTCGCACGATGCCGCCCTCTGCCCGGAAAGAGGCACCCTCCTCGATGACCTCCGTCGACTCACGCCCCGATGCGCCCTCGACCCCACCGATCCCGTCCGCGCGCCGGTGGTGGATCCTCGCCGCCCTGTCCATCGCGCAGCTGATGGTGGTACTCGACTCCACCATCGTGAACATCGCTCTCCCCGTCGCCCAGCAGGATCTCGGGTTCGACGACGGCGGCCGGCAATGGGTGATCACCGCCTACTCGCTCGCCTTCGGCAGCCTCCTGCTCATCGGCGGCCGGGTGAACGACCTGTTCGGACGGAAGAACTCGTTCGTCATCGGGCTGATCGGATTCGCGGGCGCGTCGGCCCTCGGCGGCTGGGCACCCACATTCGAGGTCCTCGTCGGCGCCCGCGCCTTGCAGGGCGTGTTCGCGGCCCTGCTCGCCCCGGCGGCCCTGTCGCTGCTCACCGTGACCTTCGCCGGCTCCCGTGACCGGGGCAAGGCGTTCGGCATCTTCGGTGCCGTCGCCGGTGCGGGCGCGGCGGTGGGCCTGCTGCTCGGCGGCGTCCTCACCGAGTACCTCTCGTGGCGGTGGTGCCTCTACGTCAACGTGGTCTTCGCGGGCGTGGCCCTGGTGGGCGCGCTCCTGCTGTTCCCCCGCCACGTGAAGGAGGAGCACGCCAAGGGCCTGGACTGGCTGGGTGCCGCCGTCGTCACCGCGGGCCTGTTCCTGCTCGTCTACGGCTTCTCGCACTCGGAGACCAACGGCTGGGACGATCCGCTGACCATCGGATTCCTCGCCGCGGGAGTCGCGCTCCTCGCGCTGTTCGTGATGGTGCAGCGTTCGGTGGCGCATCCGCTGCTGCCGCTGCGCGTGCTCCTCGACCGGGTACGCGCCGCGTCCTACCTGATCATGCTGATCTCGGCGGTGGGACTGTTCGGGGTCTCCCTGTTCCTCACCTTCTACCTGCAGCAGTCGCTCGGATTCAGCCCCGTCGTGACCGGTGTCGCGTTCCTCCCCATGACCGTGGCGATCGCGCTCGCCGCCTCGATCACCGGATCGGTCCTGACCACCCGGGTGAGCCCGAGGATCACCGCCACCGCCGGCATGCTGCTCGGTGCCGCGGGCATGGCGTCGCTGACACTGATCGGGACGGACTCGTCCTATGTCAGCCACGTGCTGCCGGGGCTGATCCTCGTCGGGCTCGGGCTCGGGCTGATCTTCGCCAACGGCATGGGATTCGCCACCATCGGCGTCGACAACGCGGACGCCGGCGTCGCGTCCGCGACGGTGAACACCGCCCAGCAGATCGGCGGGGCGATCGGCATCGCACTGCTCAGCAGCGTGTCCGCGGCGGCAGCGACATCCTTCGCCACCGAGTCGGGCCCGTCGGCCGATCTCGCGGAGGCCGCGGCGATCGCCGGCTTCCAGTCGGCGTTCTGGTGGGCGGCCGGCTTCTTCCTGGTCGGCGCGCTGGTGGCGGGCGTGCTGTACGAGAACCGCATCCCACGGTCGGAGCCGGGCGCGGATCCCGTTCTCGTGCACTGATCGCCCGGGCCGCTCGGCAGCCGGGCGGCCCGCATCAGTCGCGGGCGAAGTTCAGGTACGCCTTCGACGGGGTCGGGCCGCGCTGACCCTGGTACTTCGAGCCCACCGAGGCGCTGCCGTACGGGTTCTCCGCGGCGCTGGACAGCCGCAGGATGCAGAGCTGGCCGATCTTCATTCCCGGCCACAGGGTGATCGGCAGGTTCGCCACGTTGGAGAGTTCGAGCGTGATGTGGCCACTGAAGCCGGGGTCGATGAACCCGGCGGTCGAGTGGGTGAGCAGCCCGAGCCGGCCCAGGGAGGACTTCCCTTCCAGGCGACCGGCCAGGTCGTCCGGCAGCGTGCACACCTCGAGGGTGGACCCGAGCACGAATTCACCGGGGTGCAGCACGAACGGCTCGCCCGCCGCCGGCTCGACGAGACTGGTCAGCTCGTCCTGCTGCTGCGCCGGGTCGATGTGGGTGTAGCGGGTGTTGTTGAAGACCCGGAACAGACTGTCGAGCCGGACGTCCACGCTCGACGGCTGCACCAGCGTGGGATCGAACGGATCGAGGCCCAGGCGTCCGGCGTCGATTTCGGCACGGATGTCACGATCGGAGAGAAGCACCCGTCGAGGTTAGCGGGTGTGGATCGCGAGGGAGAGGAGCAGTTCGGTGCAGATGTCCACGACCTCCTCCTCGCCCAGGGTCACGGTGCCGTTCAGCCAGGCGGTGAGGGTCTGCGCGAAACCCCCGACCATGAAGTGCGCGGTGAGGTCGACGTGCGGGGATTCGGGGACGTCGTAGTAGTCGACCGTCTGCCGGGTCACGAGTCCGGCGAACAACCGCGTGCTGTCGAGCCGGCGCTGCGCCAGCTGCGGGTCCGCCGCGGCAGCGGAGAACAGCACGTGCGCCTTGCGGGGATCCTCGGCGAGACTGCGGACGATGTTCTGCACCGCGGCCTGCACGATCTCGCGCTCCCCGACACCGGTCGCGGCGGCCACCGCGGTGAGCGTGGTGTGGACGATCTGTTCGACGACGTGGTCGTACGCGGCGACGGCCAGGGCGTCCCGGTCGCCGAAGCTCTCGTAGAAGTAGCGGGTGGCCAGGCCGGACCGCTTGCAGACTCCACGCACCGACAACGCCTCGCCACCGCCGAGCATGTCGAGAGCGGCCTCGATCAGCTGGCGGCGACGCTCGCTGCGTCGGGCCTCCCCGTCCTGGCCGCCGTAGACGCGGTCGGTGACCGGCCCGTCTCGTGTGGGTGCCATGACTCCATCCTGTCATCCAGGTCTGGACGCGAATCATATATGTGAGTACGGTCGTGATCAGATAGCGTTGACGAGGAGATCCGGAGGAGAGCATGTCGGCACCACAGGACACGTCCGAGCAGTTCATGCCCGTTCTGGACGGCGTCGGGCTCGTTGCCGGCGCGGCGAACGTGATCATGCAGTTGGGCAGGCCCGCAGTCGGATACGGCGTGTACGAGAGCAGGGTCGAGAGCGGACGCCTGTTCGACCATCCGGTCAAGCGGACCCGCACGACGCTGACGTATCTGGCCGTCGCCGCGCGCGGATCGGACGAGGAGAAGGCACAGTACCGGAAGGCGGTGAACCGCTCGCACGCCCAGGTGCGCTCCACCGCCGACAGCCCGGTGGAATACAACGCGTTCGACAAGGATCTGCAGTTGTGGGTCGCGGCGTGCCTGTACCGCGGGTTCGAGGACGTGCACACGGCGATGCACGGCCCGATGGACCCGGCCGACCGCGAAACCGCGTATCAGCTGGGGTCGACATTCGGGACCACCTTGCAGATGCCGCGCGACATGTGGCCGGCGGACCGCGAGGCGTTCGAGAAGTACTGGGACGCCGCACTCGACGAGGTGCACATCGACGACACCATCCGCGAGCACCTGCTGTCCGTGGCGCGTGTGGAGTTCTTCGGTCCCGTGGTCTCGAGGCTGTTCAGCCGGATCAACCTGTTCTTCACCACGGGTTTCCTGCACGAGCATTTCCGCGAACAGATGCGGCTCGAGTGGACGGCGAAGGACCAGAAGCGTTTCGACCGGATCATGCGGGCCACCGGAGCCGTCAGCAGGCGGCTACCGATCCCCGTCCGCGAGTTGCCCTACCGCCTGCTGCTGCGGGATGTGCGCCGTCGGATCGCGGCGGGCAAGCCGCTCGTCTGAGCGGGCCGGCCGTCGCCCTCGGCGCTACGCTCGGAGGAGCGACGTTTCACTCCCTCGAGAGGACGGCACCATGACCTGCACCGCGATCGACGCCTCGGAGCTTCCGGCATGAGCGGCAACACTTTCGATCCCCGGAACCTGCTCGCGGAGAGCCGACTGGGCATCCTCGCCACCATCAAGTCGGACGGGCTCCCCCAGCTGTCACCGGTCACCCCGTTCTACGACCGGGACGCCGACGTCATCTACGTCTCGATGACCGAGGGGCGTGCCAAGACGAGGAACCTGCGCCGGGACCCGCGCGCGGCCCTCGAGGTCACCAGCAGCGACGGGTGGGCATGGGCCACGGCCGAGGGCGGAGTGACCCTCACCGGACCGGGCACCGACCCCCACGGACCGGAGGTGGAAGCCCTCGTGGACTACTACCGCGCCGCCGCGGGCGAGCATCCGGACTGGGACGAGTACCGCGCGGTGATGGTCTCCGACCGGCGGGTGCTCATGACGTTGACGGTGAGCCGGGTGTACGGCGAGAAGATCCGGTGACGGCAGGCTCCGGAACGGCGGCAGCCGATCGTTGCGCTCAGGTCACGGTCTGCTAAAGTTCTGGCCGCAGGGTATTGGGCCTGCCTATGGGCGCCCAATATCATGCGCGCCGATGTAGTTCAATGGTAGAACATCAGCTTCCCAAGCTTGCATCGGCGAATTGAAATGCCGGTGTGGTGTAGTGGCAACACGCGACCTTCCCAAGGTCGAATTGCGGGTCCGATTCCCGTCACCGGCTCCACTGTCGCCGCTGGTCAGACCCGGTAAACGGGTCCGGCCGGAGACGATGGCAAGACCGCTGGTCACACCGCCTCACGGGCGGGGTCGACGTTACGGCAGCGGGTGCCGGGTACCCACAAATTCGTGTGCGTGCCCACAACGTGCCCACGCCGACGAAAGACCCCGATTCCATGCCCACACCACGCCCCCGTTCGTTCGGTTCCTGCCGCCGCCTGCCCTCCGGAAGGTGGCAGGCGCGATATTCGATGCCGGACGGATCGCGCCACGGCGCGCCGACGACGTTCGACACCCGCAAGCAAGCCGAAGACTGGTTGTCGTCGGTCCGCGTCGACATTCTGCGCGGCGTGTGGGTCGATCCCACCGCGTCGGCGGTGACCTTCGGCGACTACGCCCGCGACTGGTTCGACTCGCGCCAGCTCGCGCCCCGCACCCGCGACCTGTACGACGGACTGCTGCGGCGGTGGGTCGAAACGGAACTTCCCGCCAGCCGGGGCGCGCTCACCCTCGCCGACGTCGAAGTCGGCAAGATCACCACCGCCGTGATCCGCCGCTGGCACGCCGCCGTCGTCGACGCCGCCGCCGCGTCCGCCGCGACGACCGGGCCGGTCGACCGCCGCAACCCGGCGCGTGTGTGGGCAGAGTCCGACGCCGGTAGGCAACTTCTCACCACGGGCGGCATTCCGGCCCCGAAGCGCTCCGGTCGTCTGTCCCCGGCCGTGATCGACGCCTACCGGGCCGCCGGGTCGCCGCCGATACCGCGATCGACGCCACGCGGGGACGGCCGCACTCAAGCGGCGCAGGCGTACCGCGTCGTGCGCGCGATCCTGACCACTGCCGTCGACGACCGGCTCCTGCCGTCGAATCCGTGTCGTCTGCCGGGCGCGGGCACGACCCGCCCGGCGGAACGTCCGATCGTGGGCCGGGCCGACGTGCACGCCCTCGCCGACGCGATGCCGCCGTATCTGGCCGCGTCGGTGTTCGTTGCTACCTGGTCAGGGCTGCGCGCCTCCGAACTGTTCGCCCTCGACCGCTCCCGCGTCGATCTCGACGCCGGGTGTCTGCGCGTCGACCGGTCCCAGATCGTTCTGCGCGGCCGGTTCGTCGGGTACGGTCCGCCGAAGTCCGACGCCGGACGGCGGACCGTGCACCTCCCGGCGTTCGTGGTCGCGGTGCTGCGCGAGCACATCGACACCCACACCGGCCCCGGCCCCGATGCCCTGGTCTTCGCGCGCCCCGATACCGGCGGCCCCGTCGTCGACTCGATCCGTAATCGGGCATTCGGCAAGGCGCGCAAGGCAATTGGTCGCCCCGATCTGCGCTGGCACGATCTGCGGCACACCGGGGCGACGATGGCCGCCCGCGCCGGGGCGACCCCGCGCGAACTACAGCACCGGTTGGGGCACGCGACCGGGGCGGCTGCGGCGATCTACCAGCACCGCGACGACGCGCGCGATGCCGAACTCGCGCGCCGCATGGCCGGGTAATGCTAACGTCCCCAGACATGAGCTGCGCACCGGTCCGTGACCGGGCCGCCCGCACCAGGGCGGCCCGGCGGCCCGGTGCGCGTGTGTCGCTGCGCGGCTCGATCGGCAATCGGCCCGCAACGCCCGCCGACGTGGCGGCCGTGCACGCGACGAACACCGCCCGCGCCGCACTCGCCGACGCCGCGACCAACGCCGCCGTGTTCGGCAACGGATCGCCCCAGCACCGCGAAGCGCTCGACGTGCTGCGGGCTGCGATGACGAACGAGAACATCGCGCACGTCCGGGCCGAAGTCGACCGTGCCCGCCGCCGCCGGTCCGCCGCCAGTCTGCGCGTGGCGCTCGCATACATTGCCTACCGCCGCGATGTCACCGGAACCGCCGACGCCGACGATTACGACCTGTCGTCGAGCCTCGCCGACGCGTCGATACGCGAAATAGACGAACTGGCAACGCTTCTCGAGTACCTACTCACCGTCGACGCGATCACCTCCGACGACCGGACCGCCCGCGCCGACACCTCCGACGCACCCGAGAACGGGCCGCCGACACCGGCCGCCCTGTTCGTCGACACCCTCACGATCGCTCCCGGCGCGCCGTCCGTGCCCGCCCTGTCGGCTCACTGATTCCACCCGAAGACCCCTTCGGCGGATCACACCGACCGGGCGGGTTTCCGCATGTTCGGGTAGGTCCGTAACCCTTTCCGTCCCTGCGTCTTTCCCGTTCGCCGGGTGTTCCGTCACAGTGACACGAAAGATTCGGGCGCGGCCCCAACCGCGACACGCGCCGCCGCCGACAGGACGAACTCCCCCGGACCTCGACCGGGGTCGATAGGCGCACGCGATCGGGCCGCGCCTGCGAACTGCCGCCATGACAACAACACTGAACGCCGACGCTTTGGAACAGATCGACCCGCACGGCGTCGAAGACGTCGACCGTGACGAGATCGCCGACAACCGAATGTTGACCCTCGCCGAAGCCTGCGACTATCTGTCCGTCTCGCGGGCGACGATCTACCGCGCCGCGATCGCCGGGAAGGTCACAATCTACCGAATCATGGGTAGCCGCAACGCAACCCGTGTTCGTTTCACAGACGTGGAGGCACTGCTCGAACCCGTAGACGTCTCCGACGGATCGACCGCTCACCCGACCGACCGCGCCAACCGTGCGGCCGGGACGTCCGCACGCAAGCAACAGGCACAAGCTCGCGCCGCCCGCCGCGCCCGCGACAAAGCCGACAACGACAACTCCGGCGTCGCGCCCGAAGCGGACACGTCCCGGCCCGTGATTCAGGGGCCGCGACGTCGACAGGTCGGCAAGTGGCAGCGCACCACGTGCCCGGAGTGTGGACTCTCTGCCGCCTATTCACCGATCAACGGCCGGATCGCGCTGCACTACCTACCGGGCGCGGGCCTGTGCACGGTAGGGCACCGCGTCGATCAGACCGCCGTGTTCATCCCGCTCGACGACAAACCAACTGAGGACGTAACCCGTTGAGCCTGAACATCTTCCGTAAGGGGAAACATCGCATGTCCACACACACACCGGCACCGATCGCCGTCACTCCGCTACCCGAAGGGCACGACGTCAAAGGATCGTTCTGGTACGTCCGACCCGAACACCGCGCCGACTACGTGAGCCTGTCGACGGCGGATCTGCCGCACCGTGAACGCAAAGATCTACGCCGACAGTTGGCGTCGATCCTGTACGACGACGCCCTGAAGACGTGGCGCGCCGACACGCTCGCCGACTACATGCGCCGCCACAACGTGAACGAGTACCAGGCACTGAAGTACATCGGCGACCTGTCCGGCCGGGTCGCGGTCGGCGTCGACACGTCACAACAACTGCACGAACGATTCGACGTCGGCGGGTCCGAATGGCCGTCCGACGCCGAACCGCGCGTAGAACACCTGTGGAGACTGCAACGCTCGAAGTGGCTCGCCGATAGCCGCGCGAAGGCGTCGGACTACGCGGCGTCGAACCGATGCCCGATGTGCCACGACGTCGCCCCCGCGCACCTCCCGGCGTTGCGGGTCACACGCCGCACCCCGGCCCCCGGCGTTCCGCCCGTGAACATCTGCGGCGTGTGTGAGGCCGCGATCGCTCACGTCCACTCCGAACGCGCCACGAACGCCGTCGTCGTGGACGGCAAGTCACGCCGGGATCTCGCTACCGAGTACTTGGACGCCCACAACACGAAGGGGACACCGTCGGTGCCTGCGGGGTCGCTCGCAGTGCACGCCCATCGGTAACACCCTTTCCCTGATCGGATCGCCGCCCGGCCGTCCGCATGCCCGGCCGGGCGGCGATCCACTATTCCCCGAAACGGAATCACAATGCATTGCACCACTATTAGAAAACTCGACCGGAGCGACGGGCCGATGCTCGCGGCCACGATCGAGCACGGTAACCGACTGGTCTACAAGTTCCGCAGTAGATCCGCCGCCGACATTCTCAACGACTCTGTCATGGCCGCTGTCGACGGGAACGTCGACGGGAACCGTAAAGCCATCGAGTTGATCGGCCGCGCTCTGATCGACGCGGCGTCCGGCGACAACGACGCCGAACTCGACGATGTCTGTCACGTTGCCTTCTGGTATCTCGGGTTGATGACTCCGGCGGCCGGGGGGCTGCTCGTCGATCCCCCCTACGACGTTCCGGATCTACGCCGCGATACCGCAGCCGCCGACGACCCTATCGGTTTGACTGCTGCCGCGTGGCATGCCCTGCGCATGCGCTCCGTGTCTCACCCGTTCGGGTGCTCCCTAGTCCTGTTCGCTCTCGCATGGCACGGGTCGCTGGGCGCCGAAGCGATCACGACGGCAACCGGGTTGCCCGAAGACGAAGCCACTACCCACATCGACACTCTCCTCTCTGAGAACCTGATCAACGTTCACACCGTCGACCCCGTCGGCGTCGTCTTTGCTGCGCACCTCGACGCCGCCCCTGCCGAACTCCGCAATCGTGTTGCGTCGAACTCTGCCGTTCTCGAATGGGCGTGGACACTCGACCGGATCGACGGACGCCCGATGCATCGGTTTACTGCCGTGCTGCTCGCACTGTTCCGCGATCCCGACGCCACGCACACAGTCATTGAGCTAGCCGACGCTCGCCGTGATCTCGCGGCGTCCGGAGTCAATCAACCCGCGCTTGCGATCGCGCTTGCCTGGCTCGACGGCCGGGGTTGCCTCACCGGATACGAACTCGCACACGGCCACCTGAACTACGCGCTGAACATCACGGGTAGTTCTGCCATTCGAGACATCACGGTTCACAGCGGGGGCGTCGAGCCGGAGCCGCAACCCGACGAACTACCCGACGAGATACCGACCGAACGTGAATATCGCGCCGCCGCCGAGCACCGCCCCGCCGCTCCGGATCTGCTCGCCGTCGTCGTCGACCATCACACGCCCGCGCTCGACGTGTTCGGGGCGGACTCCGACGAACTGCGCCTGTTCGACGTGATCGTCGATCGGATCGTGTCTCCTCGCGGCCGTGTCCGGCGTGACGGGAACGGCAACCTTGCGCAGTGGGCGACGAACTCGACACTTGCGGACCTCTCCGGTCTGCCTGATCGGTCGATCTATCCGGCCGCGTCCGCGCTCGAAGACGTCGGGGTGCTGGCCGCAAATTGGGTCTGGTCGATCCCCGCCGACGGGTCCGACCCTCACCCGCGCCGTGTGTGGAGTCTCGTTGTCCCGCCGCAACTCCGCTGACAAGGCGGCCCGGTTCCCCACGCGAAAGGGAACCGGGCCTGTGAGTCCCAACCATGAACAAGGGGGCGGAATCGGTGCCCACTCTACCAACCCACCTCGACCGGCCGGGGGGTGAACCATGCCGGGTAAGGGCGTGAGCCGCAAGATAGAAGATTGGGTTTGGAAAGTGCCGCTCGACCCCTCGCCTAGGGCGTCGGTTCGGACGCAGCGCGGAATCTTGGCATTCATCGCCAAGCACGCGGGCGGGTCCTATTCGTCGTGGCCGTCCGTTCGCCTGATCGCTACCCCGTTCGGGATGACGCCTAGGGGCGTCCGGTTGGTGCTCGACGCTCTCGAACTCCAAGGGTTGATCTTGCGCGCCCGGCGGGTCACCAAGCACGGCGACGAAACATCAGTTCGCTACTACATCAACCACCCGGACGCGCCGCACGTGACCGGCATCGGGGGCGGCGATGACACGTTCGACGAACTCGTCGCTGCGGGCGCTCGCCAGATTGAAGCGGTCGAACGGGCGAATGCGTCGAATGCGTCGCATTCGAATGTGCACATTCGAATGCGTCCACGACACCCGGCGCGCGATTGGGCGGATTCCGACGGCGGTCGCGCCGCGCTGGCCGCCGCCGGAATCCCGGCCCCGAAACCACGCGGCCGATTGTCTCCTGCCCTGCTCAGCGCATGGAACAACGGGACCGGGAACGACCCCGCCGACCCTGTGGATAACCCGCCGTCGAGCGCGTCGGAATCGGTGCCGGAATCCGGTAGGTCGGGGAACTGCCGTTCAGCACCCCCCCTGAACGGCAGTTCAGCACCGGGGGAACTGCCGTTCAGTACCGGGGGAACCGCCGTTCACCCTCTACGAGAACCAAGAAGGGAACCAACAACAGAACCAACAACAGATGAACCGATCGGGAACCTCGCGCGCGCACCTCACTTGACGCCTGTGGACAAAGCCGATCGCGACGACACCGACGACGACGCTCGGGCCGCCGACGATCCGGTGTCGTCGTGATCCCGGCCCGCGTTGTGGTCGTGGCCGGGTTGACTGACGGCCGGGACGGGGACGGCTCCGGTCGTGGCCGGGTTGTGCTCCCGGCTCCCGTAAGCGCCTGTGAGGGTTCACGGGTAAGCGGATGCACCGGGGCGGCCGGTTCGTGCGTCTCAGTCGATCTGAGCGGGCAAGGCGACGCCGTCGACACCGCCGCGCCCGGTGTGGGTTGCGCTGCCGTCGTGACTGTGGCCGGGTTGACCGACGGCCGGGACGGGGACGGCTCCGGTCGTGGCCGGGTTCTAGGTGACGCTCTCGTGCTCGGTGTCGTCGACGTCGTGCACGCGATCGGCCGGCCGGGGTTGACGTCGTGACCGGGATCGTGCTACCGCTTCGGGGCGACACGTGCCGCTGGTGCGGCAACAGGTCCGCGTTCCTCGCTAACGGGATCTGCAACCCGTGCCGCCGCCGCTGGCCGGACGTACCCGAACAGTTCTGGTGCTCGCACTGCTCCCGGACTCTGCCCGTGGTCGACCCGCTCGAATGGTGCAACTCCTACGCCGCCCCGCCCTACCGCACGCCGTGCCCGGCGTGTGCTGCTGGCCGATCACCGGGGCCGGGTGATGCGTGGTGATCCGGCACGATGAAACAACGATCGCGAACGCTCACGCGTCCGCACCGCCGATCACTCGCACGAACGCAACGAGACAGCACGAAACGCGCTGCACTGCACAACTATTCAATGATTCGGCTATGAATCACGCGCTCGAATGCTGTAGAGTGACAACGACGCTCGAACGATCGAACAACGCTCTGACCTGCGGCGATTCTTTTGGACGGGCGTCCATCCCAACCCCGCGCCGTGCATCTCAATTTTTCCGGAAGGTTTCCGGAAGGGCGGCCAAAATACCGGGGTCGATCAACCGAATCGACTGTTACGCAACAGTTTCGGCGAAAGTGGACCTATACCGAACGGGGCCGGGAATCAGGCTCTAGCCGAACCAGTTTCGGGACGGTTTGACCTTCGGGAACTTCGCGCGCAACGTCGCCCGGAACTCTTCGGGGTCGCGATCACCACGCGCGTAGTTGCAGCTCGCACAACAGGGCCGCAAGTTCACGAGATCGTCGACCGAACCGCCCTTACTGAGCGGTGTCACGTGATCTGCCGTCGTTGCTTCGGCGCGCTGGCACAACCAGCACAACGTGCCGTACATCTCGAACACGCGTGGTTTCATCCGGCCCGCGATCCGCGACCACTGCAACCGCTTGGCGCGCAACTCCGCCGCCTGCTCCGGTGTGCGTCGTTTCGCTGCTCGCTGCCGCGCCATCTCCGCCGCGATCGCGGGATCGTACGACCCGACCGGATCGTTGCGGAGTCCCGCACCCGGCCCGCGTTTGACCGGCATAGATGCGCTACGCCGTGGTATGCCGCCCCGTCTCGCCGTCATGCCACGACGTCTACCACGGCGCGCCGACACGTGCGCCGGTATCGCGCTCGCGCTCCGGCCCCTTCGTGTGATCCGCCGTCACCAACTTTTCAAACGACGACAGGAAACAGGCCGGGTAACGGCATCCTCCGGGGGCGCGCCGCGTCGCTCAAGTGGACGAACCCGGACGACCACATGAAAGGCAGATAGCAGGATGCGAGCATGGAAAGCGGCACTGTCCGCAATCGGATTCAATGCGTCGGCCCCGGACATAGCGGCCGGGCTCAAAGACGCTTTGGAGGCAGCACAGGCGCAAGTAGCGGCCGACCGTAGCGAAGCGCACGCCCTCACGATCAAAGCGGGCCGATCGGCCCGTGACGCCACAATCACCGCCGCCCGCCGAATGCTGCACGACGCAACCCAACCCGACGACGCCGACGCGTTCGACGCCCTGCTCCGTGAGGTTGGGATACCGCGCCGCCCGGCCGTCAACCCGGCCGACGTGTCCGTGATCCCCGCCGACGAACACCGCATCGTCGCCGCGCTCGCCGACCGGGGGCGATCCATCGAACGCGCCCTACGCCGCGCACCCGCCGCCCCGGCCGCGATCCCTGCTGTCCTCCCGTCGAAGCTCGACGACGCCCGCCGGGCCGCCGACGCCGCCGGACGGGACGCCGACGCCTACCGGACCGCGCTCCGGTCGTGGATCGTCGACGTCGAACGCACCACAACCGCCCTTGTTCGCGATACCGCGCCCCTGCTCACTCTGTACTCCGTGCGCGCCGAGCAATACGAACACGCCGCCCGCCGGGCCGGACGCCCCACCGAACCGCCTACCGCGCTCACTCACGGTTACGCCGACTACGCCACGATCGGACAGGGCGGCCGGGACGTCCTCACGGCGTGCCACCGAGCACGGGCCGCCCTCCGATGAATACGCCAAACACACACGGCTGCAACGATTCTGACACGCTCACCTACACGGCCGCACATAAACGCGTCTACCGCACACGCGGCAAAGCGACCACATATCAGTGTGTCGACTGCGGCCGACCGGCCCGTGATTGGTCGTACGACGGGACCGACCCGAACGAGATCGTCGAGCACATCGGCGGGTTCGTCGATCGACCCGTTCGTCGGTTCAGTCTCGACGTCGCCCGATATTCGCCGAGATGCCGCAAGTGCCACGCGACCCGCGATCTCGGCGGACCCCGCAAACCGCACTGTCTACGTGGACACGAGATCGCCGCGCACGGTCGGGATGCACTCGGTCGGTGCAGACAGTGCCAGCGAGACGACGACCGCCGACGCCGCCAGCGACGCCGCGACCGCACCAACGGCTGTACTTCGTAGGCGCGACGGTCTGTCGTACGAAACAACGATGCTCTTCGTTGTCCAGGTAGTTGTGCCATTCGGGATACCACGGTTCGTCTACAGGTTTGTCTGCTGCGCTTCGTAGTACATCGCCGCCCGACGATCAGACGGGGCGGGTCGACTTCGGCCCGGATACCGACCGACGACAGTTCGGCCCGGACGTGTCGAGCACTTCCAGCGCGATTTCATCGACCGACATTGCCGATGTCGGAACAGATCGGCCGCGCCGGACGTGACGTCGGCCGTCTTCGGAATGGTCATTCAGTGGAAGATCACCGGAACCCGCCAACCATTGGTTGAGCACTTCGAAGAACCACGGGGTCGACGTGTTCGACTGGCAACGATCGTTCGAACGGTTCGTGCCCCGTGCCCAGAGCGTGCCCAGAGCGTGCCCAGAGCGCCGTTGTTTCACGTTGTTGCACGTTGTAACACCCGTGGTATGTTTGCCCTGGTGAGTGACCCAATCGGGCCGCCCACCAGCGCACACGAACCGGGTATTGGATAGCTTCCCAAGCTGAATACGCGGGTTCGATTCCCGTCATCGGCTCCACCACATTCCAGCAGGTAGAGGGCGTTCCCACTCGCGGGGCGCCCCTTCTTCGCTCCTTGACACCGGCCGCCCCGACGGCTCGATGCCGAGGCCGGGTCGGCGCGTTCCGGCGCAGCGTTCACCCCGCGTCGAGGGCCGGCGAGTGCGACGTGACAGCGTGCGATACCGTACCGCGGAACCCTCGTCCGTTTTGTCACGTTCCTCTCCTGTTCACCCTGCGATAGTCGTGTGCATGTGTTGTCGTGATGATCTGTAGCCGTAAAAGGGTCCACCCCTGCTTACCGTTCCCGGAATGGAGCGTCGATGGCTACGCCACCGCTGGAAGGCGCCACTGAATCACCCTCTGGTGCCAGTGCGGCGCTGAAGGGCCCTCTCGATTATCTCGGATGGTCTGAGCGCAGCCAGAAAGTCATCAATTGGCTCGGCATCGCATTCGGCATCTACACATTGATCACTGCTGTCGGTCTCATCGGCGCGGGCTTCAAGTCCGCCACCGGCGGTCAAGCCGGAGAACTGTTCCAGTTCGCCTCGAACCCGTTCATCGCGTTGATGATCGGCGTGCTCGCAACAGTCGCGACCCAGTCGTCGACAACGACCACGGCGATCACCGTCGGCATGGTCGCGGGTGGCCTGCCCATCGCGATCGCCGTGCCCGTCATGCTCGGCGCGAACATCGGCACGACCATCACGAGCACGCTGGTGAGCCTCGGCATGGTGCGCGACAAGGATTCGTTTCGCCGAGCTTTCGGTGCGGCGAGTATCCACGATTTCTACAATTTGCTCGCCGTAGCCATATTCCTCCCGCTGGAGTTGATGTTCGGGATACTGGCGAAGAGTTCGGAATGGCTTGCGAACCAGACGTCGGGCTCGGACGGCGGGATCATCGCGGCGGTCTTCTCGGGGATCGGTTCGACGGTGCAGGCATTCACCACACCGGGGACGGCTGTGGTCAAGTGGATTGCCGGTCCGCTGCCCGACCCGTGGTTCGGCATCGCACTGATCTTGATCGGCGTCGCGCTGATCCTCCTGGTCATCACGCTCATCGCCAAGCTACTCAAACTCCTCATGGTCGGACGTGCGGAAAAGGTCCTGCACACGGCGATCGGGCGCGGCCCGATGAGCGGAATCGCCTCCGGGCCGATCATCACCGTCATGGTCCAGTCGTCGTCGACCACCACGAGCCTCGTCGTCCCGATGGCCGGGTCAGGCATCTTCACCCTGCGTCAGGTCTATCCCTTCACGCTGGGCGCGAACATCGGGACAACGGCGACTGCACTGATCGCCGCGTTCGGATTCAGCGGTGTCGAAGCAACTCTCGCCCTCCAGGGCGCCTATATCCATGTCCTGTTCAACCTGTTCGCTATCACACTGATATTCGGCCTGCCGTTCCTGCGCCCACTACCTGTCATGGGCGCGCAGTGGCTGGCAAATCTCGCTGCGGAGAAGAAGATCTACGCGGCAGTCTGGGTGTTGGGCGTATTCATCGCCCTCCCGCTCGTTCTGATCGCGCTGAGTGTCTTGCTGTAACCGAGGACTGGGAGCGTCACATGACCGACGACACCGATGCACGTAGACGCGACGACTTGGAACGTGAACTCGAGCGATCCCTGGCGGACGCGGAGGACACCGTTGCGCTCCTCCGACGCGAGTTGGCGTCCCGGAGGACCCATCGCCTGCAGCACGCCGAGATCGACCGGCTCGCCGAGCACTTGGCGAACAGCCGCGTGCGCTGGCACGAGGTCCGCGTCTTCTTCGAGGAAGCGTTTCGCGAAGTCGCGCACGACGGTAGCGAGGCGGGGGACGGATCCGGCAGCGACGCGGGCAGGCACCCGGGCCATGCGTGAGCGACTGAGGGGGACAGCCATTGTCGCCGCCGCGGCGCTGACTGCCTCACTGGCAGCCTGTGGCGGCAACGGAGAATCGACCCCGATCGAGATATCCGGTTCGGCGACCGTCGCTCCTGTCACCGCAGCCATCGCCCGCGACGGACGGTTCGCGGTCGACATCGCGGCGGAGGGAACGCTCGCCGGGTTCGAGCGGTTCTGCGCGGGCGAGACCGCGATCAACAACGCCTCCGAGGCGATACCCGGAGCCGGGCAGCGGATCGACTTCGTGCAGATGTGCGCGGACAACGGTGTCGAGTTCATCGAACTGCCGATCGCGCTCGACGCGCTGAGCCTGGTCCGCAACGAGAACAACAGCTTCGCCTCCGACCTCACGTTCGACGAGCTTTCCCGTATCTGGTCGCCGGATTCGGACGTGCAGACGTGGCAGGACGTCCGCGAGGAGTGGCCGGACCGGCAGATTTCACTCTTCGGCCGGCCGGAGGGCTCGGCGACGTTCGAGTACTTCACCCACTTCGTGACCGGAGAAGCCGGCCGGATCCGCAGCGACTACCGGGCCACGGATGATATGGCAGAGCTCGCCGGCTGGGTTGCCGAGGACGACGACTCGCTGGGATTCATGGGCGTGGGCAACTATCTCGCCGCCGACGAGGAGTACCGGGACAGGATCAGCAACGTCGCGATCGACGGTGTCACTCCGTCCCGCGAGAACGCACAGTCCGGCCGCTACACACCGTTGACGCGGCCACTGTTCCTCTACGTCTCGACGGACATGTTGGACGATCCGAATGTCGCCGAGTTCGTCGAGTACTACATCGACACGGTGAACGAGATGCTGCCGCGCGTGTACTTCTACGCCCTGCCCGACGCCGCCTACCCACTGGTGCGGCAGCGCTTCGACGATCGCGTCACCGGGACGATGTTCGGCGGAGACCCGTTCAGCGACCTGCCGGTCGTCGACGCGCTGGGGTCACCGCCTTCGCGGTGAACCGCGCAGGTTCCCGCCACGTCGCGCAGGTTGCAGTATGCGCGGATGCCTGCAACTTGCGCGCAACTCCGACCGTGCACAGCCCTGGCCGCCCAAGATCCACAGCTACTACTCGGCATCCACGGTCCCAGCCCGGGTCGGGCCGTTTCTCGACCCGACATTCCTGACGCTAAGGTGAACCCGCGGCCGCAGTAGCCGCTCGCCTCTCCTCCATGACGGCGCCGTCATGGGAGGAGTGCGTCGATTTGCTGGTGCCACCGGTTGCCGTTCAGTCCGGGTCGACTCCGACCGTGCACTCCGACGTCGTCCGGAGGGACGAGCACGAACTGCTACGCCGCGCCGCCGACGGGGATCGAGCAGCGTTCGATCAGTTGGTGAGAGGCCATGCGGCGGCGCTCTACCGGTACGCGCGCGGAGCCGTGCGCAACTCCGATGTCCACGATGTCGTGCAGGAAACATTCATCGCGGCGTGGAGGCAGATCCCGGGCTTCCGGCAGGAGTCGTCGTTCGAGAACTGGCTCGTCGCGATCTGTCGGCGGAAGATTGCGGATCTCTACCGGTCGTATCGATCGGTGCCGGTCGATACCGACTCGTTCTCCACACTGCCTGCCGCCACGACGTTCGAGACCAGCGCAGTGGCGACGAGTGCAGCCTTCGTCGGCGCCCTGTCGGTGGCGTTGGCGCAGCTACCGGACCGCCAACGCGACGTCTGGATCCTCCGGGAGGTCGAGGGCCACACGTTTCCGGCGATCGGCACCCGCCTGGGGTTGAGCGCCGACGCCGCGCGGGGCCACCACCGACGCGCCCGGGCAAACCTGGCCCACGAGCTGGCTCACTGGAAGTAGAACCTGGCAGCGGGACACTGCCCTGGGTGCCGCAGCAGGAATAATCGACGAGGACACGGATCAGATGGCACGAGGGAACGGTGAACGTATGGATGGCACGAAGCAGGTCGAGGACTCCGTTCCCGTCATCGGCACAGAATCGGCGATCGACCCTCTCGTCACCGGCGCGGACTCACGCCTCGACGCGATCACCCTGGGAAAGCTGCTGGTCGCGCTCGGGCAGTCGATCGACGACGAGGACGGGTTGATCGTGCTGCTCCAGCGGGTCGTGGAGTCCGCGACGCAGACCATCGTCGGTGCGGACAGCGCGGGCGTGACCATCGCCCTCGGCGGACGCGTCTACACCGCCGTCCACACCGACGAGCGCACACTCGCCGTCGACGAGCAGCAGTACGAGGCCGATGAGGGCCCGTGCCTGCATGCCGCCCGCACCGGTGAGGTGACCCTGGTCGACGTGGACGGTGCCGAGCAACGGTGGCCGGAGTTCGCGCTCGCAGCCCGCGCCGAGGGGATTCACTCGTTCCTCGCCGCTCCGCTGCGTGCCGGGGAGTCGTTCGGAGCGTTGAATCTCTACGGACGGGGTCCCGCGGCATTCGATGCGATAGACGCCCAGATCATCGACATCCTCACCTCGTCCGCGTCCAGCGCCATCGGCGACTTCTCCCGCTACCAGTCTGCGGTGGAAGTCGCCGACAAGATCCGAGCCGCGATCGCCCACCGGGCGCCGGTCGAACAGGCCAAGGGCATCCTCATGTCCTCACTCGGAATCGACGCGGACGCGGCATTCTTCGTTCTGCGTCGGCAATCGCAATCCACCAACCGCAAACTACGAGAGATCGCCGCCGAGATCGTCGACAACGCCGCGAGGCGTAGCCCACGATGACGATCGGGGTGGTGGCCGCCCTACTCGCGGACTCTTCCTCGCTGCCCGAGTGACGGTCGTCAATTCGGATCGCTGTGAGTCATCGCCTCGTAGCCGCGGGCACCGGCACGATCGACGGCAGCCCGCACGAGACCGAAGACCAGCCCTTGGAGCGCCGCGGCAATGAGGACTTCGCTGGTGCTGCGCTGAAGATCCTGGGGCTCGGGCTTTCCGGGCTCGGAAGAGATCCGCTTCCAGATCTGGTTGAAGACGGCGCCCGCGGCGAGGCCGCCGATCACGCTCGTCCCGATCGACAACGGCTTGTACAGAGCCTTCGACACAACGCTCATCACTGTCTCCTATCGGCGCCGACGCCGGACCACGACGGCCGCGACGATTGCCGACACCACGGCGACGGCGGCGATGACGACGAACGGCTGATTCTCCCGCACCGTGACGGCGGCAGCGTGCGCGGTATCGGCGGCCGCGGCGTTCGCCCGGGCCGGCACATCCAGCTTCTTCGTCAGGGCGTCGACCGTCTCAGCGAGTTCCTCGCGCTGCTGCGCAACGGGAGGCGAGCCGTCGGCCGACGTGTGGTCCGGTCCTTCGAAGGGGCTGGTCATCAGAGGTGCTCCTTCACAGTCGTAACATCTTTCCGGACGCTCTGGGCGGTGCGCTCGGGCACCGGCGGTACCGCCGACTTGGCGCGCTGAGCCCCGAAGGCGGCCACACCGCCTCCGACGACGAGAAGGGCTCCGCCCACGATCAGCGCGGCCAGCCAGGCCGGCACGGCATTCGCCAGTCCGAGAACCGCGGCTGCCACCAGGGTTGCCAGCCCGAAGAAAACGAGCAATGTGCCCGCCCCGGAGATCCCGACACCGATCCCGACGCGCGTGCTCTTGGTCCTGACCTCCTCCACCGCATCTCGGATCTCGGTCTTCACCAGCTCGGTCGTCTGCTGCTGTAGCCGTTCGACGAGTTGCACGGTCGAGAGCTCATCGGGTGTTGGTTCGGTCATGGATTTCACCTTCCTCGATGGCGGCACAGGGGACTACACCTGCGCCCGGGCCGGGGTGGCCGACCTGAATGCGGTCTTCTCAGACCGCAGGGGCCAACGACCGGTGACCACGGGTTTCCACTTCACGAACGGCGTCGTAAATGCTTGCACACGAGGGCCATTGGGCGTCGAGCGCGGCGGCGCGGAGCATCCGGGCCACGGAGCGACCGTAGACGACCTCGAATTCGAGCCCCTTGTCGCGCTCGGCTTGCTCCAGCGTGTCGAACAATCCCAGCCCCGCGGAGCCGAAGAAGTCGACGCCGGAGAAGTCGACCACGAGTGTGCGGTACTCCTGCACGCGCACACGCAAATTCTCACGCAGGGGTGGAGCGCTGACGATGTCGATCTCGCCGCTGATCATCAGCACCGCGGATTCGAAACCCAAAGGCACCGTGGAGAACTGGACGTCTCCCACTGTCGGAAACACTGGAGACGTGAGTTCGCTGATTCGAGCATCCATCAATGACACTGGCATAGCTCTCCCTTCATCGAACACCTGAACGGCGACGCGAGGGGCCAATGCAACGGAGCTGGCACACCCCCGCGCTCTCGAGCGTGCGGGCTGTCTGCTCAACCTCCGTCCCGACGCTAATACAGTTGGCGCACAGACCACAACCGCACAGCACAATCGGGAGGCTCATCCGGATCTCGATGTGGCGGCGCGTCCACACCCCTGAACAGCAGTAACTCAACGTCCCGGCGCCGACAGCCAGGGCGAAAACTCGCGTCGGGACCACCGATGCGGAGGCAGGGGGCGACGTCGCCGATCGCACGGTCCCAGGCACCGCTCCTGACCGCATGGGCGTCGATGCACGCGAAGTTCTCGAGGACCTTTCTGCCCCTCTGCGTGGCGAACCGGCGTCACTGCGCCCCGCAGCTCACTCGGTTCCGTCGTCGGCCTCCCGATGCAAACGATCACGGTGCTTCTCGTCGCGGTACTTCTGCGAGATGACACCGAGCGGGCCGGTGACGGTGCGCTCGTCCTCCCAGCATTCGATGCCGCGTACACCCGGCAGCCTGTCCCGGGTGAACACCGGGTCGTGCCCGTCCCGACGCTGCTGGGAATAGTCCTTGACGAGCTTCATCGCCACGCCGGAGAGCAGCATGATCGCAATCAGGTTGATCAACGCCATGATGCCCATGATCCCGTCGGCGAGGTTCCAGATCAGGTCGGCCGAGGCGATCGAACCCAGGAACACCACCACGATGACAGCGTTGCGGAACACGGTGAGCACCCTCGGGCGACTGGTGATGAACTGGATGTTCGTCTCGCCGTAGTAGTAGTTGCCGAGTACCGAGGTGAATGCGAGCAGGAAGATGATGACGGCGAGCATGATGCCGGTCCAACTCCCCAGGGCGTCGGCGATCGCATTCTGGGTGAGGTAGATACCGCGCGGAGCATCCGAGAGGTCGGGAGCCGATACCAGGATGATGAACGCGGTGATGGAGCAGACCAGCCAGGTGTCGAAGTAGACGCCCAGAGTCTGCACCAACCCCTGCTTGACCGGATGTGTCACCGCGGCGCTCGCGCCGGCGTTCGGCGCCGATCCCAGGCCGGCCTCGTTCGAGAACATGCCGCGCTTGACACCGGTCATGATGATGGTGCCCAGCGTGGCACCGAGCACCTGCGAGTCACCCCACGCCTCGGTGAAGATCGAGGCGAATGCGGCAGGCAACTGCTCGGCGTTGATGCCGACGATGATGATGCCGATCATCAGATATGCGAAGGCGACGATCGGGATCGCCGCCTGGGACACCGTGGCAATGCGGCGCACTCCACCGAAGATGACCATCGCGGTCAGAACCGCGAGAACACCGCCCACCAGAAACGGAATCCAGGAGGGCGATTCATCTCCGCCGGAGACTCCGACGATGGTGGCGGTCAGGGTGTTGGCCTGCAACGAGCTGAAGGCGAACGGAAAGCACATGATCAAGGTGATCGCGAACGCGATTCCAGCCCAACGCTTACCGAGACCTCGCTCGATGTAGTAGGCGGGCCCGCCGCGGAACGCCCCCTTGTCGCGCACCTTGAAGAGCTGACCGAGGGACGATTCGACGAGGCTCGTTGCGGCGACGACGAGCGCCATGAGCCACATCCAGAAGATCGCGCCCGGGCCGCCGATCGCGATGGCGGTGCCCACTCCCGCGATGTTGCCGACACCGACCCGCGACGCCGCCGAGACGGTGAATGCCTGGAAGGCGGAGATCGACTGCGGCCTGCCTTCCTCGTCGAGCGGGGATCGATCGGTGACGGTGCGGAACATCTCCGGAATCCACCGGAGCTGGATGACCCCCGAACGGATCGTCATGTACAGGCCGACGAACACCACGATCGGGGTGAGGAGCCAGGTCCACAGGTGGTCGCTCATCTCGGCGACGAGGCTCTCGATTCCGTCCATCCGGCCAGTATGGAGCGGCAGCATTCCGAATGTGATCCACAGGGACGGCCGCCGACCAGATGTAACACGGTTGAGACGTCCGGCGGTCTCAGACGAGATCCACGATTCCCCGGACGGTGAACAGCGCACCGAATCCGAACAGCACGGCCAGCGTGAGACTTCGGCTGTTGCGCAGCATCCATGCCTGTAGCCGATCCAACCCGACGCGAGCACGGTCCCCGAGCAGGCGATAGACCCCGATGGGTACGAGGAAATCCAGGGAAGCGGCGATCAGCAGCAGCAGTGCCGCGACCAGTGCAGCGGTGGGGCTCACGGTGGAGCTGGCGATGATGCTCATACCGGAGATCATCAGGAACAGGTTCGGGTTGATCACTCCGAGCGCCACACCCAGGACGAAAGCCTTCCGTGGGCCCGCTGATTCGAGTTCACGCAGAAGTGCGGGGTGGTCGGCATCCGGGCGGGGCGGGCGACCGGCGATCCAGCATCCGACGGCGAGGAACACGAGCCCCACCATCAGCCCGGCACCGTGCGACGTTTCCGGGGGCGTCGATCCGGGATCGGAGGCGCCGCCGAGGAGCGCGGACACCGCGATCATGACGTAGACGACGAGGAACCCGGCACCGAACGCGCTCGCATTGCGGATCGGTTCGCGCGAATGGAGCAGCAGTATGCATCCGATGATCGCACCGGGCGTGATCACCAGCCCCAACATCTCCGGGAGCAGCTGCACCAGCACTTCGGCCATCGTCGCCTCCATCGCCCGATGGCCGGCCTACCGCCTGCGGTAGGTCTCCGGGGCCCGGGGCCATACAATCCACGGTAGGGAGGGTGTGGGGCGCCGCTCATCACACGTTGCGGGTGAACTTCACCCCGTTCTCACTGGTCGTCCCGGTCGTGCAGCCACACCCGCGCCTGCGCGTACGCGGCGATCGTGGATTCACCGAGCACCGGGCCGGCGGTGAAGAACTCGAGACGCACCCCCTGCGCGGTCAGGAGTTCGTCGGTCCAGAGCTCACGGATTCGAGGGTCCACACCGCTCAGGCACAACTGGCCGTCGACCGCGTCGAGGCGCCGTGCGTAGTCGGCGACGACCGCCAGGAAGGTGGCACTGGCCGTGGTGCGTCCCCGCAGACGGAGGATCACCACCGGGGATCTCGCTGTCGCCGGATCGGGCAGTTGGGCCTGCAACGTGCGGGCCCCGGCGTAGAACAGGCTGCCGTACACATCGAGTATGGCGATCTCGTTGTCGGCCAATTGCTTCGGCGCCCGGCTCTCCACCAGTCGATCGCCGTCCACCTGCAGGCGCACCACCTTCAGGTCGAGCGCTTCCTGGTTGAGTTGCAGCAGGAGTGACAACGCCACTCCGATGCCCACCGCCGCCGTCACCGGCAGCAGCAGGGTGGCCACGAAGGTCACGACGAGGGCGATCCGCGAGCTGTATCCGCTGCTCCAGATCGCCGAGATGCGCGAGGGGTCCAGGGAACCGAGTGCCGCGACGATCAGCACGGCGGCCAGGGTGGGCATCGGTACCTGGCCGACCAACCCCGCGAAGGCCACCAGAATGGCCAACATCCATATCCCGGACCAGATCGCTGCCCAGCGGGTGCGCGCACCCGCAGCACTGTTGAGCGCGGTCTGACCCACCGAGCCCCCTACCGGCATACCGCGGAACAGCGCCGCGGCCACGTTGCCGACGCCCTGCGCGGCGAAGTCCCGGTTGGACGCCGAACGGGAGCCGTCCGGATTGGGCGAGGCCTCGGCCACCCCGGCACCCTGAACCAGAACGATCACCGCCACCGCGAACGCCGCGCTGACCAATGAGGGCGTCAGCAAGGTGAAGTCCGGCAGGGCCGGCAGCGGAAATCCGGTCGGGATCTCGCCCGCTTCCGACACCCGCGTCACCGAGTCCCACCCGAGGATCAGGACGAGGGCGGTCGGCACGACCAGCGCCCCCAACGATGCGAACAGTTGCAGCCTCGTGCGGGCCACACCGGCCATGAGCGCCAGTGCAAGAGCCCCGATCACCAGCGACGCCCCGTCGATACTGCTGGGATGAGTGAGCACGTCCAAGGCCTTTGCCGCCGCCAATCGGCCCTCCGCGTCCGCCCCGACCAACGCCGGCAACTGACCGAGGGCGATGTTGGCGGCGATTCCGGCCAGGAAACCGGTCATCACCGAATGCGAGACGAACCGCGTGTACCGGCCCAGCCGGAGCGCCGAGGCCACGATCATCACCAGGCCGGCGATCAGTGTGAGGAGCACCAGCGCCGCAGGCCGGTCTTCCGGTGCCACTCCGGTGAGGGCGGACCCCGCGGCGAGCGCCGATGCGCTGGTCGTGGTGACCACCATCAGCCGGGTGCTGGTGGAGAATCCACCGAACAGTCGCCCGGCCATACTCGCGTACAGACCGTGCACGGGGCTCACCCCCGCCAGCACGCCCGCGGCCATTCCGTCCGGCACACTGCCGATCGCGCCGGGCAGGCCCGCGACAACATCGGACCTGTTCATGCGTTCGCGGGGAAGCGCGTCGCGCACCCGACGCCACGGCCCGTTCATGAGCACCTACACGTCACATGCACTCCGTCCTCGCCCCGATCCTTCCGCCGACAGCCGCCGCCCCACAGCCGCACCGATGCGGGGCGGCGAACCGGTGGCGCTACGGCGTGACGATGGCGAAGTCGGGGTCGGGTCCGTCGAGGTAGCCGATCAGTTCCGTCAGCTTGCCGGAATCTCCCGCGGCCCGTCGACGCGCGGCGCGATCGCATCGCAGGCCTGCTCCACCGTCAGGGCCGCCGCGCCGTGGCATCGGTCTGGCTGCTCATGGAATCCCTTTCGTCGAGCCGGCCGGCTGCAGCCGGATTCACTCGTCAGCGTTCCACCCGCTCCGGCAGCCGGCCTCACCCGACAAGGGTGATCCGACCACCCGCGCCCCGGTCCGCTACCCCGGCACCGGATCGCGAGAGCCGGGACCGTCAGCGCTCGTGGGCGGATGCTCCTTCTCGTCCTTTTCGTCGTGCACCTTCTCGTCGTCCACCTTCTCGTCACTGATGAGGACGATCGCCCAACGCGCGGAGGGATCGATGTCGAGCAGTAGCGCCTTGACCAGCAGGGTCAGCGGTATCGCCAGGAGCGCGCCCAGGGCACCGAGAACCCAGGACCAGAACACCAGAGACAGGAACGTCATGGTCACCGTGATGCCGACGGCATCGCCGACGAACTTCGGTTGGATGATCGACTGGATCACGAAGTTGATCACCGAATAGAGGACGATCACCCACACCATCAGCGTCGGCCCGCCGTCGAGGAGCGCCAACAATGCCGGTGGGATCAATCCGATGACGAAGCCGATGTTGGGGATGTAGTTGGTGATGAACGACAGCACCGCCCACGCCAACGGCAACGGGACACCCATCAACCAGAGCGCGGCACCGTCACACACGGCCACGATCAACCCGAACACCGTGGAGACCAGGAGGTACTTACGGGTGCCCACCGTGAACGTGGCGATCGCGTGGCGGATGTCGGGCCGCAGTCCAGCGACGACGTCGAGCCGGCGGCCCACCGTCATCCCGTCGACGGCCATGAAGAGCAACAGGGCCAGCACGAACACCAGATTCGACGCCAGCGACAGTATGCCCTCGAGTACGGTCTCCAACAGACCCACCAACCGCGCCAGGTCGACTCCCGCCAGGGTGTTCCGAATCTGCTCGTCGTTCACGCCCGCGTCGGCCAGCATCGCGCGCAGTCCCGCGAACAGGTCGTCGAACGCCTGCTCGTACTGCGGCAGGACGGTCGCCAGTTGGGCAGTGGTCAACACCAGTGCCCCGACCAGTGCGATCAGGATGGCGTAGACCGCGAGGACGGCGGCCACCATTCCCATCCACGGGCGCAGTCCCCGGCGCACCGCCCACCCCTGGACCGGCTGCACCGAGATCGTCAGCATCAGCGCCAGGAACACCGGCCCGATGACGCCGGCGAAGACCCGGATACCGGCAACCGCCACGACCGCGCCCGCCGCGGCCAGCAACACGATCAACCCGCGCGGGATCGACCAGGGCACAGCGGCCGGATCCGCGACGGCAGGTGTGTCGGGCACGTCGGGTGTGTCGGGGATCTTCGGAGGAGGAGGATCGGGGGAATCGGGTACGGACGACGAACCGGCCCGGTCGTCCTCGGGAACACCTCCGGTACCGTCCACCGGCCACTCTCCTCTCCTGCGGCGCACGCGTGTCGAACCGACGGTAGGGGGACCCGCACGGTGGTGACGTCATCCGTGGCGGGTGAATGTCCCGGCTGCCGTTGCGGTGTGATGCCGGTGTCGGCTCGTCGGCAGAGTTGACGACGTCCGCGCGTCCGGCGAGGAAGAATGCTCTTCGGCGGCGAATCGTTCGCGCACACGCCGGCTCACCGGGAAGGGACTGCTCGCATGGCGCCGTCGACGGAAAGGGATCGACGAGAACAGGGATACCCCGCGCTGCTGCGTGCCGTCTTTCGCGGCCGTCCGGCCGGACGCACCGTCACCCGCGTACTGGTCGGCCTGGCGCGTATCGAGTGGGTGGATCGATCGATGACCCTCGCTGCCCAATTGTTCACTTCGGTGCTCCCGGTGATCATCGCGGGATCGGTCTTCATGGACTCGACGATCGCCGGTCGCAGCCTCCTCACCCAGCTCGGATTCGATCCCTCGACGGTGATGCCACCCGGCGAGTTCGAATCGACCTCGTCCGCTGCGGCATTCGGGGTCGTCGGGCTCCTGATGGTCGTCGTGTCCGGTACCTCCTTCGCCCGTGCGCTCGCCCGGACGTACGGACGAGTCTGGACGGTGCCGGTGATCGGGCTCGCACAGAGTTGGCGTTGGTTCTCGGTACTGTTCGCGGTGATTGCGTCGTCCGTGCTGGTCGGGGTGATTCAACTGTCCGCGTCAGGCGGTCTCGTGGTCGCCGGGCAGTGGATCGTCTGGGCCTGTGTGTGGACCCTCTGCCCCTATCTGCTCACCCTGGGAGCCGTCTCGGGTCGAGTGCTGGTGTGGACCGGCGCCGTCACCGCGACATTGATGACCGCGATCCACACCGTCGGCCGGGTGCTGCTCCCGCACGCCACGGCGGAGGCGCAAGCACACTTCGGGACCCTCGGCATCGTGTTCACCGTCATCGGCTGGCTGTTCGTGCTGTCGCTGGCACTCGTTGCCGCGCCGGTCGTCGTTGCCGCGCTTCCCGTCGGCGAGGGGACCGAACCAGCCGGCGACACGAGTGCGGATCCGCCGTCTTCCACGGGATTCCGGGACGAGCAGGCGTAGGCTTCCGGCGAGCGACGCGTCGTCGATCCTGTTGTCACAGGCCCTGGTTCGTGAGGCGGTGGGTTCCCATGCTGAAGATCGTCCCCGACGGACAACGCCGGACACTGACCCAGCTCGACGAGCGCCTCGACCTGTCGGTCGGGGACCGAGACGCCAAACGGTCCGCTTTCTGGGTCATGCTGACGCTGTCCGCGGTGATCGCCGTGGCCGGTGTCGTGGGCGATTCCACCGCCACCGTGATCGGTGCGATGATCGTCGCGCCCCTGTCGACGCCCATTCTCGGTGTCGGCCTGGGCATCACGACCGGACGCGGTCACCTGATCCGGCACAGCCTGTTCTACGTCGTCGCCGGAATCGTCCTCGTCGTCGTCCTCGGTGTCGTGTTCGCGCAGTTGCTACCGAATCCGACGAACGTGTTGAGCAATTCGCAGGTACTCGGCCGCACGTCCCCGACACTGATGGATCTCGCTGCCGCGCTGGCCACCGGCCTGGTCGGCGCCATCGCCATCGCCAGGAAAGACGTCGGTGACGTACTCCCGGGTGTCGCCATCGCCATCTCGCTCGTACCGCCCCTCGCGGTGGTGGGAGTGTGCCTGGGCTCCGGCGCCCCCTCCCTGGCCGCGGGCGCCTTCGTCCTGTTCGCCTCCAACGTCGTCGCCATGGTCATCACCGCCACCGCCGTGTTCGTCGCCGCCGGGTACGCCCGGGAAGCCGGGATCGTCGCCGGGTCCCGACGAGGGCGGGCGTACGCGGTGCTGGCCGTCGTGCTGTTCGCGGTTACCGTCCCGATGGTCGTCAACTCCCTGTCCTCGGTGTGGTCGCGTCAGATAGCCACGGCGGCGGAACAGTGGCTGGCCGACACCCCGGGAGCCGAGGTCACCGATGTCACCTGGCAGGGCGGGACCGCCACCGTCACGGTCCTCGGTCCCGCGACACTGCCGCCGCTGGACGGACTCGAGGAATCGGTCCATGCACTCATCCCGTGGGACCCGGACGTGCAGGTGGTACACACGGTCGGTACCCGCCTCGTGGGGAAGTGATTCGCGCCCGACCCGGAGGCACTCACTCCTCGGGTCGCCGCGCCTCGACAAGGTGACGAGTGGAGTGAGCGACGAAGGGGCCCTCGATGCGAATCCGGTCGTGCAAGTCGCGCAGGCGGTCGAGGTACCTGTCCACGGTGAAATCCGGGACCCACCAGATCACCTTCCGCAACAGATACACGACGGCGGCGACATCGTGAATGGTGATCTGCAGCTGCGCGGTCCGTAGATCCACGATCTCGAGCCCGGCCGCTTCGGCGGCCGCCACCTCGTCGTCGGGATGGCGGGAGCGACGAGCCTGCGGTTGTGGGCCCAGGAAGTACTCGATGAGTTCGAACGCGCTGGCGGGCCCGACATGCTGAGCGAGATACCGCCCTCCCGGCGCCAGGACCCGGTGGATCTCACTCCACCACACCGTCGCCGGATGACGACTGGACACCAGATCGAGAGCATTGTCCGCGAACGGAAGCGGCGGTTCGTCCGGATCGGCGACGACGGCGACGCCACGGGGGTGCAGCAGTCGCGTGGCTTTGCGCACGTTCGGCGGCCACGACTCCGTGGCGACCGCGACGGCGGGGAACGTCGATGCTTCGGCCGGCACCTCCCCACCACCGGTCTGGATATTGAAGGGGGCGGATGCCGTCGCGAGTCGCGCTGCCAGCGTCCGGACAGATCCCCACGGCGGGCGTTCCCCGGCCGCTCGGCCCTCAAGCCATGTGAAGTCCCAACCGGTGACGTCCGCGGATGCGCCGGCATCGATCAGTTCCTCGAAGGATTCGCTCGTTCCCCGACGATCTCACGGACCGCCGAATCTCAGGGACGATCATCGGGTCAGGGCAGGATCGAGTCGACGTATCCGCCGTCGACACGGACCGCCGCGCCGGTCGTGGCCGAGGCCAGCGGGGACGACAGGTAGGCAACCATGTTCGCGATCTCCTCCGGCTCGATCAGACGCTGCAACAACGATTGTGGACGGAACTTCAGCATGAACTCACGCTGCGCCTCCTCCCACGGCAGCGCGCTGTCGACGAGTTCGTAGACGAAGTCCTCGACACCGCCGGTGTGGGTGGGGCCGGCGATCACGGAGTTCACCGTGACGCCGGTACCCGCAGCCTCCTTGGCGAATCCGCGGGACACCGCGAGCAGGGCGGTCTTCGACGTGCCGTAGTGGATCATCTCGGCCGGAATGACGATCGCGGAGTCGCTGGCGATGTTCAGTACCCGGCCCCACCGGCGCTCCATCATGCCGGGCAGAACCGACCGAGTCAGACGGACTGCGCTGAGCACGTTGGTCTCGAAGTAACGGCGCCATTCGTCGTCGCTGATCTCCAACGCCGGTGCACTGCCGAAGATCCCCAGATTGTTGACGAGGACGTCGACGTGGGGCAGCGCGGCCGACACGGCGGCGGCGCCCTCCTCCGTCGTCACGTCGCCGGGCGCAGGTATCAGATCCCGAGCAGGCTCCGCACTGCGCAAGCCCTCGATCGCCGTGTCCACCGCCTCAGGACGTCGACCGTTGACCGCCACCTGCGCTCCGGCATCGGCCAGTGCTGCCGCGATCGCGGAGCCGATGCCCTGCGTCGATCCGGTGACGAGTGCGGTCTTTCCCGAGAGGTCGATGCGCATGGCTCCACGGTAGCGGCAGCCCGATAGACCGAACCGAACACACGGACGATTGCCATCGCTCGGTTCTATAGTTGCAGGCATGGAGCTCCGCCACGTCCGCTACCTCCTCGCCGTCGCCGACCACGGCAGCTTCAGCAGGGCGGCGGAGGCGCTGCAGGTGTCGCAGCCGACGCTGTCCCAGCAGATCAAGCAACTGGAGACCGGTCTGGGTGTTCAGCTCCTCGACCGCTCCGGACGCTCGGTACGGCTCACGGATGCGGGCGAGGCATACGCTCGCCATTCGCGGCTGGCGCTACGCGAGCTCGAAGCCGGAGAGCGAGCGGTACACGACGTCCAGGATCTGTCCCGCGGACAGGTGCGGCTGTCGGTCATCCCGACGATCACCGCGTATCTCACCGGGCCGCTGCTCCACCGATTCCACCGGTCGTATCCGGGAATCACACTGTCGGTCACCGAGGCCTCCCAGTCGCGGATCGAGGCGGCCCTGCTGACCGACACCGTGGACCTCGGGATCGGGTTCGGCGAATCTCGGACCGCCGGAATCCGTTCGTCCCCACTGTTCATCGAGAGGCTCGGGCTCGTCGCATCCTCGGTGAGCCCCCTCGCGCGTCGGCAGTCTCCTCTGCCGATCGGCGATCTCGCCCGCGTACCCCTCGCGCTGCTCACCCCGAACTTCGCCACCCGCATGCGGATCGACGACTACTTCTCCGAGCAGGACATCACGCCGAACGTCGTCCTCGAAGCCGATTCGATCGGCGCACTGCTCGAGGTGGTCCGCCGCGGTGCGATGGCAACGATCCTGCCCGGCGCCATCGCCGACGGCCACGCCGACTACCTCGCACCGATCTCACTCGAACCGGAGCTGCCGACCCGCGGGATCGAGCTGTTGACCCGGACCACCGCGTATCGGAGTGCGGCGGCTCGGGCTTTCGACGACGTCGTGTCGAAGGTGGTCGTCGACCTTCGGCTGTGACTCGGTCAGAGCATCGCGGACGGCGACATCGGTCGGCGGACGAGCGTCCGCCGACCGATGCACCTGCGCGACCGGCGCTACGCCTGTTCCCGCTCGGCCTCGTCTGCGGCCTCGTTGCGTTCTCGGACCAGCGCGAGAGCATCTCGCGCCGCCTCTTCGCTCGGATACGGACCCATCCTGTCGAACACTCCCGGCACCTTGCCGCGGGTGACCCGGCCCGTCGAGACCTCGTAGTACCAGTCGCTCATGTCCACGCCTCCCCCGTCACGCGTCACCGGAGCTACCCGGTGTGCCCTTTCCGTCCGTGCTGTACGACTTGGCTCCGGTCCCGGCGAGCGTGCCGCCCTCGACGATCAGGTACTCGTCCCGGATCGGCTTCCCGTCGAGGAAGGCCTCGAGGATCTCCCGGGTGCCGGCGGCGTAGCGCGCCTGGGCCGACAACGACGTACCCGAGATGTGCGGGGTCATCGCATTGTTCGGCATCGTTCGCCACGGGTGGTCCGGGCCCGGAGGCTGGGGGTACCACACGTCGCCGGCATAGCCGGCCAGGTGACCGGTCTCGAGAGCACGGACGACGGCGTCACGTTCCATGATCTCGGCACGCGCCGTGTTCACGATGTAGGAGCCTCGCCGCATCTTCCCGATCAGGGCGTCACCGAAGAGGTGATGCGTCTCGTTCGTCAGCGGGGCATGGATCGACAGGACGTCGACGTTCGTCGCGAGGGACTCGACATCGGGATGGAAGGTGAGGTCGAGTTCCTTCTCCAGTTCGGCGGGCAGCCGCCGCCTGTCGTTGTAGTGCAAGTGGACACCGAAGGGCGCCAACCTCTTCATCAACGCGATGCCGATACGGCCTGCGGCCAGGACACCGACATCCATCCCTTCGAGATCGTAGGAGCGGGAGACGGAATCGGCGATGTTCCACCCGCGCTTCGTGGTCACCCACTCGTGGGAAGGGACGAAGTTCCGCACGAGGTCGAGGATCAGCATCATGGCGTGCTCGGCCACACTGATGGAGTTGCTGTACGTCACCTCGGCGACCGTGATCCCCCGGCGCATCGCGGCATCCAGATCGACGTGATCGGATCCGATACCGGCAGTCACGACCAACTTCAGCTTCTTCGCCTTGTCGATCCGCGCGGCATCGAGATAGGCCGGCCAGAACGGTTGGGAGATCACGACATCGGCGGTGGGGAGCTCGCGCTCGAACACCGAGTCCGGACCGTCCTTGTCGCTCGTGACGATCAGCTCGTGCCCGGCCTCGTCGAGGAACCGGCGCAATCCGAGTTCACCCGAGACCGATCCGAGGAGCTCACCCGGGGTGAAGTCGATACCGGACGGGCTCGGCAGGGTCTGTCCGTCCGGATAGTCCGTGACCGCGGGAATGCTGTCGCGGGCATAGGCAGGTGGATAACCGTCCAGAGGGTCCGGATACAGGACGACGAGAATCTTGGCCATGGCAAGGCCACCGTTCCGAATTGTAAGAATTCATTCACTTCGCGACCGCATTTCCAGAAATACTCCGACGGCCCGGAATCGGCAAATAGGCCGCAGCGACAGCCGTTATCGTTCGCGTCTATATCGGCGAATTCATTCCCGCCGAACAGGGCGTATAAGACCAGCGTATAGCCGGTATCGTTCGAGGCTATAGGTGATCTTGTCGATATTGACATGCCGGTCCGGGGAGAAATACGGTTGTTTTCACGAGCTCGCTTTCCCGTAATTCGTCACGAAAGACACGGCGCTCGACACCGGAACGACTACGAGGAGGACGACGGTATGCGAGTGCGACTCCCCACCTCGGCTGTCCCCCGGCTCGGAATTTCGTTGCTTCTCGGCCTCGCGGTGGGCGCGGTCGGCGCACTGACCGCCTCCGCCGCGCTGGGTGCACTCGCAGGCATCGCGGCAGCAGCGGCGGCGTTCGTCGCCGCAGGGTGGGCAGTGCTGTGGCCGATGGGCCCGGAGGACACCCACCGCAACATCAGGCGCGAGGACTTCAGCCCGCTCACCGACGAACTCGTCGTCGTCGCCGCCGCATCGGGCGGGCTCGGCGGCATCGTCGCCCTGCAGGTGGCGGGCGGGTCGCAGGCCGGAGCGACACAGGCCGCCGCCGCCCTGTTCGGAGTATTCATGACCTGGGCGTGTCTGCATCTGATGTACGCGACGCGCTACGCGTTCCTCTACTACGAGGGCGCGGGCGATCCGGCAGCGAAGGGTGGAATCGACTTCAATTCCACCGATCCACCGGCATTTCGCGACTTCTTCTATTTCAGCTACAACCTCGGCATGACCTACCAGGTCTCCGATACCGACGTGTCGAGCCGGGAAATCCGGGCGGTCACGCTGCGTCACTGCCTGCTGTCGTACGTCTTCGGCGCGGTCATTCTCGCGACGGCGATCAACCTGGTCGCCGGCATCGTCACCGGCTGACCACACCGGCCGACACCACTGGCACAAGGACTCGAGAGTTCTTCGAGGGAAAGGGCCGGGGATCACCCATGCGCGAAAGATGTTTCGGCACTCTCTCCCGGAGACAGGTCGGCAGCTTCCTCCGGATGATCGGCTTCGACGGATTCATCCTGTCCGTCCACGCGGCGGTGATCGTCGCCCTCGTCTTTCCCGTGTCGGGCCCGGCGGTGCCCTGGGTCGACGGCCTCGCCGGCTTCTCCATCGGCGTGCTGTTCTTCCTGTACGGCGTCCGCATCGCACCGTGGGACGCCGTCGCCGGACTCACGCATTGGCGGCTGCATCTGACGGTGCTCACCTTCACCTTCGTCGTGTTCCCCGTCATCGGGGTGGCACTACGGTGGGTTCCCGATGCCGTACTCGATCCTCGCCTGTACGCCGGCATCCTGTTCACCTGCCTGGTTCCCTCCACCGTCCAGGCCTCGATCGCGTTCACCGCGCTCGCGGGAGGCAACGTGCCGGGCGCGATCACCAGCGCCTCTGCGTCCAATCTCTTCGGAATGTTCCTCACTCCTGCACTGGCATTCGTGTTGATGTCCACCACGGGACAGATGGGCTCCCCCGGCTCGGCAGCACTCGGAATCGCCGTACAACTGTTCCTGCCGTTCGTCCTGGGCCAGCTGGCGCGTCCGCTGGTCAGCGGTTGGGTGGCCCGTCACGCGGGCACGCTGAAATACGTCGGCAGAGAATCGGTCGTCCTCATCGTGTACTCCGCGTTCTCGGCCGGAGAGCGAGACGGCGTCTGGGAATCGGTTGCCCGCACCGCACTGCTCCAGTTGACCCTGCTGTCGATGGCCGTCGTCGCATTCATGTTGTGGTTCACTCGATTCGCGGCGGAGCGAATGGGTTTCGAACGCCCCGACGTCCGGGCCATCCAGTTCTGCGGAACGAAGAAGGCGCTCGTCTCCGGACTACCCATGGCGGCAGTGCTGTTCGCCGGACAGCCCGTCGGCCAGATCGTCCTGCCGCTGATGGTGTTCCATCAGGTCCAGCTCATGATGGGCGCCTGGCTGGCGAACAGATACCGCCGCACACTCGCCACCGAGGACGGTTCACCCTGACCTCGGGAGGCCCGGGCCCTACCATCGAGGGGACGACGACCCGACAACCCCTGGAGTTCCGGTGCCCGGTATCGCGCGATTCTCACTCACAGCCCTCGACTGCCCGGACACGGTGGCGCTCGCCGAGTTCTACAGTGCGATCACGGGCTGGCCGATCCGCCCCTGGGACGGCGACCCGTCCTGGGTGGAACTCGTGAGCCCGGCGGGCGCGACGATCGCGTTCCAGCAGGTGCGTGGTCACCGACCGCCGGTGTGGCCCGGCAACGACCATCCGCAGCAGGCACACATCGACTTCGACGTCCCCGACCTGGACGCCGGCGAGCAGCAGGTACTCGCGATCGGGGCGCGCAAGGCCGAGATCCAGCCCACCCCGGACAGCTTCCGGGTCTTCCTCGACCCGGCCGGCCACCCGTTCTGCCTGGTGAAGGAAGGCTGATATACCCGCATATCCGGATATATGGGTAGTGTACCGGGGATGAGGATATTGATCGTCGGAGCCGGCGCCGTCGGCACGGTTCTGGCCACCACGCTCGGTGGCTCACACGACATCGTTCTGGGCTCCCGACGCGGACCGATGCAGGTCCACGGAGCGTTTCCGCTCTCCCGGCGATCCGCGAGGGCCGACGCAGCCGTCGTCACGACCCGGGCACTCGACGACGTGGCCGAAGGGCATTGGGACGCGGTGATTCTGACCGGAGCCGTGTCGGAGACCGAGGACGTCGTCGCACACATCTCGGCGGCACACCCGGCCCCTCTGTTCGGCACCGTCAGTCAGGTTCCCAGCGAGATTCGACGTCTCCGGTCACTCGTCGGCGCGGAACGCCTCGTCGTGCTCGCCCCCGGGTTCCTCGCGGTCCGGGGTGAGAGCTCGGCCGGCACCGGCTACTGGGTGCCACCGAGGAGCCCACTCGTCACGGTGTCGGGCGCCGGCGCCGGCACGGTACGAACCTGGTTCACGCAGGCGGGTACGCGCGCGAAGGTCGGCGAACTCCGGGACATTCTCGCGCAAGCCGCGCTGACGATGCCGTTCATGGCCGAACTGACCATCCTCGGTGGGGACTGGGACCGGCTGGCCCGGCAACCGGGCCGTGCCCTCGCCGGGGCACGCGAGGCCCGAGCAGCAGTCGGAGCCCCGATTCGGGTGGCGCCCCCGACATGGACGGTGGGGCTCGCGCTCCGCGCGGTCCCCACGTTGGTGCCGTTCGACTTCCGCACCTACGCCGCCGAACACTTTGCCCGGCAACGACGTCAGACCGAAACCCTGCTGGAGGACTGGATCGAGGCCGGATCCGCGACCACCCCCGTCCTCGCCGAGTTGCTCGTCGAGTCCAGGACGACGACATGACCGGCGGCGCGGCCGAACCCGCGTCGGTGAGCGACGAACTCGGCGCACTTCTCCCGGTGTTCAAGGCCCTGTCGGACCCGACCCGGCAGGAGATCGTGCGCGTACTGCTTCGCGCCGAAGGCGAACCGGTCTCCGTGTCCGTGATCGTCGATGCCACCGGCCTTCCGCAGTCCACGGTGTCGCGCCACCTGTCCGTGCTGAAGACCACCCACATCGCGACCGACTCCCGCCACGGCACGGAGCGCCGCTATCGGATCACCCTCGACCGCGGACACCTGGCCGCGTTGGGACGACTGACCGACGAACTGCGACGGTGCGCGTCGGCGGACGACGCCGGCTGAACCTGGCCGTTCGTCAGCCGAGGTCGGCCAGCTTGCGCAGCAACACCACTCGCTCACGGGTGTTGCCGCACAACCGCACGGCACTCTCCCACTCGGCGCGCGCCTCGTCCACCCGTCCGAGCCTCACGAGCAACTCGCCGCGCACGGTCGGTAGCAGAGGGGACGATGCCAGAGCGCCGTCCGCGACCAGTTCGTCGACGAGCGCGAGCGCCGGAGCGGGTCCCTGTGCCATCGACACCGCCACTGCCCGGTTGAGATCGACCACCGGCGAGGGTGCGATCCGGCCGAGCGCCTCGTAGACGAGCACGATGCGCTCCCAGTTCGTCTCCTCGACCGACGGTGCGACGGCGTGACATTCGGCGATCACCGCTTGGAGGCCGTACGCGCCGAGACCCCTCCCGGTGTGTTCGGCACGCTCGAGTGCGGCCCGGCCGCGCCTGATCGCCGCGCGATCCCAGCGCCGACGGTCCTGATGCTCGAGGAGTACCGGTTCACCGCCGGGGCCGGTACGGGCGGGAAACCGAGCCGCAGTCAGTTCGAACAGAGCCAGCAACCCGTGTGCCTCGGCCGAGTCGGGAACCAGCCGGGCCAGCACGCGAGCCAACCGCTGCGCCTCGCCGGCGAGATCCACTCGGATCAATTCGTCTCCGGAGCTGGCCGAGGACCCTTCGGTGAAGATCACGTAGACCACGCCCAGCACCGAGGGGAGCCGTTCGGCCCGGTCGGCGGCGGCCGGCACCTCGAACGGCACCCGAGCCGCCCCCAGGGTCTTCTTCGCCCGGGTGATCCGAGCCTGGACCGTGGGGGTTGGAACGAAGAACGCCCTGGCGATCTCGTCGCTGGTCAATCCGCCCACCACGCGCAACGTGAGCGCGACCCGCGCCTCCCGCGGGAGCACCGGGTGGCAGGCGAGGAACATCAGCGCGAGGACGTCGTCGTCGATCCGGTCCGGATCCCACAGCACGTCGTCGTCCCGGCTGTGCTGGGCCGGCCTGCTTCCGGACACGGCACCGCCGTCGCCCAGATCGCGTGCGAGGGCGGCATGGCGTTCGTCGAGAGCGGAGCGACGCCGGAAGCCGTCGATCGCCCGGCGACGACCCACCGTGAGCAGCCATCCCGCCGGATTGCGGGGCACGCCGTCTCGCGGCCAGGTCACCAATGCCTCGGCCAGTGCCTCCTGAGCGAGGTCCTCGGCCCACGCGAAATCGCCGGTGTACCGGGCGAGCGCACCCACGATCCGAGCCGACTCGATCCGCCAGACCGCGGCGACGGCCTCACGTCCGGGGTGATCGGCCATCGCCCGTCGCCCCGGTGTCGCCCGTCGAGTCACGCCGCCGCCACTCGCAGTTCGTCACAGCTGACCCGTGGCCTCGCGCCACTCCCGTTCCTTCCGGATCCACTCGTTGTCCTGCGGGAACTCGTCGATCGTGGTGACCCGGCGGATCTCGGCTTTGCTGCCCGGCCCGGCCATCGGGGCGCGCTTCGCCCACTCGACGGCCTCCTCCCTCGACGCGACGTCGAGGATCCAGAAGCCGCCGAACAGTTCCTTCGTCTCGCCGTACGGACCGTCGGTGACCACCGGCGGCTCGGACGAGTAGTCGACGACCACCCCGGGCTCGGGATCCAGGCCCTCCGCGGCCAGCAGCACCCCGGCCCGGACCATCTCGTCGTTGAACCGGCCCATCGAGTCCATGATCTCGTCGACATCGACATCCTGGAACGCCGCGACGGTCTCGTCGGTGCCGCGCATGATCAGCATGTACTTCATGATTCTCGTCTCCTCGGGTATCCGGGCTCCTTCTCGAACCCTGCCACCCCTAGGTCGAACGGGTGGCACATCGAATCGACACTTCCGAGAGAAATTCCTCGACGTGATGCCGGTGGGAGGAGACGTGACGTCAGTCGGAGGAGCCGGTGGCCGGGCCGACGGGGACGTGGCGGCCGAGGAAGGCCAGCTGGTCCCGGACCACGCGTTCGAACGCGTCGCCGGAATAGATGGCGAAGTGTCCGTCGGCGTAGGTGACGACCTCCCCGCGAGGCGCGGTGGCCGCACTGCGCAGGGTGGGGCCGGCCGGTGCGACGGAGTCGGTCTCGCAGACGGCGAAGAGGATCGGCACCTCGATGCGCGAAGCCCGACGTCCGGGCCGGTAACGCAGGATGTCGAACGCGGCACGGGCGACCACCTCGTTGCGGAAGTCGCTGCCCGCCGGGACCAGCGCCAGATAGCCGGGTTCGGCGTCGGGTGCGGTCATCAGCGCGGTGGTCCGAGGCGGACCGGCCGTCGCGATCGTGTGGGGTTCTCCGCCGAGCTACCGGAGTACGTGCAAGTTCCTCCGGCATCCGGATGGGGGTATGCGAAGCTTCGTCCAGGTAGAAAGGCTGCACCGCCCGCCGTGTCATAGTCGTAGGATTTCGCTTCAAAGTCACGAAATCCATGAGTTACTGCGGTAATCTTCCGATTCATGACGGATTCCGATAGTCGACACCTGAGTACGGTGTTGAATGTCCAGGAATTGCGTCTCGACGGAACCGAGGTGATCGGCGACACCGAGTTGGCCGAAGTGGTGGCGCTCCACCGGCCGCAGCTCGACGGCTCTGCTTTCGATATGGAGCGCGGGTTCTTCGTCGACACGGTCGCGGAGTATCGGTGGGCACGTGACGCTGCAGGTTTGGCGCGCAGCACGCTCGACCAGCTGGTGAAGCCGGTAATCGAGGTGTGCGATTTCTTCAACGAAGTGCCGTGGCGCCTATCGCCACGGCAGTTGGATCAGTACTTCTCGGGGCCGGGGAAGCGGGCCACGAGTACCGTCAGATTGAAAATGAGCCGCATCGACGGCTACTTCGCGTTCCTCGAACAGCGCTACGGGGCAGAGATCAGCCGCCGGTTCGGTGTCGTGGTCGAGTCGCCGGTCGATGAGTTCAACCGGCCGGTGCACCGGGGTGACTTCGGTCTGCGTGTTCCACCGTCGCAGCGGGCCATGCGCGAGTTCTTCGCTCGGTGGCGTGAGTCCCTGGTCTCGGCTCGTAAGTGGTCGGTTTCCTGCCGTGACTATGTGATGGCCCGACTGGCATACATGTCGGGTGTCCGTTCGGCCGAGCTGTGCGCGATGAGGATCACCGATGTGCACTGGGAGTTGGGTCAATGGGGACGGATCATGGTGCACGGGAAGGGATCTCATGGATCGGGACCCCGCGATCGATTTGCCTACCTCTTCGAGGACGGACGGGAACTGCTGTGGTGGTACATCGAGCAGGTCCGGGGCGAATTCAGCGACGACCCACGAGCGCCCCTGTTTCCCTCCGAACGGATACCGACAGCGTTGAGCATGACCGGTGTTGTTACCGCAGCGTCTCCGGTGACTCCGGCGACTTTCCGTCGCGCCCTGCATCGGGCGAGTACACAGTTTCTGACCGGGCCGGTATCGAGGGTGCACCCACACCTTCTGCGTCACGCCTGCGCGACCCACAACTACGAACGGGGGATGGGGCTGTGGGAAGTGCAGCGACTCCTCGGTCATGAGCGAGCAACGACGACGGTCGGATACCTGTCGACTGCCCAAGCCGACCCTGAGCACGCCAGTCTGGCGTCGTCCGGTCGCGCGGTCCAGCGACTGATGATCGATCCTGGGAGGTTGGGATGAAGTGGAATCTACGATGGGCGGCTGCCCGGCGGGACATCTGGCGCCCCAGCGAACTGTTGGTCGCGTTCAGACAGGTCGGATTCGAGCCGTCGTTGAGTAAAGTCGCCCAGCTGTGGAGCAAGAAACCGATCTCGCTGCGCCTCGACGAACTCGACCTGATCTGTGCCGCGCTGGAGTGCAGCATTTCGGACCTCCTCGAGCCCGAACCCGCCGCCCGAGTCGGTGAGGAGCGAGCCGCCAGCGGCGGAGACAGTCCCCTGACGCGGGACGACGAATCCCACCCTGTCCGGCCGACGCCCCAACGAGGCAAGCGCGGACCCCGCGCCCTACCCCCCAACTGACCAGGCGACCGGCGGGAGACGAGGGTGGGAGAGAACGCGCCGTCGGTGAATGCCTGGTCTGCCACGGATGGGGACATATCGGCGCAGACGGCCGATGCCCGCCGTGCAAGGTATGGAATCGAACGAATTCGTTTATCGGACAATGTAATCGATGTGGCTTTACCGAGACTGTCAACCCTCATCATGTCTGCCGACGGTGCTACCTCGTCAACGACGTCGACGCTCGCCGCGAACGACGGCCTTTGCCTCCTGCGCAACTGATTCTGATCCTTCCTGGTGTCGGCCGACCCGAGCGGTCCGCCGTCCGGGATCCACGGCCACCGTGGGTGTGGTCATCGACCACCCCTCCTGTCGAAGACGAGTCGATCTGCCCGCCACTGCCACCGGGCCAGTTGATGCTGGTCCGTCCGCCGCGGCGCTTCTCGCACTCACTCGGGGCGCGGATCGACGGACGGTGGTTGCCCGGATTCGAGATCGTCGCCGCCGAGGTCAAGCGACGGGCCCGCGAGTTCGGACACGACACGATCAGGCGTCAGGGCACCAGGCGGATCGCGAATCTGCTGCTCGCTGCCGCCCGCGCGGATGGCCTGGAACGAGTGCCGCGGTCATGGATCAGAACTGCGCCCCGAGGAACCGACGCCTATGCAGTCCTGGCTCCCTTCGGGCTAGTGGAGGCCGGGCCGCGGGCTTTCGTGGACACTGAACCTCGATCCTGCCTGGACTGCTTGAGCTGGGGCAACGAACCAGTGTGCCCACCTTGCCGAGCCTGGCGACTCAAACACCAGGCGGGATGCTGCACGTGGTGTCGGCGTGAGCCGATCGCTGTCGCCGACAGGGCCGGCATCCCTTTGTGCCGGATGTGTGCCATCGCACGACAACACCGAATCGACAACAGCGACGAGCCCACGCCCATTCAGCTCACTTTCGGTGGCGCGCTCGGACCACGATTCACCTCGAGGGCGGAGGTCAACCGCCGCGCAAAAGCGGCCACGCCCACGCACGCTCCGTCCGAACACCTCGTCCGAGTAGGCCAGCTGCACCTGTTCGACTGTGAACGGGACTGGACCCGCCTTCCCCCCGACGAGAACCTGCCAGCCCTGACAGGCCAATCACAGGCCATGATCGAGGCCATGCGCGCCTTCGCGCGCGAGCGGCGATGGGACCACACCACGACGACGTTGAGTGTCCGTACGTTGACCGTGCTCCTGCGCTGGATCGGCGCCGAGATGCCCATCCGTGAAGCCGACATCCGAGCTCTACGCCCTCTACGCCGCAACCTCGACAAGGGGACCGGAAACCGCGCCATAGCTTTCCTCGCCGCCCACGACCTACTCGTGCCTGACCCCACGACCACGGCCAGCGAACTCTGGGTCACCACGCACGTCGACCAGTATCCCGACCACTTCGCCACCGAGATCCACGCTTGGGTTCAGGCAATGCGGGGACAGGGGCGGCGCAGACGGAAGCCACGCTCATGGAAGCTGATCAGGAACCATCTCTACGCAGTCCGACCTCTGCTGAACACCTGGAGCACCCGGCACCGAAGCCTCCGCGACGTCACCGAAGACCAGATCCTCGACGGCGTGCGCCAGGTCACCGGATCAGCCTCGTATCACAGGCTGCTCGGCTTGCGCAGCATCTTCGGAATCTTGAAGGCAGAGCGGATTCTGCCCAGCGACCCGACCCGCGCGGTCACGAATTCCCGCGCTGTTCCGCTCCCGACGCCGCTACGAGATGACCAGCTCCGGGGCCTCATAGAACGTGCTGAAGACCCGCGAGCGCAGTTGATCGTCGCGCTTGTCGCGGTCCACGCTCTCAACGTCGAGGAGATCCGGTCCCTGCGAATGGACTTGCTCGACAATCACGCAGGCACCCTTACCGTCGTGCGTCCACGAGGCCGCACTCGAATCCTCTACCTCGACGACCTCACCCAAACACTGATCGGCAGGTGGCTCCGCCACCGCCACGCGATGTGGCCGGCGAGCCCGAACCCCCATCTGCTGATCTCCTCATACGGCGCGCACGCGGCCAACACCCCACCACAGGCCGCCCTCACCATCACCACCACGTTCCGGCGACTGGGTCTGCAATCCCACCGCGTTCGGAGCGACCGAATCCTGCACGAAGCAACCACGACCGAGGACCCGATCCTGCTCATCAGACTGTTCGGCATCACCGTTCCCACCGCCATGCACTACCTACACGCAGCACACCCCGCACCGATCGTGCGCCGCTAGATGGCCGCGACATGAATGAGATGCGCCCGTTCGCTTCGGTACTGAATGAAACTCTTGTGATCTGTGTGTCAGAAGTGTCGATAGTTGTTACTGTCCCGACAGCGACAGGCTCCGTTGAGCGATTACTCCGATAGGTAGGGCATGAGATGGCCAAGCATGTACGAGGGAATCCTCTGACGGACCGGTCGCACTTCGGATTTCGATCTGGTCTGGCCACTGTCTCCCTTGCAACGTTCCTGGTTGCTTCAGGAGCCGGCGTGGCTGTAGCACAGCCGGCATCCCCTCCTACGTCGACCGCCGAATCGGATAGCAGCCAACGCTATCCATCAACGAGCACCACGCCCGAATCGCCGGGCGTCACAGCCACTACTCAAGCTCCGCCGTCATCTCCCGGTGTCGCCGCAACCCCGAGCCCAGTGGTACCTGCCACAGGAGAGACTTCAGAGAATCAAACGCCGTCAGATACGGAATCGACTGCATCCGAGACCGAGCAGGTCGTCGTCGAGTTACCACATCCCGTTTCGGTCGGGGATGCCCTGACGCTACGCACCACCGTCGACCTGGTCGGACTGCAGTACACCACGATGGGTGCAGCCGGCGGCGTCTCCGTGGCAGAAGGCCAGTCGGATGCCGATGTCATCGCTCAACTGGATGCCGCCACGTCGCCGTATGGCTTCACCCCGGCGATCACCGCGATCGTGGTGAGGCAACCGCGAACCAGCGGGCCCTCAGAGCCGAATGCTCGAACCGCTGAGCCCACGGTCCCCATCGTCAGCGACGCATTGCAGGACAAAGTCGACAGTATGGCCGGCGGATTACCTGAGGGCGGGACGGCGGGACAACCGCAGCAACCAGAGATCGCGCCTCCGCCTGCGTCGCGATCCGAACAACCTCAAGTGGGTGTTCAAGCAGAAGGCGACAATGCCGCCTGGAGCCCTGCTTACGCGAACAGCACCGCGTGGGAGTTCGAATCCAGTGTCGCCACCATCCGACATGACCTCGTTTGGGACGGCTCGACCGACTACCCGTGGGCCATCATCGATGACTTCGGTCTTGAGATCGGAGACAAACAGGTCAATGAGAACCTGCTTCCTGGAATACGCCCATACTGCCCCGACACATCAAGCGAGACAGGCTACTGGGCTCGCCGCGTCGACGCAAACAACGTGTTGTCCTGGACCATAATGATTCCGAACAACGACCCGGATGTGTACAGGTCCTACCTCGACTGGGAAAACAGCACCGACAGCTGCAAAGAAATGGAACTCGCAGTCGGCATCGGCTACCCCAATCGGCTCCAGTCGTACGGCCAAGAGTTCCGCATCTTCACCGAGATCCGAACCCCCCGGGGAAATGACGCAGGAACAGATGTGAACTCGGATCTGCAAGCCCCAAGCAACGATTGCCCACCAGGAGTGAACCCGAATACCACCTGCATGGGACTCAACATCGATCGCGGTTACGGTGGAACAAGTCTTCTCCGAACGGGAACGGGAAAACCATTTCCTGGCTCGTGGCACTGGCAATATGACACCGCCATAGCCGAGTGGGTGCAGGCGCAATGTGCGGCCTACGGGCGCATCGGAGATGCATATCGTCGCAACAACAGCGCAGCAGGCCCTCTCGGGACCTGTGAAACCTGGGAGTATCCAGGACCAGGGGATGGACGCCAACAAAACTTCGCGAACGGCCGCATCTACTGGCACCCCAACACCGACGCCTGGGCAGTCCACGGCGCTATCGGAACCCACTACATCGCCCTGAGTGAAGCCAGCGGCCCCCTCCGATACCCCACCAGTGACGAACTCAATTGTCCGACTCGACCCGACTGCAAGTTCAATCGATTCGAGACTGGCAACATCTATTGGTCGCCGACCACCGGGGCACACGGTGTCTATGGGGCGATCTTCGACGAATACGGTAGGCAAGGATACGAAAACGGGCGTTTCGGCCTACCGACAACCGATGAATTCTCAGTCGGTGCCGACCGGCAAGTCAACTTCGAAGGTGGCTGGATCCGGTGGATTGCCGCCACAGGCGCAGTCATCACCTCATGACCGACACCGCCGCCCGACGAGCCAAGACAGCTCTAGGCCTTACCGCATTCGTGTCGGGCGCCCTACTCGTCGTGCTCTATCTCTGGGATCATCTCACCCGAAGAACAACGCTGGCGACGCATTGGTGTCGTGACCGCTACGGCTTCCCTTCGCAATTCGACTACCTATTACCCGATCGTGCGGAGCGAATCCGAGCTGCCATCACCGATCCGTGGGGCTTGTTTCCGCCCGGGGCGACATGTGTCTTTCGGGACGTGATCACGAAGGAGGCTGTTGTTGTCGGTCCGGAGCCTTGGCGCGGCTATCTCGCCATCATCCTTGCTGCTTGCTTTCTCGTGTCGAGCGTCGCGTACATCGCCCTCCGGCGCCGTCGAGCTGCCTGATTCGCGCTGCACCCGCTCTTACCGGTCCTCGGGTCCCCATCGCGCCGCTCATCGATAGGAATGCGCCTGCCATTGCGAGGCCAGGAGAACCGGCACACGTCGAGGTGTCGATCGTCGAATGGGTTCCGGTTCCGGTGACAAGACCGTCAAGAATCGGCGAACCCGCTCGCTTTAGACGGCTGGTGACCACGTCACGGACGGCGGCGAGGGTGGCACCCATCGACGAGCGTGGGCTCATCGCCAATGTCGACGCGATACCGTCGGTGAACGGGCACTGCGCGATCGCGGCGACCAGCCCGTCGGGCCGGGTGGCAGCTGTCGCGATGACGTTGCCCCCGCCGAACGACGTTCCCCAGGCCACGATCCGGTCACCGTCCACCTCCTCGAGACCGCGGGCGAAGTCGATTGCCGCTGTCCAGTCCGCCTGTTGTCTCCGCGGGGCGACGAGGTGGCGCGGCACACCGTCACTGCCGCCGAAATGGCGGTAGTCGAACACCAGGCAGCCGTAGCCCGCGGAAACGAAGCGCTCCGCGTAGGCGTCGAGTCCCATGGCGCGGACGGCGCCGAGACCGTGCGCCATCACGATGATCGGCGGCCTGCCCGCACCGGTCGGCTCGGGCAGATGGAGGTCGGCCTCGCACCGTTCCCCGTCGACGGTGAAGTACACGGTGCGGCTCATGCGGGCACCTCCGCGGCGAGTTCGGCCGCTCGCCGCGCGGCGGCGCTCGCCACGGGCCGGTCGACCGGAGTCCGGCCGGCCGCGCGACGGGTACCGCGCCGGCGCTCGAGCCGCAGCGTGCGCATGTAGTCGTCGTAGTCGGCCTGAATGGTGTGCCGCTTCGACGCCACGTACCGCTTCTCGATCCCCCGCCGGTGCGCCGCGATCTCCTTGCGCATGCTCGACGCGCTCGGCAGCCGGTACACGCCCTGCAGGTGATCGGCGATCAGCTCGGACTGGCGCTCCGCGATGGGCATGATCGCACCGAGCGGCTGGATCAGCCCGACGAAGTACAGGCCGGGCACGGTGGTATGGAACACCCGCCGGTACAGCTCCACCTCGTTGTCGCCCGACGGGTCGAGGAAGTCACGGTCGAAGAACGGGAAACTGATCTTGTAGCCGGTGCAGAACACCACCAGGTCCGCCTCGACCCGGCTGCCGTCGGTGAAGACGACGTGGTCACCGTCGAAGCGGTCGATGTTCGGCTTCGGGGTGATCGCACCGTGGGCCAGGCGGTCGAGTATCCGGCTCGACATCGTCGGATGCGCCTGCGCGAAGCGGTGATCGGGAGCAGGCAGCCCGTATCTCTCCATCGGCCCCGTCGCCGCGGCCATCAGCCGGCGCGCGATCGGCCAGCGGACGGAACCGGGCAGCCATTCGCTTCCCCCGATCTGGTCGTACGGGCGGCCCCACACGTACTTGGGGACGACGTGAACCCCGCGCCGCGCCGACAGGTACGTCTCGTCGGAGTGGTAGGACGCATCCACCGCGATGTCCATCGCCGAGTTCCCCATCCCGACGACCACGACCTTGCGGCCCAGTAACTGTTCCTCCGCGGTGTAGGCGTGCGAGTGCATCACCGTCCCGGTGAACGTGTCGAGGCCCGGGAACATCGGTTCCGGCAGTCGTTGATCCCAATGGTGACCGTTGGCGACCAGTACCGCGTCGTACAGCGGCCGCTCCCCCGTCGACAAGGTGACCTCGAAGGTGCCGTCGCGCCGGGGCTCCACATGGTCGACGCCGGTGCGGAACCTGATGTGCTCGCGCAGACCGAAACGGTCGGCATACGCGTCGAAGTAGGCCGCCACCTGATCGTGCCGCGCGAAGTCCGGCAGGTCACCGGGCATCGGGAAGTCGCTGAACTCCATACGCCGCCGGGAGGTGTTGATGTGGAGGGACCGGTACGCCGCCGACACCCCGTTGCTGTTTCTCCAGACCCAGTTGCCGCCGACCCGATCGGACAGCTCGAAACACTCGACGTCGATGCCGCGTTCGGCGAGCACCTTGACTGCGGCGATGCCTGCCGATCCCGCACCGATCACGCACACCCGGTAACTGTTGTCGTTCATGCCTGACTCCCTCGCATACCGACCCCTCATGTGACCAGTGGTCATGTGACCAGTGGTCACAGCGTACGATCAGCGAAGTCGGCCCGTCAAGGGCTGCCCGGAGAGGAGGGATCGACCATGCCGACGGCCACGTGGGAGCGACTTCCGCAAGAACGACGGGCTGCGGTGATCGAGGCAGCCGAGGCGGAGTTCGCCGCACGAGGATTCAGCCACGGCAGCCTGAACACGATCTGCCGGGAAGCGGGCGTCTCCAAGGGGAGCCTGTTCCAGTACTTCACCGACAAGGCCGACATGTACGTGTACCTGGCCGATCGGGCGAGCAGACGCATTCGCGCGGCCATCGAAGCCGAGGCAGCCAGGTTGCACTGGAACGACGACTTCTACTCGTCGATGCTCTCCCTCACCGAGACCTGGGTGCGGTACTTCTACGACCATCCCCGCGACCTCGCGATGACGGCCGCCACGAACCTCGAACCCGATCAGACGGCCCGCGCCTCGGTCCGCGAGGTGGTCAACGAGCACTACACCGAGGTGCTGTCCCCGCTCCTCGACGCCGCCCGTGACAACGGGCAGCTGACGAGAGAGGCTGACCCCCAGGCGATCCTGGCAGTACTCCTGGTACTGCTGCCACACCTGGCGATCGCGCCCCACGTCCGGGGACTCGACTCCGTCATGGGGCTGGAAGCCTCCGACGCGGAGCAGGCCGCGGCCGCGGGCACGAGGATGATCGCCGTCGCCGTCCGGCCCTACGTGCGCTGACCGAACCTCGAACCTCGAACGCCGTGGTGCGGAACGCGACTCAGACTCCGATGGCGAAGTCGTCCAGATCGTCGATCCTCCCACCCGCCGCCAGCGTCCGCTCGTAGTGGGCGAGACGGTGCCGGTCGACCTCACTGGTGCTCATCCCGTGCTTCCAGTACCCGAACACGGCCACGTCGTCCTTGGGCAGGCCTACTTCCGAACGGAAGTGGGTCCGGAGCGCCCTCATCTCGTCGCGCTCGCCCGCCGCCCACACGGTATGGCCCGCCGGATCGGTGAGCGTCCTCGCCGCCGCGACGAGGGCACCGGTGGTTCCCGGCAGGCTCTCCGGGTCGCGGCGCACGTGATGCAGCGTGACACCCGCACTGTCCGCAGCCTCACGAAGTTCCTCGACCGGGAACGGATCGGCGGACTCGACCCACCCGACCGCCTCGGACCCCGACGGCCACTGCCGCAGAATCGCGTACAGGGCGGGAATCGCGGTCTCGTCGAGGAACATCGCGATACGGCGTCCGGGCACGACGGGAGGGAGGAAGTGCGGTCTCGGCCCGGTCAGCCGGAACACCTCGCCGGCCCGGAGCGCGGCCACCCACATCATCATCGGGCTCGTTCCCGGATGCAGGACGACGTCGATCTCCATGCGCCAGGCACCGAGGTCGAGGCTGCGGACCGTGTAGACCCGGGAGATCTCGCCGTCACCGACGGTCGCGAGATGGATCCGGACGGCGACGTTGGGGCGCAACCAATTCGGGTCCTCGAGCGGCACGAGCGATTCGGCGACGATCCGTAACAGGTGGCGCGCCGGCCGACGTAACTCGACGACACGCATCTCCACCGTGCCGATCGCGCGCGCATGATCCGCGCCGCTCAACGCTCCACCGGTGTCGGCCACCGCCTCGTCGTCGTGTGTCGCATTCCCGGATGTCATCGCGGATCGGCCTCCCTCGTCGTGACAATTAGTTAAATGAGGTTAGCCTTATTTACCGGCAAGGGTCAAGGTCCACTCCTTCCGGGACACGGCCTGGAATGCACGAGCCGTACCCGACAGAATGAGCGGGAGCGCACGCGACGGGTGTGCCCGGACGAAACGGGGTGACAGACGGTGGCGAACCGACCGGACCGACCCGGGCGTGGGCGTCCACCCCGGATCACACGGGACCGGATCGCCGACGTCGGGATCGAGATGACCCTTCCGCTCATCACGTTCACCGGTCTGGCCAAGCGACTCGGCGTGACCTTTCCCGCGCTGTACAAGCACGTCGACGGCATCGACAGCCTTCGACTGCTCGTCGCCGAGGAGATCTTCGACCGGTGGGAGTTGCCACCCCTCGACGCGGACGCGGCGGACGACGTGGCCGAGTACCTCACCACGCTCGCGGAATCGCTCCGGGAACTGGTGCATCGCCACCCGGGAATCGCCTGGTACCTCGCCCGGGTGGACACCCGAACACCGGTGGCCCTGAGGAAGATCGACCAGCACCACGGCCAGGTTGCGGCGCGCTACGGCTTCACCCCGACCCAGGCGTCCTGGCTGCTGTCCACGGTGGCCTCACACGCCGTCGCCTTGGCGGACACGATCTACCCGACACGGGACGACCGGGCCCGCGAGGAACTTACGGGGCGGATCGACCTGCCCACGCTCTCGCGCGTGGCTCCGAGCCCGGAGACCGCCGGATTCGGCCTCTCCATGCGCGCCCTCGTCACCGGGGCTCTCGCGATCGTGCCCGAACTCCCCTGAGCGACAGGAGATTACCGGACACCGGGGTCACCCCTCGTCGACCAGGGCGAGAATGATCGTGCGAGTCCTCAGGAGCCGCGTGCTGCGTCGCCGCGGCCGGTACGAGGTTCCTCCGGAGTCGACGACGCGGGATCGATGGTGTCCGCGCGGTCCCACTGCCGGTTCAACTCCTCCCGGGAGTGGGCTGCGAGGTGGCGCCGATCGGCGGCCCGCTGTTGCAGTTCGGCGGCTTCCTCCGCCATGGCGTCGGCTTCCGCTCGGGCGACCCGAGCTCGATCGGTCGCCTCGTCCGCGAGTGCCTCCCGCCGGCCGACGTGGAACGATTCCTCCTCGGCCAGATCACGAATCTCCCCGGCCTCGATGTGGCGGCGTTCGTTGCGCCTGTTGCGCGCCACCCATACGAGGGCGCCGAGTACGAGAACCGCGGCAACCACTGCGACGACGATCCAGACGAGCGTGCTGGTAGCCATGTCGGCTCCTTGCGTTGTCGCGAGCGCACTCCGGGCAGGGACGTCACGTGCGCCTCGAGATGTGTACACCACGAGTCAACGCCCTCGAGCAGCGAGTGTCAACACCGTAGACCTACGAAGAAGGTCTACGCATCAGATCGGTGCCGGTGCCGGTGCCGCCGGATCGACGTCGGGGTCGGTATCGGTGAGCGTGACCGTCAATCCGGCGAAGAGGATGTCCAGGCCGCGCTCGAGTTCGAACTCCCCGTCGTAGGCGGCCAGCACCGGCGCCAGACCGCGGAGGTGGGGAAACTCTCCGACGGGCAGTCGATGGAGCCCCAGACGCAACAGATCGTCCGTCTCCTCCGGACGCTCGACCAGCTCCTGCAACTCGTCGAGCACGTGACCGTGAAGGAAACCGAACAGCGCGCGGTAGACGTGCAGTGCGCCGGGGGCCGTGAATCCCGCACTGACGAGCAGGGAGAGGATGTCCTCGAGCGGCTTCAGCGTCCCCAGCGGACGCATGCCGAGCGGCGTGGAGAGCGGCCTGGTGACCAGGAGCGGCACCACCTGGGGGTGGTCGAGGGCGAGCCTGCGAAATCGGTGTGCGACGGTGCGCAGCTGCGTGATCCAGTCGCCGTCGTCGGTGTCGACCTCGAGTTGCCCGAGAACCATCTCGGCGACGCCGTCGAGCACCGCGGCCTTGTTGGGCGCATGCCGGTAGAGGGTCATCGGGTCGCGGTCCAGCGCTTTGCCGAGGCGTCGCATGGAGAGCCCCTCGACCCCGTCGCCGTCGATGATCTCGAGCGCGGCCTCGAGAATGCGGTGCCGGGTGATCCGGCCGTCGCCCGGGGACACCCCGCGGGGATTCGAACTGCGAGCCGAATCCTTCGGCATCACGCGCTCCCTCCGTTGAGACCTCTCCACTGTAGTCCACTGCCATAGGCCTACAGTGTTGACAGGCCGCGGGATACGGCGTTGACTCGGTTGCACGGGGCGACACCGTCCCACAGAGGCCGCGAAGTGCGGCGCGGAAGTCCGACGCGATCGGCGGGCACAGATCCCGTGGGTCACAGCCACGCACGCACGTCTCTCGGCCACGATCAGGGAGTCATCATGGTCATTGTCGGAATCATCCTCGTGGTCGCGGGGCTCGTCTTCAGCGTCCCGATCGTGACGTTCATCGGAGCGGTCCTGGCGGTCGTCGGACTGGCGTTGATGCTCTTCGGATCGATGGGGCACGCCGTGGCGGGCCGACGACACTACTACTGACCGCACGCCCGTCTCCTCGAGCGACAACTCGATCACGCTCGGGTCGGGAGGACGGGGTGGGCACCGATGGCAATCACCGATATCAAGGAATACGCACACCTGCACACCGACGACGTCGCGGCCCTGCGCGCCGAACTGGACCACATACGTCGAGAGATCACCGATTCACTCGGCGCGTCGGACGCCGCATACATCCGCCGCACGATCGCGTTCCAGCGCATTCTGGACGCCGCCGCGCGGTTGGTGATCGTCGGTAGCCGGACGAAGACGGGCTGGGCGCTCGGGGTCTCGGCTCTCGCTGCGGCGAAGAGCATCGAGAACATGGAGATCGGGCACAACGTGTCCCACGGTCAGTGGGACTGGATGAACGATCCGGAGATCCATTCCTCCAGTTGGGAATGGGACATGGCAGGCGTCTCGTCACAGTGGCGTTACTCCCACAACTATCGCCACCACGTGTTCAACAACGTGGTCGGCGTGGACGACGACCTCGGATTCGGCATCATCCGAATCACCCGTGACCAGCCGTGGCGGCCGTCGGACCTTCTTCAACCGTTGCGGAACCTGTTGTTGGCGATCACCTTCGAATGGGGTGTCGCCCTCCATGATCTCCACGCCGAGCGGGAGCGTGCCGGCAGTGACGCCGAGAAGTCCGCTCATTCGCGGGCGCTGCTCGGAAAGATCTCCCGACAGGCCGCGAAGGACTACCTCCTCCTACCGCTCCTCAGCGGGAAACGCTGGCGACGAACGTTGACGGCGGGCATCGTGGCGAATCTGCTTCGCAACCTGTGGGCATATGTGGTGATCTTCTGCGGCCACTTCCCCGACGGGGCCGAGAAATTCACGCGCGAGGAACTCGCGGGCGAGAATCGCGGGGAGTGGTACCTCCGTCAGATGCTGGGCACCGCGAACTTCCGCGCGGGCCCCGTTCTGGCCTTCGCGAGCGGAAACCTGTGCTACCAGATCGAGCACCACCTCTTTCCGGACCTCCCGAGCAATCGCTACGCAGACATTGCCCCGAAAGTGCGTGCCCTGTGCGAAGAATTCGATCTTCCGTACACCACCGGGTCGCTCACCAGACAGTATCTGCAGGTGCTCCGCACCATCCACAAACTCGCTCTTCCCGACAGGTTCCTCGTCGCGGACTCCGACGACGCCCCGGAAACCGCATCGGAACTCAGGTTCCGCGACACGGAAGCGTCGCGGGCACCCGGGATCCGCCCGGCCGAGCACGTCCCGCCCCCGCCGGGCGCATGGCGGTCCGGGCTCGGTACCGCACTGCGAGCGCCGCACCCGAGACGTCGCCGGATCCGTCGGCCTGCCCGGGCACACGGCCCCCGGTGAGATCGACCGGGCCGGCAACCGCGTGAACGATCACCGCGTTCGCCGGGCGACGACGGCGAAGTTCAGTGGAATCCGGGGTGCCCCGGGACCGAGCTCCCACCCCTCCCGGCAGGGAACGAGGCCGGGGAAGGCCGGCCAGTCCATGTACGGAAGTTCCTCCAGGGCTTCGATACGCAGACCGGCCGCGAGCAGCGCCCCGACGATCTCCCCCAGATCGTGCCGCCACTCGTGGTTCGTCACGTGCGCCACCTGCCCGGCGGAGTCGGCGGTGTAGGTCCCCGAGTCCTCGTAGGTGCGGGCACCGCCGCCACCGAGGTAGTCGTCGGTGACGTCCCAGGGTTCGAAGGCCATCGCTCCCAGGATCGGGTGGTCGTCACGGATCAGGAACACCCCTCCCGGCTCGAGGAGATCATGGATCGACCGGGCCCACTCGATGAGACCGGGGAGCCACACGATCGTCCCGGCACTGGTCACGATCGTGTCGAACCGGCGATCGATCACCGACGAGGCGAACCGGGCGTCACCGCCGACCCAGGTGATCTCCCTGCCGTCCGCCTCCGCGATACGGCGGGCATGGCTCAGGGAATTCGGCGAGAGATCGAGGCCGTGGACGTCGACCGCACCGAGCCTGGCCCACGAAACGGTATCGGTTCCGATATGGCACTGCAGGTGCAGCAGCGTGCGCCCACATATTCCGGATTCCGGTAGGTGGGGAGCCAACACGGCGAGATCGTTGCGGACCACCGACGAGATCTCCGCGGGCCCGGCCAGAAAGCCGTCGACGTCGTACATGTCCGAACGCGCGTGGACGTCGGCCCGGTCGTCCCAGTTCGCCCGGTTGGCGGCAATAGCCTCCGCGTCACCGCTCATGTCGCCACCTCACTTCTTCTCCCGACGTCGGGCCGTCCGACTCGACACCGTTCTCTCGCACCTGCTCGGAGCAACGCGAGTGAATTCAGTCCCTCCCCTGCTCGAGGAGGACGAAATGTGTACCCGACGCACGGAGCTCCGGCAGCGCCGCCTCGAGCCCCTCGGCAGTGCCACCCTGCGGGTGATTGAGGTGCAGCAACACGATGGCCCCGGACTCGGCGCCGAGCAGGGACGCGCGCACCTGCCCGGCGCCGAACGTCGCCCCGCCGTCACCGTTGACAGCGAATCCTGCAATCCGGACACCGATCTCGCCGACGATGTCGACCGCCACCTCGTCGTAGTGCGCCGTGCCCGCGCGGAACCAGTGCGGCTCCCGGCCGGTGAGCGTACGGATACGCTCGTGATTGTCGAGGACCTCGTCCACGACCTCCGCGCTCGACCCGGTGCCGTCGATCCCGTACGCGGACCGGCCGTGCACCGACAACGGCAGGTGCCGGGACCCGTGGTTCTCCACCTCGAACAGCGGGTGAGCGGCGAGGTCCCGGACGAGATCCGGGTGGGCGTCGATCCACCGCCGGTTCAGGAACAGTGTCGCCGGAATCCTTTCTCGCTCCAACAGATCGAGCAGGGCGTGATCCACACCCGAGCCTGCCGGTCCACCGCAACCGTCGAAGGTCAGCGCCAGCGGCCGACCGGGTCCGCCCGCGGAGACGTGCGTGACGACACCCGGAAGATGTGTGCCCCACTGCGTCGCCGGAACACCCTCGAAGCGAGCCACGAGCGCTCCGCGATCCACCCCTGCGGGCGCCCGGCCCTGCCGCGCGGCCGGGGCCGGGGCCATCGACGGCGCCGCCACCGACCCGGGCGACGCGACGGGCACCCCTGGACGGGAGGCGCAGGCACTCACAAACAGTCCCGCAGAGAGCACCGTCAGGAACCGGCGACGATCGACGTCCACCTCAGGCGGCCGACGGGACGGTGAAGACGTCGTCGAGGGTGACCATCGACAGGTTGCGCTCACGGATGATGTCGACGAGTTCGCCGTACACATTCGTCACCGGGAGATGGTTGGCGTGGCCGATGACGATCGACTGCGCGGTGAAGTACTTGTGCGCGCACTCGAGGAGGTACTCCTCGGTGATCAGCCCCGAGTCCGACAGCGACCCGTACCAGAGAGTGGGGACGGTGTAGCCGTGATCCGCGGCGATCCGGTCGACGGTGGAATTGTGGTATCCGAACGGCGGCCGGTAGTACGGCGTGCCGTCGACCCCGAAGGTGTCGTGCAGAAAGGTCTTCGTCCGGTGGAACTGCTCGGCGACACCGGTGGCGGTGAGTGCGGTCAGGTCGGGATGATCCCAGGTGTGGTTGCCGAGCTGGATCTGACCGGAGTCGACCAGCGGCCGCAATGCGGCGCGGTGCGTGGTCCAGCCGTCGAACACTCCGGTGACGAAGAACGTGAACCTGGCTCCGGTGTCCTTCGCGAACTGGATGTACGCGCCGACGACGTCGGCGCTCGCCCCGTCGTCGACGGTCAGGGCGATGTTGCTTCCCGGACCGGGGATGGCGGTGACCGCACCGGCAGGCACCGGAACACGCGCGGACGGCGGAGGTGGCCCGGGAAGCGGTGGCGGGCCCGGGGGGCGGTGGGGGCGCGGCCGCGCCGCCCTGCTCCACCGGCAGGGCGACCTCACCATGCGCGGGCGAACAGCCGGCCGCGGCGGCCGTCGCGGCCCCGGCGGCGAGCATCGTGAGGAACCTGCGTCTGTCCACGGCCGATACCCTAATTGTCCGAAGTGGCCGCTTCGGACAGGCACGCCGTGATGCGATGGGCGAGAGTTGACACCGACACGGAGGGGCTTCATGAGATTGGCACACTCGTCCCCGAGGCTTGTCCTCACCGCGCTCGCCGCGCTGACGGCCGCGACGGTCACGGCCGCTTGCGGCTCCGGCGACGAACCCGCCGCCGCGACCGAGGACACCACCACTCCCCCGGCCACGTCGGGCGGCACCTCGCGCATCGCCTACGGGGACGATCCGGACAACTACGGAATCCTGCACCTCCCCGACGGTGAGGGCCCGCACCCGGTGGTCGTGATGGTGCACGGCGGCGGGTGGCTCGAGGATCACGATCTCTCCTACTTCGAGCCGCTGTCCCAGTCGCTGACGGACGAGGGAATCGCGGTGTGGAACATCGAGTACCGCCGTGTCGAGGGCACCGGAGGATGGCCCACCACGCTCGCCGACGCCGACGACGCCACCGAGGCGCTCGGTACCGTCGTCCAGGACGAAGCCGGTGGACGCCTCGACCTGGACGACGTGCACCTCGCGGGGCACTCCGCGGGTGGCCATCTCGCGGCCTGGATCGCCGGACGGCACACGCTGCCCCCGGGATCCCCCGGCGAACAGCCGAGCATCGTGCCACGTAGCGCCACCATCATGGCGGGAGTGTTCGACCTGGGCCTCGCTGCCACCGCCGGACACGACATGTTCGTCCAGGGGCTTCTCGGCGGTACCCCCGATCAATATCCGGACCGCTACCGGATCGCGTCCCCGATCGAACACCTCCCGGTCGGATTGCCGGTCACCGCCGTCCACGGAACCGCGGACCAGACCGTCGATCCGGCGCAGTCCCGCAACTATGTCGCCGCGGCGACCACCGCCGGCGATCCGGCGCAGTTGCACACCCTCGACGGTGTCGGGCACGGGGAGTTCGGTGACGTCACCTCACCGGCCTGGGCCGCCTCGAAGCAGATCATCCTCGATCACGTCGCGGCGGAGGACGACGGGTAGAGCCGACGACCTGTCACCGCGCCTCGAAGTAGCGCCGCGGGACATCGACGAGCATCGTGGTGATCTGTTCCTCGGAGACCCCGTGCTCCCGCAGGTACGGCAGCACGTCGTTCTCGATGTGCAGGTAGTTCCATTGCGTGAGCATCGCCTTGACGTTCGGGTCGATCCAGTCGATGAAGCACGACGCGTCCTGGGAGAGCACCATCCGATCGGCGTATCCACGGCGGACCATCTCGATCAGCGTGTCCGCGCGAGCCTCGAAGGTGGTCTCGATGTTGATACCGAATCGATCCATTCCGAGAACGAATCCGGCCTCGGCCAGTTCCGTGAGGTGCTCGACATCCGTGGTGTCGCCGCTGTGTCCCAGCACGATTCGGCTCGGCTCCACGCCCTCCTGCTCGCACATCACCCGGGCGACCTCGAGCCCGGACCTGCTGCCCGGGTGGGTGTGCACGGTGATCGGCGTCCCGGTCACGCGGTGGGCACCTGCCACCGCCCGCATGACCCGCTCGACACCGGGGGTGAGGCCCTCGCTGTCGATCGCACACTTGAGCAGGCCGGCGCGGACACCGGTGCCCGTGATGCCCTCCTCGATGTCCCCGACGAACATGTCGACCATCGGATCGGGAAGAGACACCCCGGCGATCTCGTCGAGGGCCGGCCCACGGTAGTGGAAGAAGAACGGCACGTCGGTATACGTGTAACAGCCGGTGGCCACCACGATGTTCAGTTCCGGCACCTGTTCGGCGATGCGCTGGATCCGCGGAATGTAGCGTCCCAGACCGATCACCGTCGGATCGACGATCGTGCGGACCCCCTGCGCGGCCAGCGCCTTCAGCTTCGTGACCGCGTCCGCGACCCGCTCGTCCTCGTCGCCCCACTCGTCGGGGTAGTTCTGCTGCACGTCCGGAGTGAGAACGAAGACGTGCTCGTGCATGTACGTGCGTCCGAGTTCGCTCGTGTCGATCGGGCCACGGACGGTGTGGATCTGCGACATTCGGCTACGGTCGCACATCGACACCGACTCTGTCCGCGACTCGACGATGGGTGCCGGGCAGAACTGCCGGAGGTCAGTCGTCCATGGGAAGCCGCAGAGCATTCGCCCACAGGCGAGTGGCGGTGCGGACGAGATCGTCGAGGGACACGGTGGTCTCGCCCGGGGCCACACTCGGCGCCACGACGAAGTACGAGAACGCGAGCCGGCTGATCATGCCGGAGAGGGCACTGGATGCCAGCAGCGGGTCGACCCCGGTGTCGGCGACACCCCTGGCCTGCAAGTCGGCGATGCTCCGCGCATTGCGGCGGACGAACGCGTCGGCACGTTCCTGACGCAGCTTCCGGAACCCGGGGTCGATGTTCGCCACCTGTTCGAGCAGCGCCATGAGCCGGGCGTTGCGCTCGTAGGCCGCGAAGTACGCCCGATTGCTGGCCTCGATGACGGCGACCGCGTCGTCGTCGGCGTCCACGTGCGCCATCCCGGGATGCAGCATGTCCTCCTGCGCGACCTCGAGCACCGCCGCGAAGATCTCTTCCTTACTCGCGAAGTACGTGTAGAAGGTTCCGGAGGAGCACTTCGCTTCCTGCGTGATGTCCGCCAGCCGCGCATCGAGGTACCCCGAGCGCTCGAACACCGTCCGCGCGGCGGCCACGAGGGCCGAGCGGGTACGCAGGCCACGGCGAGTGACCGGGAGAGCGCGGAGTAGATCGGCACTCGCCATCGACGGAGGCGATTCCTCCCGCGGGGTGTCGGCTGCGGATCCGGACATGGACCTATTTATACGTCAGTTCCCCCTGTCCTCCGGTATCCGGCTGTTCCGGTACCCGGCGCTTCAGGGATCCGGCACTTCAGGGGATCCGCCGCGTCGGGGATCCGCTGAAGTGGGTCCGCCACCGATCTCGTCCGGGTAGCGTCCCTTCCAGCAGCTACTCGGGACATGAATACCGAGGAGACCCGGTTGAAGGCAGCCTCGCTCACCCGACGCCGCGCGCGCGTTCTGCTCGTTCCCGCGGTCGGGTTCGTCCTCTATCTCGGCATGTCGTCGCTGCCACAGCCGACCGGTCATGCCACCGTCTGGGATCTCGTGGAGATCTGGTGCGCGTTCCTGCTGCCGCTCGCCGCATTCGCCGTCCTCCGCGCGACCGGGTCCCACACGCCGGCGGGCGAGCCCGCGATCACGACCCGCCACCTCGTCGGCTACTGGGCCACCGCGGTCGTCCTGTGTGTTCTCCCCGCGACCGCGTTCTCGGTCGCGGCCCTCACCTCGGGCCGGACCCTGGGGCTCAGCGAGAGCGCCTGGGTGGGAATCGCGCTCGCCTCCTGGTTCGCACCGAGCCTGCTGATCGCGCCGATGGTCCCGAAACTGCGGCGGTATCGCAGCGTCGCCTACATCCTCGAGAGCTACCTGCGCTGGGCGATCACGGTGGTGCTCTCGGTGGTCGCCTGGCTCATCGTCAGTCACGGGATCCTGCCGCCCTCCACCCCGGACCCCGCCGCGGTGACCGCCGACCACGAATACGGATGGTTCCTGACCCGAGGTGGCTTCGTGTACGTCATCGCCGGCCTCCTCGCACTCGTCCCCATCCACCACCTCGTCCTCCACACCCTCCGGAAGGACAGGGACGTCGTCGTCGACGGCGGCGTGGTCACGATGACGGTCAGTGCCGTCGTCGCGGTGCTGTGCCTGGTGCTGGTGAGCACCACCGCCGACGAGATCGCGCGCGAGCTGGGCGGGGACTCGAACACCGCGGTCAACGTCACGGCACTCACCGTCGTCGCCGTCGCGGCCCTCTACGTCCAGGAGCAGGCACCACACATCCGCACCGGATCCGACCGGCCGGCAGCGGAACAGAGCGGAACGAGGCAATCGTGACCGAGGACGCCACCACGGCAACCGGCCGTCGAACCCGACTGTTGCGCAACGTCTACGGCAGTTCCGCGGCCGAGTCGTTCCTCGTCGTCGCCATCGCCACCATCCTGATCACGCGCCTGTACCTGGCACTGACCGACTACCCCCAGATCGGTGGCGGGACACTGCACATCGCCCACGCCCTCTACGGCGGAGCGGCGATGATGGCGGCTCTGCTCATCGGGTGGCTGTTCCTCGGCTTCGGGACCCGGGTGACCACCGTGGTGGTCGGCGGCATCGGCTTCGGACTCTTCCTCGACGAGGTCGGCAAATTCGTCACCCGCGACAACGACTACTTCTACGGACCGGCCGCGGAGATCATGTACGTGCTGGTCGTACTCCTTCTGGTGATCAACCGCGTGGTGCGAGACTTCCGGGCGCCGACGGCGGACGAGTGTCTCGCGAACGCCGCAGCGATCGCCGCCGACGGGGTGGTCCACGGCCTGCCTCCTCATCGCCGAGCCCTCGCACTGCGCATCATCGAGCGGGGTCAGCGGCTCGGCGCGGATGCCTCTGCCCTCGCCGGGGTGACTCTGATGATCGACGCGGCAGGCCACCGCGACGACAGGCTCTACGCGGCGAGCCGGCTCGTACCCCGGCTGGTTCCCTCGTTCCTCAAGAGCCCGCGCTGGGTGCCCGTCATGGGATGGCTACTCGTCGTGTCCGCACTTCTCGGGGTGATCGGCGGGATCGTCCAACTCGTCGCGGGTGGGCTGGACGTCGATACCGACGACACCTCGCTCCAGATCGATCGGATGGGTATTTCCGGCGGCATCCTCTTCGTCAGCGCCGCAGTGACACTGTCACTCGCACTCCCGGCGATGCTCCGGCTACGCCGCGACGGGCCCCTGTGGCCGTTGCGACTGCTGCGGCTGGCGGCTCTGATCTTCACCGCACTCAACGCGCTGGTGGACTTCGCGACCGAGGGGTTCGGTGCCCTCACCTACGTGGCGATCGGATTGTTCACGATGGCGGTGATCTCGCACCGGATCACCGTGCGCAGTGAGGAACTCGCGGCGGACGAGGCCGGTGCCCGGGAATCGCTACCACGCGAGACCCCGCACCCGTGATGAACTGTTCCCATGAGCGAACGAACACCCGATCGCGACGTCGTCGTCCGCACCTTCATCGACACGGACCGGCCCGAGCTGCTCGCCCTGTTCGAGCGGGCCGGAGAAGGCTCCCCCTCGGGCACCCTGTGGGGGCACACCGAGTCCGAGGCCGCGGTCTACCTCACCCCGTACATGGATCTCGAGCCGGAATCGCTGTTCGTCGCCGTCGTCGACGGTGAGCTCGCCGGATACCTCGCCGGCTGCACGGACAGCGCCCGGTTCCCGAGCGAGAGCGAACGGATGGAAGCGGCCATCCGCCGATATCGGCTCGTGTTCCGGCGCCGGCCGGCCGCGTTCTTCGCGCGCAGTATCGCCGACATGGTGTGGGCGAAGCTCCGCCGGATTCCGGCAGCCGGGGAGTTCCAGGACGCGCGTTGGCCCGCGCACCTACACATCGACCTCGTTCCCGAGGCCCGCGGACGAGGCGTCGGTGGCGCCCTGATGCGCCGGTGGCTGGACCGGCTGGAGGCTCTGGGCGTACCCGGCTGCCACCTACAGACCCTCGTGGAGAACGAGGGGGCGGTGCGATTCTTCGAGAGCAGCGGTTTCGTCCCGCACGGCGAGCCACGCGCGGTACCCGGTGTCCGATACCGGGGAAACCGGGTCCGTCAACGCGACATGGTGTGGACCGCTCCCTGACCGGCTCACCCGAGCAGGCCCTGCTGCAACGCCCGGAGCACCGCGTTCGTGCGGTCACGGGCACCGAGCTTGAGCAGCACGGTCGAGACGTGGTTCTTCACCGTCCCCTCGGCGAGGAACAGCACGTCGGCGATCTCGCGATTCGAATATCCGCTCGCCAGAAGCCGCAGCACCTCGGTCTCCCGGTCGGTGAGCGACTCGACCCGGACGTCGTCGGCGTCCGCCGCCGGGCCTGCCACGGCAGCCCGCAACACCCGATCCGTGATCGCGGGCTGCACCCACGTGCCACCGGAGGCGAGCGCTCGCACCCCGCCGACGAGTTGGTCCAGCGTCACGTCCTTGAGGAGATAGCCCTTGGCGCCGGACCGGATGGCACGCAACACCAGCTCGTCGTCGTCGAAGGTGGTGAGGACGAGGACCGGCACGTCGACGTCGCTGTCCCGCAACGCTTCCAGCATCCAGATACCGTCGTGCCGCGGCATCCGCAGATCGAGGAGCACCACGTCGGGGCGATACTCGGCGACCGCGGCCAGACCGGACATCCCGTCGTCCGCCTCGGCCACCACCTCGACATCGTCGGTGAGGCCCAACAGGCTGCGAATTCCCTGCCGCACCAGGGTCTGGTCGTCGACGAGCAACACCGAGATCACCGTGCCAGCACCGACGCCACCACTCGGAAACCGTCGTCTGCGGTGAACTCCACGTGTCCGCCCAGGCTTTCCGCACGCTCGGTGATACCGCGCAACCCGTTGCCGATCGTGACCTGAGTGGCGCCCTGTCCGTTGTCGTGTCCCGTGAGCACCACGCGGTCTCCGTCCACCGTCACCGCGACCCGGAGTCGAGTCGCCCCGGAATGCCGGAGGGTGTTGGTGACCACCTCTTGCGCACACCGCACCAGCGCCGCCGAGCGCTCCTCGTCCACCGACACCTCGTCGTCCACCGTGAGTTCGACGTCGAGACCGGGCAGGTCGGCCACGATCCGTGCCAGCGACTCACGCAGATCCGGTGCACTGCTCCGCATCTCCCCCACAGTTTCCCGGACGTCGGCGAGCAACTCGCGCGCCACCTCGCGGGCACGTGTCACGTGTTCGAGAGCCGGCGGCGTCGCGCGATGCGAGGCCACCTCGAGTTCGAGCGCCAGCACGGTGAGCTGATGACCGATCAGGTCGTGCAGTTCGCGCGCGATACGCAGACGTTCGTCGGCCCGCGAGGAGTCCGCCAACAGGGCACTGGTGGCCCGTAACTCCGTGTGTGCCACCGCGAGTTCGCGCCGGAGCCGCACCTCGTGTTCCTGTGCCACCACGGCGAGGACCGTCGCCGACTGGATCATCACGTACAGCGCCGTCACCATCAGCACCTCGCCGGGCGCATCGGTGATCGACCACAGCGACCAGGCGATGACCGCCGAATTGAGTACGACGACAACGACCGTCACCGGTCGGCTCACCAGGTACGCACTCACCGCCGCCGTGAACACGAGCAGGATCGGGGTGAGTCCGGCGGACGGCGCGGCGAGAACCAGCACCGGGCCCGCGACCACCTGGATTCCGAACACCCACGGGACCGCGGCCGGGCGGACCAGCTCGACCATGCAGATCACCATCGCCGCGAGGAACACGCCGAACACGACGACCCACAGCCACGGCGGCACGGTCGTCACCGAGTCCCCCAGGGCGACGGCGACCAGCACCGGCACGCCCGCCGCGGCACACACCAGTACGGCCAGCAGCCCGGACCATTCGTCCGCTCCCAGCCTTCTCATCGCTGCCGTCTTCTCATCGCCGTCGAGTCTATTCGGTGGCGGACGCACCCCGCCCGTGCCGAAAGTCATGGCGGGCGAACGTTACTTCCGGCACCTGCGTCGGAGGGCCGCGCTCCCTAGCGTCGGAGTCGACAGGAGAACAGGGCCGTCGCGAACGGCAGCCGCCGCGAACAGCAGTGGAAGGGATACGGCAATGCACGCGATGGAAGCGCGGAAGCTGCGCAAGCTCTATCGAGGGACACCGGCCGTCGAGGACGTCGACCTGCACGTCGAGGAGGGCGAGATCCTCGGTGTGCTCGGCCGGAACGGCGCGGGCAAGACGACGACGGTGGAAATGATCGCGGGGCTGCGCCGCCCCGACTCGGGCAGCGTCCGGATCCTCGGACTCGATCCGCACCGAGACCGTCGGCAGGTGCGGGAGGTTCTCGGCGTGCAGTTGCAGTCGAGCGCACTCCACTCGGCACTCACGGTGGACGAACTGGTTCGCCTCTACCGCACCTTCTACACCCACGGGGCCGACCCGGACGAGCTCGTCGATGCGGTCGGGCTCGAGGCGAAACGTGGCACCCGGTTCGAGAAGCTCTCCGGCGGGCAACAACAGCGGCTCTCCATCGCCCTCGCGCTCGTCGGGCGCCCACGCGTCGTGCTGCTCGACGAGTTGACCACCGGCCTCGACCCGGAGGCCCGCCGCAAGATCTGGGGCCTCGTCGAGAGGTTGCGGGCCGACGGTGTCGCCGTGCTGCTCGTCAGTCACCTCATGGAGGAGGTCGAGCGGCTCTGCGACCGTGTCACGATCATCGACCGGGGACGCGTGGCCGCCGAAGGCACGCCCACCGAACTCGTCGGATCGGCAGGGTTCGAGCAGCAGGTGTCGTTCCGGACCCGGGAGGCGTTCGACACCCGGGTCCTCGACCGGCTGCCCGAGGTCACCGGCGTCCGCGTGGACGGCGACCGGGTCGAGATCACCGGCGGCGGCGACCTACTGCAGACCGTCAGCACCGCCCTCGTGCACGGCGGTGTCGTCGCCACCGAGACCCGTCTGCAGCGGGCCACGCTCGACGACGCCTTCCTCGCACTCACCGGCCGGCCACTCACCGAACACGAACCCACCGAACCCCACGGACAGGAGACACTCCGATGACCACCACCGCCGCACCCGCCGGGCGATCTCCGGGGCCGAAGGCCTGGGCCGCCCTCACCCTCGCCGAGACCAAGATGGTCGTCCGGGACACCGCCGGGCTCGTCATCCCTCTCGGCCTCCCGCTCCTGATTCTCGTCATGAACGGGATGGGCGCCGGCAGTGACGAAGTGGACGGCACCTCCGGGATGACCGTGCTCGACCTGTACGTCATGCCCCTGGTGCTCGTCATGGTCGTCGCGACGATCGGTGTGGTGAACATGCCGAGCTTCCTGTCCTACTACCGCAAGACCGGGGTGCTGCGCAGGCTGGCGGTCACACCGGCGAACCCGGCGATGGTGCTCGTCGCACAGGTCCTCACCAGCATCGCCCAGACCGCGATCGGGGTCGGGCTGGCAGTGGTCGTCGCCATGACGGTGTTCGACGCGAACCTGCCCCGGTCGCCGTTCGTCGCGCTCGGCGTCTTCGCACTGACCGCAGCCGCGATGTATGCCATCGGCATGACGGTGGCGGCCATCGCGCCGAGCGGAAATGCCTCCATCGCAATCGGTCTCGTCACGTTCTTCGCGATGGGCGCGGTCGGCGGCCTGTTCGGGCCCGCGGGCAATCTTCCCGATCCGCTGGCCCGTGTCGGGGAGGTACTGCCCTTCGGCGCTGCCGTACAGGCACTCGGCGACGCCTGGGCGGGGGACACACCCGAGGCAGGCCACCTGGCGAGCCTGGTCACGACCGTCGTCGTCGGAGCTCTGCTCTCGGCCCGGTTCTTCCGCTGGGACTGACGGGCCCGCATCCACCGCTCGTCGCAGCAGAGCGACCACTCGGGTGCTCCGACCCGCCGCCCGCGTTGCGCGATCACGGTCGACCTCCTTGACTGAAGACCTGGACGAAGCGGACACGGCCGAAGGGAAGCCGACATGACCGACCGACAGCAGAAATCCCGCGGGCCGCTGTTCGGCGCTCCCGAGTCACTCGGCGGCGACATCGCGATCGCCCTGGCCGCGGTGATCGTCCTGCTCACGATGGTGCTGCTGGCGATACTCCTCTGAACGCGTCAGGCACCGATCGCCCGGGCGATCAGCGGCCACGAGTCCCGGAGTTCGGCCTCGAACAGCCCCCAGGAGTGCGAACCCTCCGGGTAGTAGCGGAACGTCGCGGGCACACCGAGAGAGCGGAGGCGTAGTTCGAACAGGCCGGTGCACGCCGCCGCCAGAGCCTCGACGGCGGCGCCACCGATGGTCTGGGGCACGACGAACCCCGGGTCGTGGTTGTCGATCGGGCCCGGCCACCCGCTGGCCGCGGACACGAACACCTCGACCCCGTGCAGTCTGGCCGCGTTGGCCATCGGGTCGTGGACGGTCCACAGCGGCGCCCCGAACGGCCCCCACATGTTCGCGGCGTTGCCCCGCCCGCCCACCTCGACCATGGAACGGACGATCGCCTCACCGAGTGGGCCACTCGTCATCGGGCACCCGCTGTACGAGGCGGCGGCCCGGTAGAAACCGGGTGCCTGGATCGCCAGATCCAGTGCGGGTCCGCCGGACATGGACACTCCGCCGATCGCGCGGAGTCCCGTGCTCGGGAAGCGCTGCTCGACCGCAGCCGGTAGCTCGCGGGTGAGGTACGTCTGCCAGCTGTTGCGCCCGAGCACCGGATCGTCGGCGATCCAGTCGGTGTACATGCTGAAGGCACCGCCGACCGGGAGCACGACCGTGACGTTCTCTCCGGCGAAGAAGTCGCGGACGTGGCTGTTGTTGAACCACGAGATGCCGTCCTCGCCACCGCCGATCCCGGTGAGGAGGTAGAACGTCGGCGTGGGCGCTCCGGTGGCGGGGGTGATGACGTCATTGGCGATCCACCGGTTCATCGACGGAGAGAACACGTCGATCCGGGTGACCCGGGCGTCCGCCGCCGGTGGGTCCGTGAGCGGCACGAGCCACGCCGCGGCCGTGAGGACGGCGGTGAGGAGCCAGACCAGCGCCGGTCGTCGCCTGGCGGGGTTCATCGCGCCTCCTCGGCCGAGACGCCGCCAATCCCGGCGCACGTCACCGACTTTCCCGAACGCCTCGAATGCTACGGACACCTCGGGGCCCGCGGGCCCGGCGTCATCGAACCGATATGCCGGGCCCGACGGCCGGCTGCTGCGGCGGTGATCCTGGCACACCGTCGACGGGCGATCCACCACACGAACCCGAGAGCCTCCTCACATCTCGTTTGGGTAACGAAGAGGCGCGCGACGTCGATCTGGTCACTAGTCCAACTGAAAGTAACGCGGATCGGCCCGCCCTGGCGCACAACGCCGGGGCGGGCGCGGCCCCACTCGAGGAGATTCACCGCATGACCCCTGTGACATCGAGACGGCGCCCGCTGCGGCACCGATTCAGCGCCCTGATCGCCGCCACTCTCGCCCTCCTCACCGCCGCGACCGTGGCCGCCGCCGGAGCGGGCGCCGCCCCGGTACCCGGCCCGGCCCGCACCGTGCCGTCGGGCGGATACGAGGAACTGTGGGTGCCCTCGGCCATGGGGAACGTCAAGGTGCAGGTGCAGTGGGCTGCCCGCGGCGGGAATGCCTCGCTCTACCTGCTCGACGGATTGCGCGCTCTCCCGGACCGCAACGCATGGTCGTTCGACACGAACGCGATGGACCAGTTCCGACACGACAACATCACGCTGGTGATGCCGGTGGGTGGCGAGTCCAGCTTCTACACCGACTGGTACTACCCCAGCAATTTCAACCAGCAGCAGGTCACCTACAAATGGGAGACCTTTCTGACCCGGGAACTCCCGGACTTCCTCGCCCGGTACGGAGTGGAGCGCAGCAACACCGGAATCGCCGGTGTCTCGATGGGTGGCACCGCCGCGATGACCCTGGCCGCGCACCACCGCGACCAGTTCAAGTTCGCCGGCTCGTACTCCGGCTACCTCAACACCACCGCCCCCGGCATGCGCGAGGCGATCCGGATCGCGATGCTCGATGCGGGCCGCTACAACGTCGACGCCATGTGGGGCCCGCCGTGGAACCCGGCCTGGCTCCGCAACGACCCGTTCGTGGTCGCTCCGCAGCTACAGGGCATGTCGCTGTACGTGTCCGCGGGCACCGGCTTCCCCGGCATCTACGACCACCCGGGCGCCCCGATCGAGTACTGGAACACCGCGATGGGCATGGGCCTGGAGCTTCTGTCGATGACCTCGTCCCGGGCGTTCCAGATCAGGCTCGCAACCCTCGGGATCCCGGCGACGTTCAGCTTCCCGCCGTCCGGCATCCATTCCTGGCCGTACTGGTCCGGCGAACTGTGGCAGTCCCGCGCACAGATCCTCCACACCCTGAACGCCTGGTGACCCGCGGTCGCCGACCGGCCACAGCACTTCTCCACCCGACGCCCCCTGGCTACACTCGGCCGGCCGTGTAGTCCACGCCGGGAACACCGGCCGCACAGTCCCGTCGGGGGGTCGAATGTCGGAGAGCGCTACCGGAACATCCGGAACATCGGGGACGCCGGGGACATCCGGGACGCCGGGGATCTCCCGCACGGTCCTGGAACTACGGATCCACGGGGTGGGCAACACTCCCCCCGAGGCGATACTCGACCTGCCCCGGGAACACGTCGAGAAGGCGGCCGGCGACGCGCTCGGCGGATTCTGGCAGCCGACCGGCGCGGCGGACACTCCGCAGGCCCGGGCGCGCGGAGCGGTGCCCGATCCCGATGTCCGCCGCGAGGCGTACTCGTGGGGAAATCTCGCCCGCACCACGGTCGCGTCCGGCGGTTCCCCGAACCGGATCGGTGGCGGTCTCGCACGAGTCGGGTGGATGTTGCTGATCCCGTTCGGCCTGGTCAACGTCGCCTACTGGGCCCGCTGCCTGGACAAGGGCACCGGGACGAGGCCACACCCCTGTCATGCGGGGACGCTCCGCCTGGCCGGGCTCCTCCTCACCCTGCTGCTGGCGACCTCGGTGTCGGTGGTCGCACTGGATCTGATCGCGGTCCAGTGCGCCGGGCGGAGTTGTGCGGTGGTGTCCGGGCCGTTGGGATTCGCCGACTCGTGGACGGTGGGACAGCGCCTCGCGGCGGCGAGTTCGGTTCCGATCGTGCTGGTGACCGCGCTCGCGGCACTCGGAGCCGCCACCCGGGCCCGATACGAACGTCCCGACCCGCTGGATCGGACATCACGGTCCGGGGACTCCGGAGGGGGGCGCCCGCTGTTGTCACGACAACGGTTCTGGGGCCACCAGGCCGTCACCCTCACCGCGGCAGGCGTCCACGTGTCGGCGACCGCAGCCCTGGTCACCGTCGGAACAGCGTGGCACTTCGCCTTCGGGCCCCATCCCGCATGCGGCCGGATGGAAGACCTCGCCACACCCCGATGCCACGCGGAGGCCTTCGGCTCGGCCGCGAACATTCCTGCGCTGGTGATGCTCTCGCTCGGTCTCGTCGTCCTCCTGTGGAGCGCGATCGTCCTCGTCCGGCGCAGCGATCTCACTCCCGCATCCCGACGTCGCATCCCCGCCCTGGACCGGGCGCGGTACGTCTCGATCGCAGGGGTGTCGCTCTTCGTCGTCCAACTCGCGATCCTGGCCTTCGAGCCGGCCGAGCGGCAACCGGTGGCCGATCATCTGGTCGGTGTCTCGGCGATGCCCGCGATCCTGCTGGCCGGGCTGCTCGCCCTGTCGGTATCGGCCCTGCTGTGGCGGAGGACGGCGAGCCGGTCCGGTCCCACCCGCCACCTCCCGACCGTCCTCGGTGCCCTGTTCGTCGCCGGACTGCTCACCGTCGGCTTCGACCTTCACCGATGGTGGGGGCTGATCCCGTCCGCGGCGATCGGTGCGGCGATCGTGGTCTGGACGCGCGGGTGTCGAGACCACGCCTGGCGCGGCACCGGCCCGGGCATCGCGCTGATGGCCGCGACCGTGACGGCGATGCTGTTCTCGAGCAGCGTGGTCGTCGTCGCCGGTGACGTCCTCAACGGGCCCGCCCCGGTCACCGCACTGGCCAGCCCGGAGTCCGGGACCACCGACGGGGCCCTCGGCGAAGTCGCCGACGGCTCCGCGAACCTGCTGATCCCCTTGCCGTACACCTGGTTCGGGGCCGCGGCCATTCCGGCGCTCCTCCTCCTGGCCGCCGTGGTCGGGGTGTCCACCCTGCGCTCGTCGAGGTGGCGGCGACCGTCCGCCGCCGATCCCGGCGATTCCGACAGCTCCGCCCTGCGGGCCCACCGCCGGATCGCCGCCGCCGCCCAGCGCGCCGAAGGATACGTCGCCGCGCTCGCCCTGCTCGGCGGCGCAGCGGCCTCGGCCGCACTCGTGTTGTCCGTCGCGGACGCCTCGCTCGCCCCCGGTGCGGCAGTCCGCGGCCCGGTCGGCGCCGGCATCTGGCTCATGGCGATGGTGGGCCTCGCCCTCGGCGTCACGGCCCTGTTCCGCGGCGCCGCAGGCAGTACCCGGCCGGTCGGGCTGGTCTGGGACCTCATCTGTTTTCTCCCCCGGGGTGGCCACCCGCTGGCCCCACCCTGCTATGCGGAGCGGGTCGTTCCCGAGGTCGCCTGGCGATGCCGCGAATGGCTCGAATCCGGCGACGAGCACGAGCCGCAACGGCGCACGGTGGTGCTGTCGGCGCACAGCCTCGGCTCCGTGCTCGCCGTCGCGGTGATCCTCTCACCGATCCTCACCGACGCTCAGCGGCAACGTCTCTCGCTCATCACCTACGGCAGCCAGCTCCGCGCCTACTTCGGCCGCATCTTTCCCGAGTTGATCGGTCCGACGGTGGTGGGCTATCCCGCCGGAACCGCGCCGAGCCTCCTGTCCACCGATCCCTGGCGCGCCGAGCACCGACTTCGCACTGCCGCACCGACGCCCGGCACGGGCACGATGTGCAGCGCCCTCACCGACGACGACGGCACGCTCCGTTGGCGGAACCTGTGGCGACGCACCGACTACATCGGGTTTCCCGTGTGGGGCTATCCCACCGGCGGCGCCAATCCGGTCGACCGCGCCGCCGAGGAGATCGACGACACCGGCTATCTCAACCGGATCGCCACCCACAGCGCCTATCCGCGCTCACGCGCCTACCGCACGGCGCTACGGGAGTTGTGTGACCGTGCCACCCTCGACCCGTCCTCGGCCGGAACACTCGTCCCGGAATCGGGTTCCGACAGGTGACCCCGATCCGGCTCGTCGTCGGTACCCCTGCGCGCGAACTCACCGAGCGGGCTGTGATTGAACAGCAGGTTGAGGCCGAACGAGACCATCGCCGCCAACGCGATCCCGCTACCCAGCACGATTTGCGCGGTGGACGGGAAGTGCTCGAAGAGCCCCTCTGCCAGCTCCGGTAGCAGGCCGATGCCGACTGCCGTGGCGGCGATGGTGGCGTTGATCCGGTCGTCGAGCCCCGCGCGCCGCAAGGTGTTGATCCCGACGACGGCGATGGTGGAGAAGAGGATCAGACCCACGCCACCCACGACCGGACCGGGCACGGCCGCGATCACGGCGCCCACCTTGGGGATCGCGCCGAACAGAATGAGGATCCCGCCGCTCACCGCGGTCACGTAGCGGCTGTACACGCGGGTCGTGGCGACGGCGCCGACGTTCTGGTTGAAGACGGTGTCGACCGACGCGTTGAACACGCCGCCGAGGACGCCGGACAGCCCGTCCCCGGCCAGCCCCCTGGCGATGTCGCCGCGGGACAGCCTGCGACCGGTGATCTCGCTGACGGCGAGCATGCTCGCCGTCGTCTCGGCCAGCACCACCGCCATCACGATGCTCATGGCGACCACCGCGGTGATCGGGAACTCCGGCGCGCCGAAGTGGAACGGAGTGGGAAACCCCGCCCACGCCGCGGACGACACACCACCGAGACCCACCATGCCCAGCGGGATCGCGACGACGGTGCCTGCGGCGAGCGCGATCAGTACCGCGAGCTGCGACCAGACACCGCGTCCGAGGCACATGAACGCCAGGGCGACCACCACCACCGCCGCGGCCAGTCCGATGCGCAGCGGGTCGCCGTGATCCGCGGCGGTCGGGTCGTTACCCATGATCAGCCCACCCGAGACGCCGATCAGGGAGATGCCGACGACGGTGAGGACGGACCCGATCACGAGCGGCGGGAAGAAGCGCACGATCCTGGCGAACGGCCAGGCCAGGGCGATGCCGACCAACCCACCCACGAGCATCGAGCCGTACACCGCCTGCAATCCGTACTGCTGCGCGATGAGGATCATCGGCGTCAACGCGACGAACGTGGAGCCGCAGACGATCGGAAGCCGCGCGCCCGCCAGCTTCCCGAGACCCAGGCTCTGGATCACCGTGATGATTCCGGCGACCAGCAGTGACGCGCAGATCAGCATGGCGACGGTGTCCCGCTCGAGGCCCACCGCGGAACCGAACACGAGCGGAACGGTCACGCTGCCCGCGTACATGATCAGCACGTGCTGGAGCCCGAAGGCGAACAACCGCCCCACCGGCAGGCGCTGGTCGACGGGATGCACCCGCTCGGGGTCGGCAGAAGGTGCTCGGGTCATCGACGGCTCCGTCCTGGTCGCCTCCGTCGCCGGGCGGCGGGGCGTGTGTTCGCGCTCGTATACGCGTGCGTATTCCAGGACGGACACTAGGCGAATGTTGTTGCACGGCAATGACAGCCGATCACAAACTGGTTAACGTTGTTGCCGTCGTGTGAACAGCAGCCGGTTCAGTGGTCGGCGCCACCCGGGTCCGCGGCGCCCGCGGCCTCGTCCCGCTCCGCCCATTCCAGGAGCGGGTCGAGGGCGAACACCGCGTCGTCGATGCCCGCGTGCAGGTCGCCGAGTTCGGCGAACCGGGCGGGCACGGTCTCGACGGTGAAGGCACGAGGGTCGACGTCGTGGATCTCGTCCCACGTCACCGGGGTCGACACGGTCGCCGACGGCACCCCCCGCACCGAGTACGCGCTCGCGATGGTGTGATCACGAGCGTTCTGGTTGTAGTCGACGAACAGCTTCGCCGGATCGCGGTCCTTGCGCCACCACGTGGTGGTCACGTCCTGGGGGCTGCGTCGCTCCACTTCCCGAGCGAAGGCGAGGGCGGCCCGGCGGACGTCCCCGAATCCCCACCGCGGCTCGATCCGGACGTACACGTGCAGCCCGCGCCCGCCGGACGTCTTCGGCCACCCGGTCGCGCCGATCTCGTCGAGCACCTCGTGCACCACCGACGCGACGCGGCGCACGCAGTCGAAGTCGCAGTCCGGCATCGGATCGAGGTCGATGCGCCACTCGTCCGGACGTTCGACGTCGGCGCGGCGCGAGTTCCACGGGTGGAACTCCACCGTCGACATCTGCACGGCCCACACGACGTCCGCGAGATGCGTGACGCACAGTTCGTCCGCGTGCCGCCCGTAGCGCGGAAAATCCACGCGCACGGTCCGGATCCATTCCGGCGCACCACGAGGCAGGCGTTTCTGGTGCACCTTGTCGCCCGCGAGCCCGTCGGGGAAGCGGTGCAACATGCACGGACGATCCCCCAGCGCGCGCACGATCCCGTCACCGACGCTCAGGTAGTAGTTCACCAGATCCAGCTTGGTGGTGCCGGTCTCGGGGAAGTAGATCCGGTCCGGATTGGAGATCCGGACCGTCCGGCCGTCCACCTCGAGTTCGACTGCGGGCGAGGCCTTCCTGCTCGACGCCATGGGCACCACCTCTCACGGTTCCTGCCCAGTCTGCGCTCCCTCGCGCCGCCCGCGCCCGCAATCTCGCGATATCCGGTGAGCGGACGGCCGGTGGGTGGGCCGATGCCGCACAGTCCGGCAGAATGACGGTGTGACCGACTCCCCCGCGCGCCTGCTCGCCGTCCTCGTCGCCGTCCTCGCCGCCGTGGGCCTGCTCGTCTGGGCCCGGTCCGGTGGCGGCGTCAGCCCCGCCGAGTGGCGTGGCGACGTCGTCGGCCCGGACGACCTCGCCGGCTGAGCGGCCGTACCCGACGGGCAACCTCCACCCGACGTCCGGCGCTCACCCCGTGAACAGCGCCGCGGCGGCGTCGCGGGCCAGCAGGAACCCGGCGATCCCGATCACCCATCCGATCGCGCTGTCCGCGTGCCGGGACAGGAACCCGTCCAACCGCTGCAACGGACCGTCCAGACGGGCTCCGCCCGCGACGCGAGCAGCGAGAACGATCCCGGCCGGAATCACCATGATCAGGCAGTACCCCGCCAGCAACGGCAACGAACTCACGACCGTGTACCCGCCCGCCACGATCAGGGCGATGGCCGCGAGGTACGGCAACATGGTGACCAGTTCCACCACTCCGGCGGACACGGCCAAGGTGGCGACCGATCCCGATGACCGGTCCGGTCGCAGAGCGCGGTTGCGCCATGCGGCGGTGCGATCCGATTCGCCCGCCTCCCTCCGCTTCTTCGAGTCGAATCGGAAGCTCCACGCGAACAGACCGACGCCCAGGGCCAGCTGCGCGATCCGCACGACCGGAGTGTCGATCAGTCCCTCGCTCACCACGACGCCGGCGCGGGCGACGGAAAGTATCAGGACGCCCACGACGAAGTAGAAGGCGGCGAGGACACCGAGATAGAGGACGAGGCGGCGCACCGGCGGCCGGCCCGGGGCGAGGAGCATCCACACCGGGATGACCAGGGTGCCGATGCTCGTGCTGTCCAGGAGGGCCAGGCCCGCGAGTGACGCGAGCAGCACGACGTCCACGTCAGCTCCTGGTCGCGGTCCGGCGGGAGTTGAGGAGATCCAGGGCGCCGACGATCATCAGGACGACGCCGAGCGCTCCTCCACGGAACCAGAAGATCTCCGTGTCCCGAGCGAACAGCCACAGACCGGCGCCGCCGACGATCAGGATCACGCCGATGACGGGTTCGAATCGAATCTTCATGCCCCCAGCCTGCGTCTGCACGGGGTCGTGGCACATCGGCCGTCCGGAGGCATTCGCGTCATCATTCGGTATGACGAACGCCCGGCACGGATGTGCTGTGATGGACCGGTGTTGACCAGACGCCCACATGCAGGCCGGTGGAGCGACCCGCTGATCGCCGCGGGGACGTTCGGGATCGGTGTGGTGCTGTACCTGGTCGGGCTGTACCAACTCGGGACCGGCCCCACGGACGTGGCACTCGGTCTCCGAATCGGGCTTCTGGCCCTGATGTGCGTCGCCGACGTGTTCCGCCGTGCACATCCGGCTGCCGCGCTGGCCGCCGGCAGCGTCGTCTTCGCCGCCGACCTGGCTCTCGGGCCGACCATCCCGATCTGGCTGGTACTGACAGACCTCGTCTACGCGGCCGTCCGGTACGGGTCGGCGCGGGTGAGCCGCGCCGTCTGCTACCTCACCGCGGTGGCCGTTGCCGCCCTCGCCACGGTGGTCTACGTGGCGGAGGAGGACATCCGGTTCGCGGCGGGCGCGGGATTGGTGACCGCCCTGTTCTTCGGCACCCCGGTGTGGTGGGGACTGGCGATCCGCAGGCAGACCGAAATCGCCGCCGCCGAACGTGAGCGCGCCAGGGCCCAGGAGGTGCTCGCCGAACTCGACCGCGAGGCGGCCGTCACGCACGAGCGCGCCACCATGGCCCGCGATCTCCACGACGTGATCGCCAGCCACCTGTCCGCCATCGCGATCCACTCGGAGGCAGCTCTGTCGGCGGACGGCGCATACAGCGATCCCGCGTTGCACACCGTCCTGAAGGCGATCCGATCGAGCAGTGTGGCGGGGCTTTCCGAGATGAAGTCGATGATCGAACTGTTGCGCGCCACCGACCCGGACACCACCCCCGACCCGCGCGCGGCACCACCACGGCTGGTCGAACTGCCCGTCGTCGTCGATGCGGCCCGCGCGACGGGAAGCACGGTCGATGCGCGGGTGGAGGTCGACGCCGGCGCGCTGCCGAGCATCGTGGACCACACTGCGTACCGCATCGCGCAGGAGGCCCTCACCAACGCCCTCAAACATGCACCGGGAGAACCCATCGACGTCTCGATCCGATTGTGCGAGAACACTCTCCACCTCGACGTCCGCAACCCGCTGGCACCCGGGCGCCCCTCGGCCCCCGAGTCGACGGGCGCGCACGGGCTCGCCAACATGCGGCACCGCGCCGGACTTCTCGGCGGCACCCTGCACGCCGGGGCCACCGATCGCACCTGGCGCGTGTCCGCGCGGCTGCCGGTCACCACGGCGGGAGGCGACCGATGATCACCGTGGCACTGGTCGACGACCACGCCGCCATCCGGTCCGGCCTGGCGATGATGCTGGGACGCCAGGACGACATCGAGATCGTCGCGGAGGCCGACAACGGCGCATCGGCCGTCACCGTCACCCGCACACACGAACCGGACGTGGTGCTGATGGACATCCGGATGCCCGGCACCGACGGCATCGAGGCCACCCGGCAGATCGTGGCCACCACACGCAGCCGGGTCCTCGTCCTGACGACGTTCGACCTCGACGAGTACGTGTTCGCCGCCCTGCGCGCCGGTGCCTCCGGGTTCCTGCTCAAGACGGCGACCTCCGACGAACTCACCGGCGCGGTGCGCAGTGTCGCCGAGGGCGACGCCGTCCTCGCGCCGCAGGCCGCCCGGGCACTGATCGGCGAGTTCGTCCAGCTCCCGCCGAAACGGGACGCTCCGCCCGGTTTCGACGATCTCACCGAGCGCGAACGCGAGGTGCTCGCGCTACTCGGGGCCGGTCTGTCGAATGCCGAGTTGTCGCACCGGCTCGGCGTCGGCGGGCCGACGGTGAAGACGCACGTCTCCCGGGTGCTGTCGAAGCTGCATCTGTCCTCACGGGTCCAGGCGGCCATCCTCGCCCGGGAGCTCGGGCTGTAGGGCCTGCAGGGGCAGGCCGCCGATCGTGCTCGAACACGACGACCGTGTCGGCGGCACGCGCTAGCGTCGACTCGTGCTGTTCTCGACGGTGGTGGACGCGTCGCGGACCGTCGCGGGAACACGCTCGCGACGGGCCAAGTCCGACGCGCTGCGTGCCGTCCTGGAGGCGCTCGCCCCGGACGAGGTCGAACCGGTGGTGTCGTGGCTGTCCGGCGAGCTCACGCAGGGAAGGATCGGCGTCGGCTGGCGCACCATCGTCGGCACCGATGCGTCGCCGGTGGATTCCTCCTCCCTGACAGTCGCCGACGTGCAGGAGGCGACGGACCTGATCGCCCGAGCCTCCGGGCGCGGATCCGCCGCACTCCGCCGCGAACTCCTCGCCGGGCTGCTGGGCCGGGCCACCGACGACGAGCAGCGTTTCCTCGTCCAGGTCCTCGGCGGCGAGCTACGGCAGGGGGCGCTCGAGGGCGTCATGATCGAGGCGATCGCGGCGGCCGCCGGCCTCCCGACCGACCCGGTGCGCCGCGCCGTGATGCTCTCCGGCCGCCTCCCCGACGCCGCTGCCGCCGCACTCGACGGCGGCGTGGATGCCCTCGCCGCCTTCCGGCTCGAGGTGGGACGCCCGGTCCGGCCGATGCTCGCCTCTCCGGCGGCGTCGCTGGAATCCGCGCTGGGGGAGTTCGATTCGGGTGTCAGTGTGGAGTACAAACTCGACGGCGCCCGTATCCAGGTGCACCGCAACGGCGATCGGGTGTGGGTGTTCACCCGCACCCTGCGCGACATCACCGGGACGGTCCCGGAACTGGTCGAGCTCGTCGCCGGGCTTCCCGTACACAGCGTCGTCCTCGACGGCGAGACCCTCGCGCTCACCGATGCCGGCCGCCCCCGCCCGTTCCAGGAGACCATGAGCCGGTTCGGCGCCACCAGCACCCGCGAACTCCTGCTGCACCCGTACTTCTTCGACTGCCTCCACGTGGACGGCGAGGATCTTCTCGACCTCCCTCTCTCCACCCGGCTGCAGGCCCTGGACCGCGCGGCGCCCGGACACCGGATCCCGGCGCTGCACCGACCCGATGCGGCTGCCGCCGGGGAACATCTCGAGTCCGCCCTGTCCGAGGGGCACGAGGGCGTCATGGTCAAGGCCCTGGACGCGCCCTATGCGGCCGGCCGTCGTGGACGCACCTGGCAGAAGGTGAAACCGGAGCACACCCTCGATCTCGTCGTGCTCGGTGCCGAGTGGGGCTACGGTCGGCGCACCGGATACCTGTCGAATCTGCATCTCGGAGCCCGCGATCCCGACGGTGGGCCACCGATCATGGTGGGCAAGACGTTCAAAGGCCTCACGGACGCCCTGTTGCGTTGGCAGACCGAGGAATTCCCACTCCACGAATCCCACCGGGACGAGCACACCGTCCATCTGCGCCCGGAGCTCGTCGTGGAGATCGAGCTCGACGGGGTCCAGACCAGTACCCGGTATCCCGGCGGTCTGGCACTGAGATTCGCACGTGTCCTCCGCTACCGCCCGGACAAGGCTGCCGCGGACGCGGACACCATCGACGCGGTGCGGGCACTGCTCCGTCGGTGATGCGCGAGGCAGCTCAGCGGGTGCCGACGGCCGCGAAGGGCGTGGTGGCCGTATACCGCGCCGCGAGCTCGGCGATCATCGCCTCGGTCCGTTCCCTCGGCCGCACCTGATCCTCCCACTCGATCGACAATTGCTTCATCGGGAGCATCACCTGGTCCGCGTACTGCGGAAAGTACACCGCCACCGAGCGGATCGCCCGGGCACACAGATACGGTCGCTGTGCCCCCTCGACCAGCGCGTGCGTCTCGGACAGGCACACCAGCCGGCCCACTGCGTCACCGCCGTGCTTCTCGCCGGGGAACAGCGTCGCCATCATCGGCAGCGCCACCCGATCGGCAATACGCTCGAGATCCGCGGATTCGAGTTCGTCGGCGGGCCGCCGGTGTCGCGAGAACGCCGCACGAGCCGCCGCGATCCCTTCCTCGCTGGCCCGCTCGAACGCGCTGCCCGTGCGTACCTGACTGCTGTCGTCCATCAGCGCGGTGAGACCGGCGAGTGTCTCGGTGAGTCGGCGTGGGCCGACCTCCCGCAGCAGGTAGTACCCGCATTCCGTCGTGAAACGCGCCATCGTGGCGCGCCGCGCCAGCCCGTCGTCGGCGGGAACCCGGGAACACTCCCCGGCGTACGCCGTGGTGACGCGGGTGAGGACTCCTGGTGGACGTTGCCCCATCGTGGCCTCCAGACCGTGGTGACGTCGTGCTCCCCCCGCGAGCGCCTTCCGCTGTCGAGCCACGATACCCCCGTTTTCCAACCGCGCAGGGATTCGGGAGCCGCGCAGCGGTTGGGGCCCTATCTCCTATGCGCCTGCACAATCGCCCTGCGGATGCGCGACGAGTGCGGGCGGTGGTGCTGTCGCGGCTCCGACGTAACGTGTGCACCGGCCACGCCGAGAATGACGCGGCGAGGACGACACGGCGAAGACGACACAGCGAAGACGACACAGCCGCGAGAACGACGAGGAGACCGACACCCCCATGACCGGCAGTACCCGGCGGCGGCCGGCCGCATACTTCCTGGCAGGAATCACGATCGCGATCAGCGGGTGCGCCGGTCTCGCGGACGAACCGGTCGATGTCGCCGTCCCACCCCCGGCGGCGGCCGCGGACGCCGTGATTCCTCCGCCACCGCCGGAGCAATCGGTCGCCGCCGCGCTCGACGGACTGGCCACCCTCGAGATCAAGGGGCGTGCTCCCAAGACCGGATACGATCGGGCGCTCTTCGGCCAACGATGGTCCGACGACGTGAACGTCGACGGTGGCCGCAACGGGTGCGACACCCGCAACGACATCCTGCAACGCGACCTCGACGACATCACTTTCCGGCCGGGAACCAGGGACTGTGTCGTGGCGACCGGGACACTGCACGATCCCTACACCGGCTCCCGGATCGACTTCGTCCGCGGCGAACGGACATCCGAGGCGGTCCAGATCGACCACGTCGTCGCCCTCTCCGATGCGTGGCAGAAGGGCGCACAGCAACTCGACGCACAGACGAGAGCGGACTTCGCGAACGATCCGCTCAACCTGCGTGCCGTGGACGGACCCACCAACCAGCGCAAGGGAGACGGGGACGCCGCCACCTGGCTGCCGCCGAACCGTGCGTTTCGCTGCACGTACGTCGCCGATCAGGTGGCCGTCAAGGCCCGCTACCGGCTGTGGGTGACCCAGGCCGAACACGATGCGATCGCCGGGATCCTGTCCGGGTGCACAGGGGCCGAGCTACCGCCCGCGCCCGAGCCTCTTCCCGATCCCGCGCCGGCACCCGCGGAGCCGGCCTCCGAGGTCTACTATCCGCACTGCGCTGCGGCACGAGCCGCGGGCGTCGCTCCGATTCACCGGGGATCCCCGGGCTACCGTCCCGGTCTCGACGGCGACGGCGACGGCATCGCATGCGAATGATCGTCCCCGTCGCGTGTCGATGATCGCCACTGCCATACTCGACGGGTCCACGAACTGCAGGAGGGTGTGTTCATGCGGAATCCGGTCATCTCGCGCCGAGTCGTCCAGGCGGGTGCGGGCCTGCTCGCGGCCGCGTCCCTCGGCGTACTGACGGCGTGCGGCTCGGACGATCCGGCCCCGCCCGCAGACGACGCCGGCCCCGGGCAGACCACCACCGGCGAATCCCCTGATACCGCTCCACTGCCCACCCTGCTGCCGCCGATCCCGGAGGAGCTGACCGCGATCGCCAACGCCGCCTTCGGCTCCGACGCCGATCCGGCGCAGAGCGCGGCCGCCATCTCCGGACCCGCCGAATCGAACGACACGGCGGCCGGGAACCTGGCCGCGGAGAACTGGACGATCGAGATCACCGATCTGTACATGCCCGGCGCGGGAACCGCCGAGGGGACAGGCGTCCGGTCCGTCGACGGCACTCCCGAGACCGACCGCGTGACAGTGGAATTCGTCGCCGAGGACGGCGCCTGGAAACTCTCCCGCGACTGGGTGTGCGAGCAGGTCGACTGCGGCTGATCAGACGCGGCGCAGGGCGTCCCGGTCGATCTCGGCCACGGAGGTCAGTCCGCTGAGTCCCACGGTCAGATCGAACTCCGCGAGCAGGTTGGCGGTCACGTCCCGGACCCCGTCGCGGCCCGCCAAGGCCAGTCCGTACAGGTGCGGCCGCCCCAGCGTGACCGCATCCGCACCGAGCGCGAGAGCCTTGAACACGTCGGCGCCCGAACGGATCCCGCTGTCGAGGACGAGTTTCAGCCTTCCGTCGACGACGGGCGCGATGTCGGTGAGCGCATCGAGCGCCGCCACCGATCCGTCGACCTGACGTCCCCCGTGGTTCGACACCACCAGCCCGTCCACTCCGGCATCGATCGCGCGGCGTGCATCGTCGGGATGAAGGACGCCCTTGAGCAGCACCGGAAGCGAGGTGCGCTCGCGCAGCGACTCGATGTCCGACCAGGACAGCGAGGGACGCGAATAGATGTCGAGGAACGTCTCGACCGCGGCACGCGGTTCCGGTGAACGGAGGTTGTCCAGGAACCGTCCGGGGTACCGGCTCGTCATCGACAGCAGGGCCTTGACGGCACCGAGTGTCACCTTCACCTCGGGCTTCTCGGTGACGGCCGCGATGCGTTCGCGCACGATCCGGCGGAACACCGGATCCGAGGTGTACTGGGCGATTCCCTGCCCCTGGGCGAACGGGAGCGAGCCGAGATTCAGGTCCTCGGGGCGCCATCCCAGCATGGTCGTGTCCAGGGTGACCACGATCGCGTCGGCGGAGATGCGGCGCGCCCGGTCCAGGAAGCTGTCGACGAGGTCGTCGTCGGTGCTCCAGTACAACTGGAACCACCGAGGCGCGTCCCCCATCGCCGCCGCGCTCTCCTCCATCGGCGCGCAGCCCTGGTTGGAGAAGATGTACGGAACTCCGAGTTCTCCTGCAGCGGAGGCGATTGCCACATCCGCGTCGGGGTGGGCGAGTTCGGCCGCGCCGACCGGGGCGAGCAGGACCGGAGCCGGAAGCCGACGTCCGAACAACTCGACACCGAGGTCGCGCTCCGACACGTCGCGCAGGACGCGCGGCACGATCTGCCAGCGGTCGAACGCCGCGCGATTCGCGGACATCGTCGAACCCGACCCGGCCCCGCCGTGCACGTACGCCCACGCCTTGGGCGACATCTTGCGGCGTGCGGCGGCCTCGAGCCCCGCGAAATCGGTCGGCACCGACGGGCGCTTCCCGAACACGCCGTCCCGATAGATCGTGTTCTGCCGTGCCCGGCCTGCACTCTCCTGCGTCGACACCGACTGCCCCTTCCGCTCGTCACGATCTCGGCACGGCTGTCGGTTCCCCCGCGTAGGTTGGTCCCTGCAACCTGTGATCGGCACCACGCTACCGCGGGCCGACGCAGAGGGATTCCACCGGCCGACCCGAGGAGATTCCATGTCCCATCGCCCCGACCTCGTCGGCGCACCCTGCTGGGTGGATCTGACCAGCTCGGACACCGACCGCGCCGCAGAGTTCTACACCGGGCTGTTCGGATGGACCGCCGCGACGGACCCCGACCCGCAGTACGGCGGCTACACGATGTTCAGCCTGCGCGGCGAGCCCATCGCCGGCCTGGGCCCGCGCCAGCCGGACAACCCGTACGCCGAGGTGTGGACCGTCTACCTGTCGGTGGCAGATGCCGAGGCCACCACCACGCGAGCCGTCGATACGGGCGGCCAGATCGTCGCACCCACGATGCAGATCGGCGACCAGGGCAGCATGGCGATCCTCGCGGACTCGGCCGGTGCGATCTTCGGGGTGTGGGAGGCCGGTGGCCACACGGGATTCGGGCTCGTCGACGAGCCCGGCGCCCCGGTCTGGCACGAGTCGTACACTCGTGACTTCCCGAGATCCAAGGTGTTCTACAGCGGGGTGTTCGGCTGGTCCTGGGTCACCCTCGAGGACAGCGACCGGTTCCGCTACGCCCAGGCAGATCTGGACGGGCAGCCGGTCGCCGGGCTCATGGATGCCTCCCGGATCCTGCCGAGCGGTGTGCCGTCGTTCTGGCAGTTCTACGTGGGGGTCGACGACACCGACGCCGCCCTGCGGGCGGTCACCGAACTCGGCGGCAGCGTTCTCCGCGCGCCGGAGGACACCCCGTACGGACGTCTCGCGGCGATCAGCGACCCGCTGGGCTCGTCCCTCCAGATCGTGAGCGTGACTGAAGGCTCGTGACTCCGGCCTTCCGGTCCCACAGGTCCATCAGGGTGGTGAGGATTTCCTCGGCCCGGCCAAGCCCGCCCAGATGGCTCTCGCCGGGCATCGGGGTGATGGTCGCGTTCGGCAGCCGATCCACGACGTGTTCGCCGTGCCGGTACGGAATGATGTGGTCGCAGTCCCCGTGCCACCAGCGCACCGGCGTCTGCACGTCACCGAGTTCGAAGCCCCAGTCCCTGGCGAACAGGACCACGTCGGCGAACGGGGCTCCGAACTGCTTCCTGCCGCCGTGCAGCAGGTCGTCGAGAAACATCGCCTTGAACTCGGGGCGGGCCAGCAACCGCCGGTCGCCCTCGGGGGACAGCAGCCCGTACAGATCGATGATGGGCGAGGCCACCGGTCGGGCGAATCTCACGAACGTGCTGGCCGCGAGCCCGATCGGGGTCCCCGCCGTGGCCAGGACCGGCGCCAGTGCCGTCGCCACGTCGAGCAACCCGCCGCGGCTGGCGTCCGGGCCGCGCGTGGGCGGCACCCCGCCGATGACGCCCGCGGCCACCACCCGGTCGGGCAGCGCGTGCGCGGCGGCCAGGGTGTACGGCCCGCCGCCGGAGAGCCCGACGATCGCCATCTCGCCGATGCCGAGGACATCGGCGAACACGTCGAGATCGTCGGCGAACTCGAGCACCGAACCGTACGTGTGTGTGGTCGACGAGCCGACGCCGGGACGGTCGATACCGATCAGGCGGATCTCCGCGCGCTCGGCGAACGCCCGGGCCTCCGTCGGGATCTGCCTACGGGCACCCGGGGTGCCGTGCATCCAGATGACGGTGCGGCCGCGTGCGGCCCCGAACTCGGCGAATCCCAGCCTGCGACCGGGAGCCACCGAGACGGATCCCTCCAGCTGAGGGCGTGCGATGTCCCACATACCGACAGCTTCGCACGTGACCGTCGTCACGTCACGCGCCGGGGTGGCGGACGGACCACCACCGTAGTCACCCGATCACTTGATCGCGTAGTCCTCGAGCGGAAACGCGCGCGCCTCCCGGAAGGCGTTGATCGTCGACGTGGGGCGCAGCAACGCGGCCTCGCCGTGCGGGTTGAAGTAGTAGCTACGCGAGGTGGCACAACTACCGCGGTAGAACACCGAGTCGTCGAGATTGCTGGTCATCCGATCCAGGAAGTCGGTGTTGGCTCGTTCGGTGACCTCGAACGTGTCCGCGTTCCGGCGCGCCACCTCCGACAGCAACCGCTCGATGTGCTTCATCTGCGACTCGATCGTGGTGAAGTACGACAGACCGCTGTACGCGTACGGGCTGTTGAGTGTGAGGAAGTTGGGGAAGTGCGGGACGGCGACCCCCTCGTAGGCCTGAAACCTGTTTTCGCGCCACCACTTCCCGAGATTCCGACCGTCCCGTCCGATCACCTCGATCGCCGGGAAGTTCGTCTTCCAGAGATCGAACCCGGTGGCCAGCACCAGGGTGTCGATCTCCCGCTCCCGCCCGTCCACGGTCACGATGCGATCGGGTTCGATCCGGTCGATCGACGCCGACTCGAGGTGCACGTCCGGTCGGGTGAAGGTACGGAAGTACGTGTTGGAGAAGGTCGGCCGCTTGCACCCGAAGTCGTAGTCGGGCGTCAGCCGACGACGCAGCCCGGGATCGGGCACCTGACGCCGCAGGTGTGCCTTCGCGGCCAGCGCCGCACCCCGGTTGAGGAACTTCGCCTGACGGAAGTGCAGGACCGCGCTGACCATCACGGCCTCGAGGATCGAGGTGCTGATCGCCCGGGCGATCTTCTGAGTGAAGGGCACGCGTGCGAAGAGCCGTTGGACCACCCGCGGTATCGGGACGTCGAGCTTGGGCACGACCCAGATCGGGGTGCGCTGGTAGACGGTGAGGTCGTCCACCACCCGCGCCAGCTCCGGAACCAGCTGCACCGCCGTCGCGCCGGTACCGATGACCGCCGCCCTGGCGCCGGTGAGATCACGGTCGCCGTCCCAGGCGGTCGTGTGCATCACCGTGCCCGCGAACGTCTCGATCCCGGGAATGTCCGGCGTGTGCGGCTGGGAAAGAAATCCCGTGGCGGTGAGCAGGTAGCGCGCGGTGATCTGCTCGCCGCCCGCCACCGAGACCACCCAGTGCCGGTTCTCCTCGTCCCAGCGTGCGCCGTCGACGACGGTGCCGAACCGCATGTGCCTGCGCAGGTCGTACTTGTCCGCGACGTGGTGCGCGTAGCGTTCGAGCTCGTTTCCGGGAGCGAACAGCCTCGACCAGTACGGATTGGGCTCGAAGGAGTACGAATAGGTCACCGAGGCGATGTCGACCGCCAGGCCCGGGTACCTGTTGACGTGCCAGGTACCGCCGAGGTCGTCCTCGCGCTCGAGGATCACGATGTCGTCGAGCCCCATCCGCTTCAGTTGGATACCGGCACCCATGCCGCCGAAACCTGCTCCGACGATCACGGCGTCGTGCTGCGTCACCATGTGTGACCTCCCTCTCATACCCCTCCCCCGAGACTATCTGTATCCGTCGGTAACGGGAAGACCGGCGGGGTCGGGCGCACACTGGTAGCCATGACCGCCGCCGTTCCCCCACTGGACGTCCACTCCCGCGCGTCCCTGGCCGACGTCCTGCCGTCGGTACTGTCCGCACTCGGCGTACCGGGCGAGCCGGGCGCCCTGAGCCTGCCGCGCCGCGATCGCTACGTCGTCCTGCTGGTCGACGGCCTGGGCTGGAATCTGTTGCACCGCAACCTCGATCACGCGCCCTTCCTCGCCGGGGCGGAAGGCGGACCGATCCGTGCGGGATTCCCGACCACCACGGCCACGAGCATCACCACCCTGGGCACGGGCACGCCGGCCGGACGCCACGGGGTCACCGGCTACCGGTCCTGGGTCCCCGAACTCGACGACCAGATCAACTGGCTGTCCTGGCACAGCGTCGGCGGGAACCGCGACCTCCGCACCGACTTCGCCCCCGAACTCGCCCAGCCGTCGGCCACCGCATTCGAACGCGCTTCCGCCGCCGGGGTCCGGTGCACGACGGTGCTCCCCGCTTCCTTCCACGACAGCGGGCTGACCAGAGCAGCACTGCGGGGCGCGAACTTCGTCGGGGTGCACGGACACGGCGACCTCCTCGCCCACACCGTCACCGCTGCCGGATCCTCCGACCGATCGCTGACCTACTGCTACATCAGCGAGATCGACACCCTCGGGCACGTCTACGGACCGGAGAGCCTGTCCTGGTGCCACGAACTCCGGGTCGCCGACCTGTTCGTGAGCCGGCTCGCCACCACCCTGCCGGCCGACACCGCACTACTGGTCACCGCCGACCACGGCATGGTCACCGTCTCCGCGTCGGATCGCATCGAGTTCGACGACGTCCCCACGCTGTCACAGGACGTGATCGCGCTCGCGGGCGAACCGCGGTGCCGCCACATCCACACCGCGCCGGGGACTGCCGACGCGGTGGCACACCGGTGGCGGGAGCATCTCGGCGATCGGATGTGGATCGGCACCCGCGCGGAGGCGATCGCCGCCGGAATGTTCGGCCCTACGGTGACTTCCGTTGCCCGGGAACGGATCGGCGACGTCCTCGCCTTCGCGCGGGACCGCACCGCCGTCGTCCGTCACCGCAGCGAGCCGGTCCTGGCCGAGCTGATCGGACAGCACGGAGCGCTCACCGACGACGAACTACTCGTGCCGCTCCTGCTCGCCCACTCGTAGCGGGGGCCGGGCCCTAGCGGGGACCGGACAGGGTGTTCTGGGCCCCCGTGTCCCGCACGACCTCGACCGGCGTGTCCGTCCACTCGACGGTGTTGTGCGAACCGGTCACCTCGACCTCGCCCAACTCGCCCGCACGCACGGTGTTGTCGTTGCCCGCCACGGTGACCGCGGTGGCCTGCTCGACGGAGAGCACGTTTCCGCTGCCGGTCAGATCCACGGACGCCACCTCCCGTGCGTCGACGGTCATGCCGTTGCCCCGAACGGCGAGCGAACCCACCGATTCGATGGTCGATCGACCGCTGCGGCCCGACAGGATCACCGCATCCGCCTGCCCACCGGACACGCCGATTCCCTGACCGTCGAGCACGACGGTTTCGGCGGAGTCGATGTACAGCTGCACCCCGTTCGCGCGCACCAGGACGGTGCCACACTCCCCTTGGAGGGCCACCGCCTCGCCGTCCCGGTCGATCACCATGTCCCGACCGGCACAGTCGGAACCGTCCGGGGCATTCGCCACCGATTCCGCTCCGTCGGCCGAGGACACGCCACTCGTGCCCGAGCCGCATCCGGAGACCGTCAACCCCACGGCAAGTGCCGCCACCACCGCACGCATCCGACGATTCGTCGCCATTCCCCGTCCCGCCTCCTGCACTTCGGCCCGCAACACTCGTGGGCAAGGTACCGAACCCGGAGCGCGTGATCCCGCACATCGACGCGCGGCGGCCACAATCGCGCAACGAAGGCCCGGCCGACAGGGGCCTTCGACGGCCGGGTGCCAGAATGGGAACGTGCTCTGGGTATGGATCGGCCTCGGCGTCTGGGCGGTGCTGTCCGTTCCGGTGGCCGTGATCGTCGGCCGCTCGATCGCCCGTGCCGACCGTATCGAACGGCGCACGGACCGTACCTCGATCGGCTCGACGCCCGGCGACCACGACGACACCCGTCACGGCTGATCGCCCCGACGGTCACGGCCGGTTACTCGCCGATAGCTGCGTCGGCGTCCCCGCCCGGTAGGGCAGAAGTGCCTCGGGTCACCCGTGACTTTTGTTAGCCTTTTCACGTTTCGTGACATCGAACGCCGTGTTCGCCGCGATGTTCGCACGTCTCCATGGGGGAGATGGATTCGGAAGGGGCGCCCGCGCCCGGAAGAGACCTGAGGATGGGATAGAAGCGTGAAGCGCACCGGAGCACTGACCCTGGCGGCACTGAGCGGCGTCGCCGCCACCGTCATCGCCACGGCGGCACCCGCGGCCGCCAATCCGAACATGGTCAATCCCATCCCCGGCCTCAACGGCACCACCGGGTTGCCACACCTGACCGGGCCCAGCCAGGCCGTCGCGCAGCTGACGGGCCTGCTCAGCGAGAACCGCACCCAGGACTCGAACGTGCTCGGCACCGACCTGGGCATCATGTGGGACAACGGGCACGGAGAGGTGCTCGTCGCGTTCGGCGACTCGGCGGGCCTCGGGCTCCCGAACCTGCTCTCGGGCAGCTTGTGGTCCTGGCGCAGCAGCACCCTGTTCCGCAGCAGCGACCGCAACCTCGCCGACGGCATGACCTTCGACAGTTCGCCGCGTGACTTCCTCGGCCAGTCCAAGGAATTGCTGCCCAGCCCGAAGATCCCCGGCATCGAGATCAGCAAGATCCCCACCGCGGGTGTGGCCGTGGGCGACACCCAGGTGATGTCGATGATGTCGGTCAACCACTGGGGCGAGGCCGGCAAGTGGGTCACCAACGATTCACAGCTCGCGTACTCGCACGACAACGGCGAGAATTGGGCGCTGGCACCGGAGACCGTCCGGCCGAACGAGGGCGGCAACGCGAACTTCCAGATGGGGGCCTTCCTCAAGGCCGGCGGCTTCGTCTACCAGTACGGCACCCCCTCCGGGCGCGGTGGCTTCGTCCACGTCTCGCGGGTCCCCGAGGCTCAGATCATGGACCTGGGCGCGTACGAGTACTGGGACGGCGGCACGTGGGTCAAGGGCAACCCGGACGTCGCCCGCCCCGTCGCGGACGGCGGCGTCGGCGAGTTGTCGGTCGACTGGAACGAGTACCTCGGCCAGTACCTCATGCTCACCACCGACGGCTACAACAACGTCGTCATGCGGCGTTCCCCGACCCCGACCGGGCCGTGGGGCCACCCCGAGGTCCTGGTTGCCGAGCACGAACTGCCGTCCGCGTACGGCGCGTACATCCACCCCTGGTCGTCGGGTCCGGACCTCTACTTCCTCACCACGGTGCACTCGAACTACAACGTCCTGCTGATGCGGACCACGCTGCACCACTGACCCCTGCACCACCGACCCCCTGCACCGCCGACGGCGACCGTCCGCACGCTAGCGTGTTGCCGTGCTGACCTGGGACGAGTACTACTCCCGCTCCGAGCCGGTGTGGGGAGCACCGCCGGACGACCTGTTGGTGGATCTCGCGACGTCGATGCCCCGCGGTACGGCACTGGACCTGGGGTGCGGCGAGGGGCGGAACGCGCTGTGGCTGGCGACCCGCGGGTGGCAGGTGACGGCGGTGGACTCGTCACCGGTCGCGGTGACCCGGGCACGCGCCGTCGCTGCCCGCTCTCCTCGTTCGGTGCGCGAGCGCCTGGACTTCCGCCTCGGATCTGCCGCGGACGTCCGGTGGGAGAACGAGTACGACCTCGCCCTCGTGTTGTACGTTCACGTCCCCCCGCCCGAGCGCCGGCAGATTGTGAACCATGCCATATCTGCGCTGAAACCTGATGGAACCCTCATGATTTCGGGATACGACGTCACCGACCCCGGTTCCTGGGGAGATCTCCCCATCGAGCGCGAAAATCTTTACGACACAACACAGTTCACGGAGGAGCTCGCCGACCGGCTGACGATCTCCCAAATCGGGCAGCGCCGGCGGGAGATCGGCCCGGGATTCGCCGTCGACGCCGTCGTCGTCGGACGCACCCCGATTCTTGGCACGTCGTTGGATCCGGCGTAATATCGGGGAAAGTTACCGACGAGTAATAAGCTTGGGCGGTACTCGACGGACAGACCGCACCATCTCACCGGGAGATAGAAACGACATGGGCCATTACAAGAGCAACGTCCGCGACTTGGAGTTCAACCTCTTCGAGCTGCTCGGACTCGAGAAGCCTCTCGAAGAGGGCGTGTGGGGCGACCTCGACGTCGACACCGTCAAGAACATGCTCAGCGAGGTTGCCCGCCTCGCCGAAGGACCGCTCGGCGAGTCCTTCGCCGACGCCGACCGCAACCCGCCGGTCTTCGACCCCGAGAACCACACCGTCACCCTGCCGGAGTCCTTCAAGAAGTCCTTCCGCGCGCTGTGGGACGCCGAGTGGTACCGCATGGGTCTGTCCGAGGAGATCGGCGGCGTCCCGGTTCCCCGTTCCGTCGTGTGGGCCATCGGTGAGCTGATCCTCGGCTCGCAGCCCGCCGCGCACATGTACCAGGCCGGCCCCGCGTTCGCCGACGTGCTGTTCAACAACGGCACCGACGAGCAGAAGAAGTGGGCGGCCACCCTCGTCGAGCGCGGCTGGGGCGCCACCATGGTTCTCACCGAGCCCGACGCCGGTTCCGACGTCGGTGCGGGCCGCACCAAGGCGATCCAGCAGGACGACGGCTCCTGGCACATCGAGGGCGTCAAGCGCTTCATCACCTCGGCCGATTCCGACGACCTGTTCGAGAACATCTTCCACCTGGTTCTCGCTCGTCCCGAGGGCGCCAAGCCCGGCACCAAGGGCCTGTCGCTGTTCTTCGTCCCGAAGATCCACTTCGACTTCGAGAAGGAAGAGTTCGGCGAGCGCAACGGCGTCTACGTCACCAACGTCGAGCACAAGATGGGCCTGAAGGTCTCGGCCACCTGTGAGGTCACCTTCGGTGGCCACGGTGTTCCGGCCAAGGGCTGGCTCGTCGGCGAGGTCCATGACGGTATCGCCCAGATGTTCGACGTCATCGAGCACGCTCGCATGATGGTCGGCACCAAGGCCATCGCCACGCTGTCGACCGGTTACCTCAACGCGCTCGACTACGCCAAGGAGCGCGTCCAGGGTGCCGATCTGACGCAGATGACGGACAAGACCGCGCCGCGCGTCACCATCACGCATCACCCGGACGTCCGTCGCGCCCTGATGATCCAGAAGGCCTACTCCGAGGGCCTGCGCTCGGTGTATCTGTACACCGCCGCGCACCAGGATCCCGAGGTCGCGAAGCTGGTCTCCGGCGCGGACGCCGAACTGGCGGCCCGGGTCAACGACCTGCTGCTCCCGATCGTCAAGGGTGTCGGCTCCGAGCAGGCCTACGCCAAGCTCACCGAGTCGCTGCAGACCTTCGGTGGCTCCGGCTTCCTGCAGGACTACCCGATCGAGCAGTACATCCGCGACGCGAAGATCGACTCGCTGTACGAGGGCACCACTGCCATCCAGGCGCAGGACTTCTTCTTCCGCAAGATCGCCCGTGACCGCGGTGTCGCACTCGCGCACGTGGCGGGCGAGGTCAAGAAGTTCATCGACAGCGAGGCGGGCAACGGTCGTCTCAAGTCCGAGCGCGCACTGCTGAACACCGCCCTCGAGGACGTCCAGGGCATGGCCGCCACGCTCACCGGGTTCCTCATGGGCGCCCAGGAGCAGCCGTCCGAGCTGTACAAGGTCGGACTCGGTTCCGTGCGCTTCCTCATGTCCGTCGGCGACCTGCTCATCGGCTGGCAGCTGCTGCGCGGCGCCGAGGTGGCCATCAAGGCGCTCGACGAGGGTGCCTCCGACAAGGACAAGGCGTTCTACGAGGGCAAGGTCGCCGTGGCGTCCTGGTTCGCGAAGAACATCCTGCCCGAGCTGACCGCCACCAAGGGCATCGTCGCGAACGTCGACAACGACATCATGGAGCTCGACGAAGCCGCGTTCTGATCGCAGGCGAACTCCACGACGGCAGCGCCCCCGGACCACTCGGTCCGGGGGCGCTGCCGTGTGGCGAGCCGCCATACGTCGCGGCAACTCGATGCCGCGCACCGATTCGGGATCCGCGGGGCGATTCCGGCCCTATCCGCCCCGCGGCTGCGGAATGCCTGTGCGGATCATCTATCCCCAGGTTTTCGCCATCCACAGATCGCGGATCGGCAGCTGCGGAGAGCATTCCGACCGGCCACCATCGGACCCATGGAACGTTCCAGCCACCGCGTCGTGCGACGACAACAGGCACTCGCCGCCGGGTACTCCGACGAGGAGATCCGGCGGCGCTACACACGAGGCGAGTGGCAGCGACTCGGACACGGCGCCTACATCGAGGCGGCAACGATGTCCGCCCTCGACGCACCGGCACGCCACCTGCTCGCCGTCGACGCCGTACTACCGGCCCTCGCACCCGATGCGGTGCTCAGTCACGGCACCGCCGCCGTGGTCCACGGACTCCCCCTGTGGGACGCCCCTCTCGACCGGGTACATGTCACTCGGGACCGACCCAGCGGCGGGCGAACCGGCGCCGATGTCGTCGTCCACGCCTCCCCGTTGCACGGCTCGGTGACGACGATCGGCGGCTACCGCGTCACCTCACCCGCACGAACCGTCGTCGACCTCGCCTGCTCGTACGGCGTCGAATCTGCCGTCGTCGCCGGGGACGCGGCGGCACGCACGCTCGCCGTCGGCTCGCGGGAACTGTCGGCGGAAGTTACCCGCGCCGGCGGCAGACGTGGCGTACAGGCGGCGCGCCGGGCTGCCGCGCTCGTCGATGCGCGCTGTGAGAGCGTCGGCGAATCACGGAGTCGGGTGTTCTTCGAGGCGTACGACCTGCCCGTGCCGTCGCTCCAGCACGAGTTCCGGGACGGCGGCGGATACTTCCTCGCCCGGGTCGACTTCTACTGGGCCGAGTACGGCGTGATCGGCGAGTTCGACGGACGGACGAAGTACGGTCGGCTCCTGCGCCCCGGCCAGGAGCCCGGCGATGCCGTCTTCGCCGAGAAACTCCGTGAGGACGCCCTGCGCGAACTGGGGTACGGCGTCGTCCGGTGGACCTGGGCGGATCTCGGCGCTCCCGAGGTGCTCGCCGCTCGGATACGTCGAGCCCTCCACAGCCGCATACCGTTTCCGCACCCGCGCGGAGATTAGGGCCCAATCCACCGTGCGGCTACGGAATCGGCGCGCAGTAGTGGGCAGGGTAACCCGGTCAGAGCACCGCGCCGGGATTGAGCAGGTGGTCCGGGTCCAGTGCGGTCTTGATCCGCCGGGTCAGCTCCATGACGTCGGGGCCCACCTGGTCCGGCAGCCACGCCTTCTTCAGCCGACCCACCCCGTGCTCGCCGGTGATCGTGCCGCCCAGCGAGATCGCCAGATCCATGATCTCACCGAACGCGGCGTTCGCCCGCGCGGTCTCGGCGGCGTCGAGGGGGTCGTGCACGATCAGCGGGTGGGTGTTGCCGTCGCCCGCATGAGCGATGACCGCGACGAGAACCTCACGGCGACGGGCGATCTCCTCGATTCCCAGGATGAGGTCGGGCAGGGACGGCACCGGCACACCGACATCCTCGAGCAACAGGGTTCCGAGCCTCTCGACGGCGGGAATCGCGAAACGCCGGGCCGCCGTGAACGCCTCACCCTCCTCCTGATCGTCGGTCGCGAACACCTCCGGCGCGTGGTGCCGCGCGAAAGCCTCGGCGATGAACTCGGTTTCGCGGGCACGGTCCGCCCCCGGCGAATCGGATTGCGCGATCAGCATCGCGTGCGCCGACCGGTCGAGTCCCATCTTCAGCGCATCCTCCACCGCACCGATCGAGGCGCGATCCATGAACTCGAGCATCGCGGGACGCATCGCGCGCGTCACGGACAGGATCGCGGCCGTCGCGTCCTCGACGGTGGCGAACGACGCGACCACCGTGCTCGCCGGTGGCTGCGCCGGGAGAAGTCGCACGATCACCTCGGTGATGATCCCGAGCGTGCCTTCGCTACCCACGAACAGCTTCGTGAGGGACAGACCAGCGGAATCCTTCAACCGGGGGCCGCCGAGCCGCACCGCCGTGCCGTCTGCGAGGACCACCTCGAGTCCCAGGACGTAGTCGGTGGTCACGCCGTACTTCACGCAGCACAGCCCGCCGGCGTTGGTGGCCGCATTGCCGCCGATCGAGCAGATCTCGAACGAGGACGGGTCCGGCGGATACCAGAGGCCGTGCTCGCCGACCGCCTTCTTGACCTCTGCGTTGAGCAGGCCGGGCTGGACCACCGCCGTCCGGGTGACGGGATCGACGTCGATCCGCCGCATCCGCTCGGTGGTGAGGACCAGGCCACCGTCGACGGCCGTCGCTCCCCCGGAGAGCCCGGAACCGGCGCCGCGGGGTACGACGGGGACGCGGCGCGCACTCGCCCAGCGGAGCACCGCCTGGACGTCGGCGGTGCAACTCGCACGAACCACTGCCAGCGGACGGCCGGCATCCGGGTCCTTCGCCCAGTCACGGCGGTAGCCCTCGACCAGGTCGGGGTCGGTGAGCACCGCGCCGTCCGGGAGCTGCGCCGCCAACTTGCGCAGGTCCTCGTCCATCGCTACCTCCCTGCTCGACGTCCGTCGACAGGGACGCTACTCGTCGTCGTCCGCCGTGGGGCGTGGCGCGCGGGTGGTCGTCTCGCCTGCGGGTGCCGACGGAGTGGAGCTCGGCGCACTGCGCCCCGTCGTCGGCGCAGCTGCCGGCGCCTGGCCGCCCCCACCGCCGCCGGGCTCGGGCGCGGGTGCGCGCTCCGGCGGGCCGTCCGCCGGAGGTGCTGCGGGAGCGGGGTCCGACGACTCGCACTCGACCGTCGGAACGGGGTCGTAGCGAACCGTCCGGGTGTTGCGGGAGATCTCCCGGCCGGTGGCCACGTCGGTGATGATCCGAGTGTCACTGGACGTGAATCCCGGTGAACCGCTGGACGGTACGCACGCGTCGCCGGCCGGCAGAGTGATCGTGTCCGGCTGTGTCGGGCGGCTGCGCGACCCGGTCACCGACTGCACGTCCACCGTCTTGGTGCCCCAGAAACGGATGGTCAGCTGGGAGCTTCCCCCGATCGCCTGGATCAGCACACCCGTGTCGGTGGGATTACGGAACTTGAGGTCGATCGCCCCCTCGAACACGGTGGCCTCGCGGGCCTCGGGGTACCGCGAGATGTAGTAGGAGTGCTCGGTGTGCTCGACGTCCTCCATGCCGGCGAAGTACGACGCGTTGTAGAGCGTCGTCGCGACCTGGCTGACACCACCGCCGACGGCGGTGTCCGGCCTGCCGTGGTTGATGATGCCGGACTCGACGTAGCCCTGAGCGGTTCCGCGCGGCCCGGTGTGCCCATTGAGCGAGAAGGTCTCGCCGGGAAGGACGAGGGCCCCGTCGAGGGAGGCGGCCGCCAGACGGATGTTCACGCCGGACGCCGAGGAGAATCCGCCCGTCGTGAACTCGCCGATCACCTCGCGCACGCCGAGCGACTCGGCCGCCTCGGTGGTCAATTCCGGCTCCACCGGCCCGTAGACCGCGTCGATCCGGTGAGTGCCCGCAAGCGCCTGCGGCAGCCCCTCGAGCGTCTCGGGCCACTGGACCAGATCGCCCACCACCGCGGGCACCACCGTGGGCGAACCTCCGGACAGCGTGATCTCGGCGTCCTTCGGCTCCCGTTCGGTGGGGGCCAGCTGCGGCGCGAGGATGCCGGTCGCCGCCTCGAAGTCGTACACCGGCTCGAGACCACCGTCGCCGTCCGGCTCGAATCGGAGCAGGGCGCCGATCCGGTCGCGCGGCGACGTGGCCGTCACGCCGTCGCGACCCGAGACCACCAGGTCTGCGGACGCGGCCGGAACCGCCACGTCGGCGAGGGCGCGGTCCACGCTGTCCTGGGAGACGGTCACCTCGACCGATTCGACCGGCAGGTCGATCGGCTCGGCGAATGCCCACCGCTCCGTGAGCAACTCCTCCGTGCCCTCACCGTCGATCTGCTGGCCGGGCGCAGGCGTCACCGGCACCGGGGTGGCGCCCTCGAACACGATGTTGCCCTCCCGCACCGCGCGGTCGGCCGTGCCCCGGAGCCCGTCTATCGCACCCGCGAGCGCCGCCTCGTCGACGGTGGAGCTCACCCCTGCCTCGCGGTCGACGAAGAACGACGTCAGCCGGGTCCAGGGGTTGAGGGGCTGGGAATCGATGCGGTCGAGCGTGGCGGCCCAGTCCACCCCGAGACCGGCCTCGGCCGGGACGATCTGCTCGGTGACGTCACCGGCGGTGACCTCCACCGGTTCGTTCGCGCGGGGCTCGAGCGCCGCGCGCAGCGTCTGCTCGGCATCGGCCGTCGACATTCCGCCGACGTCCACACCCGCGACGGTCGTCCCGCGCGCCACCGATCCCGACGCGACCGCGAGGTCGATGGCGTAGCCGAGACCGAGAAGCGCGGCGGCCCCACCGGCGACCGCAACGATCTTGGCCCAGGGCGCTGCCTTGACGGCGCCGCTCACGCCACCGTCGCTTCCGTCACCACCCGATCCGCCCGCTCCCCCACCCGAAGACGGGTCGGAGCCGGCCGGAGAAGCCGCCTCGGCCTGAGGAGCCGTGAACTGCTCGGTGGCCGCGCCGGCGCCTTCGGGATCGACCTGCTCGTAGGCCCTGGGGGGTGCCGGCTCGTCGGGTACCGCCGGGATCACCTGGGTCGGGTCTTCGCTGCCGTCGCCCTGCGAGCGGTCCGAGATCGGCGTCGTCGGCAACTCCTCGGGCCGGGGGTCGTCAGTGCCGTCGTCCACGCTGTCCTCTCACCGGATCGTCTGCCCGTTCCGGCCGCAGCCCGGAACGAAGATCGTGACTTGTCCTCACGATTATGAGCCCACCCCGGAACCACAGTACCGCCAGGTGGGGAGATGAGGAGATGCGAGAGCCCCGCGCTGCTGCCAGGTCGGGGGTCAGGCAGCAACACGGGGCTGACAGGTGTATCGGCGTCCGGGCCGAGGCGTTACACCGCTCTCGAAAAAGTCGGAAAAGGCGTCGGGGATCCGGTCACCCCTCGCTACCGGATCCCCGAGACACCCTTCCGCAACTCCTGCGGATGAGGTCCGCCCCGGCAGCCGAACGGCCGGGACGGACCCTCGTCGGTGTGCGCGTCAGCGCTCGATGATGGCCGTGACGCCCTGGCCGCCTGCCGCGCAGATCGAGATCAGGCCCCGGCCCGAACCCTTCTCCGCCAGCGCCTTCGCGAGCGAGGCGACGATCCGGCCGCCCGTGGCCGCGAACGGGTGGCCCGCGGCCAGGGAGGAGCCGTTGACGTTGAGCTTGCTGCGGTCGATCGACCCCAGTGCGCCGTCCAGCCCCAGCCGTTCCTTGCAGTACGCGTCGTCCTCGAACGCCTGCAGCGTGGCGAGCACGACGGAGGCGAAGGCCTCGTGGATCTCGTAGAAGTCGAAGTCCTGCAAGGTCAGGCCGTTGCGTTCGAGCAGACGCGGAATCGCGTAGGTCGGCGCCATGAGCAGGCCGTCCTTGCCGTGCACGTAGTCGACGGCGGCAGTCTCCGAGTCGACCAGATGAGCGAGGACCGGCAGGTTGCGCTCGGTGGCCCATTCGTCGGTGGAGAGCAGGACAGCGGACGCGCCGTCGGTGAGCGGAGTCGAGTTGCCCGCCGTCATGGTGGCGTCGCCGAGCTTGGTGCCGAACACCGGCTTCAGCTTGGCGAGCTTCTCCACCGAGGAGTCGGCACGCAGATTGTCGTCGCGGGTCAGACCGAGGAACGGGGTGACCAGATCGTCGAAGAAGCCCCGATCGTAGGCGGCAGCCATGTTCTGGTGACTCGCCGCGGCCAGTTCGTCCTGCGCCTCGCGGCTGACCCCGAACTCCTTCGCCGTGATCGCGGCGTGGTCGCCCATGGACAAGCCGGTACGGGGCTCGCCGTTGCGCGGGATCTCGATGCCGAGCATCGACGGGCGGACGTTGCCCAGGAGCTTGATGCGGTCACCGGTCGACTTCGCGCGGTTCAGCGACAGCAGGAACTCGCGCAGCTCGTTGTTCACCCCGATGGGTGCATCCGACGTGGTGTCGACGCCGCCGCCGATACCGGCATCGATACGACCCGCGGCGATGGCGTCGCCGACGGTGACGATGGCCTGCAGACCGGTGCCACAGGCCTGCTGCAGGTCGTATCCGGGCGTGTAGGGGCTCAGCGCGCTGCCCAGCACGCTCTCGCGGATGAGGTTGAAGTCGCGGCTGTGCTTGAGCACCGCGCCACCGGCGACCAGGCCCAGGCGCTCACCCTGGAGGTTGAAACGGCTGACCAGCCCGTCCAGGGTGGAGGTGAACATGTCCTGGTTGGAGGCCTGCGCGTACCGGCGGTCCGAACGCGCGAACGGAATGCGGTTACCGCCGACGATCGCGACGGGACGCTGCTGCCTTCCGCTGCGCTTGGTCGCCGCCGCTGACTTCGTGTTGGTGCGAGCTTTGCTGGTCACTGAGGTCTCCATGGTCTGGTGCGGTGTACCTGTTGGCTACTATTCTTACTCAGGAGTAAGTTACTTGTCGACACCGCATCGTTTTCGGTGGCGACCGAACCCGTACGAGACCCCCGCCAACACGACGACAGAAGGTAGGACCGTGGCAGCCAGCAAGGGAGCCCCCGACCTGTACTCGCAATTCCTCTCCTCCGCCCCCGGCGCGTTCATCGCGTCGAAGGCGGGCCTGCCGAAACCGGAGCCCCTGCGCCGGTACAAGGCGGGCGAACCGCCCCTCGCCGGGCCGGTGCTCATCGGCGGAAACGGCCGCCTCGTCGAGCCGCTGCGCGAGCTCCTCGCCGATTACCCGGTGGCCCAGCCGCACGACACCAAGCTCGGCGGCCTCGTCTTCGACGCCACCGGGATCGGATCGGCCGCCGACCTCGAGCAGCTCTACGAGTTCTTCAAGCCGGTGATCCGCAACCTCGCGCCCAGCGCCCGCGTCGTCGTCCTCGGCACCACTCCCGAGGACACCGCGAGCGTGGACGAGCACATCGCGCAGCGCGCTCTCGAAGGATTCACCCGCAGCGTCGGCAAGGAGGTCAAGCGCGGCGCCACGGCCCAGCTCGTGTACGTCTCGTCGAAGGCCTCCACCGGACTCAGCGGCGTCGAGTCCACCCTCCGCTTCCTCCTCTCGGCCAAGTCCACCTATGTCGACGGCCAGGTCATCCGCGTCGGCGCCGAGGACTCGGTCGCCCCGAAGAACTGGGAGAAGCCGCTCGACGGCAAGGTCGCCGTCGTCACCGGCGCGGCGCGCGGCATCGGCGCCACCATCGCCGAGGTCCTGGCCAGGGACGGTGCCCACGTCGTGTGCGCCGACATCCCGGCCGCGGGAGAGGCACTGTCGGAGACCGCGAACAAGGTCGGCGGAACCGCCCTCGCCCTGGACGTCACCGCCGACGACGCCGGCGAGAAGCTCGCCGAGCACGTTCTCGAGCGTCACGGCGGAGCGGACATCGTCGTCCACAACGCCGGCATCACCCGCGACAAGACTCTCGCCAACATGGACGAGGGCCGCTGGAACATGGTCATCGGCGTCAATCTCCTGGCACCGCAGAAGATCACCGACATCCTCGTCGCGAAGGGCGCCCTGAAGGAGGGCGGCCGCGTGATCGACGTGTCGTCGATCGCCGGCATCGCGGGCAACCGCGGCCAGACCAACTACGGCACGTCGAAGGCCGGTGTCATCGGTCTCGTGCAGGCCTCGGCACCGGTTCTCGCGGAGAAGAAGATCACGATCAACGCGGTGGCCCCCGGCTTCATCGAGACCGCCATGACGGCCGCGATCCCGTTCGCCACCCGTGAGGCCGGACGACGGATGAACTCGCTGCTCCAGGGCGGTCAGACGGTCGACGTCGCGGAAACCGTGGCCTACTTCGCGAGCCCCGCGTCCAACGCCGTGACCGGACAGATCGTCCGTGTCTGCGGCCAGAGCCTGATCGGCGCCTGATGGGAGGCAAGGTGATCGAGCTCTCCGAGGCCCCGGGGACCCTGGACGTCTACCTCGGGGCGGTGCGCAGCGCCCTCCCCGTCGTCGGCGCGAGCGGCACCTCCGTTCCGGACACCACCTTCGCCCTGAAGGGCCTGAAGGTGGATCCGGACAACCTCGCCGCCTACTGCAAGGCGACGGGCCTGCGCTTCGGCGACAGCCTGCCGCTGACCTATCCGTTCACCCTGGTATTCCCCGTGGTGATGAAACTGATGGTCTCGCAGGGCTTCCCGTTCCCGGCCATCGGTTCGGTGCACGCCGAGAACGTCATCGAGCAGACCCGTCCGATCTCGGTGAGCGAGCCGCTCGACCTGACGGTGCACGCGGAGAATCTCCGCGAGCACCGCAAGGGCCTGCTCGTCGACCTGGTCAGCGAGGTCCGGGTGGGCCGGGAACTGGTGTGGCGGCAGGTGTCGAGCTTCCTCAAGCAGCAGCGGACGTCGCTGTCCGACCAGCCGGGACCGGAGCCGAAGCCGGAGGAGGTGCCGCCCCCGGCGCTGCGTGTCGCCCGCGTCGACCAGGCCACCATCAGCCGCTACGCGGCGGTCTCCGGTGACCGTAACCCGATCCATGTCTCCTCGTTGGGCGCCAAGGCCTTCGGATTCCCGAAGACCATCGCGCACGGGATGTGGAGCGCCGCGGCCATCCTGTCCACCGTCGAGGGGCGGATCCCGGACGCGGTGACCTACAGTGTGCGCTTCGGCAAGCCGATCCTGCTGCCGGCGACGCTGAACATGTATGCCGACCGGACCCCCGAGGGCTGGGACCTGGCCATCCGGCATCCCAAGAAGGGCTACCCGCACCTCACGGCAACCCTGCGCTGACTCCTCACTGCCCCTGCCTCCGCCTCCCCACCGCCTGGGTGAACGGACCCTTCGGCTCGTCAGACCGGTCGAATGGTCCCTTCACCCAGCGGGGGAGGGAGCAGGGGGCGGCGCGGGGAGGCGAGGGACGCAGGGGCGCAGAAGGGGACTCGGGAGAAGCGGGTGGCGCGATGCCTACTCGGACTTCTTCTTTCCCGAGAGGCCGCGCCATGCGAGGGCCTCGAGCAGATCCGCCGCCGCGGCGGGGGTGATCTCCCCGCCCGCCACGCGGTCCGCGACGGCCTCGCCGGCACCGACCAGTGCCACGGCGACCATGTGGAAGTCCTGTCCGGGAAGAGGTTCCCGGGTACTCGCCGCAAGCAGCGCGGCGGTCAGTTCGATGAGGCGGTCGCGAGCGGACTGCACCGAACCCATGAACGCCTGCTGGCCCAGCGCCTGCCGGTACAGCACCATCCAGGAATTGCGGTGCTCCCCGACGAAATCGAGGAACACCTCGATGGCCTTCCGCAACTGCTCGCGCGGAGTCAGGCCCGGGTCGCCGGCGGGGGTGAACGCCTCCGCGAATCGCAGACCCTCACGCTGGATACACGCCGCGAACAGCTCGTCCTTCGACCCGTAGTAGAGGTAGAGCATCGGCTTGGAGATCTCGGCCCGGGCGGCGATCGCATCCATGGAGGTCTCGTGGAATCCCCTCTCGGAGAACACCTCGACGGCGGCATCGAGCATCTGCTGTTCGCGCACCGCACGCGGCAGTCGTTTCGTGCCGCCAGCCATCCATCCTCCAACCGTGGTAAGAGTCAGACCTTACTCTACGGTAGGAACGACCCGGACGAGACCCGTTCCGGGCTCAGTACGCGCGACCTTCCTGGTAGGCGCGCACCCGCTCCTTCTGGGCGATCGTCTTCTCGGTCGGCACGGCGTGCGGGTTGAGGCAGTACGGCTGCGGCTGCCACACCATCTGGCCACTCGACCAGTCCAGCTTCCACTCCCACGGGCACTCCACCGGCAGCTCGCACACGTGCCCCTTCGGGCAGGTCGCCTGAACCGGCGCGGCCGGAGTCGCGGACACCGGCGCCGCGAACGCGAGCGAGCCCGCACCGAGCGCACCCACCGCGAGGGCACCACCGATCAACGCGCGAATCTTCACCAGGAACTCCCCATCGGACGGCAACGGACGCAGCGACCCTAGCAGGGCACCGCACCCTTGGCGCGCGCCACCGTCAGCACCGCCTCGTCCACCCGCTGCGCGGGCAGTTCCCCGGACGCGACAAGGGTTTCCAGGTGATCGAGCACCCGGGGCACGTCGTCGGTGGTCAACCACAACGCGACATCGACGCCGGCACCCAACGCGGCGGCGACGGCATCGGTGATGTCGTATCGGTCCGTGATCGCCTGCATCCCGCTGAGGTCGTCCGTGAAGATCGGACCGGTGAACGGCGGGCCCCCGTACCCGACTCCACCGCGGAGCAACGCCACGGCGTCGGGGCTGACACTGGTCGGGACGTTCGGCGCCGTCAGGCCCGGCACCTCGAGATGGCCCAGCATGACGCCGACGCCGGTGTCGACGAGATCGCGGAACGGCTGCAGGTCCGAGGTCTGCAACTGCTCGAGCGGAGGTGTCGTCACCGCGCCGGTGTGCGAGTCCCCCGATCCCGAACCGTGGCCGGGGAAGTGCTTGATCACCGGCAGGATCCCGGCGTCACGCATGCCGCGTGCGTAGGCGTCCGCATACAGGGTGACCGTCGCGGGGTCGTCCGAGAACGACCGGTCGCCGATCACCGAGTTGTCCGGCTGGGAACTGACGTCGACGACCGGGGCGTAGTTGACGGTGATGCCCAGGTCGGCGAGACCGCGACCCCGCTCCAACGCCATCTGATACGTCTGTTCCACCGTCATGGTCGCGGCGGTCACTCGGGCGGAAGGGTCGGGCCCGAGCAGGTTCGACACCCGCGACACCCGACCGCCCTCCTCGTCGATGGTGACCATGAGCGGCAGCTCCGACGCGGACGCGACCTGCGGCACCTCCCGGTTCGCGAGCATGGACTCGTCCGTCCAGCTGCCGACGAAGATCCCGCCGATCTGCTCGTCCCGCACCACGGCGAGGGCGTCCGCGGTGCCCGTCACCCCGACGTTGAGCAGCTGGGCCAGCTTCTGCCGCTGGGACAGGTTCGCCAGCAGATCCGCACCGCACGTCTGCGCGAGCGTTCTCGGATCCGGCGTCGGCTCGCCTGCCGGGGTGGTCGGAGGGGCAGCCGCGGCCGACGGCGTCGGCTCCGCCCCGGTGTCCCCCGAGGCACACCCCGCGACCAGGCCGGCACACGTGAACGTGGCCGCCACGACAAGGGAAATCTTCGAACGCATGGCCCCGACGGTAGACGAGCACGTCGGGAAGGGGTCGATCGGCGCATCCTCTTGATAGTCTGACCTCGAACAGTGAGCTCGTACGATTCGTTCCCCCACCAGGAGGATCTCGTGCCCGCCGACCTCGTGATGATCGCCTATGACGGCTCCGAGAACGCCAAGCGAGCCGTCGAGTACGCCGCGCGATTCCTCCTCACCCGCCACGCCGTGGTCGTGACCGCCTGGGAGCCGATGGTGCGCCAGGCCGCCCGCATGTCCGGCCTGTCCGGGGTGATGCAGCCCGAATGGGTGCCCGACGAGGACCACGAGGACGTGGCACTGACCGACGCGAAAGCCGTCAACCAGGAGGGACTCGACCTCGCCCGCTCCGCAGGGGTCGACGCCGAGGGGCGGTGCGTGGAATGTGCCACCACCATCTGGACCGCCATCGTCGAAGCCGCCGACGAGATGGACGTCGACATCATCGTCACCGGAACACGGGGCACCACCGGACTGCGGTCTCTGCTGCAGAGCAGCGTGGCCGATCACGTGCTGCGGCACAGCCACCGGCCCGTGCTGATCGTCCCGCCCGGCAAGTGAGGTCCGCCGGGCGTCGGCACCGCGGTCACGTCCACAGATCGCCGGTTCCGGCACACCGATCCACCTGCGAGATCGTCCCGGGTGATACCTTGGCCCGAGAAATTCGTACGCGGCGGTAGCCGCGCAGGCGACAAGTGGGAGAGAAACATGGCGAAGTTCCTGGTGCCCGGGGTAGTCAGCGCCGTTGCCGGAGCAGTTCTGGGCACCGTGACCGTGCTGGGCGTCACCGCCGCAGCGCAGCAGAACAGCCGTCCGGAGATCGACCGCAGCGGCAACGCCAACTCGTCCGTGCTGAACCAGGTTGAGTACGGCGAGCGCTGACGCCGCAGACCGCAGTTCCGACGAGGCCGTCGCTCCCTCGGCCGATCCGCTGTCGCGGCGGAGCCCGACCGATCCGCTGTCGCGGCGGTGGCTGTTCGCCGCCACCGCTCTCGCGTTCGTTCTCAGTTTCCTGCAGTCGCCGGGGCTGATCGCCGCCGACACCAAGTACGACCTGACCGAGAATCCCCTCGGATTCCTCGGGCGCGCCGCACACCTGTGGAGTAGTCAGGCCCCGATGGGGCAGGTCCAGAACCAGGCGTACGGATACTTCTTCCCACACGGCGCGTTCTTCGCGCTCGGCGATCTCGCCCACGTACCCGCCTGGATCACCCAGCGACTGTGGTGGGCGTTGGTTCTGGTCGCCGGATTCTGGGGTGTGATCCGGCTGGCCGAGGCACTCGGTATCGGATCGCGCAGTTCCCGGATCATCGCCGCGGTCGCCTTCGCGCTGTCCCCGCGCGTCCTCACCACGCTCGGCTCGATCTCGTCCGAGACCCTGCCGATGATGCTGGCGCCGTGGGTGCTCCTCCCCCTCGTGTACGTCACCCGCCCGAGGCCCGGCGCACCGCCACGTTCGCTGCCCCGGCTGGCCGCGCAGTCCGCGCTGGCCGTTGCGCTCATGGGTGCCGTCAACGCCGTCGCCACGCTGCTCGCCTGCCTCGTCGCCGGTCTCTGGTGGATCGCGCACCGGCCGAACCGGCGGTGGTGGGTGTTCACGGCCTGGTGGATCCCGTGCCTCGTCGCCGCGACGGTGTGGTGGGTCGTCCCGCTGCTCCTGCTGGGCCGGGTCAGCCCGCCGTTCCTCGACTACATCGAGTCCTCCGGGGTCACCACCCAGTGGACCTCACTCGCCGAGGTGCTCCGCGGCACCGGGAGCTGGACGCCGTTCGTCTCTCCCGAACGCATCGCGGGTGCCGTCCTCGTCACCCAGCCCGCCGTCGTCGTCGCCACCGGCCTGATCGCCGCCGCCGGGCTGGCGGGGCTCGCGATGCGCTCGATGCCCGCCCGCGGCCGACTCGTCCTGATCCTGATGGTCGGTATCGCCGGCCTGGCCGTGGGGTACGCCGGGGAGCTCGCGTCCCCGGTCGCGGACCAGGTGCGGATGTTCCTCGACGGCGCCGGGGCCCCGCTGCGGAACGTGCACAAACTGGAACCGCTGGTGCGCCTGCCACTCGTCCTCGGACTGGCGCACCTGCTCGCGAAGGTGCCGCTGCCCGGATCCGTCCCCGGCCCGCGGTGGCGCTCGGCCCTCGCCCACCCCGAACGGGAGCCGATGGTCGCCGTCACCACCGCGCTGCTCATCGCGATCACCCTCACCACCTCCCTGGCCTGGACCGGCAAACTCGCACCGCGGGGGGCCTACGCGGAGGTGCCCGGTCACTGGCACGAGGCCGCACGGTGGCTGGAGGAGAACACCCGCGGTGACGGCCCTGGCGACTCCGACACCGGCCGTGCCCTGGTGGTGCCCGGTGCCCCGTTCGGCGACCAGGTGTGGGGGCTCACCCGCGACGAACCGTTGCAGGCGCTCGCCGACACCCCGTGGGCGGTACGCGACTCGGTCCCGCTGACCCCGCCCGGCACGATCCGCGCCCTGGACTCGGTCCAACGCCTGATCGCCGACGGCCGCCCCTCGGACGGCCTCGCCGCGACCCTGCTCGGGCAGGGCGTGCACTACCTCGTCGTCCGCAACGACCTGCACCCGGACACCTCGCGATCACCGCGGCCGATCCTCGTACATCAGGCGATCGAGGGATCGCCCGGCTTGACGAAGGTCGCCGAGTTCGGCGAGGACATCGGACCGGAACCGGTGGAAGACCTGGTCCGCGACGGCGACCTGCGACCCGCCTACCCGGCGATCGAGATCTTTCGGGTGGAGCTGCCCGGCACTGCCGGAACGGTCGCCCCCGGCCCGTACACCGTCGACGCCGCCACGGTGCCACGGGTCCAGGGCGGGCCGGAGTCGGTGCAGCGGCTCCACGAGAACGGCGCAGTACCCGGCCCGGGTCCGGTGCTGCTCGCCGCGGACGCCGAGCGCGCCGGCCTCCCCGTGGATTCGCTGATCGTCACCGACACCCCCCGCAACCGGGAGACCGACTACGGGCAGGTCGACAACCACAGCTCGGGACTCCGTGCCCCCGACGACCCGCGGCGTACCCACAACCTCGTCGCCGACTACCCCGTGCCCGACACCCCGCTCGTCGAGGGCGAATGGGAAGGTGCCCGCGTCAGCGTGTCGAGTTCCGCCGCGGACGCCACCCAGCTCGGGGGCACGTCGCCCGGTTCCGGCGCCGCCGCCGTCGTGGACGGGGACACCGCCACCGGGTGGTTCAGCAACGTGTTGCACGGGGCGCTCGGCCAGTGGGTGCAATTCGACCTCGACACCCCTGTCAGCAGCGGCGTCGTCCACGTCACCACCAGTCCGGCGGCGCTGGGGCCCGCGGTCCGCTGGATGGAACTGTCCACCGCCAACGGCACCACCGCGGTACGCGTGGACCAGCCCGGGGAGCCGGTGACGGTCGCGTTGCCCGGCGGCACGACCGACTGGTTCCGGATCACCGCCACCCGGACCGCGGACGGGAGCGGGGGCGTCCAGTTCGGTGTCGGCGAGATCGCGATCGAGGACTTCGGCACGGCGGACGCGGCGACGGGTATCGAGCCGCAGATGGTTCCGGTCACGCACCGCACGGTGCTGCCGCCCACGCCGCCGGGCGCCCAGGTCACCGGCTGGGACCTGAGCCAGGAGTTGCCGGGCCGCGCCGCCTGTGTGGAAGGACCGGACCGGGTGCGCTGCGGCAACGCGTTCGCCATGCCGCCCGAGGAAGGCAGCTCCTTCACCCGCACCCTGTCGGTTCCCGACGCGGCCACCGTCACCCCGCAACTGACCGTTCGGGCCAGGCCCGGCGCCCCGCTCGAGGACCTTCTCGCCCGGGACGCGCCGACTGCCCGGGGGCGCAGCGACCTCCCCGATCTGCGCGGCGGCGCCTACGCCGCGACCGACGGGGATCCCCGCACCTCGTGGACCGCGGCGCGCGACACCGTCGGCGGGCGGACCGAGAAACCGACCCTCACCATCGAGCTCCCCGCACCGACGGAGGTCACCGGGCTCGAACTGACCGCGAGCCCGGGGGATCTGCCCGCCACCGCGCAACGGGTGGCCGTCGACCTCGGCAACGGAACCCAGGTACGGGACGTCGGCGACGACGGCATCGTCGAGCTCGCCCCGTACGAGACCGATCGCATCGTCCTGAGCATCGTGTCGTGGGACGAGCTCTACGACGCGGGCGGATTCGGTCTGACGCGGCTCCCCGCCGGGCTGGCGGAAGTGGGTGTGCTCGGCGCGGACGGGCAGCCACTGCCCGGCTCCGGCGTCCTCCCCGAGTCGGAGGCGAGCGGCCGCATCGTGTCCGTGGGCTGCGACGCCGGCCCTGTGCTCTCGATCGGCGGTCACGTCGTCCGCACCCAGCTCTCGGCCACGGTCGGCGAATTGCTCTCCGGTGCACCGGTGGTCGCGACCGCGTGCGACGACGCCTCCGCTCCGCTCCCGTCCGGCCGGGTGGACGTCGCCGCGGACCCGACATCGGCATTCGTCGTGGACAGCCTGCGGCTGCCGGTTCTTCCGGAGGCCCCGCAGGCAGCGGACCGGAGCCCGGTCACGGCCACCGCGTGGACGGACTCCCACCGCGAGGTCACTCTCGCCCCCGCGGACGGGAGCGGGGAGGACCGGCTCCTGGTGGTGCCCGAGAGCACGAACATCGGGTGGGTCGCGACCACCGAGGACGGCACCGAACTGAGCCCGGTGGTGGTGAACGGCTGGCAGCAGGGTTGGGTCGTCCCGGCCGGGGCCACCGGAACGGTGACGCTGGACTACCCCCTCGACCGCTGGTACCGGACAGGCATCTTCGGTGGACTGCTGCTCCTGCTTCCCCTGGCTCTGCTGGCACTGTGGCCCACGCGCTGCGCCCCGCGCGAGTTCGGACCCGCACCGCGCCCGTGGCGCAGCACCACCGCGGCGTGGCTGGGAGTACTCGCCACGGCGACCGTCGCGGCGGGAGTCACGGGCGCCGTGATCGTGCTACTCGGCACGGCCGGGGCGCTGGGGCTGGCCCGGTGGCGTGGACCCGCCACCGCCGCCCGGACCCTGGTCGGCGTCGCCGGGGTGGCGACCACGACCGGGATGCTGCTGCTCTCCACCGGACCGTGGCGCGGCCCGGACGGCTACGTGGGCCACTCGTGGCTGATTCAGTTCGCGGTACTCACCGGGCTGGTGGCGGCCGGGCTCGCGGTGGTGCCCCTCGGACGGTCGGCCCGCCGGGCCTGGCGACGCTGGACCTCGCGGCGGGACGGTTCCTCGATCAGCGCGTAGCTGATCGAGGCGACGGCGATGCTGAGCACCGTCGTCGTCACCAGCACGAACACGAATCGCCCGGAGAACGGCGGGATCCCGAACGTCGGGAACACGATGGAGAGCACGGCCAGGTGCCAGATGAAGATGCCGTAGGACCAGCGGCCGAACGCCAGACCCACCGGGCTCACCAGGTAGCGGTAGCGCCGCTCCCGGCCGAGGACGAGGGGCGCGACCAGGGCGAAGCTCATCACCGCACCCAGCACGATCTTCACCGCGTACTGCCATGGTGCCGGCTGCACCAGCCCGGGCGGGCCGGCCAGGTCGGTCGTGGCGAGCCCGAACGCGACCGCGGCGATCACCGTCATCAGCCCGCGGCGATCGGCGAGTCGATGAATCCAGGTGCGCGGCACGACGGCCAGCTCCGCGATCAGCATGCCCGCCGCGAACCAGGGCACGAACCCGGGGAGCCAGTTGTCGTGATTGACGTGCTCCGGGGTCGGCACGGGCAGGAACGCCCACACCAGGCTCACCGCCGAGGCCGTGAGCAACACCGGGATCCGCAGCCGCGCCGACACGCCCCGCAACCGGACCATCGACAACGCGATCAACGGCAGGAGCAGATAGAACGCCACCTCCACCGACAGGCTCCACATCTGGGTCAGCCCGTCGGTGAGGGTCAGTGGGACGAACACCTGGACCAACGCCAGATTCGACACCCACGTGCGCACACCCGCGCCGTCCGCGGCAGGCAGGAAGGCGAGCACGACGACGACGGCGACCCAGTACGCGGGCAGGATCCGGGTCGCGCGCGAGAGCCAGTACCGCAGCATCGTGTGCGGCATCCCGATTCCGCGCGCCGCCGCCGCGTGCGGACGCCACAGCAGGAATCCGGACAGCGCGAAGAACAGGGCGACCGCCAGGTCCAGGCGGCCGAGCACACGTCCGAGCACGTCGGGACCGGTGGTGGCGGTCTGGAACGCGACGTGGGTGACGAGGACGCCGAGCGCTGCGAGGCCGCGCATGCCCTCGAGCGCCGGGATGAAACGGCGGGCGGTGTCGGCAGCGGGCGGTGTCGCGCGGACCCGACTGGGTGTACTGGTCATCGAGTCCAGTTTGCCTCGTGTCGGTGGAGGTGGGGGCAGCGCGGGGCCGGACGGGCGACGAGGACCTGCCTCCACCGTCCGCGCAGGCCGGGAGTCTAGGATCCGGAAGGACACGAATCGACATCGGGCTGTTAGTGTCATGCCTCACGTGGCGTCGAATGTCGGCACCACGCGATCCGTGCAGCCGTGCTGCCGGTGGGGGTACCTCGATAGTCGTCAACTCGGGATAGGAGAGACAGCATGGCGGAGCGCTCAGGGCCGAGCCGGATATTCGCGTGCATTCTGGTCGGTCTGGGGGCACTGCTCCTCGCAGTCGCCGTCCTCATCCCGTCCTACACCGTCGGCAAGCTGGAGAAGACGCCCCTCGATCTCGAGGTGACGACGATTGCCAGCGGCAAGGGCAGCGTCCTCGACTCGGCGGCACTGCTGCAGGGCAACGCGACGGTCGACACGGACGTGGACCTGGTCGCCCAGCGCTACGTCACCGTCGAGGAGCCGTCCGACTCCGAGATCATGACGGTGCAGGCCGGTCAGACCGTGCGACGCACCGACAAGCGGGGTGACACCGGCATCCTCACCGCCACCGTCGACCGCGTCACGCTGGACCGCGTCACGTCGATGCCGACGAACGACCCGGTCGGCACCGTGCAGACCCAGTCCGACGTCCCCGGCACCGAGGTCCCCCGCGAAGGTCTCCAGTACAAGTTCCCGTTCAACACCGAACAGCAGAGCTACCCGTACTTCGACCTCAACGCCCGTGAGACCAAGGACATCGACTTCGTCGAGGAAACCGAGATCAACGGCCTGAAGGTCTACCACTTCACGCAGGAAGTGGGCCCGGTCGATCTCTCCGCAGCAGTTCCGGAGGCACCGACCAACAAGCTCGAGCTCCCGGCCGAGACCTGGGGCGTCCCCGGCGGCGAGGTCCCGATCACGATGACTCGCTGGTACACCAACACCCGCGACCTGTGGGTCGAGCCCAAGACCGGCGTCGTCGTCAAGGGCCAGGAGCAGATGCACCAGTACTACGGCCGCTCGGCGAACCAGCCCGAGGTCGACGTGCTCAACGTGACGTTCCCGTTCGACGAGGAGACCATCGAGTTCCAGGTCGAGCAGGCACGCAACGGCCTCGACCAGCTCAGCACGTTCGGCCGCACCCTGCCGATCGTGGCCGGGATCCTCGGTGTCCTCGCCGTCATCGCCGGCGTGATCCTGGGCCTGCGCGGCGGACGCGGCGGCAAGGGCGACCCCGCTCCCGCGTCCGGGGGCTTCACTCCCCCCGGTGGCGCCGGTGCCGTCGACCCGAATGCCCCGACGACGGAGATCCCGCGCGACTGGACCACGGACCAGACCGAGCAGATCCCGGTCGTCGATCCGCGGGACGATCCACGCGACGATCCGCGGCGCTAGCTGCCACGGTTCCCCGCACCGACTCGGTCAGGCCCCCTCCGGATTTCCGGAGGGGGCCTGACCCGTTCCGGAGCAGCTGCGCACCGGTCCCCGTTCCCGGAGCCGGTTCACTCGACGGGACGCACCGCGTCGTATCGCGCGGCGCGGACGGCCAGCACTCCCATCACCACCGCGCACAGGACGGCGACGGAGGCCGCGACGGTGACGAATCGGCCGATGGTGGTGCCGACGGTGAGCAGGAGCGCGATCTCGACGGCCAGCCCGATCCAGGCGACGACGGCGAGGTGGGTGCGCTCGCCCGCGATCGCGGACAGCAGAGCCCCCTGGAGCACCGCCAGCGAGGCCCCCTGGAGCGCGAACACCCACAGCAGCGACTGCACCGGCCGGTACTCGTCGCCGACCACGAGCGGAGCCAAGGGTGCGGCGAGGGCGGCACCGACGACGAGCAGGCTCCCGAGCCCGACGAGGACCCCGAGCGCCGAGCGGATCGCGGCCGCCGACTGCGCGGGATTCGCCATCCGTGGGTAGAGCACGACACCGACCGCCTGCGGCAGCCAGAACGCCGCCTTGGTGGCGACCGCGCCGAGCGCGTACA